>DATLDQ010000149.1:0-98617 GCA_035525785.1 Steroidobacteraceae bacterium | reverse complement strand
CGCGACGGCATGAACCTCGTGGCCAAGGAGTTCGTCGCGGCGCAGGATCCCGCGGACCCCGGCGTGCTCATCCTCTCGACGCTCGCGGGCGCCGCGCGGGAGCTCACCGGTGCGGTCATGGTGAATCCCTACGATGCGCGCGGCATGGCGCATGCGATCCAGCAGGCCTTCAACATGCCCATCGCCGAACGACGCGAGCGCCACCAGACCATGGTGGATGTGCTGCGCCGGAATTCCATCACGGCCTGGCACACGAGCTTCGTCGAGACGCTCGAGTCGGTTTCCGAGCCCGCCAAGGACTTCAAACTGCGATTCGGCTGAAACCCTTGACTGACGCCGATGAAGTGCATGCACCGACAGCCAGTGACGTGACGCCGGAGTGAACTCACCGCTCCAACGTCGAACAGGAGCGTTCTCATGGCTTCACGGTATGGCAAGAAGGCGCAATCGAAGGTCCAGCGTGCGATGCACGAGCGCAAGGAAGGAACGTTGCGCAGTGGCGGTTCGGGCCAGAAAGTGACCAGCCGCAAGCAGGCGATCGCGATAGGCCTGTCCGAAGCCCGCAGGGCCGGCGGCAAGGTGCCCGGCAAGGCCAAGAGCAAATCCAGGGCCAAGAGCAGATCCAAGGGCAAGAGCTCCGCTCGGGCGAAGAGCGGCTCGCGCGGCGGTTCGCGCAAGAAGAAGTAGCGCGCGTCAGGGCGAGACGGTCTGCAGCCAGCCGCCTTCGAATCCCGCGCGCTTCAATCCGCGCACGATGAACGGATTGCGCTTCATCACCTTCCAGATGAGCTCGCTGCGGTAGTTTTCGATCATCGCGATGATCGGCCCCTGGTCGATGCCTAGGTAGTCGCTCGCCACCCAGCCGAAGCCACGGACGCGCTTGCCGCGGTGCAAGGGCACGTCGTAGTCGAAGCTCATGTTGAAGGCATCGACGAAACCATACTTGCCGTAGATCTGCGAGCCGTACTTCTTGTGCATTTCCTGCGTCGCCGGGATCACGACCTCGGGCGCAAAGGGCAACGAAGCGACGGCGGCGTAGGGCGCGATGGTGCCGTCATCCACTGTCTCGACCAGGCTCACGCCGCGCGCCGCGTACGCGTGGAACTGCCGCGTCTGGCCGAGGTACGGCATCTTGAAGTATCCGGGCCCGTCGCTCGCCGTCAGGCCCCAGATGTTAGGACCATAGCCGCGCCAGTCGAGCGGATTGCGTATCGCATAGGCGCGCTGGGCGAGCACGGCCCGGCGGCTGTTTTCGAAATAATCGATGCCCTGCGGCCACATGAACTCGTCCTTGATGCCGCGGTAGTCGATCCAGATGGCGCTGAACAGGTGGCCGAACAGCGGCCCGAAGGTCAAATGCGTCTGCCCCTCGAGCGTGCCCCAGTGACGGTAGTAGTTTGACGTGAAGGAGTCCCAGGTGCCGGCCGCGACCGGGTGAGTCGGACTGCCGAGCGCGAGCACGTAGACGATCATTCCCTCGTTGTAGCCGCGCCAGTCGTGCACCTCGAACTGCTGCTCGGGGCTCCAGGCCATGCGGATGTCGGGCACGTGTTCGATCGACCACGGCCAGTTGACGCGCTCGTACAGTTCCTGCGCGATGCGCCGGATCTCTTTTTCGGCGGGGTCATCGCTGTCGAAATAGCCGGCCGCGAACAGCGCGCCGGCCATGAACAGCGCCGTGTCCACGGTCGAGAGCTCGGAGTTGCCGTAGCGCAGGCCCGTGGTGAAATTGATGAAGTGATAGAAGAACCCCTGGTAGCCCGCCGTGGTAGCGGAGTCGGGGCCCTGGGGCAGACCATGCAGGAACTTGAGCGTGAGCAGCACGCGCTCGCGCGCCGCGGCCCGCGTCACATAGCGCCGCTCGGCACCGATGCAGTAGGCGTTCAGCGCAAAGCCGATGGCGGCGATGCTCGAGAAAGGCGGACGCGGCCAGCGATCCGGCACGAGGCCGGTCTCGGGCTCGGCGGTGTCCCAGAAGAAATCGAAGGTGCGCCGCTCGATGTCCTCGAACAGCGGGTCCAGGCGATTGATCACGGGCAGCGACTCGGCCACGACCACCGGCTCGATGGGCGCAGCCACGGGCGTCTTGCAGCCGCCCAGCGAGAACGTCGCGGCGAGAGCGCAGGAAAAAACGAGCGCCGGCAACTTCACGCGGCCACCTGCGCGCGGCAGTGACGATCGATGAACTGCTCGTGGGTGGGCATGGCGGCGACGCAGCTCGCGATCACCTGCCGCACGCTCTCGCCGAGTTGTGCGACATCGGCGTCGGAGACCGCGTCGGCCAGCGGGTGATGCGCGGCGGGCACGATGCGTTGGCCGATCATGACCTGCACCCAGCTGTCGAGCGCGAAGAACTCGTCGGCATTGCGATAGAAGCGGCCGCTTTCGCGGAACAGTTCGATGCGCGCACGCAGAGTGTCGGGGATGCTCATGTGCGCGCAGTATCGCCAGAACTCGGAGTCGCGTCGCTGCGTGGCGTGATAATGCAGGACCAGGAAGTCGCGGATGCGTTCGATCTCGAAGGCAGCTTCCGCATTGAATGCGGCACGCAAGACCGGGCTCATGCGCCGGTCCGGCAGCATCTGGATCAGCCTCGCGATGCCGGTCTGGATGAGATGGATGCTGGTCGATTCCAATGGCTCGAGGAATCCGCTCGCGAGGCCCAACGCGACGCAATTGCGATTCCACATCTGCTTGCGGCGGCCGGTGGTGAACCTGAGCACGCGGGGCTCCGCGAGCGCGCGGCCCTCGATGTTCTTGGTCAAAGTGTCCGCCGCCTCGTCGTCGCCCAGGTGCGCGCTCGAGTAGACATGGCCATTGCCCACGCGATGCTGCAGGGGTATGCGCCATTGCCAGCCGGCAGGTCGGGCCGTGGCGCGCGTGAAGGGCGGTGCCGGTTGCGACTTCTCGCTGGGCGCGGCAACCGCACGGTCGCAGGGCAGCCAGTGCGACCACTGTTCATACCCTGTCTCCAGTGCCTGCTCGATCAGCAGGCCGCGGAACCCCGAGCAATCGATGAAGAGGTCGCCGGCGATCGTCATCCCTGACTTCAAGATGACGGCCTCGATGAAGCCATCCTCGCCGCGCAGCTTCACGTCGACGACTTCACCCTCGATACGCCTGACATTCCGGCGCTCCGCGTAACGACGCAGGTACTGCGCGTACAGCGAAGCATCCAGGTGATAGGCGTACTGTACCTGCGACAAAGGCGAGCCCGCGGGTACGTCCGCGGCGCCGGAGAGGAACTTGCCGGCGGGTGCGGCAGCGGCATTCAGCGAGTACTGGCCGAGCTCGTGCGCCTTGCCCTGGTGGTGAAGCCTGATCCAATACTGGTGGAACGGCAACGAGCGGTAGTCGTGGCCGATCGTGCCGAAGCCGTGCACAAAGCGGTCGCCGATGCGGGCCCAGTCCACGAACTGGATGCCCAGCTTGAACGTGCCGCGCACCGCGCGGACGAAGTCGACCTCGTCGATCTGCAACGACTGGTTGAATGCACGCAGGTGCGTGACCGTGGCTTCGCCCACGCCGACGGTGCCGATGTCCTCGGACTCGACGACCTGGATGCTGACCGGGAACTCGAGCGCGCGCGCGAGCGCCGCCGCGGCCATCCAGCCCGCGGTCCCCCCGCCGATGATCACGATGCTGCGGAGTCGCGTGTCGTCCACGACCCGATTAAAGCAAAGATCGCCGGCGCTAACAGCCCCAAAAGGAGCCGCAGCGCCGGCGCACTTGCATTAGAAGCGGATGCCGAACGAGGCGCGCACGGTTCTGGGCAGGCCGGTGATGTTGCCGATCGGATTGTAGCGGCCACCGTTGACCACGCCATTGGCGCCCGTGGTGTTGATGTAGTCGACCAGGTTGTAGGCGTTCGTCAGGTTGATGCCATCCAGACGCAGATACATCGACCCGAGGTCGCCGAGCTCGAAGTTCTTGGTGACCTGAAGGTCCAGCGACTTGTAGCCCGTGCCGCCGATGTCGTAGCCCACCGCCGTGCAGGCCGCGCCGGTCGGGAATACGTCAGGCGCGTTCAGGCAGCCGATTTCGTTCTTTGGAATCGGCGACGACCACGTGAATTTGCCCGCGAACGTGAGGCCCCAGGGCCCGGCATACGACCCCGTCGCCACGAAGCGGTGTTTGGCCGCCGCATTGGAGAGGATGAACGGGAATTCGTTGATCGACGCGGCATCGAACACATAGTGCTGGTCGATGTCGCGGTTCTGTTCGGCGTCCGTGAACGTGTACGAGAACGTGGCGCCCCAGTGCGAGTCCTCGGTGAATGGCTTCTCCGCGGAGAGCAGCAGCTGCGTGCTCTTCGTCTCGATGCCGTTGCCGCCGATGATGAGATTGCCCGCGAGCCCCGGCGGACCGTTGCTCCACGGCTGGCTGCGGTTCTGCCAGAAGTCGCCGTTCGGGTAGCGATTGCCCAGCGTGAACACGAAGCCCTCCTTGCTGAGGATGCGCGACACGGAGACGCTGGTGTTCCAGTCCGCGAGCCGGTTGCGCATGCCCAGGCTGAACTGATCGGAGTAGGGCACCTTGAGATCGTTGTTGATCAGGTTGATCTCTCCGGCGCGACCCGCGAGCAGCGTGGACAACGCATCCGGATCGGCGGCGAAATTCGGATCCCAGGTGAGGCACGAAGTACCGTTCACCGCGCAGGGATGATCCGTGGTGTTGATGCGCACCTCGGTGGTCGCCAGCACGAACTTGGTCTGCTCGAGCTGCAGGTAGTCGTACAGCGTACGGTCATAGGCGCGGCCCGCGCCGCCGAAGATCACGTGCGACTGGTCGGCTCCCAGGTCGTACGAGAAGCCGAGGCGCGGCTGAAAGGCGTCGGTCTGCTCCTTGCGATTGTTGCCGGTCGAGATGTAGTCGTTGATGTCCACGGCCACATTCGGGTCGCTGGAAAGACCCAGCGACTGACCATACGTCAGCCCGGGCGAGATCTCCGTGTTCAGCATGTCGACGAAGAACTGCGGCGTCTCGAAATCGAGGTACGACGGATTTTTCTCGACGTCCCAGCGAAGCCCGAGATTCAGCGTGAGCTTGTCGTTGACCGTCCAGTCGTCCTGCACGAAGAGGCCGAACTGTTTGTCTTTCGAGGTGACCGTCGAATCGAAGTCGCCGAAAGGCAGGGCGAATACCGCCTTCCACGGGATGGTGGCGGCGCCGGTCGCGGCTACGTCGTAGAAAAAGATCGGGTTTCCGGGGATGGAATCGGCAGCCGTGAGCTCGATGCTCTTGTACTTCACGCCAGCCTTGATCGTGTGCGCGCCGCCGACGTCGGGAAAGGTGATGACATCGGAGAGACCCCAGCCTTTCTGCCCCTTGTTCTGACCGGCGCGCGGATCCGCGCCATCGACCCTGAGCATGACCGGGTCGTTGTTGGGACCTGCGCTCCATGAATAGACCGAGCCATTCGAGTCGCTGCCCGCGATCTGCGGGACGAAGAATGCGTCCTCGTACGTGAACTGCACTTCGTTCTGCCAGCGCTCCGCGTTGCGTTGCCAGCTCAGCTCGTACCGGTTGTCGTCGTTGTCGGTGACCACGGCCGCCGATTGCGCGGTGCCCGTGCCGGTCTGATCGCCCTGACTGCTCTCCTGGCGGATCTTCGCGGACAGCGTCAGCGTGTCCATGTCCGAGAGGGCCCAATCGAGTTTCGCGAAGTACAGGTCTTCGTCGAAGGCGATGCTCGCGGCGCCGAGCTGCGCGGCCGCATCGGCGGGCAGCTGCGCCGCGATCGCGTCGGGCGGACTGCCATCGATGGTGACCGTCTTCGGCGTGACGTAACGCTTCGCTTCATAGGTCACGAAGAAGTGCAGCTTGTCCTCGATGATGGGGCCGCCGAAGGCCACGCCGTACTCCTTGCTCTCCGAAGGCGTCTTGGTCCCCGAGTCGAGCTCACCCGGCGTCCTCGCGCGGAAATTGTCGGCCGTGTAGGTGCCGAAGGCTTCGCCTTCGAACTTGTTGGTGCCCGATTTCGTCTGCGCGGTGATGGCCGCGCTCGAGATCTGGTCGTACTCCGCCTTGTAGTTCGACGTGATGACCTTGTACTCACCGATGGCGAGCTGCGGAAACGGGTTGCCTTGCGTATCACCCGACTGCCCCGAGACGCCGGAACGTACGTAGCCCTTCTGGCCGACGCCGTCGATGTATAGATTCACGCCGTTTTCATTCTGCGCGCCGCCGCGTATCGAGGTGCGTCCGCTCGAATCCACCTCGAACACGACCCCGGGGACGGTGTCGGCGAACTCGAGGAAGTTGCGCGTCATCTGCGGTGTGGTTTCGATCTGCTGCTGGGAAACCGTGGTGCCTACTTCCGAAGTGCGAACCTCCTGGAGGCGACGGCCCTGCACGGTGACTTCCTGCATCGGCTCTTCCGCCACCGCCTCCGCGGTGCCGGCGGCGAGATCGAGCGTGGCGGTCGAAGCCACGGTCACCGTAACCGTGGTCTCCGTGCCCGCGCCGGCATCAATGCGATAGGTGCCTGGCGGCAGGCCCGGCAGCACATAGCCGCCAGCGGCGTTGGCTTTGGTGCGCCGCGTGACGCCGGTCGCGACGTTGCGCGCCGTGATCTCGGAGTTGGCCGGCGCGGTGCCGCGCAGCGTGGCGTCGGCGGACTGCGCCCAAACTACTGCGGGCGCGGCAATGATGGAAGCGATGGCCGCGCCCAGAAGGGAACGTGGGAAATTGTTCATACAACCCTCTCGTGGTACGTCGCGGAGGAGACGCGCTGCAAGCGCATCGACGCCGCGTGAACGGCGCGTCGCGACGTGTTGCTATGACGCCAACCTTACACCGCTCCAATGGCGGTATCTCCGGCATTAAAGGTTTGTCACGTAGGTGCGACGCGCGCTGCGCGCGAAGATTCGTCTGACATTGACGGATTGTTAGGCCTGGCGCGTCCTGCGTTGCGGCTTTTCGCGGGCGGCAGCGAGCTGAGGTCGGGCCCTCGCCGAAACAGGCCGCGGCACGCGCGTTGTTGGGTGGAGGCGACGTACCGGGGGTGAGCGGCCCGGTTCAATGGCATGAGTTACGGGCTCTCGGTTAACGTAGCCGCATGCAGAACATCAGCGTCATCGATTCCCATACGGCCGGCGAACCCACCCGCCTGGTGCTGGCCGGCGGCCCGGAGCTCGGCAAGGGGCCGCTGTCCGAACGGGCGCGTATTTTCCGCGACCGCTTCGACCAGTATCGCTCGGCCATCGTCAACGAGCCGCGCGGGTCCGACGTGATGGTCGGCGCCTTGTTAGTGGCCCCGGAGCGCGAAGATTGTCAGCTGGGTGTGATCTTCTTCAACAACGTCGGCATGCTGGGCATGTGCGGGCACGGCACCATCGGCGTGATCGCCTCGCTGGCCCACGCCGGGCGCCTGCGGCCGGGTGCCATCCGCATCGACACGCCGGTCGGCCCGGTGGATGCGACGCTGCATGCGGATGGCGAAGTGGAGGTCGCCAACGTGCCTAGCTATCGCAAGGCGCGCGCGGTCTCCGTGGACGTCCCGGGCATCGGTGCCGTGACCGGCGACGTGGCCTGGGGCGGCAACTGGTTCTACCTCGTCGATGCCGGCGGGGTCGGTGCCGGGGGGCCCGAGGGCGGCAGCCGCGAGCTCACGCTCGCCCACATCGACGCGCTCACCGAGTTCACGTGGCGCGTGCGGCAGGCCATCAACTCACAGGGTTTTCCGGAAGTCGATCACGTCGAGCTGTTCGGTCCCGCGCGGCAAGCGGGTGCTGACAGCCGCAACTTCGTGCTCTGTCCGGGCAAGGCCTACGACCGTTCGCCCTGCGGCACGGGCACCAGCGCCAAGCTGGCGTGCCTCGCGGCCGAGGGCAAGCTCGAGGAAGGCAAGGAGTGGGTGCAGGAAAGCATCATCGGCAGCAGTTTCCGCGGTCGTTTCCGCTGGCTGGACCGGTCGGCCGGCACGATTGCTCCTACCATCATCGGACGGGCGTGGGTGACGTCGGAGAGCAGGTTCCTGCTCGACAAGGCCGATCCTTATTGCTGGGGTATCCGCACCTCGTGATAGGTTCCGGCGTCATGCCGGAAGCCGTCCTGCAGAATCACACCAGCTCCTACCCGCGAAGCTTGCTCATTGCGGCATTCGCGCTGCTGACTGCGATCGGCCTGCGATGGGTGCTGGATCCGGCGCTCGGCAACACGCTGCCATTGGTCACTGGATTCGGCGCCGTCGCGTGCGCGGTATGGGCGGGAGGCGTGTGGCCGGCGGCCGTGGTCGCGATACTCGGGTACGTGGCGTGCGCATGGTTGTTCATCGAGCCGCGCGGTTCGATGCTTGTGCTCACATCCGCCAACGTATTCGGCTTCATCGCTTATGCGTTCACCTGCGGCGTCATCATCGTCATGGGCCATGCGCTGCGCCATGCGCGAAGACAGGTGCTGCGCGACCAGGCAGTACGCAGGCGCTACGCCGAAGAACAGGCGCAGCAGCTGTTGTCGGCGCGCTTCCTCGCGTCGATCGTCGAATCTTCGGAAGACGCCATCATCAGCAAGTCGCTCGACGGCATCATCAAGAGCTGGAACGTCGCCGCCGAGAGGTTGTTTGGCCATACCCCGGAGCAGGTCATCGGCAAGCACATTTCGGTGGTGATCCCGCCCGATCGACTGGCGGAGGAAGACCGCATCATCGCCAGCCTGAGTGCCGGGCGGCGCATCGAGCACTTCGAGACCGAGCGCCTGCATCGCGACGGCTACAAGTTCCCGGTGGCGCTGACCATCTCGCCCATCTACAACGACGCCGGCCAGGTCGTCGGCGCCTCGAAGATCGTGCGCGACATCAGCGCGCGGCGGCAGGCCGAAGCCGAGCGCGCGCGCTTGGCCGACAACCTGCGCCAGCTGGCTGCCGAGCTTTCCTCGGCCGATACCCGCAAGAACGAGTTCCTGGCCACGCTGGCGCACGAGCTGCGCAATCCGCTGGCGCCCATGTCCAGCCTGCTCGAGGTGCTGCGCCTCGACGACTCCGATCCGGCGCTGCGCCGTCGCGCGCGCGACACCATGGACCGGCAGCTGCGGCAGCTGGTGCGGCTGGTCGACGATCTGCTCGATCTCAGTCGCATCACGCACAATCGCCTGGAGTTGCGCAAGTCGGACGTGGCGCTCGGCGCCATCCTCCAGACCGCCGTCGAGATCTGCCGCCCATTGACGGAGGCCGCGCAGCAAGAGCTCAGGCTGGACATCGAGGGTGGCGCGATCTATCTACACGCCGACCCGACGCGCCTCGCGCAGGTGTTCGGCAACCTGCTCACGAATGCGTCGCGGTATTCGCCAACGGGCGCGACGATCACCGTGACCGTGCGTCGCCGAGGCGAGCAGGTCGAGGTACGGGTTCGCGACACGGGCATCGGAATCCCGCTGGACAGGCTGCAGGACGTATTCGAGATGTTCACGCAGGTGGCCGACAACGCGCGCGCCCAGGGTGGTCTCGGCATCGGCCTGACCCTGGCCCGGCGCCTCGTCGGATTGCACGGCGGCACCATCGAAGCGCATAGCGCCGGCGTCGGGAAAGGCAGCGAGTTCGCGGTGCTGCTGCCGATCCTGAGCATGATGCCGGCACTCGATGCGACCGCGCCCGAATCCCGCCCCGCCGCGCCGCGACGGGTGCTCGTCGTGGACGACAACGAGGACGCCGCCGAGTCACTGGCCATGTTGCTGGGGCTCAACGGCAACGAGACGCACCTGGCCCATGACGGAGAAGCGGCGCTCGCGGCGGCCGAGAAATACCGACCCGATCTGATACTGCTCGACATCGGCATGCCGCGCATGAACGGTCACGAGGTGTGCCGGCGCCTGCGCCTGGAACCCTGGGGCAGAGATCTCAAGGTGATCGCGGTCACGGGTTGGGGACAGGAACAGGACCGGCACAAGACGGAAGAGGCGGGGTTCGACGGTCACCTGGTGAAGCCCGTGGATCCGGCCACGCTCAACGACGTGCTCGCCGCAGTGTGAATCGGCGGAGCGGCCGCGGACCGGCCGCTCGCGTCTTCATCTGGACCGCGGATATTCCATCTGCAGCGCCACGAAGCTTGCCGTCCGGCGGCCGTACATTCCGGCAATGTCCGCGAGCGTGCGATCCAGTGCCGTGGCCGATGGCCCGGTTCCGGAACCTGGACGAAGCTGTCGAGGTAGTTTGTCCTCGCCCTTGATGCGGTCCGGCAGCACGGTGAGGCCATGCAGCGTGCGCACCGGCCCACGCGTGCCGGCGACCGTGACCGCGCGGCTGCGATACGTGCGTGAGAACGCATCGGCCGTCAGGGCCAGCGAAATCTCGTCGACGCTCTGATCTATGCCGAGGCCGATCTCGCGGCTCGGCAGCAACCAGTTGCCGATCGCGAGCGAATAGCTGCCGAGGCCGAGGCGGAATTTCCCACTGTCGTGCGTGCTGCTCCAGTCGTGGACGCCAATTTCCCGGGACACTTCGTGCGCGCGGTCCGGTCCTGCGATCGCCTCGACGAGTGCAAGCGACAGCGGGATCGATGCGCTCACGCCCGCGCTGGAAATCGCGCGGCCGTCCGCCACATAGCGGACGTTCTCGCGCCAATCCGTACCGGGATATTCGCGCCTGCGGCGCTCGAGCGTCGCCCAATGACCCGTCGCGCGACGACCCTCGAACACGCCAGCTGCCGCGACCGTCAATGCGCCATCACAGATGCTCACGATGACCGCGCCGCGGTCCGCCTGCGCTTTGATCCACCGCACGAGCAGCGTGGGTTTTTTCTCGTCCGTCATGACGGCCGGAACGATCACGTAGTCGGCGCCTTCTGGGAACCGCGTGTCGAACGACGCGATCGTGAGGTCGGGCTGGATCCGCAGCGCCGGCCACATCCGGAGGGGGCCTTCATGTGTCGCGACCGTGAAGACTTCCGCCGAGTTGGACTGGCTCAGGATGCCGAACGGAATGACGAAATCGGTGAGCTCGGTGCCAGCGTTCTCGCCCACTACCGCGATGACCGGCCGGGCACGGCCAACCCGCGCTTCATGGGCCGGGACCCGTTCCACCGTACTGTCCGCGGACGCGGGGACCGGAAGCGTGGAAAGCGCAATGAACGCGAGCAGCGCGCTCAGCGCGCGCCACCCGCCCGATCCGACTCCGGGATTCACTTCGACGCTTCCGAGCACTGCGCGCAGCGGCAGTGTTCGCCGCAGCCGCACTTCGCATTGCACGCGCACGCCTTGTCGGCATCAGCCTGCTGGCAGCCGCAACCGCAGTTCGCGGGCTCGCAGGTGTTGCAGGCGCAGAGGTTCTGTTTCGTGTCTTTCATTTCAAGCTCCTTGGTTACCGGGTTTCGAACACGGGACCAATCTACGGAGCGGCGCCTCGGTGGGCTTGTACGAAACGGCTATTCGGGCCGGACGCTGGCCGGCGAGATGCCGAACATCCGCTTGAAGGTGCGCGAGAAATGAGCGGAGTCCGCGAAGCCGCCGGCGAAAGCCGCGTCGGTGAGCGTGCTGCCGGCGACGTAGGCTGCGAGCGAAGTCTCGAGGCGCAACCAGAGCACGTAGGGCCGCAGCCCAACGCCAGTCTCCTCGAGGAAGAGGTGCCGGAACCGGTCAGGTGAGAGGTGAACATCCCTGGCGATGGACGCGAGGGCGATGGAGCCGCCCAATCGGGCGCGTATCAGTTCGATGGAGCGTGCAATCCGCGCGTCGGCCGGCTCGTTTGCGGCGGGAGTCGAGCCTGCGAGCTTGCCGATCGCGGAGCGCGTGAGCTGCATGAGGTTGTCGTCGCCGTCGCCGCGTTCGAATCCTCCGGCCAGTGCCGTGAGTTCCGCGGCCAGGGGCCGCGTATCGACAGCCCGGACGCCCTGGCCGCCGAAGGACACCTGGAGCTGGCGCCCCTCGCGCGATTCAGGCTCCACGAAGATGCTTGCCATGAGCAAGCCGCGAGCGTCGAAAGCGTGGGGCTGATCGGCCGCGACCGCGGCGGCGTCGTAAGTCACCCAGTCGGTCTCGGGAGTCGCGATACGGAGGCGGCCGGGTGGAAAGGGAAGTGAAATCTGCACCGCGTGGTGCGCGTGGACGCCGGCCGGTTCACCGGCGAGCCCGATCCAGAGGCTGGCGCCTCGCCACAGCAGGATGCGACCGGTCGCTGAAGGTTTCAGAGGGGTAAGTAACTGAAAATCAAGAGTTCAGTTGGTGCCCGGGAGAGGACTCGAACCTCCACGATGTTACTCGCTAGTACCTGAAACTAGTGCGTCTACCAATTCCGCCACCCGGGCAGGGTGCGAAGAGCGGCGCAATCTACGTACAGCCGCGAAGGCTGTCAATTTTAAAGGGCCGCGAAGGCTGTCAATTTTCCCGCGTGGTCGCCTGTGCGTCGCTGAATACACCCGGGCTCATCGCATCGCGGCGCCGCACCGAGGTGATGGTGTCATCCAGGCCCATGTCGCGCAGCGAGCCGTACTTGCCGGGCTCGAGCGTCACGCATTTTCCCGAGAAGTCCTCGTCGGTGCAAAGGACCCAGGCGCCTTTCTCGATAACCACCGACGACGCGCGATCGTTGAAATTCATGCTGCCCAACTGCTTCATGTCGATGATCACGTTCAGCGGTCGGCCCTGGAATTCACCGTCGGTGTAGAGCGTGAGATCGGCGGCGCCCGAAACGGAAGCCACCGCGCAGATTGCGAGCGCTGAGATCTTTGACTTGCTCATGGCATTGCTCCCCTGGGTTTACCGCATCGTGGCCGCGGCGAACCGG
Organism: Steroidobacteraceae bacterium; assembly: GCA_035525785.1. Taxonomy (GTDB): domain Bacteria; phylum Pseudomonadota; class Gammaproteobacteria; order Steroidobacterales; family Steroidobacteraceae; genus CADEED01. The sequence continues at coordinate 85,902 of DATLDQ010000149.1, read as the reverse complement.
ACGTGTCTGTCGGAACAAACCACTCCACGGGGTAGAATCGCCTCACTTTGAAAAGAAGCAACGACAAACGCGGACGTCGAGAGAACCCGCGACAGGAATCCCGGAACACGCGCCGACCCTCGGCGCCGGGTCCCCACCAACACTCGAAGGCCGCGCCAGGCAAGACGGTCGAAGGCGTGGTCAGCGCCAATCGCGCCGGCTTTGGCTTCGTGCGCGTGGAGGGCATGGAGGAGTCCGTGTTCCTGCCGCCGCCGCAGATGGCCGGCGTGATGCACGGCGACCGCGTGCGCGTCTCGGTCGAGCGCGGCCGGGATGGCCGCTATTCCGGCAGGCTCGAAAAGATACTCGAGCACGCCACCAAGGCCTTCGTCGGCACCCTGGAAGTCCATGGCCGCACGGCCTTCGTCACCGCGGCCGATAGGCGCGTCGGCATGCGCTGCCTGGTGGCGCCCAATGATCTCAACGGTGCGCGGCACGGCGATTGGGTGATCGCGGCGGTCACGCGATACGCGGGACAGGGCTCGACTCCCCAGGCTCGGGTCACGCAGCGACTCGATCCGGAGAAGCCGGTGGAGCTCGCGACCGAAGCCGCCGTGGCGCGCTTCGATCTGCCGCGCGAGTTCTCGCCCGAGGCGATCCGCGAGGCGGAAACCTTCGGCACCGAGGTGGACCCGGCCGAGGCGGCGCGCCGCGTCGATCTGCGCGATCTGCCGCTGGTCACCATCGACGGCGAAACCGCCAAGGATTTCGACGACGCGGTGTATGCGGAGCCGCACGCAAAGGGCTTCCGGCTCATCGTCGCCATCGCGGACGTCAGCTACTACGTGCGGCGGGGCACGGCGCTCGACGCCTGCGCGCGCGAGCGTGGCACCAGCGTGTACTTCCCGACCACGGTGATCCCGATGCTGCCGTTCGCGTTGTCGAACGTGCTGTGCTCGCTGCAGCCCCATGTCGACCGGCTGTGCTTCGCGTCCGAAATGATCGTGTCGCGCACCGGGGTGCTGCTCGAATCACGCTGCTACCCGGCGGTGATGCGCTCGGCGAAGCGGCTGACCTATACGCTGGCCTTTGCGGCGCTGTTCGAAGGGAAGCCCGAGGCACGCGCTGAGCTGGGCGGTCTCACCGAGCGGCTGCTGCCGCTGCTCGACGTCTACCGCGCATTGCAGAAGGCGCGCCACAAGCGCGGTGCGCTCGAGTTCGATGCCGCTGAAGCCGAGTTCGACATCGACGAGGCGGGGCGGATACAGCGTGTCTACATGTACGAGCGCAACGAGGCGCACAAGCTCATCGAGGAATGCATGATCCTCGCCAACGTCGCCGTGGCGAAGGAGCTGGAGAAATCGCGGGTCGGCACGTTGTACCGCGTGCACGGCAAGCCCGAGGAAAAGAAGATCAACGTCCTGCTCGAGACGCTGAACGCGCTCGGGGTCGCGGCCGAACTACCCGAAGACGTGCAGCCGCGCGACTTCCGCGCGATCACCGATCGGTTTCCGAATGACGAGCAGCGGCCATTCCTCGAATCGCTGGTGGTCCGCTCCATGCAGCAGGCCGTCTATCAACCCGAGAACATCGGGCACTTCGGCCTGGCGCTGGGGCACTACGCGCACTTCACGTCCCCGATCCGGCGGTATCCTGACCTCGTCGTGCACCGGACCTTGCGATCCATGCTGTCCAACTCCGATCCGTATGCCCAGCGGTATGACGGCGCGCAACTCGCGATCGCCGGCGCCGAGCTCACGCAGCTCGAGAAGCGTGCCGACGAATCGGACCGGTACGTGAACGCGTGGCTCAAGTGTGTCTATCTGCGCGACCGCATCGGCCAGACTTTCGAAGGCCTGATCACCACCGTCGTCGAGTTCGGCGCCTTCGTGCAGCTCACGGCCGTGGGCGTTGACGGGCTCCTGCACATCGACAATCTGCGCGACGACGAATACGTCATGGAACCCGGCGGACGCGCTTGGGTCGGCCGCACGTTGAAGCGCCGCCTCGGCATGGGCACGCGCGTGCACGTCATCGTCACCAGCGTGAATCCCATCGAAGGCCTGGTCGATCTCGCGCTCGTGGAAGTGGAGCAGGGACCCGCGCCCAAGATGCAGAAATCGCCTCACCGGAAATCAGCGCCTCGATCGGCCCCGAAGAAACGCGGACGGGGGAGCTGATTGAGCGAGAAGGTCTATGGCTTGCACGCCGTGCGAGCGCTGCTCGAACGACATGCCGGGCGCGTGAGCGCGGTGACCGTCGTCGAAGGGCGCGCCGAGCCACGCGTGGCGCAGATCCAGGCGCTGGCGCAGAAGGCGGGCAAGTCCCTCAAGCGGGCATCGGCCGCGCACTTCAAACAGTTGTTCGGCGACGCCGTGCACCAGGGCGTGTACGTCGACGTGCAGCCACTGGCGCCGTGGCACGAGGAAGAGCTCCTGGCCGGCATCGCCGCGCGGCTCGAGAAGCCTGCTTCAGGAAGAGGCGCGCCGCTCGTGCTGGTGCTCGATGGCGTGCAGGACCCGCACAACCTCGGCGCCTGCCTGCGCACTGCGAATGCCTGCGGCGCGCTGGCCGTGGTGATCCCGAAGGACCGCGCCGTGCAATTGAATGCGACCGTGAGGAAAGTGGCGGCGGGCGCTGCCGAGACGACGCCGCTCGCCGTGGTCACGAACCTCGCTCGCACGCTGCGCCTGCTCAAGGACGCCGGCCTCTGGATCGTCGGCGCGGATGCCGAAGCGCCCAAGCTCGCGCAGGAAGCGGATCTCGCGGGCCCCCTCGCGCTCGTGATGGGCGCGGAAGGGTCCGGTCTCCGCCAGCTTACGCGCGAAACCTGCGATTTCCTTGTGCGCCTGCCTCAGCAGGGAGAAGTCGAGAGCCTCAACGTCTCGGTCGCCACCGGCATGCTGCTCTACGAGGCCTTGCGCCAGCGGAACTAGTGGTGCCGGGGAAGGGTTCGCGGGGTTCGACGCGGAATCAATTCACGGAGCTCCTGATCGCGCCGGCAACCTCTTCGGCAATGTCATCCTGGATCATCACGCGGTCGCCCTTCGGTCGATCGTAGTTCTCCGCCCAGACCACGAAGCCATCCTCGGCGCGCACCAGTCGGGCGCTGATGCGCAACCCGTCCGCCGTTTCCCGCAGGCTGCCGTCGAGCAGGTAACGCACGCGCACCTCGTCCGCGATCTGCGCGGGCGAGAGGCTCGAACGCTTGTAGTGGAACGACACCGACGGCGCGGGCACCTCGAAGCCCGGTAGTTTGCTCAGGCGGTTGATCAGCTCCTCGGTGAGGCCGTCCGCGAAGTACTCTTCCTTCATCGCCTGCGTGGTGAGATCGAGAAAGGGCAGCACCGCGAGCGACCTCGCCGCGGGGAGGCGCGCGGAATGCCACCATGCGAAGCCCAGCACCACGACGAGCACCGTGCCGATCACCGATGCGCCCACGCTGAGCTTGTGCCGTTGCCGCGGTGCGGCCTCGCTCGCGATGCCTGCGGCATAAACCGCGGCGTCATCCATCCACGGGCTCACCGTCGCCACCAGCCGATATCCCAGCCGCGGAACGGTCACGATGTAACGCGGGTTCTTCGCGTCGTCCCCGAGCAGCCGGCGCAGCGCCGTCACGGCCTGGTACACCGAATCCTGCGTCACGACCACGCCCGACCAGACATGGTCCAGCAGCTCCTCGATGCTGACAGTTTCGCCCGCGCGGGCGGCGAGGTACTGGAGCAGCCTGAGCGTGCGCGCTTCGAGCTTCTCGACCTGGTCGCCGCGCATGAGCTGGCCGAGCTGTGGGTCCAGGCGCCAGTCGCCGATGCGCAGTGGAATGGTGGTGAGTCGATCCATGGGCGCGATATAGCACGGCGGCGCGATCGGCTCCGCCGCGTTCAGATCTTTTCAGATGCTTTTCAGCGAAGCCTCAGCCCGCGTCAGGACTTCTCGGCGCGCACCGGGGAGGGTGCTCGCGTCCACCCGACACCTGCAACCCGCGACACCTTGAACCCAGGAGCCCCCATGAAGTGCCTCGTCCTTGCCGCCCTGACGCTCGCCGCCACTCCCGTTCTAGCGACGACCTACACGCTCGAGCCCAACTACACCCAGGTCGTGATCAGCTGGGATCACCTGGGCTTCTCGCATCCCACCGCGCAGATCGCACAGGGCACGGGCGTGCTGGAGTTCGACCCGGCGCAGCCCACGATGTCGTCGCTCGAGGTGACCTTGCCGGTGACCTCCCTGATCACCGGCGTGCCCGACCTCGACGAGCACCTCAAGTCGGCAGATTTCTTCGACGTGGCGAAATTCCCCCGGGCCACGTTCAGGAGCACGCGCGTCGAGAAGGGCATGGCAAAAGACCAGCTCGAAGTCACCGGCGATCTCACCGTGCGCGACGTCACGCGGCCCGTCACGCTGCACGTGCAGGTGCTGAAGCTCGGCGACAACCCGCGCACCGGCGTCGCCACCGTGGGTTTCAATGCTACCGGCCTGCTCCGGCGCTCGGACTTCAAGCTCGATGCCTTCGTGCCGCAGGTCAGCGACGAAATCGCGTTGCGGATCACCTGCCAGGGAGCCGAGGCCCTGGGCCAGGCAGCCTTCCTCAAGGGCAAGGAAGAGAAGGCCAGGGCGAAAAAACAGTAGCCGGGGCCCTGGCAGGCCCGTTTCCCGCTGAAACGGGCCGGTCCGGTAACCCATTCTGTCGACGAGGATTTTGCGTCCGCTTTCCCTTGCCAGTGCCTGCGCCGCTTGAGTATCCTTCGCGCCCGATTTTGACCCCCTTGCTGCACCGGGACCCTCACCTGGGCGGCTATATCCACAAGGAGTAGACATGAGGCATTACGAAATCGTGTTCCTGGTCCATCCGGACCAGAGCGAACAAGTCCCTGCCATGATCGAGCGCTACCGCGGAATGATCTCCGCCGGTGGTGGCACGGTGCACCGTCTCGAAGACTGGGGCCGTCGCCAGCTGACTTTCCCCATCGCCAAGGTCCACAAGGCCCACTACGTTCTGCTGAACGTCGAGTGCGACCAGAAAATCCTGGCCGAGCTCACGGGCGCTTTCCGTTTCTCGGATGCCGTGCTGCGCCACCTCGTGGTCAACATGGACGAGGCCGTGACCGAGCCATCGCCGATGGCGAAGGCCGCGCAGGAAGAGAAGGAAGGGGGCACGCGCTCACGCCGTGACGATTCGCCCTTTGCCAGTGACGACGACGACATGGGAGTGAACGCCTGATGAAAGACGACAAACCGCGTCGCAGTGGCCCGGGTGGCGGTGGTGCCGGTGGCGGCAACCGTTCGTTCTCGCGCCGTCGCAAGTTCTGCCGCTTCACCGCCGAGGGCGTGAAGCAGATCGACTACAAGGACCTCGCCGTCCTCAAGCAGTACATCACCGAGACGGGCAAGATCGTCCCGAGCCGCATCACCGGCACGAAGGCGTTCTACCAGCGTCAGCTCGCCGGGGCGATCAAGCGCGCCCGCTATCTCGCGCTGCTGCCCTATACCGATCAACACTAACCGAGCAGCATTGAGATAAAACTATGGACGTCATTCTGCTCACCAAGGTGGCGAACCTTGGAAACATCGGCGATCGCGTGAAGGTGAAGTCGGGCTACGGCCGCAACTTCCTCCTGCCCAAGGGCAAGGCGACCCTCGCGACCCCGGACAACGTCAAGAAGTTCGAAGCGCGTCGCGCGGAGCTCGAGAAGGTCGCGCGCGACCAGTTCGCGGACGCCGAGAGACGCGCCGCCGCGTTCAAGGACTTCAAGCTGCAGATCACGGCCAAGGCCGGCACCGAAGGCAAGCTCTTCGGGTCGATCGGCACGGCCGACATCGCCGAGGCGACGACCAAGTCGGGCCACAAGCTGGCGCGCGCGGAAGTGCGTCTGCCCACGGGCCCGCTGCGTACGGTCGGCGAGCACATGGTGGCCCTGCACCTGCACACGGACATCGACGTGCAGCTGCCGGTGATCATCACGGCTGAAGACTGAATCGCGCACAACGCGATGATTAGACGGCACCCCATCCTTGAAAGGTGGGGTGCCGTTTTCTTTTTGCGCGCCGAGAGGGGAAACTAATCCCCCAGCGGGGAGAGTCCATGTCGAGCACACCCAAGTTTCGCCGCGAGAGTTCCGCCGCCAGTGACCTGCGCGCGCCGCCGCATTCCATCGAAGCGGAGCAGGCCGTCCTCGGTGGGCTCATGCTGGACCGCGCTGCCTGGGACAACGTCGGCGACGTGGTGGTCGCGGAAGATTTCTACCGTCCCGATCACACGCTGATCTTCGAGAGCATCGCATCGTTGGCCGGAGAGGCGCAGCCTTGCGACCCGGTCACGGTGTCCGAGCATTTGCAAAGGCTCGGCAAACTCAACGAGGCCGGCGGACTTGCGTATCTCGGCACGCTCACGCGTGACACGCCGGGCGCCGCCAACGCGCGCGCCTACGCGGAGATCGTCAAGGAACGCTCGCTGTTGCGTCAGCTCGTCACGACCGGCGGCGAAATCGCCGGATCCGTGTGGAGCGAAGAGGGCGAGACGGCGCGCGAGCTCGTGGAACACGCCGAGCGCAAGATTTTCGCGATTGCGGAAGGTTCGTCGCGTGGCAAGGGTTACGTGAGCGCCAAGCAGGCGTTGCCGGCGCTCATCGACCAGATCGACGATCTGTACAACAACCCCAACAAGCCGCGCGGCCTGCCCACGGGCTTCATCGACTTCGACAGGCTCACCGGCGGCCTGCGCGGCGGCGACCTGCTGATCATCGCGGGGCGTCCGTCGATGGGTAAATCCACGCTGGCCATCAACATGGCGGAGCACGCGGCACTGAAAGAGGGGGTACGCGCTTCCGTAGCCGTCTTCTCGCTCGAAATGCCGGCCGACCAGATCCTCACGCGCATGCTGTCTTCGGTGGGCAGCGTGCACCTCGGCAACATCCGCAGCGGCAAGTTGTCCGAGGACGACTGGCCGCGCATCACGGGCGCCACCAAGCAGCTGCAGGACGCCAAGATCTTCATCGATGACACGCCGGCGCTGACGCCCACGGAATTGCGCGCACGCTCGCGACGCATCAAGCGCGAACATGGTTTGAACCTCATCGTCGTCGACTACCTGCAGCTCATGTCGGTGCCGGGCACGAAGGAAAATCGCGCCACCGAAATTTCCGAGATCTCGCGCGGCCTCAAGGCGCTGGCGAAGGAGCTGCATTGCCCGGTCATCGCGCTGTCGCAGCTGAATCGCGGTGTCGAACAACGCGAGAACAAGAAGCCGGTGATGTCGGATCTGCGCGAGTCGGGCGCCATCGAGCAGGACGCGGACATGATCCTGCTCATCTATCGCGACGAGGTCTACAACCGCGAGACGCCGAAGAAAGGCATCGCGGAAATCGACCTGGCCAAGCATCGTAACGGTGAGACCGGTGAGATCCGGCTGACCTTCCGCGGCCAGAACGCACGCTTCGAGAACTACCAGGATCCCGCCTACGGCGAAGGAATCATGCGTTGACCCGGTTGATCCGCGCGCTGATCGACACGGCCGCGCTGCGGCACAATCTGGGCACCATCCGCGCGTACGCGCCGGGCGCGAAAGTCATGGCAGTGGTCAAGGCGAACGCCTATGGCCATGGTCTCGTCAGCACCGCGCTGGCACTCGCGGATGCCGACGCCTTCGCCGTGGCGAGGCTGGAAGAGGGCATCGTCCTGCGCGGCGCCGGCGTCCGCGCTCCCATCGTGTTGCTCGAGGGCGTGTTCAGCGCCGAGCAGCTCGCCGAAGCCGCGCATCACGGCTTCGAGCTCGTGGTACACGACCCGTTGCAGCTCAAACTACTCGAAGCGCACCGCGGGCCGGAGCGCTTCACGGTCTGGATCAAGGTCGACACCGGCATGAATCGCCTGGGCTTCCGCCCGGAGGCATTCCCGGCGGCGCTGCTGCGGCTGCGCGCGCTCACCGTGCCGGCGCTCGAGCTGCGCCTCATGACGCATCTGGCGCGCGCCGACGAACGTGAAGTCTGGATGACGCGCGAGCAGGTGGCAGCATTCGAGCACGTCATCGCTGGTGCCGGTCTTGCCGGCGCGCGCAAACTGGCCACCAGCATCGGCAATTCCGCGGGCATCCTGGGATGGCCCAACGCGCACGGCGACTGGGTACGCCCCGGCCTCGCGCTCTACGGCGTGTCGCCTTTCGGTGCCGAGACGGCCGACCGGCACGGTCTCAAGCCTGTCATGACGCTCGAGACCACCGTCATCACCGTGCGCGATGTGAAGCAGGGCGAGACCGTGGGCTACGCCGGCGCATGGCGCGCCGAACGCGACAGCGCCATCGCGATACTCGCCGCGGGTTATGGCGACGGCCTGCCGCGCCATCTCGCGAATGACACGCCGGTACTCATCGGCGGAGCACGCTATCCACTGGTCGGGCGCGTCTCCATGGACATGATCGCGGTCGACGTCACGGGCGCTGCGCGAGTCGCCACCGGAAACCGCGCCGTGATCTGGGGTGCGGATCTTCCCGTGGAGGAAGTCGCGCGGCACGCCGACACCATTCCGTACGAACTGCTCTGCGGCGTGAGTCAACGCGTGCCGATCGAGCTGAAATGAAGAAGGCCGGCTGACGCCGGCCTTCTTCTTTACCCCGTCGCTTCGACGGGTTTCTCCGACGTGGGGCGCGAGCCCCTGATCAAGCCTCGAAGAACCCCATCTTCACGCCCGCCAACTGGATCACGTCGTTGTCCGTGAGCTTGCGGGCCTGGCTGCCGATGGCGGCGCCATTCACCAGCGGGTAGTTGTCGGGCTTGTCGGCATCGACGTGGACGATGAAGTATCCGTCCGCGCGCCGCGTGATCGCCGCGACCTGGATGCCCGGGCGGCCGAGCGTCGTCAACGCCTTGTTGAGCTCGAGCTCGCGGCCCGCGAACGAACCGGAGAGCACTTGCAGCTTGGCCTTCTTGACCGGCGTCTTGCCGTCGAGACCCTTGCGCACGCCGCTCGCCGACAGCTCGGCCGAGACCTTCTCCGCGACGTCCTTGACCGCGCGCATCTTCTCGGCGGCCGGGCGCGACGACGGCTGGATGACCATCGTCTTTTCGAATTCGTCCTGTGCCTCGTCGTCCTCGACGAAGCGCAGCTGGTGGTGACCGACGGTGACCACGTCGCCGTGCTGCAGGGCATGCTTCTTGATGAGCTTGCCGTTCACGTACGTGCCGTTGGTGCTGTTCAGATCCTCGAGGAACGAATCGTTGAGGATGTTGATGATCAGCGAGTGATGTCCGGAGACCGCCGAGTTGTCGATACGGATATCGTTATCGGGGAGGCGGCCAATCGTGTACCGCTCCTTGTTCATGTTGTATTCGGCGAGGACCTGGTTATCCAGGCTTAAGACCAAGCGTGCCATTGAGCGTGCCTTCCCAGACCCAAAAGGGCCTTAACTAAACCAGCCCAGAAGTTTGTCCATCACTCCGCGACTCGCGGGGAACGCTTCGTTCGCCTGCGCGAGCACCACCGAGACGTTGTCGCGACCGCCATTCTCGTTGGCTAACTGAATCAACTGCTTAGCAACCGTATCTAGATTAGCACCAAAGGTGCTTATAGTTAAACGGATGTCTTCATCTTCGACCATGTCCGAGAGACCGTCGGAGCAGAGGATGAAGATATCGCCCTTGTCGACGGGTTGCTCCTGCACTTCGACTTCGACCTGGGGTTCGACGCCGAGCGCCCGGGTCACGTAATTCTTGTTCGCCGCCCGCTGCGCTTCCTCGGGCGAATAGAAACCTCTGTCCACCAGCTCCTGGAGCAGGGAATGGTCCATGGTGACCTGCGCGATCTCGCTCCCGCGCTGGCGATACAGCCGGGAATCGCCGACGTGGGCGATGGAGATGCGATTGTCGTAGAAGAGGGCGGCCACGACGGTGGTACCCATGCCCTCGCACTCCGCCTGGGAGCGCGCGGTTTGATAGATGATCTTGTTGGCCCGCGTGATCGCGTCACGCAACACGATGGACGGACGGGTGAGACCCGTGGTGCGGTCGATCGAGCCCAGGTCCTCGCGCGCCAGGCCTTCGCGAACCAGGTTGGTGATGGTTTTCACCGCGATGCCGCTCGCGACTTCGCCCGCGTTGTAACCGCCCATGCCATCGGCCAGCACCAACAACCCGACGTCGACATCGGAAGCGATGGTGTCTTCATTGTGTTCGCGGACGCGGCCAGTGTCGGTGCGCCCAACGAAGTTGAGCTTCCCCTTGAGGGTCATGGGCGACCCCGTGGCCGGCGATGTTCAGCGTGTTCTTCGATCACACCCGTGCTCAATGCTCAAAAAGAGACCCATACGGCCGAAATGCGTCCGTAGACTTCCCCGCAGATGCCATAACCTACCGCAAGCGCCGCTGGGTTCCGGAGCAATAAGTCACACTTCGCCCCCTGCGCTCACCGCCAAATCAACGACCTAGGGACGCAATGCTAATGGGAACGGGGGCAGTCCGCACCGGACTACCGCACACACTAGGGATGTCCCGGCCTTCAGGTCCCTCTGGCACATGAAGTTCGTCACGGTTTCCAGCGACGAGCAGGCCGTCTGATGGCCAAACCCTCAACCGTTTTCGTCTGCGCCGAATGCGCTGCCGAGACGCTGAAATGGCAGGGGCAGTGCCCCCAATGTTCGCGCTGGAACACGCTCGAACAGCGCACCGTGGCGCGCCGCCCGTCTGGTGCCGCCGCGCTCGCGAGCGTGGCTGCTGCCCAGGTTTCGCCGCTTTCCACCGAAGAGCTGCCACGGCTTGGCAGCGGCATGGGCGAGCTCGACCGGGTGCTCGGCGGCGGGCTCATCCCGGGTTCGGTCACCTTGCTAGGCGGCGAACCCGGCATCGGCAAGTCAACCCTGCTGCTGCAACTGGCGAACCACGCCGCCCGCGCCACGCCCACCTTGTATCTGTCCGCCGAGGAATCTGCGGCCCAGATCGGCGTGCGCGCGCGGCGCCTCGGAATGACCGGCGAGGGCCTGCGTGTGGTGGCCGATACCGATCTCGAGGCCGCCATGGTCCGGGCCCGCGAGGAATCGGTGAAGCTCATGATCGTCGACTCGATCCAGACCGTGCAGCTGCAGGCCGTGGGTACTCCCGCGGGCGCGGTGACGCAGCTCAAGGAATGCACGGCGCAGCTCGTGCGCTTCGCCAAATCGAACCAGGTCAGCGTGCTCATCGTCGGTCACGTGACCAAGGATGGCGCCATCGCCGGCCCGCGCGTGCTCGAGCACCTGGTCGACACCGTGCTGTATTTCGAGAGCGACGCATCGAGCCGCTTCCGAAATGTGCGCGCCACCAAGAACCGCTTCGGCTCGGTGGGCGAGCTCGCGTTCTTTCACATGGACGAGCAGGGGCTGCGCGAAGTGCGCAACCCCTCGGCCATCTTCCTTGCCCGCGCAGGCTCGCCCGCTCCCGGCAGCATCGTCGCGGTGACTCGCGATGGGCGCCGCCCGTTGCTCGTCGAGCTGCAAGGCCTGGTCGACCGCATGCGTTTCGGTTCGCCGCGTCGCGTCGCGCAAGGTCTGGATGCCCAGCGCGTGGCCATGCTGCTCGCCGTGCTCAACCGACATGGCGGCGTGAGCCTGCAAGAGCACGATGTATTCGTGAACGTGGTGGGCGGCCTCGAAATCAGTGAGACGGCCTGCGATTTGCCGGTGGCACTGGCGCTCGCTTCGAGCCTGGTCGACAAGCCCATCGCACAGAGCCTCGTGGCTTTCGGCGAAATCGGGCTCACGGGCGAGCTGCGGCCCGTGGCTTACGGCGAGGAACGGCTGCGCGAAGCGGCAAAACAGGGGTTCACCACGGCGCTGGTCGCGAAGGACAACGCACCGCGCGCGCCGATCGAAGGGGTGCGCGTGCATGCGCTGTCACGCATCGACGAAGCATTGAGAATCGCGATCCCGGGGTCCTGAGCAGCGCTCATTCGTCTTCGGTGTCGCGCCGGAACATGCGGCGACCCTCGAGATACTGCGCGTAGTGCGCGTACTGCGCCCCGGTCATCACCCGTTGGGCCGCGCGCAGGATCCGGCTGTCCGCCTGATCCATCAGCGCCTCTTCTTCCTGCGCGATCGCCTCCGGGTTTTCGGCCCCGGATCTCGGTGTCGCCGGCAGATCTGGAAAGGTGGCGATCATTGCCTTGAGAAAATTTCGCGACTGCTCATCGGTCATCGGCCAGGATGTTTCATCGAGCTCCATGCGCGCGAGGCGCACTTCCGCGCGGAGGGGCAGCGTGGCCTCGAACGCCAGCACCTGTGCACTGCGTTCGCCGAGGATCCTCGCAAGATCAGCCCGCCGTTGCTGCTCCAATTGTTCGAGCTCCCTTGCCGCGGCCACGCGATCGGCCTTGCCGGCCGACCACACCTCATGCGCCCTCACGCGATAACCGGCGACCAGCAACAGCAGCATCGAGAACTCAGACTCGCTGAGCGTCACTTCTTCGTTCAGCGGTAGAAATTCCGGCCGCAGATTCCGGATCACGACCTCGATATCCCTGGTCCTCTGCGCCGCAGCTGCTGAGTCGCTCGTGGAAGGCGCCTGTGCGGTAGTGCCAATGGTGGTGGCGGCGAGTGGCGCGGGGCTCGGCTGTGCGGGCGCTGGCGTCGCGACCGGAGGTCGCGCGCTCACGCCGGTGGCAGTCTCGGCCGATGTTGGGCCGGCGGCCGGCGGCGCGGAGCGCGACAACAGATAGACCACCGCGCCGGCTGCAATCGCGAGCCCCGCCAGGGCAGATTTATTCGGCCGTCGGGGCGACACGTCGCGCGCGCACGGTGCGCACCGTGTTCTCGCCGAGTTGCAGCACTTCGAACTGGTATTCGCCGATGGTCACGGACTCGCCGCTTTCCGGCAGCGTTTCGAGTTTCTCCACCAGCAGACCATTCAGCGTTTTCGGACCATCCGTCGGCAGCTGCCAGCCGAGCGAACGGTTGAGCGCGCGCACCGTGGCGCTGGCGTTGACGATGAACACGCCCGGCGCTTCACGATGCACGTGCTTGTGCGTGATGGTGGCGGGGTCGGTGGTGAACTCGCCGACGATCTCCTCGAGGATGTCCTCGAGCGTCACGAAACCCTGGATGTCGCCGTACTCGTCGACGACGAACGCGAGGCGCCGGCGGTTGCGCTGGAACTGGTTGAGCTGCACGGTGAGCGAGGTGCCCTCGGGTACGAAGTAGGGCTCGCGCGTCCGGGCGATTTCGATGAGACGCTCGCGAGTCAGTGTGTCGCGCGCCAGTTCCTGCGCCACGCGCTTCATGTGCACGATGCCGATGAGGTTGTCGAGCTCGCCCTCGTGCAGGGGCAATCGCGTGTGCGGAGTCTGGCGCAGCTGGTCGAGGATGTCCTCCCAGTTGTCGTCGACGTTGATCGACCCGATGTCCTGTCGCGGAATCATGATGTCGTTCACCGTCACATGCTCGAGATCGAGAATCGACAACAACATCTGCCGGTGGCGCGTCGGGATCATGGGGCCGGCCTCGGCCACCACCGAGCGCAATTCATCGGGCGACATGGCCTGGCCGCCTTCCTTCACGGGCTTCACGCCGAACAACCGCAGCAAGCCGTAAGCCGCGCGATTCGCGAACCAGCTGATCGGCGACATGACGACGATCAGCACCTTGTAGATGTAGGTGGACGACATCGCCACCGGATCGGGCTTGAGCGCCGCGTAGATCTTGGGCGCCAGCTCGCAGAACACGATCATGAAGATGCCGAGGCCGATGATCGTCAGGATCTCGGCGTGTTCGTATCCGGTGCGCTGCGCTAACAAGGTGGCGATGGATGACGCGGCGACGCTCGCGAGCGCGAGCACCACGAGGTTGGCCCCCAGCCAGCTGTCGGGCTTCGCCAGCAGCTCGTCCAGCGCCTTGGCGGTGCGTTTGCCGGTCTTGGCCGCGGCGCGGATCTTGTAACGGTTCGCCGAGAGCATGGCGACTTCGGTGCCGGAGGAAAACGCGATCAGTAGGAGCAGAACTACGAGCGCGATACCCAAAAACAGCGACGGGACGTTTTGCATAGAACGCTAGCCTATACTCCACGCATGGCACTTTTCGAGAACCTGACGGCGCGCCTGTCGCGCACCGTCGATACCCTGCGCGGCCGCGGCCGCATCACCGAGGACAACGTCGCCGAGAGCCTGCGCGAGGTGCGCATGGCTCTGCTCGAGGCCGACGTGGCGTTGCCGGTGGTCAAGACGTTCATCGAGCGCGTGAAACAGAAGGCGCTTGGCGCCGAAGTGAGCGCCAGCCTCTCGCCGGGCCAGGCGTTCGTCGGCATCCTGCACAAGGAACTGGTCGCACTCATGGCAGGCGACCGGGGGCGTTTCGAGCTTCGTGCGCAGCCACCGGTGGTGGTGTTGTTAGCCGGACTGCAGGGCGCGGGCAAGACGACCACGGCGGGCAAGCTCGCACGCTGGCTCATCGAGCAGAAGAAGCGGGTGCTGCTGGTGAGCACGGACATCCGCCGTCCGGCTGCGGTGCTGCAGCTGCAGCGGCTCGCGGAGCAGGTGGGCGCGGGTATCTATCCCACCGACGTCAAGCAGGACCCCGCGCGCATCGCGCGCGATGCATTGGAGTCCGCGCGCAAGGGCGTCTACGACGCGCTCATCGTCGACACTGCGGGCCGCCTGCACGTCGACGCCGAGCTCATGGAAGAGGTGAAGCAGATCGAACGCGCCGTCGAGACGCACGAGCGGTTGTTCGTCATCGACGCGATGGCCGGCCAGGACGCGGTGAATTCCGCGCGCGCATTCGGCGCGGCGCTCGATCTCACGGGCGTCATCCTCACCAAGGCGGACGGCGACGCGCGCGGCGGCGCCGCGCTGTCGGTGCGCGAAGTGACCGGCAAGCCCATCGTGATGGTGGGCATGGGCGAGAAGCTCGATGCGCTCGAGGCCTTCGATGCCGAACGCATGGCGGGCCGCATCCTCGGCATGGGCGACGTCGTCGCGCTGGTCGAGCAGGTGCAGAAGCAGGTCGACCTCGACGAAGCGCAGAAACTCGCCAAGAAGGTTGCGAAGGGCAAGGGCTTCGACCTCGTCGACCTGCGCAGCCAGCTCGAGCAGCTGCAGAAAATGGGCGGCGTGGGTGCGCTCATGGACAAATTGCCGGCGGCCGCCATGAAGGGTGCGCCGCCGCCGCCGGACCAGGGCGACCGCGAAGTGCGTCGGCAGATCGCCATCATCAATTCCATGACAAAGAAGGAACGCCGACACCCCGCGGTGCTCGATGGCTCACGTCGTCGTCGCATCGCCGCCGGGGCCGGCGTGCAGGTTCAGGACGTGAACAAGCTCATGAAGCAGTTCATGGAGATGCAGAAAATGATGAAGAGCTTTTCGGGCGGGAAGCTCAAACGCATGATGCAGGCGTTCAAGGGCGGGGTTCCCCCGGGCTTTCCGGGGATCAAGTAGGCACTTTGAGATCACGGGATCCGGCGGCGAGCCCTTACAGCCGGCGGGAAGTACCAGTAGAGCGCCCGGATCGCTGATTTCGGCCCGAGCCGGCCCGGTTAGAGGTCAAAATGACCTTCGGCAGCCCTTCCTCTAACCCATTGGTTTGCGTAGAATCCGCGCTCTTTTTTGGCCGGCCGGGTCGGGCAGTTTCGTCCCGGGGCCACAGGCAGTTATAAGGTTCAATGACATGGTGACTATTCGTCTGACCCGCCGCGGTACTACCAACACGCCGTTCTATCACGTCGTGGTGACTGACAGCCGCAAGCGTCAGGGTGGCAAAAGCCTCGAGCAGGTCGGCTTCTTCAATCCCAAGCCCGTGAAGAACGAGGTAGGCGTCAAGCTCGATCTCGCGCGCATCGACTATTGGGTGTCCAAGGGCGCACAGCAGTCCGAGCGCGTGAAGCACCTGGTCACCTCGTTCCGCAAGGCGAACGCCGCCTGACCGAGTTCGTGGGCGCGCCATGAGTGACGCCCTCGTCGAAGTAGGCAGGCTGGGTGCGGCGCACGGTGTGCGCGGCTGGCTGCGGGTGCAATCGTTCACCGATCCGCCAGCGCGGTTGTTCGAGTGGGATCGCTGGCTCCTCCAGTCGGAGCGTGGCGCCGAACGCGAAGTGCAGGTTCTCGAGGCGCGGCAGCAGGGTGATGGTTGGATCGCGCTGCTCGATGGTGTCGTCGAACGCGACGCCGCGAGCCGGTTGACCGGGCAGTTGGTTCTCGTCGAACGGGAGCGTCTGCCGCCGACCCGCGAGAACGAGCACTATCGCGATGACCTGGTCGGTTTCGAAGCGAAGAATCTGGAAGGAGCGGTGCTGGGCGCGGTCGACCACTTCGTCGACACGCCGGGCAACGTGGTGATGGTGATCAAGGGTGAGCGCGAACACTGGGTACCAGTGACGCAGCAGCACCTGCGCAGCGTGGATGTGCAAGCGCGCGCGGTGATCGTGGATTGGCCCGAGGATTTCTGACACGACTCATGCATTTCGAAGTCGTGACATTGTTTCCGGAGCTCATCCACTCGGCGCTCGAGGCCGGTGTGCTGGGTCGCGCGATCGAGCGCGGCATCGTGCGGGTGGGTTGCGAAGACCCGCGCGGGTTCACGCGGGATGTCCACCGTACGGTCGACGATCGGCCTTACGGCGGCGGTCCGGGCATGGTGCTCAAGCCCGAGCCGATGTGCGCGGCGATCGACGCCGCGAGTGCGAGGGTGCCGGCGGGCTCGCCCCGCGTGTACATGAGCGCGCAGGGCGCGCCGTTCACGCAGGCGATGGCGAGAGAGTTTGCGACGCTTCCGGGCCTGGTGCTGGTGGCGGGACGATACGAGGGGCTCGACGAACGGGTCATCGAGTCGCGGATGGATAAAGAGGTTTCGATCGGCGACTACGTGCTGTCGGGTGGTGAATTCCCGGCGCTGTGCGTGATCGACGCGGTGGCGAGGCTGCTGCCTGGAGTGCTCGGCGACGAGCGCTCGAGTGTCGAGGAGTCGTTCGATGGAAGATTACTGGACTGGCCGCACTACACGCGGCCCGTCGAGTTCGAAGGCCGGAAGGTGCCCGAGGTCCTGCAGGGCGGGCATCACGCTGACATTCAGCGCTGGCGCTTGAAGCAGGCGGTAGCGCGCACGTGGGTGCGCAGACCGGATCTGATTGCAAAGGGTGGCTTGCCGGCCGGTGCGGCCAAGCTGCTGGACGAATTTCTCGCTGAACGCGAAGGTGACTGACATGGCTAACATCATTCAACAAATCGAATCCGCGCGTATGACGCGCAAGCTCCCGGACTTCAATCCGGGCGACACCGTGATCGTGCAGGTCAAGGTGAAGGAAGGCGACCGCGAACGCGCCCAGGCCTACGAAGGCGTGGTCATCGCGAAGAGCAATCGCGGCCTCAACTCCTCGTTCACCGTGCGCAAGATCTCGCACGGCGAGGGCGTGGAGCGCGTGTTCCAGACGCACAGCCCGGCGATCAGCGAAGTCGAGGTCAAGCGCCGCGGCAGCGTGCGTCGCGCCAAGCTGTACTACCTGCGTGACCTGTCCGGCAAGGCCGCGCGCATCGAAGAGAAGGTCTAACCATCTCTTGAGGGTTTCGACGACATGATCGGAAAGATCTTCAGCGGCATTCTCCGCGGCCTGGACGTCCTGCGGAAGTTCTTGCACCTGGTGCTGCTGCTGTTGATCTTCGGCATCGTCGTCGGAGCCCTGCGTACCTCCGTTCCGCACATCGCGGACCGTTCGGCGCTGGTTCTGCAGCCCTACGGCGAGATCGTCGAGCAGTTGACCGGGAGCCCCGTCGATCAGGCGCTGGCCCGTGCCCAGGGCGATTCACTGCCCGAAACACTTCTCTGGGATCTCACCGACGCCCTCAAGGCGGCCAAGAAGGACAAGCGCATCTCCGCGGTGGTCCTCGACCTCAATTACATGAGTGGCGGCGGGCAGCCGACGCTGGCCGAGCTCACCGCGGCCATCAAGGATTTCCGCTCGTCGGGCAAGAAAGTGGTGGCGTATTCTACCGCGTTCCTGCAGGAGAGCTACTACGTCGCGGCGGCAGCCGACGAGATCTACATCGACCCGCTGGGCCTCGTGGCCATCGACGGCTACGAACGCTATCGCACGTACTACAAGGAAGTGCTCGACAAGCTCGGCGTCGAGGTCAATCTGTTCCGCGTGGGCGCGTACAAGAGCGCCGCCGAAGTCTACGTGCGCACCGACATGTCGCCCGAGGACAGGGAAGAGTCGCTCGCGTACCTGAATGCGCTGTGGCTCAACTACCGCACGGCCGTCGCCGAGGCGCGCGGTCTCAAGCCCGAAGACATCTCGAGCTACGTTGCCACCATCGTGACCACCATGCAGGCGGCCAAGGGTGATGCGGCGAAAGTGGCGCTCGACGCCAGGCTGGTGACGGGTATCAAGTCATCCATCGACGTGGAGAAGCGCATCACGCAGCTCGTGGGCAGCGACTCCGGCGAGAAAAACATCGAGAAGATCGAAGCCGACGAGAGCGACGCGGGTCAGTCGTACAACTCGACATCGCTCGAGGATTACCTGCGCGTGGTGCATGCCGAGAAGGCAGCTCGCGGCGCGGGCAAGCCCAAGATCGGCGTCATCGTCGCATCCGGCGAGATCCTGGACGGCTCGCAGCCGCCAGGTACCGTGGGCGGCGAAACCACCGCGCAGCTCATCCGCGAGGCGCGCGAAGACGACGACGTGCACGCCATCGTGATCCGCGTGGACAGTCCGGGTGGCAGCGTGTTCGCCTCCGAGCAGATCTACCGCGAGGTGCGCGCGGCCCAGGCCGCCGGCAAGCCAGTGGTGGTCTCCATGGGTGACCTCGCGGCGTCGGGCGGCTACTACATCGCCGCGTCGGCCGACGAGATCTGGGCGCATCCTTCGACCATCACCGGGTCGATCGGCATCTTCGGCGCCATCCCGACGTTCCAGAACACGCTGAAGAAGATCGGTGTGAGCGTCGACGGCGTCGGCACTACCAACTTGTCCGGCCAGCTTCGTGTCGACCGCCCGCTGGGTGAAGATGCCAAGGTGCTGCTGCAGTCCCTCATCGATCGTGGCTACGAGCAATTCCTGCAGCACGTGTCCGAGGGGCGCAAGAAAACCCGGGACGAGATCCATGCCATCGCGCAGGGCCGCGTGTGGATAGGCACCGACGCCAAGAACAATGGCCTCGTCGACCAGCTCGGGCTCTTCGACCAGGCGGTGGCTTCTGCCGCGAAGCGCGGCGACCTCGGCAAGGATTACGAAATCCAGTTCATCGAGCCGCAGCTCAGCTGGGCCGAGCAGCTGGCGCTGCAGATGCGGGTGAAATTCGCCGGGGAGGTCGGCTCGGTGGCGGCCAAACTACCGGCCGTGCAGGTGGCCCGCGAGCTCGAACCCCTGCAACGCGAACTCTCGCGATGGACGCGCATGAACGCACGCGACCACCGTTACGCGTACTGTTTCTGCGACGTTCGCTGAAAGAATTTTCCGGCGTCGCGGCCCGCTTAGGGGCGTTGCAAGTTTTTCAATCCGTGTAAGCGCGCCGGCCGGTGCGTTGTACGAAGTCCACTGAAGCAATGTAGTTTTTGTCTGCCAGTGGGAATCTGGCCTCCAGGAAGATGTCCTCCTACCAGGGCCCTGGCCGCGTTGATGCTCCGCACATCGCGCTTTCCGACCGCGCTCAATCCGACATGCAGGTGTAGTTACACCCGTCGTAAATTCGAGTCACCCAGGAAGGAACTCCCATGAGCAATTTTTCCAACGTCGCGCGAGACGCGATGATCACCGCGTTGTTGGTCAGTCTTACAGGCTGCGGCGGAGGCGGCGGGTCTGACGGCCCGAGTCAGGGCAACCCGCCCGCACCGGCGCCAGCCCCTGCGCCCGCGCCCGCCCCTGCGCCCGCTCCGGCGCCTGCACCGTCCCCGAGCGCTCCGCCGGTGGCTGCCACCGCCGTGGATCTCACCGCAGACCCCACCATCGGTGCCATGCACTGGTCGAGCCCGTTGACCGATGGCACCCCGCGAGCGGGTTTCAACTGCGTCGTAAACCCCCCGGATGCCATCAGCTATCACGCGCACCTGTCGATCCTCGTGAACAATGACGCGCAGCAGATTCCGAAGTACGTCGGCGCGGCCCTCTCGGGCAACACGCACTGCTTCTATCCGATCCACACCGACCATGCGTCCGGCAGGGTGCACGTGATCTCCGCGGCCGCAGGCACGTTCACGCTGGGCCAGCTGTTCCAGATCTGGGGCCAGCCGCTGGAAGCCAACAACGTCGCCGGATACACCGGTCTTCCGATCGAGGTCTGGGTGACGGATAACGGCACGGTGACCAAGGTCGAGCAGGCGAACTGGAGCACGATCGAGCTCACGAGCCACCGCGAGATCACGATCGAGATCGGCACGCCGTTGACGCAGGTGCCGAACTTCACCTGGACGGACTGATTCCGGACCGATTGATCTGCAGCTGATACCTGTCGGCGCGCGGAGCGAATCCGCGCGCCGACACGTTCAGTTCAGGGTGCTCCAATCCAGGATCACCTTGCCCGACTGGCCCGAGCCCATGGTCTCGAAGCCTTTCTGGAAGTCCTGGATGGGGAAGTGGTGCGTGATCACGGGCGTGATGTCGAGCCCGGCCTGAAGCAGTGCGGCCATCTTGTACCAGGTCTCGAACATCTCGCGGCCGTAGATGCCGCGCATGCTGAGACCCTTGAAGATCACCTGGTTCCAGTCGATGGCGGTGTCGCCAGGCGGGATGCCCAACAAGGCGACGCTGCCGCCATGATGCATGGTGCGGAGCATGTCGCGGAATGCCATGGGGTTGCCCGACATCTCGAGACCCACGTCGAAGCCTTCCTGCATGCCGAGATCTTTCATGACGTCCTCGAGCTTCTCGCGCGAGACGTTCACGACGCGCGTGGCGCCCATCTTCTTCGCGAGCCCGAGCCGGAAGTCGTTGACGTCGGTGATCACCACGTTGCGCGCGCCGACTCGTTTGCTGATCGCGACCGCCATGATGCCGATGGGTCCGGCGCCGGTGATGAGCACATCCTCACCCACCATGTTGAAGGCCAGTGCGGTGTGCGTGGCGTTGCCGAACGGGTCGAGGATGCTCGCGATGTCGTCGGTGATCGCCTCCGGCAGCTTGAACGCATTGCTCGCCGGTATCGACAGGTACTCGGCGAAGCAGCCCTGGCGGTCGACGCCCACGCCCACAGTATGGATGCAGAGGTGGCGCCGCCCGGCGCGGCAATTGCGGCAATAGCCGCAGGTCAGGTGCCCTTCGCCGGAGACGCGATCGCCCACCGCGAAGCCGCGCACTTCGCTGCCCATGTCGACGATCCGGCCGAAGTATTCGTGGCCCACGGCCATGGGCACGGGAATGGTTTTCTGCGCCCAGGCGTCCCAGTTGTAGATGTGCATGTCGGTGCCGCAGATGGCGGTCTTGCCGATCTTGATGAGCACGTCGTTGGGGCCGACCTTCGGGACCTCGATGTCCTTCATCCAGATGCCGGGCTTCGCTTCACTCTTCACGAGTGCCTTCATTCGATGATCTCCAGCTCGCGGCCGACCTTGATGAAGGCGGCCAGCGCGCGATCTAGTTGCGCCTCGGTGAGCCCGGCAGACATCTGCGTGCGGATGCGCGCTTCACCTCGCGGCACGACCGGGAACGAGAAGCCGATGACATACACGCCTTCAGCGAGCAGCCGGTCGGCGAAGCGCGCCGCGAGTGCGGCGTCGCCGATCATCACGGGGATGATGGGGTGTTCGCCGGGCAGCAGCCTGAAACCGGCGCCGCTCATGCCCGCGCGGAACTTGCGCGCATGCCCGAACAACGTCGCGCGCAGGTCGGGCATGTTTTCGACCATGTCGAGCGCGCGCAACGTCACGGCAGCGACCACGGGCGGAATGCTGTTGGAGAACAGGTAGGGGCGGGAACGCTGCCGCAGCCAGGCAATGGCGTTGGCCTTGCCGGAGGTGTAGCCCCCGCTGCCGCCGCCCAGCGCCTTGCCGAAAGTGCCGGTGAGGAAATCCACGCGGCCCAGGACGCCACAGTGCTCGATGGAACCGCGGCCGCCCGCACCCATGAAACCGGTGGCGTGCGAATCGTCGACCATGACCAGCGCGCCATACCGGTCGGCGAGGTCGCAGATCTCCCTGAGGGGCGCTATCGACCCGTCCATCGAGAATATGCCGTCGGTGGCGATGAGCCGGGTGCGGCAGTCCTGCGTGTCCTTGAGATGCTGCTCGAGCTCGGCGAGGTTGCGGTTGGCGTAGCGCAGTCGCTTCGCCTTGCAGAGCCGGATGCCATCGATGATCGACGCGTGGTTGAGCGCGTCCGAGATGATGGCGTCCTGCTCGCCGAGCACGGTTTCGAACAGGCCGCCGTTCGCATCCCAGCACGAGGAGTAGAGGATGGTGTCCTCGGTGCCGAGGAAGCGCGATAGCGCGCTCTCCAGCTGCTTGTGCACCGTCTGCGTCCCGCAGATGAATCGCACCGAGGCCATGCCATAGCCGTACCGGTCGATGGCGCGGTGCGCCGCCTCGCGGATGGCTGGATGGCTGGCGAGCCCGAGGTAGTTGTTAGCGCAGAGGTTGATCACGTCCGCGTCGTTGGCGCGGATCTGGCCCGACTGGGGGCTGGCGATCACACGCTCGGACTTGAACAGGCCCTGCTCGCGCAGTTCCGCGAGCTGGCTGTCGAAACGTTGGTAAAAGGCGGCGTCCACTTACGTCACCGGGGTAAAGGGAATTGGGCGCAATTATACTGGCCCGCAATGAGCAGACCGGACTTTGACGAGGGCCAGGGCGACGAAGGAGGCGGGTCGACGCTGCGCATCGATCGCTGGCTGTGGTGCACCCGTCATTTCAAGTCACGGACCCTGGCGGCGGACGCCGTGGCGGGCGGCAAGGTGCATCTGAACGGCAGCCGGGTGAAGCCCGCGCATGCGCTGCGCGTCGGGGACCGGGTGGCCATCACGCGACCGGGCTATGTGTTCGAGTGTGATGTGCTCGCATTGCCGCGGGCGCGCGGATCGGCGCCCATCGCCCAGGCCTGTTATGCGGAAATCGAGACTTCGCAGGCCGCGCGCGCGAAATACAGCGAGCAGTCGCGCCTCGCGTCGACGCTCAGGCCGCAGTCGCTCGAGCGCCCGGACAAGCATGGCCGCCGCGAGTTGCGGCGCCTTCGCGGCCGCGACTGAGGTAATCCATGCGCACCACCGACGCCCGGGCCAACCGGCTGTTCATCATCCTCGCCGGGTTCTTCCTCACCAATGCATTGATAGGCGAGTTCGTGGGCGTGAAGATCTTCGCGCTGGAGGCCACGCTCGGCGCGCCGCCTTTCAACTGGTCGCTGTTCGGCATCAACGGCACGCTCAATTTCACCGCCGGCGTGATCGTCTGGCCGTTCGTATTCATCATGACGGACGTCATCAACGAATACTTCGGCGTGCGCGGCGTACGTTTCATCTCGTGGGTGGCGGTCGCGCTGATCGCCTATGCGTTCCTGGCGGCTTATGCCGCCATTTCACTAGCGCCCGCGGGTTTCTGGGTGGACATCAACCAGGGGATGGGCGTCCCCGACATCCAGAAGGCGTACGCCATCATCTTCGGCCAGGGGCTATGGACCATATGCGGCTCGATCGTCGCGTTCCTGGTCGGCCAGCTGGTCGACGTGGTGATCTTCCATCGCATCCTGAAGATGACGGGCGACAAGCACGTGTGGCTGCGCGCCACGGCGTCGACGGCCGTCTCACAACTTCTCGACAGCTTCATCGTGCTGTACATCGCCTTCGTCATCGGCCCGCAGCACTGGTCGGTGCCGCAGTTCCTGGCCGTCGGCTGCGTCAACTATGTGTACAAGATGAGTGCCGCGATCGTGCTGATACCGTTGCTGTACATCGCGCGCGGGCTCATCGAGAGGTATCTCGGTCACGACGAGGCCACGAGATTGCGCAACGAGGCCGCAGCCGCCTAGTTAGTCAGCGCCGGTCGGGCGGATCGCCCGCGGATTCACCCTTGGTCGCCTGGCCCTCGTTGGCTTCCGCGACCGTGTCATTGCGCGGATCGCGCATGTGGCCCCAACCGAACAGCATCATCATGGCGCCGGCGGCGCGCATGCCCTTGCCGCCACGTTTCGCGGCCTGCACGGCCAGCCAGCAGAGCGCGCTGACGAGGATCACCAGGCCGCCTCCGGCGAGGATGCGAAGCGCGGTGGCGATGTCGTCGTTCACGGATGGTTGGCGTCGTGCCGCCGCTTCAATTCAGCAGCGCCGCCAGGCGGCGCCGCCATGCGGCCACGCGCGCGTCATCCGCAGGCAGCAGCGCGAATGCCTGGAGCAGATCCTCACGTCCGGCGCGCGTGGCGAACGAGCGGTCGCTTTGCATGCGCGTGAGCAGGGTTTCGATCGCCGCCTCATGACTGCCGCCCAGCAGGGAGCGCGCCGCACTGGCGCGGGAGGCATCATCACGCGCCGCTTCATCGGTGGCCAGCGCGGCGAAGTGGATCACCGCGCGCACCGAGTTCGATTCGGCATCGCTCTGCGATTGCGGCGGCATCTGGCCCAGCACCTTCGACGCGCCGATGACGTCGCCCGACAAGGCGAGATATCGCGCGAGATCGCGTCGCGCGTCGAGGTTGGCCGGGTCGTTTTCCGCGATGACGCGCAAGCGGGCCACCGCGCCGGCAAAGTCACCGTGCTGGGCGAGCTGCCGGGCGGTTTCGTGTTCAGGGGCGGATGCGCTCGGCAGGTGCGGTTGCAGGAACGCGCGCACGCCGGCCAGCGGCTGCGCGCCGACGAACTCGTCGACCACGCGACCATTGCGGAACAGCTTGACCGCAGGGATGCCGCGGATCTGGAACTGCTGTGCCAGGTCCTGGTTCTCGTCGGTATTGACCTTGACGACCTTGATCTTTCCCGAGGTTTCCCCGGCCACCTGTTCGAGTACGGGGCCGAGCGCGCGGCAGGGCCCACACCACGGGGCCCAGAAATCCACGAGTACGGGTTGCTCGGAGGAGGCGTTGATGACTTCGGACGAGAAGTTGGCCGTATTGACGGCCGTGACGGATTCACTCATGCACCCGGCTATTGGGACGTGAGTCGGCGAATTCAATAGAATTTCCACCATGACAAAGTTTCCATCGTTGGATCGGGTGGAGTCCGTCGCGAAAGCGATCAATTCCCAATATCTCTCTGAAGAACAACAACTTGTGCGTCATCTCGCCGACCGGGCGAGGCTTGGCGATGCGGCCGCGCGCAATGTCGGCGCCCGCGCACTGGCGCTCGTGCAGGCGGTGCGTAGCGCACGCGGCAGTGGCGGTGCGCTCGATGCGTTCCTCCGCGAGTACAGTCTTGCCTCGCGTGAGGGCGTAATCCTCATGTGCCTCGCCGAAGCGCTGCTGCGCATCCCGGACGGCGAAACCGCCGACCGGCTGATCGCCGACAAGATCCCGAGCGGCGCGTGGGACGAACACCTCGGGGATTCCGATTCGATGCTGGTGAACGCGTCCACCTGGGGACTCATGCTCACCGGGCGCGTGATCAACCTCGACCGCGCCGAGGTGGGTGAAGCGCGCTCCTGGTACTCCCGGCTGGTCGGGAAGTTAGGCGAGCCCGTGGCGCGCGCCGCCCTCAAGCAGGCGATGCGCATACTCGGGCACCAGTTCGTAATGGGGCGTGACATCGGGGGCGCACTCGATCGCGCCGCCGGCAAGGAGGAACGCGACTACCGGTACTCCTTCGACATGCTGGGCGAGGCGGCCTTGACGCGCGCCGACGCCGAGCGCTATCGCGAGAAGTACGCGCAGGCCATCGCCGCGGTGGGCAAGGCCGTCTCGCAGAAGGAATCCATCACCGCGCGCCACAGCATCTCGATCAAGCTGTCGGCGCTGCATCCGCGCTACGAGTTCACGCAGGCGTCGCGAGTCATGGGCGAGCTCTATCCGGTCATCGAAGACCTCGTGCGGCAGGGGCGCGACGCCGGCATCGGCGTCACCCTCGATGCCGAGGAAGCGGAGCGCCTCGAAATATCGCTGCTGCTCGTCGAGAAGCTGCTGCGCAGTGACGTGACCCGCGGCTATGGCGGCTTCGGCCTCGCGGTGCAGGCTTATCAAAAGCGAGCGCTCGCCACCATCGAGTGGCTCATCAAGACCGCGCGCGACACGGACCGGCGCATCACCATGCGCCTCGTGAAGGGCGCGTACTGGGACAGCGAGATCAAGCGCGCGCAGGAGCGCGGCCTCGCGGGCTATCCGGTGTTCACGCGCAAGCCCAACACCGACGTGTCGTATCTCGCCTGCGCGAAGCTGCTGGAAAGCGCCAGCGACCGCGTCTTCCCGCAGTTCGCGACCCACAACGCACATACCATCGCGCACGTGGCCGAGTTGTTCGGTGACCCGGCGCGCTTCGAATTCCAGCGCCTGCATGGCATGGGCGCGGAGCTGTACGACAGCGTCGTGCGCGGCCCATGGGGCAAGTATGCGTGCCGTGTCTATGCACCTGTCGGTGCGCACGAGGACCTTCTGCCGTATCTCGTCCGACGGCTGCTCGAGAACGGCGCCAACACCTCGTTCGTCAACCGCATCGTCGATGCGAGCCTGCCAGCCGAAGAAGTGGTGGCGGATCCGATCGCCGAGGTGGATGCGCTGGAGCGTGTCGCGCATCCACGGATCCCGTTGCCGGTGAACCTGTTCGCACCCGAGCGATTGAATTCCGCCGGTTTCAACTTCGCCGACGGCCAAGCCGTGGATTCGCTGATGAAGGAGTGCGAGCGCGCCTCGCAACAGCCGTGGAGCGCTGCGCCGCTGGTCACGACCCGAGCTCGCGCAACGGGCGCTCCCGTCACGCTGGTGAACCCGGCGAACACGGCCGAGAGCATCGGCACCGTGCTCAACGCGGATGCCGCGACCGTGGAGGCGGCCATCGAAGCCGCGTCGCGCGCGCAGGAAGACTGGGACGAGCTGGGCGGCGAGAAGCGCGCGGCCATCCTCGAGCGCGCCGCGGTGCTCTACGAGGAGCACACGGCGGCGCTGGTCGCGCGCTGCGTGCGCGAGGCGGGCAAGACGCTGCCGGATGCCATCGGCGAAGTGCGCGAAGCCGTCGATTTCCTGCGCTATTACGCGGCGCGCGCGCGCCGCGACTTCTCGCACGAATCCCCGCTGCCGGGGCCGACTGGAGAGCGCAACCTGCTGCGGCTGCGCGGCAAGGGCGTGTTCGGCTGCATCTCGCCGTGGAATTTTCCGCTGGCTATCTACACGGGGCAGGTAGCCGCGGCCCTGGCCGCCGGCAACACCGTGGTGGCCAAGCCTGCCGAGCAGACACCGCTTACCGCGGCCTACGCGACCGGCCTGATGCTGCAAGCGGGCCTGCCGCCGGAGGCGCTGCAGTTCGTGCCCGGCGATGGGGGCACCGTGGGTGCGGCGCTCACGCGCGATCCGCGGCTCGCGGGCGTGGTGTTCACCGGCGGCACGGATACGGCGCGCCTCATCGAGCGCTCCATGGCTGCGCGCCCGGGCGCCATCGGCACGCTGATTGCCGAGACGGGTGGTTTGAACGTGATGCTCGCCGACAGCTCGGCGCTCGCCGAACAGCTGGTGCTCGACGTCGTGCAGTCCGGGTTCAACAGCGCAGGCCAGCGCTGCTCGGCACTGCGCATCCTGCTGGTGCAGGAGGAGATCAGTGCGCGCGTGAAGACGCTGCTCGCGGGCTGCATGGACGAGATGATGATTGGCGACCCCGCGCGTCTGTCGACGGACGTGGGGCCGGTCATCGACGACGACGCGTTGAAGATGCTGGAGACGCATGCCGCGGAGATCACGCGCTCGGCGCGTTGGAGCCATCGCGCGCGTGTCCCGTCCGGTGGCCAGGGGCGTTTCTTCGCCCCGCTTGCGGTCGAGATCGATTCACTGGAGCGCATGCAGCGCGAGGTGTTCGGCCCGGTCGTCCACGTACTGTCGTACCGCGCGAAGGACCTCGATGGCGTGGTAGCGGCCGTGAACCGCATGGGCTTCGGTCTCACGCTCGGCATCCACACGCGTATCGACGGCCTGGCGCAGCGCGTGGCGCGTTCGCTGCGGGTGGGCAACGTGTACATCAACCGCAACATGATCGGTGCGGTGGTCGGCGTGCAGCCCTTTGGCGGCATGGGCCTCTCGGGCACCGGCCCCAAGGCGGGTGGCCCGCACTACCTGCATCGCATGGCCACGGAGCAGACCATCACGACCAACACGGCGGCCATCGGCGGCAACGCGGGATTGCTGTCCCTCGCCGCGCGCTAGTGCGGCGAAGCTCGAACCGTACCGGCTATCACGTCGGCGCCCGCCGCGTCGTGAGGAAACTGAGCACTGCGTCGCGGGCTGGTCCCGGCACCGGGAGTACTTGCCCCTAACGTCCTCCCCGATTTCGCCGATATCCGAATGACGCGAGTCGGAGAGGATGGACCAGATGCAAGCCCGAGGTTCGCGCCGGTGGTTGGCCGCGATCCCCATCACTGGCCGTTTCTACATATTGTTCGGCATCCTGCTGCTGTCGGTAGCGGGCGTGCTGTTCGGCGCACTGAGCGCGACGCAACTGCAGTCGTCGGCGAGCGCGGACCTGGCGCACGTGGCGGCCGTGCAGCGTTCGCTCGACCGCGCGCTGTCCATCCATACCGCCATCAGTACCGAGCTCAACTCGGCCGGCAACCATCCGCAAAACCTGGTGAGCACCCTGCGCACGCAGCTCGAGCTCACCTGGTCGTTATCCTCCACACCCGAGGTGATGACCATCACGGAGTCGCTGCACCAGCCCGCGACCAACTACTTCGACAGCATCGAAAGCTACCTGCGCAAGGGTGGCGGCGGCTCGGACTGGGCATTCGCGGAACTCGAACCACGCCGCGCGGCGCTCGAGGCTGCGCTGCGCGACGCCATGACGCGCATGCGGTCGGTGCTGTTCCGCGTCGAGACTCGCGTGCTCGCCGAGGCGGATCGCGTCGACACCGTGGTCGCATGGCTGATCGCGGTTGGCGTTTTCGCGGTGCTGCTCGCGGGTCTCGCGCTCTGGGCGGTCGCGCATTCCATCCAGTCGTCGCTGCGCTCGGTGGGCGAAGTGGCGCAGGCGCTGGCTGCGGGCGACATGGACAACCGCTGCGACACGTATGGTCACGACGAGGTGGGTGGCCTCGCGCGCATGATCAACCTGCTCGCGGACACCATGCAGGGCATGCTCACGCGCCTGCGCTCCGAAGCGGGCCGCAGCAGCTTCAGCAACCAGCTGGTCGAAGCCCTGGAAATGGCCGACTCGGAAGCCGAGGCGGACAAGGTCATCGCCCGCGCGATGGGCAACATCTCCGAGGTGCATCCCATGGAGCTGCTGCTCGCCGATTCGTCGCGCGCGCATCTCGAGCGCGCCTGCGTGCATCCCAAGACGGGCTCGCCCAACTGCTCGGTGGAATCGCCATACAGCTGCATCGCTGTCCGCCGCGGGCATCCGCAGATCTTCACGGACGCCGAGGCGCTCAATGCGTGTCCGAAACTCCTCGGCCGCATGGGGGGTTCGATTTCAGCGGCGTGCGTGCCCGTGAACTTCATGGGCCGCGCGCTCGGCGTGCTGCACGTCACGGGCGCCAAGGGCAAGCCGCCGAACCCCGAGCAGATCGCACAGCTCACGGCTCTCGGCGTGCACGCCGGCAATCGCATCGGCACGCTGCGCGCCTTCGAGCGCTCGCAGCTGCAGGCGAGCACGGACAGCCTGACCGGCCTCACCAACCGCCGCGCCGCCGAAGAGGTGCTCGCGAACCTGCTGGCCGTGGATGCCGCGTTCGCCGTGGTCATGGCCGACCTCGACTTCTTCAAGCGCCTCAACGACACCATGGGCCACGAGGCGGGGGACCGCGCGCTCAAACTTTTCGCCGACACCGCGCGCGGCGTGGTGCGCGATCGCGATCACGTCGTGCGTTGGGGTGGCGAGGAGTTCGCGATGCTGTTGCCGGGCGCCAATGCCGAACGCGCCGCCGAAGTGGTCGCGCGCCTGCGCGCCGCGCTTTCGCAGGCGCACCTGCTCACCGGCACGCCCATCTTCACCGCGAGCTTCGGTATCGCCGATTCCACGATGGCACGCGATCGCGAAACGATCATCCGGCTCGCGGACGAGGCGCTGTATCGCTCGAAACAGGCGGGCCGCGACTGCTGCACGATCGGCGATCCGCTGCTGAGCGGCGCCCCGGCCGTACGCCGTGAGCGCGATCAGGGCGCGGTGGTCGACATCACCCAGGTCGCCCGCGGTAGCTAGCGGCTACCCGAACAGCTTCTTCGGAACGTCGCGCTCGGCGTCGCGCACGCCGCGACGGTCGATCAGCGCCCACCGCGCGCAACTCACGTTCATGGTCAGCGACCCACAGGTGGGAAGGTCGGTGGTGACCACCTCCGGCGCGAGCGAAATCGCCGCGGCGGAAATCCCCGGGTTGTGGCCGATCACCATGAGATACCCGACGCGGGGACCGGCGCCGCGGATGATCGTGAGGATCTGTTCCCCGTCGGCGAGATACAGCGAATCCTCGGCCTGCAGCAGGCGCGCCGGAACGCCCAGTACGCGCGCGAAGATCTCCGCCGTCTCGCGGGTACGCAGCGCGGCACTGGCCACGATGAGATCCGGCACCCGCTCGCGGTCGAGGAATCGCCTGGCGATCTCCTCGGCCTCGCCGCGGCCCTTGCGGCTCAGCGGACGTTCGAAGTCGCGTACATCGGAATCCTGTTCGGCGTTGGCATGCCGCACCAGTGACAGCCGCTTGGCGATGTCACTGGTCATGATTCATCGCCGCGGGTTGCATTTTTTCAGGCGCGAACCTGGATACGGCCAGCGACTTCGCGGGCCGCGAAAATCCGCAGCGGCTCGTAAGCCGGCGGCGAAAGAGCCTCGCCGGACTGCAGGGAGAAGCGCGCGCCGTGGCGGGGGCAGATGATTTCGCAGCCTTCGATGGGCGCGTCGTCGAAAGGGGAGTCGTCATGGGTGCATCGGTCTTCAAAGGCGTACAGCGTGCCACTTACGCGCGCCACCCGCACCCTGAAGCCGTCGACGTCCCCTTCCAACCGTGAAGTGGATTCGAGCTCATCCGCGCTGCCGATATCGACCCAGTCGGACATAAGTGGCTAGGGAAAAACCTCAGAACATTCCGGTCTGCAGGCGCGCGGCCTCGGACATCATCGCCTGGTTCCACGGCGGGTCGAACACCAGCTCGACGTCGGCGTGGGCTACCGTGGGGATGACCTCGAGCTTCTGACGGATATCCTGCACCAGCACGTCGCCCATGCCGCAACCCGGTGCCGTGAGCGTGAGCCGCACCTGGATGACACGCTGTCCAGAGGGCTCGGCGCTCACCGTGCACTCGTAGATCAGCCCGAGGTCGACGATGTTGATCGGGATCTCGGGGTCGAAGCAGGTGCGCAGCTGATCCCAGGCAGCGGCCAGCACGTCGTCTCCGGTCGCGTTCGGCGGAAGCTCCGGCGCCTTGACCACGTCCTTGCCGATGGCGTCCGCGTCGGTGCCAGCGAGGCGGAACAGGTTGCCTTCCATGTACAACGTGAAGCTGCCGCCGAGCGCCTGCGTGATGAAGCCGGACTGTCCGGACTTGAGCTCTATTTCGATACCGGCCGGCACCATGACGGCCTTCACGTCACGGCTCAGGACGAAAGGTTCGTTGTCGTGCGTCCTCATTCGGTCTTCACCGTCGCGTCGCTGCGGGCCAGCGCCGCATTCAGCGTGTGCCACGCGAGGCTGGCGCATTTCACGCGCACCGGGAACTCCCGCACGCCCGAGAGTGCGGCCAGTTTGCCGAGAGTCTCGGGCACCGGCGCATCGTGATGCGTCAGCACCTCGTGGATTTCGCCGAAGAGGTGGGCGATCTCGCCGCGGGTGCTGCCCTTGACGGCTTCGCACATGAGCGACGCCGAGGCCACCGAAATGGCGCAGCCCTTGCCTTCGAACCTGAGATCGGACACTCGATCGCCATCGAGACGCAGCGTGACGTGCAGGCGATCGCCACATAGCGGGTTGTGGCCATCGGCCGAACCGTCGGCAGGCTCCAACCGGCCGAACTGGCGCGGGCTCTTGTTGTGATCGAGGATGACCTCGCGATAGAGATCCTTGAGATCCATCAGCCCCGCTCCATCACGAAAATACCTCGCGCGCCTTGTGGAGCGCACCCACGAGCGCGTCGACATCGGCTTCGCGCGAATAACAGGCGAAAGACGCGCGCGCGGTGGCGGGCACGTCGAAGTACTCCATGACCGGCATCGCACAGTGATGCCCGGTGCGCACCGCCACGCCTTCAGCGTCGAGGATGGTGCCGAGATCGTGCGGATGGATGCCGTCCACCGTGAACGAGATCACCGAAGCCTTGTCCGGTGCGGTGCCGATGATCTCGAGCCCCGGCACGCGCTGCAGCTTCGCGGTGGCCGAGGCCAGCAACCGTTGCTCGTGCGCATGGATGCGTTCGATGCCGAGGGACTCGATGTAATCGACGGCAGCGGCCATGCCGACCGCTCCCGAGATGTTGGGCGTGCCCGCTTCGAACTTGAAGGGCAGCGTGTTGAACGTAGTCTTCTCGAAGGACACCGTGAGGATCATGTCGCCGCCGCCTTGCCACGGCGGCATCGCGTCGAGCAGCGACTCGCGGCCGATGAGCGCGCCGATGCCGGTTGGCCCGTACATCTTGTGCGCGGAGAAAGCATAGAAGTCGCAGTCGAGGGCCTGCAGGTCCACGCGCTGGTGCGGAACCGCCTGCGCCCCGTCGATGAGAACCACCGCGCCGCGAGCATGGGCAAGCCGCGTGATCTCGCGCACGGGCAGCACCGTTCCCAGTGCGTTGGACACGTGCGCGCAGGCCACGATGCGTGTGCGCTCGTTCAGGCTTCCAGCGACGGCGTCGAGACTGACCACCCCGCGGCGATCCATGGGAACGGCCCGGACCACGGCGCCGGTCTGCTCGGCTACCAGCTGCCAGGGAACGATATTCGCGTGGTGCTCGAGCGCGGTCAGCAGGATCTCGTCGCCGCGCACGAGGCGCGAACGCGCATAGGACTGCGCCACGAGGTTGATGCCCTCCGTGGTGCCGCGCGTGAAGATGACTTCGCGCGTGGATCGTGCATTCACGAAGGCGCGCACGCGTTCGCGCGCCTTTTCGAAGAGGTCGGTGGCTTCCTGGCTCAGCAGGTGCACGCCCCGGTGCACATTCGCGTGGTGCAGGCGCTCGTACTCATCGACGGCCTGGAGCACGCTCGCCGGACGTTGCGACGATGCGGCGCTGTCGAGGAACACGAGCGGCTTGCCGTGCACCTGGCGCGAGAGGATCGGAAAGTCACGGCGAATGCGTTCGACGTCGTAGTCGGCCGCATCGCCGGCAAGCCGTTCGGGGGTGGCGTTCATGGCAGGTCCACGAGTCCGAGCGAGTTGACCGAGTTCAGCCGCGCGGCGATGAGCTGCTCGATCTCCTGGCGCAGCGCTGGCACCGGCACGAGCGAGACCGCATCTTCGATGAAGGCCCATTGCAGCAGCGCCTGCGCTTGCGGACGATCGATGCCGCGCGACAACAGGTAGAACAGCATCTGTTCGTCGAGCTTGCCGGTGGTCGCGCCGTGTTTGGCGCGAACCTTGTCGGTGTAGATCTCGAGCTGCGGGCGCGCCGCGGCTTCGGCGCCCGCGCCCGTGAGCAGCGACCTGAGCGACTGGTCGGAGTCGGCGCCGTGCGCGTTCTCGCGCACGATCATCTTGCCGTTGAATGCGAGCTTGCCGCGGTCGTTGGCGATGCCACGGAAGATTTCGCGCGTGGAAGTCTCCGGCGCCGCGTGATCGATCTCGACGAACATGTCGTGCGTCTGGGTGCCGTTCGCCACGATCGCCGCGCCGAACTCGCATCGCGCGCCGCGGCCGGCGAGCTTGATGAACGCGGTGGTGCGCGACGTGAGGCCGCCGAGCGTGGTGGTGCGGAGGCGGTAGGTGGCGTTTTCGCCGACGTTGGCGATCAGCGTGTCGAAATGGGACGTCCGGGCTCCGCCGCACTGCACGCGGATGTGCTCGAGCACGGCTCCCGGGCGCAATGAAACGTCGCAGGCGGCGTTGATCACGGAATCGGTGTCCGCGTCCGCCGCACCGGTGCCAGCCGTGAGGTGGCGTTCGATGACCGTCAAACGCGAGTTCCTGCCCGCGACGATCTGCGCGCGCGGATAAGACGTGCCGCTTGCGGCCGGTGCCGTGGCCACGAATACGAGCTCGAGCTGCAACGCCGGAGAGTCGTCGGCAACTTCGATCTGCACGACTTGATCGCCGCGTGCGGCGTTGATGCGCGCCAGCGAGAAGTCGACGCCGGCTGCCGCGAGATCCGCATCGAGCAACGCGGCGAAGGACTCACCGGCGTTGCGCGCGTCGAGCAGTTGCACGCGCGAGTCGGGCGAAGGATTTGCGGCCACGAACCGGCCATCGCAGAAAACCCAGCGTTCGAAGCCATCGAGGCTGCGCGGCAGATTCAAGTCGTGGGGGCCAAGTTCGGGGCGCGTGTTGTCCGCGCGCGCATTGTCGGCACGCGCCCGGGCAAGAGGGCGCAGGTTGGCGTAGCGCCAGTTTTCGTCGCGATTGGTCGGCAGTGCGGTCATGACGTCACTCAGGCGACTTCGAGCACCCAGTCGTAGCCGCGCCGCTCGAGCTCGTGCGCGAGTTCCTTGCCGCCGGACCTCGCGATGCGACCGCGCGCCAGCACGTGCACCTGGTCGGGCACGATGTGATCGAGCAGGCGCTGGTAGTGAGTGATCAGCAGTACGCCGCGGTCGGCGGATTGCAGCGTCTTCACGCCGCGCGCGACCACCTTGAGCGCATCGATGTCGAGCCCCGAGTCGGTTTCGTCGAGCACGGCGAGCGTGGGTTCGAGCACTAGCATCTGCAGTATCTCGTTGCGCTTCTTCTCGCCGCCCGAGAAGCCTTCGTTCACGCCGCGCGAGAGGAAGCTCTCGTCCATCTGCATGAGTTTCATCTTGCCGCGCACCAGCTGCAGGAATTCGTAGGCATCGACCTCGGACTTGCCCTCGGCCTTGCGCTTCGCGTTCATCGCGGCCTTCAGCAAGTAGACGTTGTTCACGCCGGGGATTTCGACCGGGTACTGGAAGCCCAGGAAGAGCCCGGCGCGCGCGCGCTCCTCGGCTTCCATGGCGAGCAGGTCCTTGCCCTGGAATTCCACTCTGCCCCCGGTGATCTCGTATCCGGGGCGGCCGGCCAGCACGTAGGAGAGCGTGCTCTTGCCCGAGCCGTTCGGGCCCATGATGGCGTGCACTTCTCCTGCGTTCACGGTGAGCGTGAGGCCTTGCAGGACTTTCTTGCCACCCACGGTGGCGGACAGGTTTTCGATCTTGAGCAATGGAGTGGTCATCTTCGTTCTTACCCGACCGCGCCTTCGAGGCTCACGGCCAACAAATTCTGCGCTTCCACGGCGAATTCCATGGGCAGCTCCTTCAACACGCTCTTGCAGAAGCCGCTGACGATCATGTTGACGGCGTCTTCCTCGTCGATGCCGCGCTGCAGGCAATAGAACAACTGGTCTTCGCTGATCTTCGACGTGGAAGCCTCGTGCTCCACGGTGGCCGTCGGATTGCGGGTCTCGATGTATGGAAACGTGTGAGCACCGCAGGTGCCACCCATGAGCAGCGAGTCGCACTGCGTGAAGTTCCGCGCGCCATGCGCGGACGGCAGGATCTTCACGAGACCGCGATAGGAATTCTGTCCGTGCCCGGCGGAGATGCCCTTGGACACGATGGTGCTGCGGGTATTGGCGCCGATGTGGACCATCTTGGTGCCGGTATCCGCTTGCTGGTAGTTGTTCGCCGTGGCCACGGAGTAGAACTCGCCCACCGAGTTGTCGCCCTTGAGGATGCAGGACGGATACTTCCAGGTGATCGCCGAGCCGGTTTCCACCTGCGTCCACGCGATCTTCGAATTGCGCCCGCGGCATTCGCCGCGCTTGGTCACGAAGTTGTAGATGCCGCCGACGCCGTTCTCGTCGCCGGGATACCAGTTCTGCACGGTCGAATACTTGATCTCGGCGTCGTCTTCGGCCACGAGCTCGACCACCGCCGCGTGCAGCTGGTTCTCGTCACGCATCGGCGCGGTGCAGCCCTCGAGGTAGCTCACGTGCGAGCCGGGCGCGGCGATGATGAGCGTGCGTTCGAACTGTCCGGTATTCGCGGCATTGATGCGGAAGTAGGTGGAGAGCTCCATCGGGCAGCGCACCCCCTCGGGTACGTACACGAACGAACCATCAGAGAACACCGCGGAGTTGAGTGCCGCGAAATAGTTGTCGGTATGCGGCACCACGGTGCCGAGATACTGCTCGATGAGCGCAGGGTGGTTCTGTGCTGCGTCCGAGAACGAACAGAAGATCACGCCGGCTTCGGCGAGACGTGCCTTGAACGTGGTGGCCACCGACACGCTGTCGAACACCGCATCGACCGCGACACCCGCGAGGCGCGCGCGCTCATGCAGCGGGACGCCGAGCTTCTCGTAAGTCTCGAGCAGCTTCGGATCGACCTCATCGAGCGACCGGGGTGCATTTGCCTTCGGCTTCGGTGCCGAGAAGTACGAAATGCCCTGGTAGTCGATCGGGTTGACGCGCAGGTGCGCCCAGTGCGGCTCCTTCATGGTGAGCCAATGGCGGTACGACCTCAGGCGCCACTGCGTCAGGAACTCGGGTTCCTTCTTCTTGCGCGAGATGAAGCGCACCACGTCCTCATCGAGTCCGGGCGGCAGGGTGTCCGAGTCGATCTCGGTGACGAAGCCATGCCGGTAGCTCTTGTTCAGCACGACGTCGATGCTGTTTTCCACGTGTTTCGGTTCGCTGCTCACGTCGTCACCTTCGCGCCGCGCCACCTGAGCTCGCGCTCGATGGGCATGACGCGGTCGTCGAGCCCGGCGAGCTGCGCCAGCGTGATTTCATTCAGTGAGCGGCGGATTGCCATGCTGAGGCGCTGCCAGGTGCGACCCACCGAACAGGTGTGTTCGATGCCGCACTGGCCGCTGCCGGCGGAGCATTGGGTGAGCGCCACCGGCCCCTCGAGTGCATCCAGGATGGCGGCGGCGGTGATGGCCTCCGGGTCCCGCGCGAGCTGGTAGCCGCCACGCGTGCCGCGGGTGGACACGACCAGGCCGGCTCGTTGCAGTTGCTTGAGCAGCTTGCTGACCGTAGGCGCGGCGATGCGGGTGCGTTCCGCGAGCGTTCCGGCATTGAGCAGGCGCGAACGATCGGCCGCGAGGGTGGCCAGTATTACTGTCGCGTAATCAGTGAGTTTGCCGATGCGAAGCATGTGGGACCATTTTAGTACGGATTAAACCGGACTGTAAGCCGGGGAGGGGTCCTTTTGTTATTCTTCGCGGCCTTCTGACACCGCGGGTCGCGCGTGGATACACGAGCTTGAGTTCAAACCATTCACCGCCGGCGGAAGCCGGCGATGCCGTCATCGAAGTGCGCGATGTCCACTACTCCGTGGGCGGCCGCAAGATCTTCGACGGCCTCACCCTGAACGCGCGCCGCGGGCGCATTACCGCGTTCATGGGCCCCTCGGGCACCGGCAAGACCACGTTGCTGCGCCTGATCACGGGGCAGGCGATGGCCGACAGCGGCAGCGTCAAGGTGTGGGGCGAGGAAGTGTCCCGCATGTCGAGCCGCGAGTTGTTCGCGCTGCGGCGGCGCATGGGCATGCTCTTCCAGAACGGCGCACTGCTCACCGACGAGGACGTGTTCGAGAACGTGGCCTTCCCGCTGCGCGCGCATACCAAGCTGCCCGAATCGCTGATCCGTCAGCTGGTTCTCACCAAACTGCACGCCGTGGGTCTGCGCGGGGCCTCGCGACTCATGCCAGCCGAGCTGTCAGGCGGCATGGCTCGCCGCGTCGCTTTGGCGCGCGCCATCGTCATGGACCCGGACATCCTGATCTACGATGAGCCCTTCGTGGGTCTCGATCCCATCTCCATGGGGGTCATCTGCCGGTTGATCAAGCAGATGAACGACGCCCTGGGCATCACCAGCATCGTCGTCTCGCACGACGTGCAGGAGCTCTCGAGCATCGCCCATGAAAGCTTCCTCCTGTCGGGTGGCAAGGTCGTGGCGGCAGGCACTCCTGACGAGCTCAGCCGCAGCAACCTGCCCGAGGTGAAGCAATTCATGGGCGGCCTCGATGACGGGCCGGTGGCGTTCCACTATCCGGCGCCGGACTACGCGTCCGACCTGCTGGGGGACGCGTCGTGAACGCGCTCATGGAATCGAAGCCGATGGTCTGGGTGGGGCGCATCGGCGCGATGACGCTGTTCCTGCTGCAGGTGCTCGCGCGCGTGGTGCCGTCCTTCCGCAAGCCGGGGCTCATCGTCCGGCAGATCTACAACGCCGGCGCACGCTCGCTGGTCATCGTCATGCTCTCGGGCCTGTTCGTCGGCATGGTGCTGGGCCTTCTGGGCTTCGACACTTTGCAGCGCTTCGGCTCCGAAGACTCGCTGGGCGTGCTCGCGGCGTTGGGCATGCTCAAGGTGCTCGGGCCCGTGCTCACGGCATTGTTGTTCGCCGGGCGTGCCGGCACGTCCCTGACCTCCGAGATCGGCCTCATGAAGAGCACGGAGCAGCTCACCGCCATGCAGATGATGGCGGTCGATCCGCTGCGCCACGTGGTCGCGCCGCGCTTCCTGGGTGGCGTAGTCGCCATGCCGCTTCTCGCCGCGACGTTCTGTGTCATCGGCTTGTTTGGCGCCCACCTCGTCGGCGTGCAGCAGATGGGCGTGGACGTCGGCGCCTTCTGGTCGCAGACCCAGGACGCGGTGGACCTGCACGACGTCAACGAAGGCATCGTCAAGAGCATCGTGTTCGGCATCACTTGCAGCCTGATCGCCGTCTACGAGGGCTACCAGAGTGAACCCACGCCGGAGGGTGTGGGTCTGGCTACGACTCGCACCGTCGTCACCTCCTCGGTGATGGTGCTGCTGCTCAACTACCTGCTGACCGCGGCCTTCCTGACCCGGTCCTGAACCGCCATTCCCGAATCGGAACGCAAAGTATGAAAAATTCTCGCTCGCTTGAAATTGGTACAGGACTCTTCGTGCTGCTCGGCTTCGCGGCGCTCGCCTTCCTGACCACCCAGCTGCCGGGCACGTCGCTCAAGCTCGGCAGTCCCGAGGCGGGTTACTCGGTGACCGCCAAGTTCGACAACATCGGTGATCTCAAGCCGGGTTCGCCGGTGACCATGGCCGGCGTGCGCATCGGCCGCGTCGAGTCAATCAGATTCGACCCCAAGGACTACAAGGCGGCGGTGCTTCTTCGCATCGAC
Source organism: Steroidobacteraceae bacterium (assembly GCA_035525785.1). Lineage (GTDB taxonomy): Bacteria > Pseudomonadota > Gammaproteobacteria > Steroidobacterales > Steroidobacteraceae > CADEED01. Next base: position 46,681 of record DATLDQ010000149.1, on the reverse strand, counting down.
CAGCAATATAGCGAAATACCGGAAGACAGCGACGCCAGCATCCAGACGGCGGGTTTGTTGGGTGGCAAGTATGTCGGCATCGGTCCCGGCGGCTCGGAAACCTTCCTCAAGCAGGGTGGTCAGATCGAGTTCACGCAATCGGCCATCGTGCTCGAGAGCCTTGTAAACAAGTTCTTCGCCAACATGGCGAGCAAGGGACCCGACAAGGAAGAAGGCAAGGCCGAGGCGCCACAGGAGCAGAAATGATGACGTCGATGAAGCGACTCGTTCAGGCTGGGTTCATTGCAGGTTTGTTAGCCACCGCGGGTGCGCATGCCGCCGCTGCACAAACCACCGCCAAGCCGGAAGCCACCACCAATGGCAAAGCGGCGCCCACGTCGGTGGACACCAGCGGTCCTTCGCAGCTCATCGAGAGCTCGGCCAACCTCCTGCTCGCCGGCATCGACCAGCATCGCGCCGAGTGGCGCAAGAATCCGGAGGGGCTGTACAAGCTGGTCGGTGAGACGCTGCTCCCGAACTTCGACACTGCTTATGCCGCGCAGCTCGTGCTGGGTCCGCACTGGCGCAACGCCTCGGCCGACCAGCGCAAGCGTTTCGTCGATGCGTTCTACAACTCACTGCTCTACACCTACGGCGATGCCATGGTCGACTTCACGGCGAACCGGCTGAAGGTTTTCCCCACCAAGACCGACGCCACGACCGAGAAAGCCACGGTGCGCACGGAGATCACGCGGTCGAACGGCACCAAGGTCGCCGTGAACTACAGCCTGCGAAAGACCAATGGCGCGTGGAAGGCCTGGGACGTGGTCATCGACGGCATCAGCTACGTGAAGAGCTATCGCGAGGACTACGGCGCGGAAGTGCAGCAGAAGGGTCTCGACTCCGTGATCCAGCGCCTCGAAGCCAAGGCGTCCGCGGCGAAGGCCGGCAAGCCGGCGCCCTGACACGCGCATGAACGATCAGGCGCGTCAAAACGGGCGCATCGGCATCAGCGAGTCCGCTCCGGGGCGAATCGTCGTGACCGGCGAGCTCACGTTCGCGAGCGCCCGCGATGCGCGTCAGCTGGGTGTACTGGTTCTCGAGGGTTCGAGCGCCAACCGCATCGTCATCGATTGCGCTGGCGTGACCCGTGCCGACAGCGCGGGCCTCGCGGTGCTGCTCGACTGGCTCGCGTGGGGACGCCGCAAGTCACGCGTGGTCACCCTCGAGAACCTGCCGGCCTCGTTGGTCGCCATCGCGCGCATCTCAGAAGTGGACGGGTTGTTGTCGGCCACCGGCTGACGGGCCTTGCGACCGGATCGGTCGTCGCCGCCGGCATCTACAAAAGAGTCCGAACATTTACGCGGCGCGCGTCCAGCGTGCCCGTCAGCGCCATGCTGATTTCCAGTTCCTTGCGGATGATCTCCAGCGCCAGCGACACACCCCGCTCGCCATCCGCCGCGAGGCCGTAGAGAAATGCCTTGCCGATGAGACACGCGCGCGCGCCGAGGGCGAGGGCCTTGATCACATCCTGGCCCGAGGTGATGCCGCCATCCATGAGCACTTCGCAACGATGCGCCGCGGCGTCGACCACGCGGGGCAGTGCTGCGATCGTCGACGTCGCGCCGTCGAGCTGACGGCCGCCATGATTCGAAACGACGATGGCGTCGATGCCGGCCGCGGCCGCCAGCCGCGCATCCTCGGCGTCGAGCACGCCTTTCACGATGAGCTTGCCGGGCCAGCGCTCGCGCACCCAGCCGATGTCCTTCCAGGTGATCGCCGGATTGAACTGGCCGCCTACCCACTCGGACAGCGCGCCGATGCCGTCCCGGGGAAAGAACGAGGCGAGATTGCCGAGCGTGCGGCGCTTGCCCAGGAACACGCCTGACAACCAGCGCGGGCGCGTGAAGATTTCCCAGGCATTGCGCGCGGTGAGGCGTAGCGGCACCGACAGCCCGTTTTTCGGATCGCGTCGGCGCAATGCCTGCAGCGGCAGATCGAGCGTGAGCATGAGTGCCGAGCAGCGGGCCTCGCGCGCGCGTGCGATCAGCGCATCGTTGAAACCGCGGTCGCGCATCAAGTAGAGCTGGAACCAGAACGTGCCTTCCACGGCCGCGCGCACGTCTTCGATGGCGCAGATGGACATGGTGCTGAGCGTGAACGGCACGCCGGCGCGCTGCGCGGCGCGCGCCGCGTGGATCTCGCCATCGCGATGGAAGAACCCGGTGAGGCCCGTGGGCGCGAGGGCCACGGGCATGTTCCAGTGTTCGCCCAATACCGTGGTGCCGACGGAGATCCGCGACACGTCGATCATCACACGCTGGCGCAGCTGAAGCGCGCGCAGGTCGTCGCGATTGCGGTTCCAGGTGAGCTCGTCATATGAGCCGCGGTCGATGTAATCGAAGAGGGCGCGGGGAATGCGCGAACGCGCGACCACACGCAGGTCCTCGATGCTGTTCGATAAAGGGGACAGATCTATTTTCCTGGCGATTCGTCGGACCGGAGGGCGTGACGCAACGATCGCAATAATAGATCTGTCCCCTTTTCTACGCGGCGGCGACGGTCTGACGCTGCGTGCCGAGCTTCTCGATGCCGAGTTCCATGACGTCTCCCACGTTCAGGAAAATGGGCTCGGGCTTGATGCCCATGCCGACCCCGGGTGGGGTGCCGGTGGTGATCACGTCGCCGGGATGCAGGCTCATGAACTGCGACAGATAGCTCACGAGGAACGCCGGCTTGAAGATCATCGTCTTCGTCGAGCCGTTCTGGCGGCGCGTGCCGTTCACGTCGAGCCACATCGAGAGGTTGGCCGGATCACCGACTTCGTCGGACGTGACCAGCCAGGGCCCGAGTGGGCCGAAGGTGTCGCAGCCCTTGCCCTTGTCCCACTGTCCGCCGCGTTCCAGCTGGAACGCGCGCTCGGACAGATCGTTGATCACGCAGTAGCCGGCGATGTGTTTGGCCGCGTCGGCTTCGCTCACGTAGCGGGTGACGCTGCCGATGACCACGCCGAGCTCGACTTCCCAGTCCATCTTGGTCGAGCCACGCGGTTTGAGCACGGTGTCGTTGGGCCCGACGATGCAACTCGTGGCCTTCATGAACACGATGGGCTCGGCGGGGATCTTGGCGCCGGTCTCGGCGGCATGATCGGCGTAGTTGAGCCCGATGGCGATGAACTTGCCGACGCCGGCGACGCAGGCGCCGTAACGTTCACCCGCCTTCAGGCGAGGTAGTTTGGCGACGTCGAGCGCGCGCAGCTTCGCGAGCGACTCGGGCGACAGCGCGGCACCGGCCACGTCGGGTATCACGCCGCCCAGGTCGGCGATGCCGCCGTCGGCGAGCAACAGGCCAGGGCGTTCCGCGCCCACGGAACCAACACGTACCAGTTTCATGGATCTTCCTTGGCTTCAGGCCGCCGGCAGGCAGGCCGGGCCGATGGGTTCGAATTGTTTGTAGGTCAGGATGAATTCCTGGTGACCCAGCGCTTCCGACTTCGATGGTTCGCCGGAGGCCACGCGCTGCACGAGGTCGTAGATCTCGCGGCCCACGTCGTCGAGCTCCGCGCCGCGCAGGATGCGGCCCGCATTCACGTCCATGTCCTCGGACATGCGGTCGTAGGTGTCCGGGTTGGCGCAGATCTTGATGACCGGCGAGATCGCGGAACCCACCACCGAGCCGCGGCCGGTCGTGAAGAGGATGAGGTGCGAGCCGCAGGCGATCAGCTCGACGATCTCGGCGTTGTCCGAGATGTTGGGGAAGCCGAAGCGCGGCTCTCCGTCCGGCACCACGTCGAGTAGATAGAGGCCGCCGCGCGGGGGGATGTCGCCGGGCTTGATGAGCCCGCTGATGGGCGAGGAGCCGGACTTGGAATACGCGCCCATGGATTTCTCCTCGAGCGTGGTCAGCCCGCCCTCGGCGTTGCCCGGCGCGAAGCTGCCGTAGCCCATGATGCGGTAGTAGTTGGCCGCCTTGTCCACGCACGCTTCGATCTCGCGCCCGAGCTCGGGGGTGATGGCGCGCGAGGCCATGATGCGCTCGCAGCCGATGAGTTCGCCGGTTTCCTCGAAGATGCAGGCGGCGTCGTTCTCGATGAGCCAGTCGAAACAGCGGCCGACGGCGGGGTTCGCGGTGATGCCGCTGGTGCCATCGGAACCGCCGCACACCGTGCCAACGACCAACTCGTCGAGCGCCATGGGCACGGCAGTCTGATTCGCAAGCTCGGCGCGCATCTTCGCCACGCGCTCGAGGCCCGCGTTGAGCGTCTTGGAAGTGCCACCCGACTGCTGGATCACCAGCAGATCCACCGGCCGGCCGCTGGCCGCCACCGTGCGGCGCAGCTCTTCGCGATTGAAGCTTTCGCACCCCAGTGAGACCAGCAGGACGGCGCCCACGTTGGGATGCGTGCACAGGCGCTTCATCATCTCGAGCGCGTATTTGTTCGGGTAACAGCCGGGGAAGCCGATAAGGTGCACGTCGTCGGAACCGGCTTTCTGCACGATCATGCGCGACACGTGGTGCGCGCATTCGACCAGATAGGCGACCGCCACGACGTTGCGGATGCCCTTGCGACCGTCCTTGCGGAGATAGCCTTTCATTTTCAGTGTCCGTCCCCTTCGCGGGTGGTCGAGGGGATGTAGTCGCTCTTCAGGTTGTGCAGATGGACGTGCTCGCCACGGCTCACGCGGACCTTCATCGAGCCGATCGGGGCTCCATATTTGAGGACGCGGGCATCGGCTTCAATGGCCCTGCGCGCGAGCTTGTGGCCCAACTCCACGGCCGCCGGGATGACGAAGGACTCGCCGTCGAGCTCGACTTTCTCGCCCGCAGCGACGTCACGCCGCGCGACGACGATGTTGTCGTCGGGATGCAGCAACAGCAGCGGCGGCAGCCGGCCGGTGTTGTCGTCGTCGTTCAAATTGGTCCCCCTGTCTCCATCCCGTTGCAACTGCGCTATTGAGTCTCCGGCGGCTTCTCATCCTTGGCCGTGGGCTCTTCGTTCATCATCGCGTCTTCGTCGAACGACTCGTCCGCGACGTCGCCATCCTTGACCTTGTAGTCGCGGCGCTGCAGCCAGGCGTTGCGCACGAACGCGTACCGGTCGAAGCTCTGTTTGAGCTGGTCGTCGAGGTCGAGCAGGCCGGCACGCAGGTCGACGATCTCGACGCCCGTGATGCTGTAGCGCGTGCTGTCGTCTTCCAGGTAGTGAGACGGATCGGTGAAGGTGTCCACGCCACGTGCCGGCAGATCGCGCAGGGTCGACGGACCGAACAGCGGCACCATGAGGTAGGGGCCGGACTTCACCCCCCATTTGCCCAGTGTCTGCCCGAAGTCCTCGTCGTTCTTGTCGATGCCTGCCGCGGTGGCCGGGTCGAACAAACCCGCCAGCCCCAGCGTGGAATTGAGCAGGAAGCGCGCGGAGTCGTGACCGGCGGCGGCCAGCTTGCCCTGCAGCGCATCGTTTACCAGCGTGGTAACGGTTTCGAGATTGTCGAAGAAGTTGCTGACGCCGGTGCGGAGCACGCGGGGCGCCACCTTCACGTAGGCGCGGGCCGTGGGGCGGAGGATGGCGCGGTCGAGCGCGTCATTGACCTTGAACGAGGCGCGGTTGAAACGTTCCCACGGGTCACGGGGATCGGGCTTGGAAGGGGGCGCAGTCGCGCAACCGGCCAGCATCATGCCGGCCACCAGGAGAACCAGATTTTTCATCGGGAAATTGTACCAGCCCGACCCGGAGCCGGACGGCGGGTTTGCTGCTCCGGAGGCTTTCTTTGCTGCTTTTCCGCCTCGCGGCGGCGCTTGCGGTCAGAGAACATGGCCTCGCGCACTTCATCGAGGCGCGCCTGGAAACGGCTGCGTTGCACCGTCGTGATGTCGGGAGCAGCGAGCGCCATTTCGAGCTGCGCCACGGACAGCGGCAGGTTGCCGGTGGCGATGTGGTATTCGCTCATGTAGTAAGCCGCGTCGCCGGTGTCACCGGCGCTGCTGGCCGCGAGTGCGGTGAAGCGGATCTGCTCGGGTGTCGGCGCGACATTGTTGAACAGGTCGAGCAGCACCGCGTGAGCGGTCTTCGCCTGGTTCGCCTTGAGCAGCGCCTCGGCGTAACGCATGGTCAGCGGTATGTTGCGTGGCGACAGCGCGAGCGCGCTGCGGAAGGTGTTCAGTGCTTCTTCGGACTCGCCGGCAGCCATGAGTGCGGAGCCGAGGGAGGCCTGCAGCATGGTCACCTGTGGATAGTCGCGCGACAGCGCGATCAACGGGTCCAGCGAGGCGCGCGCATTGCCCGACTGGTAGCTAGCCAGCGCCTCGCCGTAGAGATCGCCCGGATTGGGGATGGTCTGCGCCTGGCGACGGTCCGCGTAGTAGCGCCGCACGTTTTCCTCGGCCGGCGTGGCCAGCACCCGCAGTCGTTCGCGCGTGAGCAGGTAGCTCACGGTCTCGGGCGTCGGCCTGAGGTCCTTGAACTGCGCGGCGCGCGAACGCGACTCGGCGATGCGGTTGGTGGTCACCGGGTGCGACTGCAGGATCTCGGGCAGCGCGTTGCGATTGTTCGCCTGGATCGCCGTGCGACGGCCCATGGTCTCGAAGAAATCGGGCATGCCATACGGGTCGAAGCCCGCGGCCGCGAGGAAGCCCATGCCGACGCGGTCCGCCTCGTTCTCGTTGGCGCGCGTGAAGTTGATCTGCTGCTGCATGGCCGCGCCCTGCGCCATGGCGACGCCGCCCATGGTCGCGTCGCTCGAACCGGTGGCGGCGCCGACCAGAATGGCCGCGAGAATCGCCGCCATCGTGGCGATGCTCTGGCGGCCCTGCGAGCGCACACGCCGCGCGATGTGCCGCTGCGTCACGTGCGCGATTTCGTGCGCCAGCACGCCCGCGAGCTGTGACTCGTTGCGCGTGGCCAGCACCAGCCCGTAGTTCACGCCGACGAAGCCGCCGGGCAGCGCGAATGCATTGATGGTGTTGTCGCGAACGAAAAAGAACGAGAACCGTTGCGCGGAATCACCCGTGGCCTGCGTGACCAGCCGTGAACCGAGTGCCTGCAGGTATTCGGTGACTTCGGGGTCGTCGATGATCTGGCCTTCGTCACGCAGCTGCCGCACCACTTGCAGGCCGATGCGGTATTCGTCGTCGAGCGAGAGCGCGGAGGAGGCCGGGCTGCCGATGTCGGGAAGATCGTTGCCGGGCGCCTGCGCCAGGGTCTGCAGCGGCAGCAGCACGGCCAGGAAAATTGCCAGCGCTTTCTTCAGGGCGTTCTTCACGGAATGAGGCATCGCGGGCTTGGACTCCGGGCGCGGCTGCTAGTTTCTGGCGCCAGGCCTCTCAGAGCGTATCAGAGGCAAAATCCGCGAGTCGCGAGCGTTCGCCGCGCACCAGCGTGATATGTCCGGCATGGTCCCAGCCCTTGAACCGGTTGACCACGTAGGTGAGGCCCGACGTGGTTTCCGTGAGGTACGGGGTGTCGATCTGCGCAATATTGCCGAGACACACGATTTTGGTTCCCGGCCCCGCGCGCGTCACAAGCGCCTTCATCTGCTTGGGCGTCAGGTTCTGCGCTTCGTCGAGGATGACGAACCGGTTGAGGAAGGTGCGACCGCGCATGAAATTGAGCGAGCGGATCTTGATGCGGTTGCGCAGCAGGTCGTTCGTGGCGCCGCGGCCCCAACTGCCGCCCTCGGTGCTCTGCGTGAGCACTTCGAGGTTGTCCATGAGCGCGCCCATCCAGGGCTCCATCTTTTCCTCTTCGGTGCCGGGCAGGAAGCCGATGTCCTCGCCGAGCGGGATGGTGACGCGAGTCATGATGATTTCAGCGAAGCGGTTCGATTCGAGCGTCTGCATCAGGCCGGCCGCGAGCGTGAGCAATGTCTTGCCCGTGCCGGCCGGGCCCAGGATGGTGACGAAGTCGATCTCCGGATCCATGAGCAGGTTGATCGCGAAGTTCTGCTCGCGATTGCGCGCGCTCACGCCCCAGACGCTGTGACGCTCGCCGCGGAAATCGCGTGCGAGCTCGAGCGTGGCCGTGCCGGCCTCGATGCGCCTGACGATGGCCTCGATGCCCTGTTCGCCCGCCTCGTGCACGAACTGGTTGACGTGCAGCTCGGAAACGATCGGGCCGGTGACCTGGTAGTAAGTGCGCTCTGCGTCCTTCCACGACTTGATGTCCTTGCCGGCTTTCTCCCAGAAATCGACCGGCAGGGCGGTGAGACCCGTGTACAGGACGTCGGCGTCCTCGATGGTCTTGTCGCTGTAGTAGTCCTCGGCGTGCACGCCGACGACCGCCGCCTTGATACGCAGGTTGATGTCCTTGGACACCAGCGTGACGCGCGACTCGTGGTGCAGCGCCTGCAATGCCAGGGTCATCGCGAGGATGGCGTTGTCGGCGCCATGACCGGGAAGATAGTCGGGCAGGGCGGAGGTCAGCTGGCGCGTCTGGAAGAACAGGCGGCCGGGCGTACGCACGCTCTTGGCGGCCGCGGCGCTCGTATTCGCGCCGAAGAGGCTCTCGAGCGAAAGGCCCGCGTCGATCTCGTCCTTGGTGGCGTCGCGCATCAGGTCGTCGAGGAACCGGCTGACCTGGCGCACGTTGCGCGAAGCTTCCGACAGGCCCTTCTTGTTGGCGTCGAGCTCCTCGAGCACCACCATGGGTAGATAGACGTCGTGTTCCTGGAAACGGAAGATGGATGTGGGATCGTGCATGAGCACATTGGTGTCCAGCACGAAGAGGCGGCGCTGTTCCCTGGCCGGCTTGCCGCCGGACGTGCGCTTGCCGGCCGTCACAGCGACCTGGCCGCTTCGAGCACTTCGGCGGCGTGACCTTTCACGCGCACCTTGCGCCATTCACGGACGAGTTTCCCCGCGTCATCGAACAGGAACGTGCTTCGCTCGATACCCATGAATTTTCTTCCGTACAGAGATTTTTCCCGTATCACGTCGAAAAGCCGGCAGACATTCTCGTCCTCGTCGGACAGCAGCTCGAAGGAAAACTTCTCCTTCGCGCGGAATTTCGCCTGCCTTTCGCAGCTGTCCTTGGAGATGCCCAGCACCGTGGTTTTCGCGCGCTTGAACGCGGCATGCAGATCGCGGAAGTCCTGGCCCTCGAGCGTGCAGCCCGGCGTCATCGCCTTGGGGTAGAAGAAGAGCACGAGGCCCGAGCCTTTGGCATCCGCGGGCTTCCACGCGCTGCCGTCCGAGCGCGGCAGCGAAAAGGCGGGAAGTTTTTTTCCGACGGCGATCACCGTGCGCAGCCCTCGTAATTGCCCGACCTCAAGACTTGACCGGCTCCAGGATCGCGTCGAGGTTTTGCGCGTCGCAGTAGTCCATGAATTCCTCGCGCAGGTGCGCGAGCTGCAGGCGCTTCGGGACGTTGATGATCATCTGCACCGCGAACATCTGCGCGCCCGTGTGCGCGGCCGGGTAACAGCGCGTCGACACTTCGGCGATGTCGATGCCGCGGCTCGCGCAGAAACCGGAGAGCCCGGCGACGATGCCCGCCTGGTCGAGGCAGACCACATCGATCGAATAAGGTAAGAGCTCGGTGCGAGGCGCCCGTGGCTCGGTGCGCTTCATGTGCAGCGACAGGCCGGAGGTCTCCCCCAGGCGCGCCAGCTCGCTTTCGAGCTTGGCCAGCGAATGCCAGTTGCCGCTGACCAGCACCAGGATCGCGAATTCGTTGCCGAGCGTAGCCATGCGGCTCTCGCTGATCGACCCGCCGCAGTCGGATATGACGCGGGTCAGCTCATGGACCATTCCGGTGCGATCGCTGCCAATGGCGGATACGGCGAGGTGCTGCTTCATCAGGCCGGAAGTGTACCGCAGGCTCGTGAAATGCGTGCCGGGTGTGTCTTGCGGACCCGGGCCGCGCGCCCGTACCATGCGCGACCGTTTTTTCAACGATTCTCGGATTTCTCATGTACGCCGGCAGCCTGGTGGCGCTCGTGACCCCGATGCAGCCGGATGGCAGCATCGACTTCGACGCCTGGTCCCGTCTCCTGGAATTCCACGTGGCCAATGGCACGAGGGGCATCGTTGTCGCCGGGTCCACGGGCGAGTCCGCGACGGTCACCGACGATGAGCTGCGCGCGTTGCTCGTCAGCGCCCGCAAGACGCTCGCCAAGCGCGCATTGCTCATCGCCAACGCGGGAACCAACAGCACCGCCACCTCAGTCGAGCGCGCGAGGTGGATCTCCGCGCTCGACGTCGATGCATTGCTGGTCGCTTCGCCCGGTTACGTAAAGCCCACGCAGCACGGTCTGTTCCGTCACTTCGAAGCCATCGCCGCCGCGTCGAAAATTCCGGTCCTCCTCTACAATGTGCCGGGCCGCACTGGTGTCGACCTGCTGCCGGAAACGGTAGGCAGACTGTCGCGCGTAGCCCGCATCGCCGGGATCAAGGAAGCGGTCGGCGAGACCACGCGCATCCGTGAACTGGTCGCGGCATCGGCGCCCGGCTTCGCCGTGCTGAGCGGCGACGATCTCACCGCGCGTGACGCGATCGGCGTGGGCGCCGTCGGTGTGATCTCGGTGACCGCCAATGTCGCGCCGCGCGCCATGGCCGACATGGTGGCGGCCGCGCTGCGCGGCGAGCGCGCCGTGGCAACGCAGATCGATCAGCGCCTCGTGGCCCTGCACCGCAACCTGTTCGTAGAATCCAATCCCATCCCGGTCAAGTGGGCCGTGCATCGCATGGGGCTCTCCGGCGCCGCCATCCGTCTGCCGCTGACCGAGCTTTCGCCGGAGTACCATGCGGTGGTCATCGAGTCGCTGTTCGCAGCGGGCCTGTCCATCAATTGAAGCTCGTGAACTAGTCGCAGCCACCAAGGTCGCAACCACATGCGCATCGCCCTGACGATTCCCTCGCTTGCCCTGGTCTTGCTCGCCGGCCTGGCCACTGTCTGCGTGTCCGGGTGCAACGGCATGCGCAAGCTAGGCAACGGTGCGCTGCCCGGCCAGCCCTTCGGCAAGACCGAGAAAATCGTCTGCAAGCAGTCCAACAAGGACTACATCGGCGCCAAGGAAATGCCCCCGCTCAAGGCTCCGGATGGGCTCGAGAATCCCGATACCCGCAACGGCCTGAAGATCCCCCAGCTGGATACCCCCGAGCGGGTCCGCGGGCGCGATGAGTCCTGCCTGGACGCGCCGCCGCCGTTCGGCCCTTCCAAGAGCGCGCCCCCGGCGCCCGCCGCGCTGCCGGCCAAGCCGCGCGAAGTCCCGACGCAGTAACGTCCGCACTTCCGTTATCATGCGCACCCCGTTCGATCCACCGGTCGGGCGGGGCAGCGGACAGGTGGCCGAGCGGTCGAAGGCGCTTGCTTGGAAAGCAAGTAACATCCAAAAGGTGTTCCAGGGTTCGAATCCCTGCCTGTCCGCCAATATTGAACCATGGCAGTCCGTATCGGCTCCTTCGCGACGACTAGTTGTAAACCCCGTCAGGCCCGGAAGGGAGCAGCGGTAGCGGCGATGTCGGGCGCCGAAGTCCGGCTGGTGCGGGCTGCCTCCCTCGACGATGAGCAACGGGGACGCAGCAACGCATGAGTTATCTCGCGCTGGCCCGCAAGTGGCGGCCCCGCTCCTTTGCCGAACTGGTGGGCCAGGAGCACGTCCGCGTGGCGCTCGACAACGCGCTCACGCAGGGGCGCGTGCATCACGCCTTCCTGTTCACCGGCACGCGCGGCGTGGGCAAGACCACGATCGCGCGCATCCTGTCGAAGTGCCTCAACTGCGAGACCGGCGTCACCGCCAGGCCCTGCGGCGTGTGCGCCTCGTGCAAGGAGATAGACGAGGGGCGCTTCGTCGATCTCATCGAAGTCGACGCTGCTTCGCGCACCAAGGTGGATGACACGCGCGAGCTCCTCGAGAACGTGCAGTACGCCCCGACGCGCGGGCGCTACAAGGTCTACCTGGTCGACGAAGTGCACATGCTCTCCACGCATTCGTTCAATGCGCTGCTCAAGACGCTCGAGGAGCCGCCGCCGCACGTGAAGTTCCTGCTCGCGACCACCGATCCGCAGAAGCTGCCGGTCACCGTGCTGTCGCGCTGCCTGCAGTTCAACCTCAAGCGCCTGCCCGTGAGTCTCATCGGCGAGCACCTCGTGAAGGTGCTGGACGCGGAGAAGATTCCGCACGAGCCCGCCGCGATTCGCCTGGTCGCGCAAGCCGCGGATGGCAGCATGCGCGACGCGCTGTCGCTCACCGACCAGCTCATCGCCTTCGGCGGTGGCAAAGTCGACGAGAAAGCGGCGCGCGCGATGCTGGGCACCATCGATCGCGACCACGTGAGCAAGCTCGCGCGCGCTCTCGCCACCGGTGACGCCGCGCAGTTGCTCTCCACCTCGAAGGCGCTGGAAGAATTCTCTCCGGACTACGCACAGGTGCTCGACGATATCGCGGCGCTGCTCACGCGCGTGGCCCTGCAGCAGCTGGTGTCGGGATACGAAGGCGACGAGCTGTACGATCCGGCGCTGTTGCGCGAGCTCGCGAGCGCCATATCCGCGGAAGACGTGCAGCTCTACTACCAGACCGCCATCCTCGGGCGTCGCGATCTCGGCTACGCGCCGGATGCGCGCACGGGTTTCGAGATGACGCTGGTGCGCATGCTCGCGTTCCGCCCGGTGGGTGGTCCGGCGACCGGTGCCGCGTCGGGTGGTACGCCGCGCGTCGCGGGCGCGGGCGCAGGCAGCTCATCCATGCCCTCGGCCGCTCCGCCTTCGATAACCGTGGCGCCCATCGTGCGTCCCGCATCGGCGGGCGCGATCGAGCCGGTGCAATGGGCGCGCGTGATCGGCGACCTCGATCTCACCGGCGCCGCCCGCCAGCTGGCGACGAACTGCGCGCTCATCGAGCACCGCGGCAACACGCTGCGACTGGCCATCGATCCCAAGGCGGGGCGCACGCCGGCGCAGGTCGAGAAGCTTTCGCAGGCGCTCGCGAAATATCTCGGCGGCCCGGTGAAGCTGGAATTCGTCGATGGCGCGGCCAATGTCGAGACTCCCAGCCAGACCGGCGAACGTCGTACGGCCGAATCTCTCGACGCGGCGCGCCGCTCGCTCGAAGAAGACCCCATGGTGCGCGAGCTCAAGTCGAGGTTCGGCGCCACGCTGCATCCAGAGTCGGTGCGGCCCACGGAACAATGAGGAGAAGTTAGATGCGCGGTGGTGGAAACATGATGAAGCAGGCGATGGCCCTGCAGGCCAACATGAAGAAGGCCCAGGAAGAGATCGCCAACATGGAAGTCATCGGCGAGTCCGGTGGCGGCATGGTGAAGGTCACGATGTCGGGCAAGCATGAAGTGAAGCGCGTGCAGATCGAGCCGCAGGTGATCTCCGAGGATCGCGAGATGCTCGAAGACCTGGTTGCCGCCGCCATCAACGACGCGGTCAACAAGGTCGAGACGCAGACGCAGGCGCGCATGTCGTCGGTGATGTCGGGCGTGTCGCTGCCGCCCGGGATCAAGCTCCCCTTCTAACTACATCGCAGCAGGCGACATCATTCAATGCAGCATGCCGCTCCGCTCGCCAGGCTCATCGAGGCGCTGCGCGCTCTGCCCGGAGTCGGGCCCAAGACCGCTCAGCGCATGGCATTCCACCTGCTGCAGGGTGGCCGCGGCGGCGCGCGCACGCTGGCCGACGCGCTGATCTCGGGTCTGGAAAGCATCGGCCGCTGCAAGCGGTGTCGCATGCTCACCGACAGCGAGCTCTGTTCCATCTGTTCGTCGAGTTCGCGCGATGGCTCACTGCTCTGCGTGGTCGAGTCGCCGGCCGACGTCGTGGCCGTGGAGCAGTCCGGGAGTTTCCGCGGACGCTACTTCGTGCTGCACGGTCACCTGTCGCCACTCGACGGCATCGGCCCGGAACAGATCGGCGCGCGCGAGTTCGAGGCGCTGCTGGACGCGGGCGAGGTCCGCGAAGTCATCCTGGCCACCAACCCCACCGTGGAAGGCGAGGCGACGGCGCACTTCCTGGGTGAGCGCGCAGCCCAGCGGAAGATCCAGGCCAGCCGCATCGCGCATGGCATACCGATCGGCGGCGAGCTCGAATACGTGGACGGTGGCACGCTGGCGCATGCGCTCGCGGGGCGGCAGATGGTCTGAGGGGCGACGCTTCCCTGGTAGTTAGCGGATGGTGAAGGGGGCTTTGGCGCGGATGTCGGCGCTCGAGGCGCCGATCTGCACCACGAACTGGCCGGCATCCACGGCGTAATCTTTCTTCGCGGGGTCGTAGATGGCGAGATCGCGCGCGGGCTGCACCGTGAAGCTCACCTGGCGGGATTCGCCGGGCTTCAGTGACACGCGTTCCATGCCGCGAAGATCCTTGAGTGCGCGCGGGCGCTTCGGGTCCATGGGCGCGAGGTACAGCTGCACGATCTCGTCCCCGGCGCGCTTGCCGACGTTCTTGACCGTGACCGTAGCCGTGAGGCTGCCGTCCGCCGCGATGCGAGCCTGATCGAGCTTCAGGCCCGAGTACGCGAACTTCGTGTACGAGAGACCATGTCCGAACGCATAGAGCGGCTGGCCTTCGAAGTAGCGGTACGTGCGGTTCTTCATGCTGTAGTCGGCGAAGTCCGGCAGTTTTTCGTCGGCCTTGTAGAAAGTGACCGGCAGGCGTCCCGAGGGGCTGACGTCGCCGAACAGCACGTCGGCCACGGCATTGCCGCCGCGCTGGCCGGGATACCACGCCATGAGGATGGCAGGTAGTTTGGCCTGCGCCCAGTCCACGGCGAGCGCCGAGCCGCCCGTGAGCACCAGCACCACGGGCCGGCCCGTCGCCTGCAGCGCCTCGAGCAGCTTCTGCTGGCCCTGGGGAATTCGCAGGTCGGTACGATCGCCGCCGGCGAAGCCCGGGTAGCTCACGCGCATTTCCTCGCCCTCGACGTCGCCCGTGAGGCCGCCCACATAGACGATCACGTCCGCGGCTCTGGCCGCATCGACGGCTTCTTCGAAGGGCGCCTTGGCGCCGGGCAGTCGCCAGGCGAGCCGCACTTCGGCGTCGCGATCCGCCTCGAAGTATTCGAGCTTGAGGTCGTAGCCCTGGTTGGCTTGCAGCTCGATGAAGACGCTCTTGCTGGTGACGCGTTGCTGCGGCTCCCAGCCGTCGTTGACGAGTTTGCCATCGATGTAGAGTCGGAAGCCGTCGTTCGCGCCGACCACGAGCTCGTATCTGCCCGACACCGGCGGCAGTAGTTTGCCCGTCCAGCGGATGCTGTAGTCGTCGGTACCGAGGGCACCTTCCTGCTTGAGTTCCCCCTGCGCCACCAACGTGTCGGTCGGGGCGCCGCGATCCCAGCGGAACGACACGCGCGAATCGATGCGCGTGAGCACGGGCGTGCCACCGAGGTCCCTGCCGCGGAAGTACTCGCCCTTGAGACCCTGCTGCGTCGAGCCGGCTTCCGGACGCAGATAGGCCGGGTCGATGATGGGTGCGGCGCGTGGTTCCGCGCGGCCTTCGACGAGATCGGTGCCGCGCGAGTACAGCACCTTCACGTTCGGTCCGACCGCCTCGCGGATACCCTGCAGGATGGTCACGGGCGCGGCGGGCGTGCCGTAGTAGTTGCCCAGCAGCGACATGATTTCATCCGCGGTGGGACCGATGACGGCGACGGTCTTCACCTTGCGGCGGTCGAGCGGCAGGACGCCATCGTTCTTGAGCAGCACCAGCGACTTTTGCGCGACCTCGCGCGCGAGCACGTCGTGCTGCGCCGACTGGTTCACCGTATAGGGGATGCGCGCCCACTTCACGGCTTCAGGCGGGTCGAACATGCCGAGCTGGAAACGCGTCAGAAACGCGCGGCGCACAGCCACGTCGACTTCGGCTTCGGTAATCAGCCCGAGGTTCACCGCGTTGAACAACGCGCCATAGGTTCGGCCGCAGTTCACTTCGTCGCCGCTCTTCACGCCCAGAGCCGCGGCTTCTTCCTTGGTCGGCACGATCTTGTGCCACTTCCAGACGTCCTCGACGGAATCGCAATCGGAAACCACGTAGCCCTTGAAGCCCCATTGCTTGCGGAGCACGTCGGTAAGGAGCCAGTGGCTGGCGGAAGCGGACTCGCCATTGACGCGGTTGTACGCGCCCATCACCGATGCGACCTGGGCCTCCTGCACCAGCGCGCGGAACGCGGGCATGTAAGTTTCCCAGAGGTCGCGATCGTCGGGATGCACGTCGAAGTGGTGACGATCGGCTTCGGGGCCGGAATGCACGACGTAGTGCTTGGCCGTGGCGTCGACCTTGCGGTACTTCGGGTCATCGCCCTGCATCGCCTTGACGAACGCCACGCCCATGCGCGACGTGAGGAAGGGATCCTCGCCGTAGGTTTCCTGGCCTCGCCCCCAGCGCGGATCACGGAAGATGTTGATGTTGGGCGACCAGAACGTCAGGCCCTGGTAGCGCTTGCGCTGTCCGCGCGCCGCGAACTCGTGGTGCTTGGCGCGCGCCTCGTCACTGATGGCGGTGGCGACGCGCACCATGAGCGCCGGATCGAATGTGGACGCGATGCCGATGGCCTGGGGGAATACCGTGGCCGCGCCCGCGCGCGCGACACCGTGCAGCGCTTCGTTCCACCACTCGTAGGCGGGCACGTCGAGCCGGGGAATGGCTGGCGCATCGTTCTGCAGCTGCGCGACTTTTTCCTCGAGCGTCATGCGCGACACGAGGTCCGCGGCGCGTTCCTCGAAGCTGCGGCCGAGGTCCTTGTAGACCGGCTCGGCGGCGAGACCCGCGGTCGTGGCAAACAAGGAGAGGAGGGCGCAGATGCGCGCGGAGTTGAGGCTCATGTCGGCTCCTCGTGCGCGGGTGGCCGCCGGATGGCACCCCCTTCATCCCGCGCGCGGTACCGGTACCATACAACACTAACGAGGTTTGCGTGACCTGGGTCCGCGGGCTTCGACGAGGTCGGAATACAACCGGCGCAATCTTCGATAACTCTCGTAACGGCGCGCGGACATCTCGCGCGTCTCAACGGCAGCGATCACTGCGCATCCCGGTTCCTGCAGGTGTTTGCAATCCTGGAAACGACAGCGGACCGCGCGCGCATCCACCTCCGGAAAGCCCAGCGTCTGCTCGTCCAGGTGATCGATGGCCGGCGCGAAGTCGCGGACGCCCGGCGAGTCGATCAATGTGCCGCTGGCGGCGTCCGGCTTCAGCCGATACGCGCGCGACGCCGTGGTCGTGTGGCGCCCTTCCTCCTCGCGCATGAGCTCGCCCGTCGCGATCTCCTCGTCGGGCAGAAGGGCGCGCACCAGCGACGACTTGCCCACGCCGGATTGCCCCACCAGCACACTCGCGCCAGTGGCGAGCAGGGTGCGCAGATCATCGAGGCCTTGTCCTGCTTTCGCCGAACACCGCACGCGCTGATAACCGGCGGCATCGAATGCGCGCAGGTCCTCCGTCAGGTCCTCGTCGCCCAGGTCGGACTTGTTGACGGCGATCGCGCCGGCAATGCCGGCCGCGGTGGCGGCGCACAGATAACGGTCGATCACGAAGAAATCCGGACGCGGCAACGGCGCGAGCACCACCACCAGCCGCGTGATGTTGGCGACCACCGGTTCACTATCGCCGCGCACGCTCGCGCGCGCGAGCAGCGTACGCCGTGGCAGCACTTCGACGATGAGCACTTCGTCGTGCTTGCGGTCGACTTCGCACTTCACACGGTCGCCGCACACGATCGACAGCCGGCGGCCCGAGGGTCGGGCACGCAATTCGCGCGCGCCGGCGCGCACCAGCAGATGCCGGCCGTAGGCCGCGATCACTTCTGCCTCAAATGGCGCGTCTTCGCCGGCTTCCGCGGTGGTTTCGGCAGTCATTCCCTGTAGTATCGCGTCAATCGTTATGCCGAGCAGCGACTATCTCATCTGGATCGATCTGGAGATGACGGGCCTCAAGCCCGACACCGACGTGATCATCGAGATGGCCACCATCGTCACGGACGCCAATCTCGACATCGTCGCCGAGGGGCCGGTCATCGCCATCCACCAGCCCGATGCGGTGCTCGAGGCCATGGACGAATGGAATACGCGCACGCATGGCGCCTCGGGGCTCATCACGCGCGTGCGCGACAGCAAGTACACCATGGCCAGCGCCGAACAACGAACGCTCGAGTTCGTGAAGGCGCTGGTCGAGCAGAACGCCTCGCCCATGTGCGGCAACAGCATCTGCCAGGACCGCCGCTTCCTCGCGCGTCACATGCCGACCCTCGAGAAGTTCTTCCACTACCGCAACCTCGACGTGAGTACCGTCAAAGAGCTTGCGCGCCGCTGGGCGCCGGGCATCATCCCGGGCTTCTCCAAGCAGGGAACGCACAAGGCGCTCGACGACATACAGGAGTCGATCCGCGAGCTCGCGTACTACCGGGAGCATTTCTTCGCGCCTGAATTCGCGCGCCTGTGAACGCGCCGCTGCCGACATTCGCAGACGTGGTGGCCGCGGCGGCGCGCATCGGGCCGCACGTGGTGCGTACGCCGGTCATGCGCAGCGATGCCTTCGACGCGCGTTGCGGCCGCAGGGTGTTCTTCAAGTGCGAGAACCTGCAGACCGGCGGCGCTTTCAAGTATCGCGGCGCCATGAACACCGTGTTGCAGCTCGACCCGGCGCGCACGCCGCTGGTGCTCACGCATTCATCAGGCAACCACGGCAACGCGTTGGCGCTCGCCGCGCGGGCGCGCGGCATGCGCGCGGTGGTGGTGGTGCCGCGCGACTCGGCGCGCGTGAAGGTGGCGAACATCGAAGCCGCGGGCGCGCGCATCGAGTTCTGCGAGCCCGGCCTCGCGGCGCGCGAACAGAAGCTCCAGGAAATCCTCGCGCGTGAATCCGGCGAGGTGGTGCATCCGTTCGATGACGAGCGCATCATCGCCGGGCAGGGCACGGCCGCTCTCGAATTCCTCGCCGAGGTGCCCGATCTCGACGTGATCTGCACGCCGGTCGGGGGCGGCGGTCTCATCGGCGGCACGGCGCTCGCCGCCAAGGCGCTGATGCCTGCGCTGCGCGTGGTCGGCGCCGAGCCTGCCAACGCCGACGACGCCTATCGGTCGCTCAAGACCGGGACACGCTGTTCCGTGTCCACGCCGGATACCTTGGCGGATGGTCTGCGCGGTTCCATCGGCGTGCGCAATTTCGAACTGCTGCGCTCACTGGTCGACGATGTGGTGCCCGTCAGCGAAGCTCAGATCATCGAAGGCATGCGCCTCGCGCTCCAGGATCTCAAGCTCCTCATCGAACCGTCCTCGGCGGTGGCGCTGGCCGCGGCATTGGCGGGCGGCCTCGGCAGGCCGGGCGAGGCCGTGGGCATCGTCATCTCGGGTGGCAACGTGGACCTGGGCTCCTGCGCTTTCCTGAACGGCAAGGCCGGCTCTCGCTGAATGCGAGGCGAACGCCGATTGCGTTTCATCGCGCCATCATGCGCGGTGAACATTCCGGGTCAGTGCGAAAAAAAATGGCGCCGCGAACTGCGTCACGCCCGATTGGCTTGAGATTTGCGTCTTGAATGATCGAATTGGTCCGCTATATTCGGACCAGATGATGTTGAACGACACACTGACTCTCGTTTCCTGGCGCTCGAAGCCGCGCAGCTTCGTGGCGCTCATGTCCCTGTACGAGAGCAACTACCTGCGCCTGGCTGCGCTCGCCGGGAATCTTGGCGAGCTCGCAGGGGTTCGCCTGTCGCGCGTCGCCGACGACTGTGACCTGCGTCTCACGGTGACCGAGCGCTCGCCTTACACCACCACTCTTGACCTCACCTATCTGTTCGGGGAAGCGGTGGACAGCTCCACCTACCCCGACCTGAAGGTGCGCGTGTATCACGATGCGCGTCTCGTGGAGGCCCAGGAATGGGCCCCGGAATCGACGGTGAAGAGCGCGCACGATCACGAGATCCTGCGGCGCCTGCGCAGCGCGGTGGAGCGTGAACTGGATCAGCGCTGGGCCCGCAATACGATGTTAAACAAGTGGCTGGAGTACTGTATCGACCGCGGCCACGGGTTTCGCGCTGACTGATTTGCGCTCCCCGCACCGCGTGGGAGCCCATGAAAGCCCTCAAGCCATTCGCCTTCCTCGGCGCCAACAAGCCGGCTGAACCGCAGGTCGAAGACGGCCGCGTCGTCGAGCTGTTCCGCAGCCGCGCAGAGTTGCGCAAGCAGCACGAGGAGCTGGGCGAAACCGTGCAGCGCATGCGCGACCGCCTCAAGCAGCAGGAAGCGGCGACGCAGCGCGTGCAGGAGATGTTCGAAGGCCTCGAGAGACGCCTCGAATCCGCCGACACCGGTCTATCCACCCTGGTCTTCTACCACCTGCGGGCCTTGTGGCTCGACGGACGCGAGATCATCGCGCAGCTCGTGAAGGAGCTCTCCGCCAAGCAGGAAGAACGTGAGCGCAAGGCCTTCGCGCTCGAAGGCAACCGCCGGCAATTCGCGCAGCGCCAGGCGCTCGAGCAGCAACTGCGGCAGGCCGAGACACTGGTGGTCGCGGCGCGCCAGCAGCTGGCGGCCTGCGATGCGCGCATCGCCAAGCTCGACAAGTTCTGGCATCGCTGGGAGAAACCCAAGGTGGCGGCCCAGCGGCCGGCCCTGGAAGCCGCCGTCGAGGGTGCGCAACGAAACCTGCTGGCCGCGCGCGCCCGCGTCGAGGATCTCGACAAGGCCGGGGCAGCCGACTTCCCCGGGCTGTCGGTCGAGAGCAAGCGCGCGATCAACATCGCCGCCATCGCCTGCGCCGAAGCCCTGTGCCTCAGGCTGGCGAAGACCAACCTCGTGGGCGCCGCGCGCGCGGCCATGTCGCGCCGCGAGGCCACCGAGCACTACGGCGATCTCGCCGCATGCGTCTCGCTGATGAGCGATGTGGTGAAGGCGCGCAACCTCATCAAGCAGCGCAGCGGCATCAACCAGGAGCTGGCGGCGCGCAGCGAGCGGCTGCGCGGCACGGCCGCCTATCTCGGCGAGAACGAGGCGGTTCCGATACCGGAGTCCTGCGGCGTGTCGGAGGGCGACGTGCTGGCGCACGGCTCGTACGGGATAACCGCGGCGCGGCTGCCGAACGTGCTGGCAGAGGACACCTGGGACCTGTTCAGGGTTCTGTTGCAGTAACCGCGCGCGTTTCCTCCACGCGCGTCCGGCGCACGAAACGCCTTACACGTTCGGCACCGTTGTCTATCCACACGTAGAACGCCGGCACCACGAACAGCGACATCACCGCGCCGGCCAGCAGGCCACCCATGATGGCGCGCGCCATCGGCGCATACGATGGACCGCCGCCGCCCACCGCGAGCGAGGCCTCTCCGGCTGCCAGCGGCAGCAGTCCGAGGGACGCGGTCAGCGTGGTCATGAGGATGGGCCGCAGGCGGTCCCGCCCGGCCTGGACGATGGCCGCCATGCGCTCCATGCCCTTGGCGCGCAGCTCGTTGATGTGCGCCACCAGCACGATGCCGATGTTCACAACCACGCCTATCAGTATCTGCACTCCGATGAAGGCCATGATGGTGATGGTGGTGCGCGTCAGGAACATCATCCAGATCACGCCGACGATTGCCATGAAGATAGACGTGATGATCGACATGGGATACACGGTGCTCTCGAACACCGCGGCCATGACCAGGTAGATCATCGCGACGGCGAGCAGCAGGTTGCTCATCATCGTGGCGGAGCTCTCGTCCTGCTGCTCGAACCCCTTGCCGAGTTTCCAGCTGTAGCCCGCGGGCATCTGGTAGTTCGCGAGCAGCGCCTCGACGTCCTTGCCCACGGCGTCGAGCGTGGAATCCTTGTTCACGTTGCCGGTGATCGCAACGGAGGTCAGGCGGTCGACACGCTCGATGGAGCGCGGGCCCTTGGCGATGCGGAAATCCGCGACGGCCGACAGCCGTATGCGCGTACCCGAGGGCAGGTAGATGGGGAACTCGGCCAGGTTGTCGATGCTCTGCCGGTCGGACTCGCGAAACGCCAGACGCAGCGTGAGCTCGCGGTCGGTGCCGCGAAATTCGCGCAGGCGATCGCCGCGCAGCGCTGCGGCCACGGCCTGCGCCACATCGGAGGCGGTGAGCCCGAGCGCAGCCGCGCGCCCCCGGTTCACCACGATCTGCACTTCTTCGTCACCCTCGCGCGCCTCCGAGCGCACGGCTTCCAGGCCCTTGACGCTACCCATCACGCGCGCCACCTCGTCGGCGACCTGGGCGAGCTTCTCGGTGGATTCGCCCGTGAGCTGCACGCTGAAGCGCTCGCCGCCCATGCCGCCGGCGTCGTCCCACTTGAAGCTGGGCTTGCCGATGATGATCTCCGGGATGTCCGCCTGCGCCTTGTCGATGAACTCCTGTACGCGTGGGCCGCCGTCGTCGCGCGACTCGAGTACGAACACCGAGAACGCGTTGTCCTGGTCGTACACGGTGTAGACGCTCTTGAAACCGAGATCGTCGCGGCGCGCTTCGAAATGTTTTTCGATGGTGGCAACGGCGGCCTCGACGCGGTCGATGGGATGCTGGCCCTTGATGTTGTAGCCGAGGAACACCTGGTTACCGCCGTCCTGCGCACCGGGGTCGAACTTGATGAACTTCCCGGGAAATGCCTGGGACAGCATGATCAGCCCGCCGGTGAGACCGAGCACCGCGACCAGGGCGAATGCGGTCCAGCCGCGGTGATGGATGCTCCAGTCGAGCCAGCGCGTGTAGCGATCCTGCAGGCGCGAGATCCAGCTCCTGCGATCCAGTGGCGGCGGCGCCGGAAAGCGCGAAGTGGCCATCGGGATCAGCGTCTGCGCGATGATCAACGAGGCGATCATCGCCACGCAGATGGGCACGGCCACATGCGTCAGCCAGATGGAGATCTGGTTGTTGTTGCTGAACAGGATGGGCAGGAACACCACCACGCAGGTGGCGGTACCGGCGAGCGTCGCGACGCCAACCTCGCGCACGCCCGCGAGGGTCGCGCGCTGTGGATCGTCAGGGTCCATCTGCCGGTGTCGGAACACGCTCTCGGTGACCACCACCGCATTGTCCACGAGCATGCCGATGGCGAGCATCATGCCCATCATCGACATCACGTTGATGGTGAGGCCGGCGAAGTACATCACGGCCAGCGTCACCATGAGGGAGAGCGGCACCGCGGCGCCGACGATCAGCGTCGTGGGCAGGTGGCGCAGGAACAGATAGAGCACGACGAACGCGAGGGCAGCGCCGATGAGCCCGGCCTCCGTGAGATCGCTGAGCGACTGGCGTATGGCCTCGGCCTGGTTGTCGAGCGTGAAGACGCTGATGCCCTGCATCTGCGGCAAGGCCTTGTTCTTCTCGATGACCGCCATGACGCGATCGACCACGTCGACGACGTTCGCGCCCGTGGACTTGAACACGTCCAGGCCCACGGCGGGCCGGCCATCGAGGTGGCGGCGGCGCAGGATCTCGGGGCTGATGAGCTCGACGCTCGCCACGTCGCCGACTCGCACATTGCCCTTGATGACGAGATTGCGGATCTCGTCGAGCGAGCGAAATTCGCCCAGCGGCCGCACCGAGAAGCGCTCGCCGTTGCCGGTGATCTGGCCGGCGCCCACCGAGAAATTGCTCTTCTCCAGTAGTTGGACCAGCTGGCGGACGTCGACTCCATGGGCGGCCGTGCGGCCCGGGTCAACGAGGATGCGCACTTCGCGTGCTTCGACGCCGGCCAGCTCCACGCGCGCGACCCCGTCGAGCCGCTCGATGGGCTTGGCGAAGTAGCGATCGAGCAGGTCGTACTGCGAGGACAGATCCTGGTCCGCCGAGAAACGCACCGTGAGCATGGGCTGGTTCGCGGTCGATGCCGTCCACATCCAGATGCGGTCGGCGGTCTTCGGCAGAGTGGAGCGCACCGAGTCGAGCTTGTTGCGCACCTCGAATCCCGCGGTGTTGATGTCGGTGCCCCAGGCGAAACGGATCTCGAAGCGCGCGTCCTGGTCGGTGGACGTGGAGTGGATTTCCTCGATGTTCGGCAACGTTGCCAGTGCGTCCTCGATCGGCCTCGTGATGAGCTCCTCGGTTTCTTCCGGCGTCGATCCCGGGTAGGGCACGCCCGCGCCCATGAACGGGAAGCTCACGTCCGGATATTGCTCGAGCGGCAGCAACCGCGAGGACACGATGCCGATCACCGCGACCGCGGCGGACACCATGAGCGTGGTGATGGGACGGCGCAGCGCGAAATCGGTGTGCACCATGTCACTCCTCCTGGCTGCGCAGCGCCGTCGCTGGCGTGACCGGCACCGTGAGCGGCTCGCTGCCGGCCGGCTTCGCCACGAACTCCTTGCGGTCGAGCAGTGCATAGAGCACCGGGATCACGACCAGCGTGAGGAAAGTCGCCACCAGTGTTCCCGAGATCACGGTGATCGCCATCGGGCGGCGGATCTCCGCGCCTTCGCCGATGCCGATGGCCATCGGGATCAACCCGATGATGGTGCTGACGCTGGTGATGAGGATGGGCCTCAGGCGCGTGCGGCCCGCGAGCTTGATGGCCTCTATCTTCTCGAGTCCGCGCTCACGCGCCTGGTTGATCGCGTCGATGAGGACGATCGCGTTGTTGACGACGATACCGGCCAGCATGATGAGGCCGATGAGTGCCACCGAGTTGATCGTGGTGCCGGTGACGTACAGGCCCCAGATCGAGCCGATGAGCCCCATGGGGATGGTGAACAGGATGACGAAGGGATGCAGCAGCGATTCGAACTGCGAAGCCATCACCAGGTACACGAGGAACACGGCCAGCGCGAACGCCAGTCCCAATGAGCGGAAGCTCTCGGACATCTCCTCGCTCTGGCCTGACACCGAGCCCAGGATGCCCACGGGCAGGGTAGTTTGGGCCAGGATGTCCTGCGCCCGCAGCGTCGCGTCGCCCAGGTCACCGTCGGCCGGCGCGGCGGAGATCACGGCCACTCTTTCCTGGTTGGCGCGGCGGATTTCGGCCGGGCCCGTCGCCAGGCGCACCTCGGCCACCGCCGAGAGCGGCACCGGCCGCTCGGAGCCTGGATTCACCATGAGGTTGCGCACTTCCTCGATCGAGGCGGCACGAGTGTCGACGCTGCGTACCAGCACGTCGATCTTCTTTTCCTGCAGGCGATATCGGGTCGCCACGCTGCCACGCACGTTCGACACCACGCGGTCGGCAATGTCGCGCACGGCGAGGCCCAGCTGGGAGGCGCGCTCCTGATCGAAAATGATCTGGATTTCGGGATGACCGCCTTCGATGCTCGAGCGGATGTCCTTGAACGCGCCGGAGCGTTCCATCCGGTCGCGTACCGCGTTCGCCGCGAGTGCAAGCCGGTCGAGGTCGTAACCCCCGAGCACCACTTCGACGGGGGTCGCGAGCGTCAGCAGCGATGGCCGCGTGAACTCGTATTGTGCGCCGGGAATGCCGCCGAGTTCCTTGCGCAACGTCTGCATGGCGCGCTCCTCGCCTTCCTTGTCGATGGGCGCCTTGAGCCGCACGTCGAGATTGCCGGTGTTCTCGCCGGAGTCCACCGGGTTGGCATCGAGCCTGTTGCCCGTGCCCGCGACGCCGTAGGCACCGGCCAGACCGGGCAGCGCCTGCGCCGCGTGGTGGATGGCGAGCACCTGGCGGTCGGTGGTCTCGAGTGGCGAGCCGGCGGGCAGACGCATCTTCACCGTGAATTCGCCCTGCGAGAGCTGCGGGATCAGCTCGGTGCCGAGCCTCGGCAGGATCACCGCCGTGGCGGCGAGCAGACCCAGGGCCGTGGCCAGCACCGCAGCGCGGCGGCGCAGCGCCCAGGTGAGCAGCGCCGGGTAGTGATGATCGAGCAGGTTGTAGGTTTTCTGCGTGAGCCAGACGCACGGCGAGAGGATCACGGCAAACAGCTTGCCGAGCAGGCCGAAGAGAATCCGCAGCAGGCGAACCGCCCAGGTGAATGTCCACCGCAGGGCGAACGCCACGTAGCTCCATAGCCAGCGAAGGGCGAACACCGGGATGGACACGAACTTCCAGAAGGCGCGCACGGGCTTCGACGGATGGTTCGGCCCGCTCACGAGCGCGGTCACTTTGAGATTGGCCCACGCCGCGGCGAGATGGCGCTTGAGCGCGCGCACCGTTTCGCCCGGCTCACCGGCATCCTCGGCCGGCGCCTTTTCCTTGTCACCGAGCCGCGCGCGCCACGCCGTGAGCATCGGCACCAGCGTGATCCCCACCACGAGCGAAATGAGCTGCGCGAAGGTGACCGTGAGCGCTTGATCGCGGAACAGCTGACCGGCGATGCCGCTCACGAACACCATGGGGAAGAACACCGCTACCGACGTGAGCGTCGATGCCGTCACGGCCGTGGCAACTTCCGCCGTTCCTTCGCGCGCGGCGTCGATGGTGGACAGGCCCGCTTCCTTGCGTCTCGCGATGGCCTCGAGGATGACCACGGAATTGTCTATCAACATCCCCACGGAGAGCGCGATGCCGCCGAGCGACATCACGTTCAGCGTGAGATCGAAGGCATACATCATCACGAAGATGCCGACCACGGTCACCGGTATGACGATGCCGGTGACGATGGTCGCCCACGCATCGCGCAGGAAGAAGTAGAGCACCAGCACCGAGAGCAGGCCGCCGAGGATGGCCGCGTCCTTCACGTCGCTCACCGCGCTTGCGATGAACTTGGACTGGTCGTACACGGCCGTGAGCTTGGTGCCCGCGGGCAGCATCTTCTGCAGCGACTCCAGCTTGGCCGTGATGCCATGAGCGAGCTGCACGGTGTTCGCGTCGCCTTCCTTGTAGATGGCGAGCTCGATGCACTCGGCACCGTCGAGGCGCGTGATGGCCGTGCGGTCCTTGTAGCCGCGCTCCACGCGCGCGACGTCCTTGAGATAGACCGGCTGGCCGTCGACCGTGGCGATGACCGAGTTGGCCATGTCATCCAGCGTGTCGAACTCGTTGACCGTACGTACCAGGAATCGCTGCGTGCCCTGTTCGAGGCGTCCGCCGGACAGATTCACGTTCTCCGCGCCGATGCGCTTGGCAACCTGCTCGATGGACAACCTGAGCTGCGCCAGGCGCTGCTGGTCCACGTAGATCTGCACCTCATCTTCGAAGCCGCCGCTCACCTTGACCGCCGCCGACCCTTCGACCGATTCGATCTCGGGCTTGATCCGGTCGTCGGCGAAGCGGCGCAGGAACTTGAGGCGCTCCTCGTGGCTGGCTGCGCCGGCGTTCCTCGTGGCGGAGGTCTCGTCGACGAACGCGACGCGCATGACGGGTTCGCTCGAGGGGTCGAAGCGCAGCAGCAGCGGGCGCGTCGCTTCGACCGGCAGCCACAGCAGGTCGAGCCGCTCGCGCACTTCGATGCCCGCGAAGTCCATGTCGGTGCCCCAGGAGAATTCCACGATCACGTCGGACTGCCCGGAGCGGGACACCGAGCGTACCGAGCGCACGTTGCGCACCACGCCGGCGGCTTCCTCGATGGGCCGTGAGATCAGGTTCTCGATCTCGGACGGAGCCGCGCCGGGTAGTTCGGTGCGTACGGTCAGCGTGGGATAGGAGAGGTCCGGGAGCAGATTCACCTTGAGCCGGGCCAGGGAGATCATGCCGAGCAGGGTGATCGCCACCGTCGCCATGGCGATGGTCACTCGCCGGCGTATCGCGAAGTCCACGATGTTCATGGCGAACTACTTGTTCTGCGCCGTCTGTTCGAGTGAGACCACCCGAACCGGATTGCCATCCTTGAGGCCGTTCTGTCCGACGACGACGACCTGTTCGCTGCCCGCGAGTCCCTCGGTCACTTCGATCTTGCCGGCGTTGGACAAGCCGGTCTTGATGGCACGCTGCACCGCCTTGCCGTCGGCGACCACGAACACGTTGGCCGAGCCATCGGTGTCGATGAGCGCGACCCGCGGAATGGTCAGCGTTTCCGCGCGCCGCTCGAACACGATGCCGACACGCGAGAACATGCCAGGCTTGAGATCACCCTTGGGATCGGTGACCTCGAGCGTCACCTTGAACGTCGCGGTGGCGGCATCGACCGTGGGCGAGACCAGCTTCACTACCGCTGGAAATGCTCGCCCGGCTAGCGCGTCCACCGCGATGGTGGCTGTCTGACCGGGTTTCAGGCGCGCGAGCTCGCGTTCGGGTACGAACACGCTTGCCTTGAGGGGAACAGGATCCGTAACGCGAAACAGCTTCGAGCCGATCGCTATCTCCTCGCCCACCTTGATGTGGCGCGTGGCGACGATGCCGGCGAAGGGCGCGCGGATTTCGCTGTACGAAAGGTTGAGGCGTGCCAGATCGTCTGCAGCGCGCTGGTTGTCGAGGTCGTACTTGAGGCCTTCGAAGGCGCCGGCGGACACCAGGCCTTTGCCGTGCAGTTCCAGCTGGCGATTGAAGTCGCGCTGGCTCTTGGCGAGCGCGGCGCGGGTCTGCGCAGCCTGCAGGCGCAGCTGGCGATCATCGAGCTGGGCGAGTACTTGCCCCGCCATTACACGGTCGCCTTCCTCCACGTAGAGCCGGCGCACTTCGCCGCCCACCTTGGCGACCACTTCGGCATCGGCTTCGGCGTCGAGCGTCGCGGTGCCGCTGTACATCGCGAGCATCTCTCCGCGGATGGGCGCCGCGACCTCGACGGGGATCGCGGCTTCGGCGGATGTCTTCGCGTCCTTGCCTTCGGCGGCTCTATCGCCGGCGACGTTCTCGGCGCAGCCGGAGACTGCGAGCACGAGCGCTACGATGGCGCCGCGAATGATCAGGTGTTTCATTGGCCTTCCCCTGTGCCTTCCGTTGAGACGGGCCAGGCACGCAAACGGTTGCGAGAGGGAAGAGAGTAGAGAAGACTGGTGTTGTAGTCAACTACAACACCAGTCCTGATCTTTTATACCCACCCCGAGGGGGTGCATGGCTCAGCCGGGCTTCTTGGCCTCGCTGCGCACGGTGCGGGACGGCGCGGGCACGAGCGGTCGCGTGCCGGAAACCATGTCCGTCATGATCTCGGCGGCTTGGTCGAGCACGGTATCCGGGAATTTCGCATCCGCGAGCTCCTCGGCCGTCTTGAGCGACGGCAGGTTCTGCGCCGCACGGCGCGCGTTCTCGCGCGCGAGGCGCTCTTTGTCCACGCGCTCGCGTTCGGCCTTGCGGGCCTGCAAGTTCAGCGACAGCGACGTCTGCTTGCGCAGTGCGTCGTTCGCGGCGAGATCGGCGACCAGCCAGCGGTAGTCCGGGTCATGGTCGGCGCGGACCTTCTCTTCGGTACCGAGCGTCGCGATGGGCAATTGCTTCGCTTCGCTGCGGAAGGGTACGCCCGGGATGCGATCCCAGGGGAGGGCGCCATCGAGCGCGCTCTCGCCGAACTCGTCGAGATCGATCTGCGAAGGCAGCGGAACGTCGGGCTCGACGCCGCGGTGCTGCGTGCTCTCGCCCGTGACGCGATAGAACTTCCCGATGGTGACCGTGAGCTGGCCATTCACGGGGCGCGGCGACCAACGATCGAGCGGCACGAGATTCTGCACCGTGCCCTTGCCGAAGGTGCGCTGGCCAATGACCACGCCGCGGCGGTAATCCTGGATGGCACCGGCGAAAATCTCCGACGCCGACGCGCTGAAGCGATCGACCAGTACCGCCAGCGGGCCGTTGTAGGCGACGCCGGGTTCGGGGTCGTCCTGCACTTCAAGTTCGCCCGTCGTGACCTTGAGCTGCACCACCGGGCCCTTGTCGACGAACAGGCCGGTGAGCGCCGTGGCCTCGGGTAGATAGCCGCCGCCGTTGCCGCGCAGGTCGAGCACCAGGCCGTCGATCTTCTCGGTCTTGAGCTCGTTGATGAGACGGCGAACGTCGCGCGTGGTGCTGCGGAATTCCTTGTCACCTTTGTTCTGCGCTTCCACGTCCTGGTAGAAGGCCGGAACGTTGATGACGCCGACGCGGATCTCCTTGTCACCACGCTTGATGGTGCGCAGCTCCTTCTGCGCGGCCTGGGCTTCGAGAGTGACTTTGTTGCGCGTGAATTCCAGCGATTTCTCGGGCGAACCGGGAGCGGCGCCCGCGGGCAGCACCTGCAACCGCACCTGCGTGCCGGCACGGCCGCGGATGAGCTGGACCACGTCGTCGATGCGCCAGCCGAGCACATCGGTGACCGGGCCTTCCTTGCCCTGGCCCACGCCCGTGATGCGGTCCTTGACGGACAGCGTGCCGGCCACGGCGGCCGGGCCGCCCTCGATGACGTTCATGATCGTCACGTAATCGTCCACGAGCTGCAGCGACGCGCCGATGCCGTCGTAGTTGAGGCTCATCTGGATGCGGTATTCCTCGGAGCTGCGCGGCGAGAAGTAGCTCGAGTGCGGGTCGTAGGCGCGAGCGTAGGAGTTCATCAGGGACTCGAACACGTCGTCGGCGCTGACTTGGTCGATGCGCTTGAGCGTGGTCTCGTAGCGCTTCTTGAGCAGATTCGAGGTCTCGTCCCAGTTCTTGCCCGTGAGTACCAGAGAGAGGGCGTCGTTCTTGACGCGCTTGCGCCACCACTCATCGAGCTCGGTGGAATTGGTCGCCCATGGCGCCTTCTCGCGGTCGAACTCGAAAGTTTCGTTGAGGTTCCAGTCCGGTTCCTTGTCGAGCTGGGCGATCGCGAACTTGATGCGCTCGCGGTTACGCTGCTGGTAGCGCGCGAAGATCGCAAAAGCCGGATCGACGTCGCCGCTCCTGATCATGTCGTCGAAGCGCAGGCGGTATTGGTCGAACTCCGCGACATCGGACGCCAGCAGACTGGCGTGCTGGCTGTCGATGCTCTCGAGGTAACGCGAATAGACGATGCCGGACATGCGGTCGTCGAGCTTCGAGCCGCTGTAATGCATGCCCTCGAGCATGGACCCGACGCGGCGCGCCACGGAACGATGTCGCTCGCTGGGTACCACGGACCCGGTCGGAAGCTGCGTGCTGGCGGGAGCCTGCGCGGAACCGGATAGCACCAGCAGGGCGGCGACCATCGACGGAGCGAGCCAACGAGTGGCGAAGAAGCGGGACGAGGATGGCAATGATTTCATTCGCTTGGGTGTCTCAAGCTGGCGGGCGGTACGTACAATTCAACACTAAGGCCGCGCGGCGGCCTGCTCAAGTGGCATCTCCGAAAACATAGGCCTTTCGATGCGCCCTCTGGTTGTTCTCCTTGGAATCGTGATGGGTTCCGCAGTCTCCATCGCCCTGGGTCTGCTGATGACCGGGACGGTGTTCCTGCTTCTCCATGATTCAGACTCCCGGCTGGCCGATGAAAGCCGGCCGCTGATGGCAACCTGCATGCTTTCGGTGTTACTGGCCGCGGTGGCCGCTGCCAGCTTCTACGGGGAATTGCGGCAATTGCGCTGGCGACTGGCCGCCCATGCGGTGCTGGTGGCCGGCTTGGGTTTGGCCATCTGGACTTACTGGCCGAAGGAATGAAACGCACCCGCATGAAGGTGTTCGAGCCGCCAGTGCGCCCGTTGGTTCCGGCTGAGGCGTCGGTCGCCGGTGCTTTGCGACCAAGCGATAGGGGATTGGCTGGTCGCCTGCCGATCAGCGCCGGTCGTGCCGGGTCTTCCAGGCTTCTCGCGCCGATTTGCCGTTGGTGGCGTTGTAGGGGTCGCAACCCTGCGTTTCGGTCGAGGGGAACAGGAAGTCGCCTAACAAGGTGATCTTCATGTCCTGCGCCTGCCTGGGCTCTTTTTGTTTGCGCTGGAGGTCGTGCTCCTGTTCGCGCTGCCGCGCGCGCTCACTGGCCCGAATATCCGCGAGGAAATAGTCGCTCACCCTTTTGACCCTCGAATCTTCTGCCCAACGCTTCCCGAACCGAGTGTCGCTGAATTGCGTCACGCTTTCGGAGTCCGGAGTTGCCAGGGCGGAAAAAATTCGTGAATCAGTTCACGTTTCGCGGGCGGGTTTTTTACTTATACCTTGCGCAGGATGAGGCGAAACAGCCTGAAGAGGGTCAGGAAGACGAACGGGCCGATGAGCACCAGCCAGAAGCTGCCGCGAGGCTCGAGCAACCCCGCGAAGAAATCACCGTACAGCGAGAACAACCCGCCATTGGCGTAGCCGGCGAGCGCGACATTGCCGGCGAGGAAGATGAGCGCCGGCATGATCAGGAGGCCGACCAGCAAGGCGAAGCCGAGCGTCAACGCTTCGAAGCTGAGCGTGGGCTGCGAGACATACCAGGCGCGCGCGCGCGTGAACCAGGTGAACAAGGTGAACTCACAATGAGCCGTGCAAGCGCGGGCATAATAGCGCATGAGCAAAATCAGGGCGGCAGTGATCGGTGTCGGCTACCTGGGCCGGTTTCACGCGCAGAAATACGCGCAGCTGACGGACTGCGAGCTCGCCGCGGTAGTCGACGGGCGCGAAGAGGTTCGCAAGGCCGTGGCAGCGGAGACCGGCGCCCAACCATTCGCGGACTACCGTGAGCTCCTGGGCAAGGTCGACGCGGTCAGCGTGGTCACGCCGACGCCGGCGCATTTCGAAATCGCCGATGCCTTCCTCCGCGCGGGTGCGCATGTACTCGTCGAGAAGCCGATCACCGAAACCCCGGAACAGGCTCGAGCGCTCATCACGCGCGCGGCAAGCGGCAACCGCATCCTGCAGGTAGGACACCTGGAGCGTTTCAACTCGGCGGTGCTCGCCGCCGAGCCGCACCTGAAAGCGCCGCGATTCATGGAGTGCCATCGACTCGCCCCCTACAAGGAGCGTGGCACCGACGTGAACGTCGTCCTCGACCTCATGATTCACGACATCGATCTGGTGCAGTCGCTCGCGGGCAGCGAGCTCGTGAGCATCGACGCCATCGGCAGCCCGGTGTTCTCCGGAGAGATCGACATCGCCAACGCCCGCCTGCGATTCGCTAACGGGTGTGTGGCCAACACCACGGCCAGCCGCGTCAGTCTGAAAACTGAACGCAAGCTGAGGATCTTCGAAGACGCCGCCTACATTTCGCTCGACCTGCAGCAGAAGATTCTGACGCTGATCCGCAAGCGCGAAGGTGTTCCGCAGCCAGGACAGCTGCCGGTGACCATCGAGGAAGCGAATCTGGAGCAGGGGGATGCCTTGAAGGCCGAAATCATTTCGTTCCTCGACTGCATCCGGAACAACCGCCGACCGATCGTGTCAGGAGAGGATGGGCTACGCGCTCTCGAGACCGCGATCCGCATCACCGAGCAGGTTCACGCCAATCTCGGCAGACCCCGGTCGGGCTGACGGGTTGAACGGGTGCTCGGCAACCCTACATATGCCACATGAACACTCTCGTCCAACCGCTTACTGACGTGCGACGCACCCTCGACATCGATCTCGTCGCGGACTTCACCTGCCCCTGGTCCTGGCTCGGCATGGCGCAGCTCACGCGTGCGCTCGGCAGCCTCGAAGGCGACGTGGAGACGCGATTGCGCTGGCATCCGTTCCGCATGGCGAAGGAAGCCGCCAACGCCAATCCGCGCAGTTTCCATGACTATCTCGCGGAACGTCTGCCCGCCGGCATCAGCGTGCCCTTCGCCGAGAAGAGCCTGACCGAAGCCGGTCGCGAGCTGGGTCTCGAGTTCCACTTCGAGAAGCTCGGGCCGCTGCCCAGCACTTCCGAGGCGCACCGCCTCGTGCAGCTTGCGAGTGAAGAGGGTCGGCATGCGAACGTCGCGGCCGCGATCTTCCGCGCCTACTTCGAGGGCGGCGCCGACATCGGCAGCGTGAACGTCCTCGCGGACATCGCCGCCGGGGCTGGGCTGCCGGAAGCGACGGTGCAGAAATTCCGTGACACGCGCGCGGGCGACACTGCGCTCGCCGGCAGTGAAGAAAGACTGCGCGGCTTCGGCGTCCGCACGGTGCCAAACCTGTTGTTCGGCGGGCGTGTGCTGGTGCCGGGCACCGTGAACGTGGCCACCTACGTGCACGCGCTCGACCAGGCGCTGTTTCCCGCCAGCGAAGAAGAGCCGCAGGCTCAACCAACGCTGCACTGACGATACGTGGCGCTGCCGGGCCGGCGGCGCCACGTGCCTCCAACGCCACATGCTAAGTTAGCGCCGCATGTCGGCAGCCCTCCATTCCGATCTCCGCGCCATCGTCGGCGAGCAGTCTTTGCTCAGCGGCGATGCCGTGCGTGAGCGCGGCGCGGTTCTCTTCCATGGAACCGTGGATGCCGATCTTCTCGTGCGCCCGCGCAACACCGGGCAGGTCTCGCAGGTACTCGCGCTGTGTCACGCGCGTGGCCAGGCGGTGGTGACCCACGGTGGCCTCACGGGTCTCGTCAACGGCGCCGACGCCGCGCGCGGTGACCTCGTGCTCTCGCTCGAGTCCATGAATGCCATCGAACGCGTCGACGTCGCGGGGCGGTCGCTGCGCGCGCAGGCCGGCGCGAAGCTCGGCAGCGTTCAGCGCGAGGCCGAGAAGCACGGCATGGTGTTTCCGCTGGATCTCGGCGCGCGCGACAGCGCCACCGTCGGCGGCAACATCTCTACCAACGCCGGCGGGCTCCGGGTCCTGCGGTACGGGATGATGCGCAACCTGGTGCTCGGCATCGAGGCGGTGCTCGCCGATGGCACGGTACTGACCTCGCTCAACCGCATGCTCAAGAACAACGCGGGCTACGACCTCAAACAACTCTTCATCGGCAGCGAAGGCACGCTCGGAGTCGTGACGCGCGCGGAGCTGCGCCTGGTGTCCCGCACACGCAGCCAGGAGACGCTGCTCGCTGCCTTGCCGAGCTTCGATGCCCTCGTCGAGCTGCTGGGCCGCCTCGACGCAGGGCTCGGCGGGCAGCTCGCCGCCTTCGAAGCTCTCTGGGGCAACTACTACGATCTGAACACGGCGCCACCGGCGCTCAATCCGCCGCCGCTCGCGCGCGGCGCGCCGTTCTATGCCATCGCCGAAACTCTTGGCGGAGACCCCGAGTCGGATCGCGCGCGCCTCGAGGCGGTGCTCGGCGAGGCC
Organism: Steroidobacteraceae bacterium; assembly: GCA_035525785.1. Taxonomy (GTDB): domain Bacteria; phylum Pseudomonadota; class Gammaproteobacteria; order Steroidobacterales; family Steroidobacteraceae; genus CADEED01. The sequence goes on along the minus strand of DATLDQ010000149.1, from coordinate 11,872 downwards.
ATGGATGCGGGCGTCGTGTCCGACGTGACGCTCGCGAATTCCGAAACCGAGCGCCGCGCCATCTGGAATATCCGTGAAGACGTCTGGCAGCCCAAGCACATCGCGCCGCTGCTCACGTTCGACGTGAGCCTGCCCATCGAAAACATGAAAGCGTACGTGGAGCAGGTCAACGCCGCGGTGCGCGCCTTCGCCGGCGAGAACCGCTCGTTCGTGTTCGGTCACATGGCCGACGGCAACCTGCACCTGGTCATCGCGGCCGGCGACGACGCCTCGACGCGCGCGCGCGTCGAGGCCATGGTCTATGAGCCGCTGGCCGCTGTCGGCGGTTCGGTGTCCGCCGAGCATGGCATCGGGCTCGAGAAGCGAGCCTATCTACCGTTGTCGCGCACGGCCGCCGAAATCGCCACCATGCGCACCATCAAACGCGCCCTGGACCCCAAGGGCATACTGAACCCCGGCAAGGTATTCGCATGAACCAACCCAAGCATCTGGAGCGCCAGAAGCGCGAAGTCACCGTGGCCGCCCTGCAGTTCGCCTGCGGGTGGGACGTGGACGCCAACATCGCCACCGCCGAGCGCATGGTGCGCGCGGCCGCGAAGCAGGGCGCGCAGATCATCCTCATCCAGGAGTTGTTCGAGACGCCGTATTTCTGCATCGAACAGGATTCGCGACATCTGCGCCTCGCGACCACCGTCGAGGACAACAAGGCGATCCGCCATTTCTCGACCGTGGCGCGCGAGCTCGGTGTGGTGCTGCCCATCAGCTTCTTCGAGAAGGCGCGCCACTCGTTCTTCAATTCCATCGCCATTCTTGATGCCGATGGGAAGAACCTGGGCGTCTATCGCAAAGCCCACATCCCCAATGGTCCCGGTTACCAGGAGAAAAACTACTTCAGCCCCGGCGACACGGGTTTCAGGGTGTTCGACACGCGCTACGGTCGCATCGGTGTGGCGATCTGCTGGGACCAGTGGTTTCCCGAAACGGCGCGTGCGCTGGCGTTGCAGGGCGCCGAGCTCATCTTCTTCCCGACCGCCATTGGCAGCGAGCCGCCGCCGGCGCTGCCCGTCAATTCACGCGATCACTGGCAGCGCACGCAGCAGGGACATGCCGCGGCGAATCTCACGCCGGTCATAGTGTCGAACCGCATCGGCACCGAACGCGCATTGCAGGATCCCGAAGGTCTGTACATCAAGTTCTACGGATCGAGCTTCATCGCCGACCCGACGGGCGCGAAAGTCGCGGAGGCGGATGAGGAAAACGAGGCCGTGTTGGTCGCGAAATTCGATCTCGCGTCGATCGAGGAACTGCGGAACAACTGGTTCGTTTTCCGCGACCGGCGTCCGGAGCTCTACCGGTCACTGACCAGCTATGACGGTGAGACTGCCACCGCTGCCCGGTAAGGGTGGGTTCTCGAGCCGATCCTTCGGCCCGAGAGCCGCCCGATGAAGCGCCGCCCAGCCCTCCGTCGATGAGCACATCCGTGCGCTGGCAATTCGCGCTGAGAGTGGGCGGCTCTTAGTAGTGTCACGAGTCCCGCAAATGACTCACTTGGACGCCGCCGCCCCGGGATATTGTGAAATGCGCGGCGTTGACGCTGCGTCAGGTCAGGCAGGTCCGTTGCCCTGCAGGGCGTTCACGCATTTCACCCAGGCGCGTTGCGGGGTCAGGAAGCCGATCTTCCGCTTCCAGACCTGAGTCTTGGTCGGGTTGACCCAGTCGCGAACGAACAGGGTTTCGGGATGCGCGAGCTCCTCGGCCGTCATGCCCAGCTTCGAAACATCTTCGTTGCGCACGAAAATCATGTTGCCGGTGTGACAGGCGAGTGTGTAGTCCTTGCTCTGACCGAGCTCCAGCATCGACGTGAAGCTCGTGAGCCGCTTGCCCCCGCTGAAGACATAGCGCTCACCGGGCAGCGTGCCACTGCCGATCTCGATGACCACGATGGCGGGGCGCTGCGAGAAGCTGCGCCACACGTGGTAGTCGTAGCTGTCGATGTCGATGGAGATGAGTTCGATGGGGCCGGGCAGCTGCGCCCGCTCGATGATGGCATCGAGCGAATTCGGTCCGGGCTCGTGCTCTACCAGCGCGTGAAAAGGCTTTATGTGCCCGACTCTTCGCGCGAGTTGCTGCAGGTACTCGTACTTGTGGCCATCGGCCTCGATCATCAGGCAGGGCCAGCCGCGCTTCACGAGCGCGTAGCAGTTGCTGCCGTATCGGCCGTCCCAGGCTCCCACGTCGCAGGTCCAGCTCGGCTTGAGACCGATGCGCCGGGAAATCTCGGCGATGACCCCGTCCTCGCCATTCTGCGAGTAGACGTTCTTCCGAAACCTCTGGAAAGTGCCCATGCGAACTCCGGCGGCCAAGGCAGTTGATGACGCCAGAATCCTAGATAGGGGCTGTCAGAAAGACTGCGCGCGCCAGCCGTGAGTTGGCGTCAGCGCGGGTCCTACAAACAGGACCCGCGCCAGCAGTGGTGGAGGCGGCGGGAATTGAACCCGCGTCCGCAAGCACTAGACGTGAGACTCTACGTACGTAGCTGCTTCTTTGTTTTCTCGCCTTGCGCTACCCGAAGAGCAGGGAAAACGCCCGACCAGCGACGGTGACTCTTAACGGTTCCGCCCGTAGCACACGGAACCGCGATCCTATGAGCGCGACCCGAGTTTCAGTGGCATAGGCACCAGCTGGTCTCGGGGTCAGCTGCGTTTAGGCAGCCAGAGCGTAGTTGTCGTCGTTCGCAACTATGATTTGCAAAGGGATTTACGAGGTCCTTACACCCTCGGTACGCCTCTCACGGTTCGCAACCCACGTCGAAACCGGTCGCCCCCGTAAAAGCAGTGCAAGCATACATGGGGACGGTGGCCCACGCCTCAATGGATCCGGAATATGCATTGGTTCAGTTCGCTGCGGTCGTCGGCCGCAAGGTGCCGATGTGCTTGCCGAGGAAGCGATCGAGCTCGGTGAGCGTCCGGATGCGAGACGAGCTCTTGGTCCACATCCAGTGATCCTCGTTCTTGAGCTCGATGAGCTCGAACGGCTTGCCGGCCGCCGCCAGCGCTCTCGCCATGCGCTGCGACTGGATGATGGGGACCACCGTGTCGTCGGCCCCGTGGATCAGCAGGATGGGCGCACGCACCGAGGCCGCGGCGCGTGCCGGCGACTTCGCGATCACCGCTGCGTCCGTGGGCTCGCCTATCTGCCGGCGCAGGTCGTGGAAGACGTCCGACTCCCGGCCCCATGACCCTTTGATGTCGAAGCCGATCTGGGAGGGCAGGTCGGAAATGCCGGCGATGCTCACGGCGCAGGCATACAGGTCCGGTGTGAACGCCGCGCCCGCGAGCGCGGCATAGCCGCCATAACTCCAGCCGACGATGCAGACGCGTTTCGCGTCGGCGATGCCGGCGTCGATGACCGCGCGCACCGCATCGGTCACGTCATCCTGCATGCGCAGGCCCCATTGGCGGTCGCCGGCATTCTGGTGTTCGATGCCGAACCCCGTGGAGCCGCGGAACTGCGGCTGGATGACGGCATAGCCGCGCGAAGCGAGGAACTGCGACAGCCAGTCGAAGCCGGGGTCGTCGCGCGAGTGCGGGCCGCCATGCGGCATCACCACGAGCGGCAGATTCTTCTCGGGTACGCCGACCGGTACCGTGAGATAGGCGAGCAGGGCGTACTTGTCGCGCGCTTCGTAGTTGAACTGGCGCACGTCGGCCAGCTTGACGCCGACGAGTTGTGGATAGGCCTCGTTGATGATGTCGGCCTTCTTCGCGCCGTAGTCGACGAGGTAGTAGGTGGCAGGAAGGTGCTCGTCCTCCACGCGCGCGATCAGCTTCGTGCCATCCTGCGAGCGGCTCACGACAGATACCCACTTCGCGTTGAAACTCTTCTGCAATGCGAGGTTTCTCTTCTCCCACTGGGGGTCGAGCCAGTGGATGGGCTGCAACGGCCCGCCCAGGCCCACGCCGAGCAACGAGCCATCGAGCGGATCGGCGAACGCATGTTCGAGATCGAGAGCCGCGTCCGCGTACAGCACGGTCGGCGCGGAGCCGTCGACCGGCATCGACCAGAGCTTGGTGATCTGTTCGTTGCAGGCGCGGCCCAGCGCGAGGAGGTTTTTCTTGTCAGGCGAGAAACCGACCAGCCCGAGCTGGTGGCAATTCTTCACGTCGTAGATCTTCCGCCAGCTGCCGCCATCCTTGACCGAGATGACGTACTCGTCTTCCTTGGGTCGATAGTCGCTGCGGACGAACAACGTGCCAGCCTCATCGACGACCCAGTCGGTGGTGTACTGCGTCCCGCTCTCCAGTACGCGGCCATCGCCGCTGCGCAGGTCCACCTCGTAGACGTTGTAGACCCAGCCCGAATCACTGCGCTTGCCCGAGAGCCGGGTGCCGGTCTCCTCGCGGTAGCGGGTGGCGAGCCAGTCCCAGCTGGCCATGTGGATCTTGCCGGGAGACTTGGTTCTCACCTGCAGAACGTGCGAGCCGGGCGACCACTGCCGCGCCTCGTCGTTCATGAGCAGCATGCGATTCTCGGTGCCGGTGGCTTCCATCGCGATCCATCGCTGGTACTCCTGTGTCAGGCGGTAGTCGACATCGACGGTCTGCGTGAAGGTCTGTTCGACCAGCAATGTCTCGTCGTTCGCCCACTTCACGCTCCAGAGTTTGACGCCGGCGGGCACCCCGACGCGTCGCAGCGTCTTGGCAGTGGCGAGGTCGTGGATGATCACGAAGGGCTTGTCGCCTTCCTCGGTGATCCACGCCAACCGGGTGCCTGCGGGGTTCATGTCGACGTCGAGCAGTGCCGGCTTGCGGCCGAAGGCTTCGATCGGTGGCGGGGCCGCGAGCGAGTAGTTTGTGGCCAGCACGAGGCCGACCGAGACCGCCAACTTCAGGAATCCGTCCATCCCGACCCTCCCAGGCCGATCAGCCGCGGCGCAGTACTCGCGCCTTGTCCCGCTGCCAGTCGCGGTCTTTTTCCGTCGCGCGCTTGTCATGCTGTTTCTTGCCCTTCGCCAGCCCGATCTCGAGCTTGGCGCGCCCATTCTTCCAGTGCAGGTCGAGGGGCACCAGCGTGTAGCCCTTGCGATCGACGCTGCCCAGCAGGCGCGACAGCTCCGCCTTGCTCAGCAGTAGTTTGCGCGTGCGCTTGGGCTCGGCGACCACGTGCGTCGAGGTGGTGCTCAGGGGCGTGATCTGCGCCCCGAACAGGAAGGCCTCGCCTTCCTTGAGATAGACATAGCCCTCGGCGATCTGGGCCTTGCCGGCGCGCATGGACTTGACCTCCCAACCAAGCAGGACGAGGCCGGCCTCGAGGCGTTCCTCGATGAAATAGTCGTAGCGGGCCCTGCGGTTCTCGGCGATGAGGCGGGGCGGGTCTTTCTTGTCGGGCTTGTTCATGGTTTTACGGCTGGCATTGTACCGCGCGACCCCGGGTTGCTTTAGATTGACGCCATGCGTGAAGTAAAACGGTCGGCGCTGATCGCGGAAGCGCCGGGCCGGATGTACCAGTTGATCAATGACATCGAGCGATATCCCGAATTCGTGCCCTACTGCACCGCCGCGCGTGTGAAGTCCCGCAAGGGTAACGAGATGGTGGCCACCCTGGCCATCAAGCGGGGCCCGCTCAACGTCGAGATCACCACGCGCAACCTCCTCGAGCCCGACAAGCGCGTCCTCATGCAGTTCGTGAGCGGACCCTTCCGGGTGCTCGAGGGGCTCTGGACGCTCACGCCGCTCGGCGACCTCGGTTGCCGCGTGGAGCTCGAGATGCGTTTCGAGTTCGCGAACCGCGTGGCGGGAGCCCTGTTCGAGCCGCTGTTCGAGAGCACCGCGGCTTCGCTCGTGGACGCCTTCGTCAAACGCGCCCGCGAAACCAAGCCTAACTAGCGGACGCCGCCGATGAAGCGATGCCTGGTCGTATACGCCCTGCCTGATCGTCAGTGGCAGTGGCGCGTGGATCTGCCGGAGCACGGGACGGTGGGCGATGCCGTGGACCTGGCGCGCGCGCAGGCGCTCAACCTCGAAGTACCCTGGGATTCGGCGGAGACGGGGATCTTCGGCGAATTGTGCGATCGCGCCGCGCTGGCGCGCGACGGGGATCGCATCGAGCTCTATCGACCGCTCAGGTCGGACCCGAAGGAGTCCCGGCGGGTTCGGGCAGCGGCTGGGCGGGCGGCAACGGATCGGGCTTCTTCTCCGCCTCGGACTTCGCTTCCGAAGAAGTCTCGTTAGAGTCGGACGTGTCCTTGCCCCGGCCGGTCATGCGCTGCCACAGGCTTTGCTTGCGACGATTCTTTTTCGTCTCGGCGATGGCCTTCTTGAGGTCAGCCTCGACCTGCGCCAGGTCCGCCTGCGTGGGCACGCCGAGATTCTCGATGCGTTGCACCTTTTCGTCCGCGAAGTAGACGGTCAGGCGGCGCTTGAGCGGATGCTTGAATTTGCGCGAGCTGAAAAAATAGTAGTAATCCCAGCGGCTTTCATCGAAAGCGTCCGGAACCATCGGCGTACCGAGAAGGAAGCGCACCTGGCTGCGCGTCATCCCTTCCTTGAGCTGGTTGACCGAGTCGGCGACGAGGTAGTTGCCCTGCTGGATGTTCATCTTGTAAACGCAGCCGGACGCGAGGAACACGGCGGCGAGCAGGAGCGTTGATAGTGCAAGGCGTTTCATGGTGGCGCATCATACCCGAACGATTTCAGGAGACTGTTGGCTTGGAAAGCAAAGACCTGCGCAAGGCTGGCCTCAAGGTGACGGGTCCGCGGCTGAAGATCCTCGAGATCCTCGAGGGCAGCCCGACTCGCCATATGTCGGCCGAGGGCATCTACAAGAGGCTCATCGAGTCGAACGAAGATATCGGTCTGGCCACCGTGTATCGCGTCCTCACGCAGTTCCAGGCCGCTGGCCTGGTTTCGCGGCATCATTTCGAAGATGGCATGGCGGTTTTCGAGCTGAACCAGGGTGTGCACCATGACCATATCGTGTGTCTGGACTGCGGCCGGGTCGAAGAGTTCATCGACGAGTCGATCGAGGAACGCCAGGAAGAAATCGCCAAGCGCCTGGGTTATGAGCTTCGCGACCACGCGATGACGCTCTACGGCCACTGCAAGAAGCCGGGCTGTCCCTCTTACAAGGGCCCGACCCAGAACAGCTGAGCGTGGTCGCGGCCGGCCCGCGACTCAGGCCTTGCGCTTGGCGCCGGAACTGCGCGCCTTCTGATCGGGGGTGCCCGCCATCTGCAACATCTCGCGCGCGTGCTCGCGTGCCTTGCCCGTGACTTCCATGCCACCCAGCATGCGCGCCAGCTCCTCGGCCCGTTCGTCCATGGTGAGCTCGGCGATGGTGGTGCGCGTCGTCTTGCCATCCGTGAGCTTGGCCACGCGAAGATGGTGATGCCCCTGGCTCGCCACCTGCGGCAGATGAGTCACACACAGCACCTGGCCCGAGAAACCCAGCGCCTTCAACTCGCGGCCGACGATCTCGGCCACGGCGCCGCCGACTCCCGAATCGACTTCGTCGAACACCATGCAGCGCGCATCCTTGCTAGAGCAGGCCACCTGCACCGCCAGTGACAGTCGTGAGAGCTCGCCGCCCGATGCCACCTTGGCGAGGGGCCGCAGCGGCTGTCCCTGATTCGCAGTCACGCGGAATTCGACCGTGTCGAGCCCCGAGGCCGACGGTTCGCCATTCGACGGGCTGACATCGATGAGGAATCGTCCGCCCGCCATGCCCAGGATCTGCATGCGCGTGCTGATGTCTTTCGACAGCGTCTTGGCTGCCGATTGGCGTGCCAGCGACAGTTGCGTCGCGAGCTTGCGATAGGCATCGAGCGCCTCGACCTGCTGCTTGCGGAGCGCGTTGAGGTTGTTGTCCGCGCTCTCGAGCTCCGCGAGTTCCTTCTCGAGCACCGTACCGCGCCCGGCGAGCTCGGTGGTCTGGACGCGATGCTTGCGGCTGAGTTCTTCGATCGCCGCGAGCCGCCGCTCCACTTCTTCCTGCCGCGCCGGGTCGATGTCCAGTGACTCGAGATAGCGCGACAGCTCACGCGCCGCTTCGCGGATCTGGATGGTTGCTTCGTCCACCATCGGGATGACCTTGGCCAGCCGCGGATCCACGCTCGAAAGCGTCTTGATGCCCGCCAGCGCGCGTGAGGCGGTGGCGTGCGCGTTGCCTTCGTCGGAATCGTAGAGCAAGCCCACCGCGGCCTGTGCGGCCTCGGCCAGTCGGCCCCGATTCGAATGACGCGTGCGTTCTTCGGCGAGCTGCGCGACTTCGCCATCCTTGAGGTCGAGCGCCTTCAGTTCACCCACCTGGTGGCGCAGCATTTCGATGCGTGAATCGCGGTCGCGCGCCTTGCCTTCGAGCTCGGCAGTCCGGTTGACGAGACCGACCCATGCCTTGTGAGCTTCGCGGACCCTCTCGGCGAGCTCGACATTCTTGCCGAACTCGTCGAGCAGCTCACGCTGCGCGATGGGGCGGGTGAGCGACTGGAATTCGTGTTGTCCGTGGATGTCGACGACCAGCGCGCCCACTTCACGCAACAATTGCAGCGGCACCGACACGCCGTTGAGGTAGCCGCGCGAGCGGCCATCCGCGGCGATGATCCGGCGCACGGTAAGCTCGTCATCCGCGTCCACCGACTGTTCCTTGAGCAGGTCGCGCAGCGCCGCCGGGCTCTTGCGGATGTCGAACGTGGCGGAGAGCTCGGCGCGCTCAGTGCCGGCGCGCACGACCTCCGCGCCGCCCTTGCCGCCGGCGAGCAGCGCCAGCGCATCGACCACGATGGACTTGCCCGCGCCGGTTTCGCCCGTGAGCACCGTGAGGCCGGCGCGGACTTCGAGTTCGACGAGGTCGATGATGGCCAGGTCGCGAATCTGCAGGTGGGTCAGCATTGGCTCAGGCTCACTCGGATTGGTTGAAACCGCCGCGCCCCCAATGGAGTTTGGAACGCAGCAGGCGGTAGTACTCGAACTTGCTCGGATGGAGCAGCGTGATCTTCTCGGTCGTGGGATGGATCTCGAGCGTGGCACCCGGCATCAGCTCACCTAGCGACACGCCATCGCAGGTGACTTGCGCCTGCGTATCGGGCCGGTCGATGAGGTTCACCGATATCACCGAACGGCCGGACACTATGATGGGTCGGTCCGAAAGAGTGTGCGGGCAGATGGGCGCCAGCACGAGCACGTCGAGATGCGGCGCGACGATGGGGCCGCCGCAGGACAGCGCATAGGCAGTGGAGCCGGTAGAGCTCGCGATAACGAGGCCGTCGCCGCCGTGCAGATTGACGTACATGCCATCGATGCGAGTTTCGAAATCGAGCATCCGGCCCGTCTGCCACTTCTGCAACACCACGTCGTTGAGCGCGAGCGAGCGCGCGACCACGCCCGTGGCGTTGACGATGCGCGCTTCGAGCAGCGAGCGGTCGTCGCGTTCGCAGCGCCCTTCGAGCGCGGCGTCGACCGACGTCAACATGTCCTGGGGCAACACGTCGGTGAGAAAACCGAGTCGGCCGCGATTGATGCCGATGAGCGGTACACCCTTGTGCGCCACCAGCCGGGCTGCATATAGAAGTGTGCCGTCGCCGCCGATGGCAATGACCAGGTCCGCCTGGTCGGCGATCTGGTCTTCCGGAACACGTGTGACCAGGTCGGGCGACACATCGAGGGGGTCATCCGCGGGCAATAGCGCGCGAACCCCGCGCTTCTTGAGGTGGGGCAGCAGTATCAACGCGGATTCCGCGACGCGCGCATCGCTGAATCGGCCTATTAGCGCGCAAGCTTGCGCCGGTAGTGCCATGCTGCTTTGTAACAGATGGCCTGCAGGCGGCCAATGCACTGAATCACATCGAAAACCGCCCATTGGCGGCCCGTTGGCTTTCTTGACGGCCGGATTACGGCTTAGGTACGTTTTCAACGTGGCGAACGATCCATCCGACGACTCACTGTCCGAGCGCGAACAACTGCTGCTCAGGGTCCTGGTGGGCAGCTATATCCGCGATGGGCAGCCGGTTGGCTCCCGGTCGCTGTCGCGCGAGTCCGGCCTGGCGCTGTCCTCGGCGACCATCCGAAATATCGTCTCGGACCTGGAATCCCTGGGGTTCGTGAGTTCGCCGCATACGTCGGCCGGGCGCATCCCCACCGACAAGGGCTACCGGTTCTTTGTCGACTCGCTGCTCAAGTCGCGTACGCCCAGCGACGAGGACCCGGCGGTGTCTGAACTGCGCCGCCAGCTGGAGGCCGCGCGCGATGACTCCAAGGCGCTGGTCGCTGCGGCTTCGCAGCTGCTCTCGAACGTCACCCGTCTCGCCGGCGTCGTCACGCTGCCCCGGCCGCAGATGGCGTCGATCACCCAGGTGGAGTTCGTGGGGCTTTCGGATAACCGCGCGTTGGTGATCCTCGTTTTCAACGATCGCGAAGTGCAGAACCGCATCATCCAGCTCGAGCGCTACCACTCGCCGGACGAGCTGCGGCGCGCCGCGAATTTCCTCACCGAACGCTGCCGCGGCAAGACGCTGGGGCAGGTTCGTGCCGACATCCTGCGAGAGATGCAGGAAGCGCGCGAACACATGAACACGATGATGAAGGACGCGATCAATGTGGCCGAACGCGTGTTCAAGACCGATGACTCGAGTCGCATGGAATATGTGATCGCCGGTGAGACCAACCTCATGGGCGCGGGCGAACTGTCGTCGGTGGACAAACTGCGTCGGCTGTTCGAGGCCTTCAACGAGAAGCGCGACATCCTCAACCTGCTCGATCATTCGCTGCGCGCCGAAGGCGTCCAGATCTTCATCGGCCAGGAGTCGGGGTATCGCATCCTCGACGACGTGAGCATGGTCACCGCGCCCTACAGCGCCGACAACGAGGTGGTGGGCGTGATCGGCGTCATCGGGCCGACACGTATGGCCTATGAGCGCGTGATCCCCATCGTGGACATCACCGCAAAGCTCCTCGGCGCCGCACTCGCGAGGCGCTAGCCGGAATGACGCCTGTGTGCGTTTCCACTTGATTCCTTCCGCTCGGTCCCCACAATGCGGGCACCGACTTGTATCCCAGATTCCAACTAGCTGATTTGCCTGAGGTCTTTTGATGCGTGACCCGTCCAATTCGTCCGCGCCCCCGTCGCAGGATGAAAAAACCGAAGTGCTGCCGGAAACCGCGGTGCAGCTGGTCGAGATGGAGCGGTTGAAGACCGAGCTCGCTGGCGCCGAAGAGCGCGCGAAGAATCATTGGGATCAGTACCTGCGTGCGCTCGCCGACGTGGACAATGTCCGCAAGCGCGCCGCCAAAGATCTCGAGACGGCCCGCCAGTACGCGGTCGAGAAATTCGCCCAGGAGCTGATCGGGGTGAAGGACTCCCTGGAGCTCGGCATCCAGAATTCATCGAAAGAGGGCGGTGCAAAGGCCGACCTCAACAGCCTCATCGAAGGGCAGACCGCCACGCTGCGGCTGCTCGCGAAGGCCTTCGAAAAGGCACAGATCGAAGAGATCAATCCGGAAGGCCAGGCCTTCAACCCCGAACAGCACGAAGCCATGATGGCGCAGCCCAGCGACGCGCCGCCGAACACCGTGCTGGCCGTCATCCAGCGGGGATACCAGCTGAACGGGAGACTGCTTCGCCCGGCGCGCGTGGTCGTGTCGGCCGCCAAGAACTAGAACGCTCGGGAATTTTTCCCGCTTGAAACAAACGACCCGGGCTCCACAAACAGGGCCAGTGGGTCAATACCCAAAAAGAGTGAGTGGAGATTTCGTATGGGCAAGGTAATCGGCATCGATCTGGGAACCACCAATTCCTGCGTCGCCATCATGGACAGCGGCAAGCCGCGCGTCATCGAGAACAGCGAAGGTGATCGCACCACGCCGTCGATCGTCGCGTTCAC
>DATLDQ010000146.1:0-10913 GCA_035525785.1 Steroidobacteraceae bacterium | reverse complement strand
CGCTGGCCAATGAATTCGTCGAGATCGAAGACGTGGTGCGGATCATCAGCGCCGAACCGGCGCTGGCCGCGCGCCTGCTCCAGCTGGCCAACAGCGCCGCGCTCAACTCCAGCGGCCGGCGCATCGCCGACCTGCGCCAGGCGCTGTCGCGCATCGGCTTCAACATGGCGCGCAGCGCCACCATCGCCTTCGCCATGTCGCAACTGCGTCGCGCCGAAGCGTATCGCGGCCTCGAGCAGCCGCTCGACGACCTGTGGCAGAGCTCGGCGCACATCGCGGCCATCAGCCACGTGATCGCCAAGCGCTTCTCGCGCGTGAACGCAGACACCGCGCTGCTGGCCGGCCTGCTGGGCGGCATCGGCAAACTCTATCTACTGACGCGCGCCGCGCGTTTCCCGACCGTGCTCTCGGATGCGGCCACCTATCAGCGCATCGTCGCCCAGCTGCACGGCCGCGTGGCGCAGGCCATCCTGCGCAACTGGGAGATCGCCGAAGAGGTGGTCGAGGCGGTGCTGGCCTCCGAAAACCATGATCGCGACCATGCGGGCGCCACCGACCTTACCGACGTGCTGGCCGTGGGGGGCGCGCTCGCGGCGCTCGGCCCCAGCCCGGTGGCCGAACAGATGCTGTTTCTTGGAATACCGGCGGCGCGCCGCATGAAGCTCGATGCGGCGGCGTGCGTGCTCGCTCTCAAGGAATCCCACGACGAGATCGTCTCCCTGCGACAGGCCCTGGGTTCATGAAAACGAGGGCCGGATGAACGAAACCAGCGCGACGTCCACGGTCGAGATGCGCGCGTTGCCGAACACCGTGGTGTTCGGCTTCGTGAAGTCGCTGGCCACCGAGCTCTCGAAGGGCGCGGTGGAGCTGCCGTCCGTCCCCGAGGTGGTCATCAAGCTGCAGCGCACCCTCGCCGACGAGAACATCAGCAACGACACCGTGGTGCTGGTGGTCGGCGCCGAGCCCATGCTGGCCGGCAAGCTCATGAACATGGCCAACTCCGCGGCGTTGAATACCTCGGGCCGCCGCATCGCCGACCTGCGCACCGCGGTCGCGCGCGTGGGCTTCAACATCGTGCGTTCCGCGGCGCTCACGTTCGCGGTCGAGCAGCTGCGCAAGGTCGAGGAATACGAGCACCTGCGGCTGCCGCTGGACGCCCTGTGGAAGAACAGCGTGCAGGTGGCCGCACTGTGCCATGTGCTGGCGCGACGCTTCACTTCACTCAACGGTGACGCCGCACTGCTGGCCGGCCTCATGCACAACGTGGGTCGCATCTACATCCTCACGCGCGCCAGCAAGAACACCGCGCTGATCGCCGACCGGCTGACCTACAACTCGATGGTCCGTGACTGGCATGCCAACGTCAGCAAGGCCGTGCTCGAGAACTGGCGCGTCGCCGAAGAAATCGTCGAGGCCGTGACCGGCTACGAGGATCTCGATCGCGAGGCGCGCGGACCGGTAACGCTCACCGACGTCCTCTCGCTCGCGGTGCTGCTCGACGAGAAGAGCCAGCAGCTGTCACCGGAGCCCGACGACAGATTTCTGAAAGGACTGAAACGCCTGCAGTTGCAGCCAGGCGATTGCAACAGCGTGCTCGAGGAGTCGGCGGAGGACATCGCCGCTCTCAAGACTGCGCTTGGCGGATAGGAGAAGCGGATGCCTGGCATGGCGTTAGGGACGACCACGATCGAGAATATCGTCGCGCACGACGCAGCGGCGCTGGACAAGGACCTCGCGTCGATTCGCTTAAGCGCGGAGGTCACGCTCCCCGGCGTGTCGCAGATCGTCACGCGGATCCAGCAGATGCTGAGTGACCCGGACGTGGGCATTCCGCAGCTCATTCCAGTGATCAACTATGAGCCCATCCTGGTGGGCCGCGTGCTGCAGATGGCCAATTCCGCGGCGCTCAACCCGACCCGCAAGCAGGTGACGGACGTTCGCACCGGCATCACGCGGGTGGGCTTCGATCTCCTGCGCTCGGCCACGCTGGCCTATGCCCTGCGGCAGCTGTCGCAGGCCCATTCGGTCAAGGACATCCGTCCGCACCTCGAAGCGCTCTGGGAACGCAGCGCCTGGACCGCCGCCGTCTCGTACGTGATCGCCCGCAAGTTCACGCGCGTCAATCGCGACGTGGCGTTCCTGGGCGGTCTCATGCACGGTATCGGCAAACTGTTCATTCTGACCCGGGCCGCGCATTTCCCGTTCGTGCTGCGCGACCGATCCAAGTACGCGGGCATCCTGCGCAAGTGGCATGCGCAGTTCGCGAGGGCGATCCTCAGTGGCTGGCGCATCAACGCCGAGGTCATCGAAGCCGTCGTGCAGTACGAGAACCTCAACCGTGAAGTGGTCGGCGACGAGCCGGACCTCACCGACATCCTGGCGACCAGTTATCTCGTCGTGGGCCATACCGGCCGCATGCAGGACCTGTCGATGACGGTCGAGAAGATAGCCGCGTTTTCCCGCCTGCGGTTGGACATCATGGCGGTGGAAGAGACACTGGAGCAGTCTCGCGAGGAAATCGAAGACCTGCGACTGGCCTTGCGCTAGTCGTTCGGGCCGTTCCTTTCCGTGCCGGCCTACCTCGCCAAGACAGCACTGCTCGCGGCACTTTATTTCCTCGCCGGCAAGCTCGGTCTGACACTGGCGGTGCCGCCGGGCTACGCCACGGTGATCTGGCCGCCGTCCGGCATCGTGCTCGGCATGCTGCTGTTGCACGGTCGCGCGATTGCGCCGGGCGTGTTCCTCGGCTCGTTCCTGCTCAATGCCATGGTCGGGCACGCGCCCCAGGTGCTGCCGACGCCGACCGAGCTCACCCTCGCCGCGTGCATCGCCACCGGCTCCACGATGCAGGCGCTGTTGGGGCGCGAGCTCATCGCTCGCTGGTTCGGCCAGCCCGTGCGCCTGCGCAACGTCACCGACATCCTGCGGCTGCTGGCCGTGGCGATGCCGCTGGCCTGCGTGGTGTCGCCGACGGCCGGAGTGCTGTCGCTGCACCTGCTGGCCGAGCTACCCGCGGCGGAGCTCGCCGACAACTGGCTCACCTGGTGGTCGGGCGACATGTTCGGCGTGCTCGTGTTCCTGCCGCTCACGATGGTGTTGAGCGGACGCACCGCGATGATCTGGCGCGAACGGCCGGTGCGCGGACTGCATGCGCTGAGTCTCGCGCTGCTCGTGCTGCCGCTCGGCCTCACGTTCATCGCGTGGAAGTCGCTGGCCGAGACCACGTGGCGGCAGAGCCAGGCGCATTTCGAGTCGCTGGCCCGCGAGAGCGAGCAGGCGATCAACACGCGACTCGCGGCCTATGCCAGCGCCACGCGCAGCGGCGCCGGCATCTTCCAGGGCTCGGTGTACGTGTCGCGCGACGAGTGGCAGACCTTCATCGGCGCATTGCGGCTGCGCGAAGACTACCCGGGCATGCTGGGTCTCGGGTGGATAGAGCACGTCGCACCAGGCGGCGCGGCGGGCGGCGCGCACGACCTCATCAACTACCTGGAACCCGACCCCGTGACCGGCGCCGCGGTGGGCCTGGATCTCTCGCGAGAGCCCGCCATGAGCGATGCCGCGAACCGCGCCGCGGCCAGCGGACTCCCGGCACTGACACAGCCGGTGATGCTGGGCCCGGCGGACGATATCTCGCCGGGCTTTCTTCTCCTGCAGCCGGTGTATCGCGCCGGTGCGCCGCTCGATGCGGCCCCGCAGCGGCGCGCGGCCCTGCGCGGCTTCGTGTTCACGGCATTCCAGGCACGTGGCTTCTTCGTGGATCTCACACCCAGCCAGGGACGTCGAGTCGACGTTACCCTGTATCAAGGCACGGTCGACGGCGGCGTCCCGGTGTTCAGCACACGCGTGGGCAGCTCGAGTCCGCGGTTCAGCCTGCGGCGGGAGATCCGCGCCTTCGGTACGCAATGGGCGGTGGAGTGGCAGAGCACCGGGGATTACGAACGCGCCGAAAGCGTGGGCGGCGCGCACTTCGTGCTGTTCGGCGGCCTGTTGTTCACGGGGCTGTTCGCCGTGGTGCTGGTGGTGTTCGGCGCGCGCAAGCCGGCGGTGGCGGCGAGCGGCCCGCTGGAACAACCGTGGATATTGCCGCTCACGACGTTCGCGCTGGTCGCGGGCAGCAGCTTTGCCGCCTATGCATTGCTCGCGTCTGCGGAGGACTCGCACGTGAGCACGCAGGTGGAGAACGAGACCCGGAGGCTCGAAGCCGATCTGGACCGCGCCGCGCGTGATCGCCTGCAGGTGGTGCGCCGCATGGCGCATCGGTGGTCCGCGGGCGGCGGCACGCCCTACGTGGTTTGGCGGAACGACGCGCGCGACCTGGCCCGGCAGATCGACGGGCTCGAACAGCTGCAGTGGATAGGCTCCGACTTCTACCTGCACTGGTCGGAAGGGACGCGCCGCCGTGGCTGGGTCGAGAGCAGCGACGTGCGCACCGGCGCCGGCCACACCGGGCGGCTGGAGGAGAGCGCCGACCGTGGACTCACCTACGTCACCGAGCCGCGCGAGGTCGCGCCTGGCGAGTGGGCGTTCCAGGTGTTCGCGCCAGTGTCGCGCGAGGGACGTTTCGACGGCTTCATCGCCGCCACGTTCAACGGCCGCGAGTTTTTCGGACGGGTGATCGAGGCTTCGGGCGGCAAGGCGTTCTCGTTCTCGGTGCAGTATGCCGGCAAGACCGTTTACGACGACGGCGAGACGCCGGCGGAAAACGCCGCGTGGAAACGCGACGGCACCTTCAAGGTGAACGACCGCCGCTGGACGTTCACCGTTCGGCCGACGCGCGCCTTCGTCGCGGAACAGCAGACGCTGTTGCCGGTGATCGTGCTGATCGCCGGCGTGTTGATCGCGTTCCTTTCCGCATTCCTCGTGCGCTATGTGCTCGCGTCGCGCCTCGAGGCCGCGCGGCTCCAGGCATCGGCGCGGGCGCTCGCGGCCAGCGAAGAGCGCTACGAACTCGCGATGCGTGGCATGAGCGTTGGCGTCTGGGACTGGAACATCTGCACCAACGCCGTTTTCCTCTCGCAGCGTTGCCGCGATCTGCTCGGCATCACGGCGAGCGAATTCGCGCCGAGCTTCACCGGATTCCTGGGGCGGCTGCACGCGGACGACCGTTCGCAGTTCGAAAGGGCGTTGCAGGGTCACCTCAAGCGCCAGAACGCCTTCGACCTCGAGTTGCGCGTACTGCGCGACAATGGCGAATTCCTCTGGGTGCATCTGTACGGCCAGGCGCAGTTCGACGACAGCGGCTTCGCCAACCGCATGGCCGGCTCGATGCAGGACATCACTGTGCAGAAGCGCCAGGCGCAGGAGCTCGAGCGCTCGGAGAAGCAGCTGCGCCTGCTCATCGAGAGCGCGCCGGTGGCCGTGGCCATGTTCGACCGGCAGATGCGCTATCTCATGACCAGCCGCCGGTGGATGCAGGACTATGGTCTCGAAGGCCGCGAGATCGTCGGCGCGAGTCACTACGAAGTCTTTCCGGAACTGCGCCAGCAGCCGCAGTTCATCGACATCCACCAACGCGCTTTGCGCGGCGAACGCTTCGATCACCGCGAGGACAGCTGGAGCCGCGCCGACGGCCAGAAGATCTGGAGCCACTGGGCCATCCACCCGTGGAGGGACGTCGATGGCGAGGTGGGCGGCATCGTCCTCTTTACCGAAGACATCACCGCGCGCAAGCAGTCCGAGGAGGCGCTGCGCACCACCGAGGCCATGAACCGCGCCGCGATGGACAAGGCGCCCATCGGCAAGGCGCTGGTGCACGTGGATGGCCGTTTCGCGAAGGTGAACGCGGCGCTGTGCCAGTTGCTGGGCTACACCGAGGACGAATTGCTCGCGCGTGACTTCCAGTCGATCACGCACCCGGCCGATCGCGCCGACGATCTCGCGCACCTGCGCTCGCTGCTCGAGGGCCGCGCCATCAGCTATCAGATGGACAAGCGCTATCTGCATCGCGATGGCCGTGTGATCTGGGTGCAGCTCAGCGTGTCCGTGGTCAGGCGTGTCGACGGCAGCGTGGAGTACCTGGTGGCGCAGTTCCAGGACATCACGGAGCGCAAGAACATCGACCTCATCAAGGACGAGTTCGTCGCCGTGGTCAGCAACGAGCTGCGCGCGCCGCTCGCGGCCATCCGCGATGCGCTGGGCGACATCGCCGCGGCCCGCAACCTGGCGCTGCCAGATTCCGTGCAACGCATCTTCGATGCCTGCCGCGCCAACTGCGAGCGCGTGGGGTCGCTGGTCGAGGAAATCGTCGAGCTCGAGAGGCTCGCGGCCGGACAGATGCGTTTCGATTTCAAGGACGAGCCCATCGCCGACATCACGCGCCATGCCGTGTCGGTGAACGAGGCCTTCGCGCGCATCACGTTGCGGCCCATCGATCCCGAGCTCATGGTGTACGTGGACACCGCGCGGTTCGGGCGTGTGTTGTCGAACCTGCTGTCGAACGCAGCGCGTTTCTCGCCGGCCGACAGCGGCATCGAAGTCGGCGCCGAGCTGCGCGGCGAATGGGTCCGGGTGTACGTCCGCGACGAGGGCGAGGGCATACCCGAGGAGTTCCGCGCGCGCATCTTCGGCAAGTTCTCGCACGCGGATTCCACGACCGGTCGGCACAAGGGCGGTGCCGGCCTCGGCCTCTTTCTCACGCGGCAGATGGTCGAGCAGATGCGCGGGACCATTGGCTTCGTCACCCAGGTGGGGGTGGGGACCACCTTCTGGGTGGAATTACCGCGGGTGTCGCGCGGCTCGCGCCGCTTGTCGGCCTGACCATTCAGGTACACGGGGCGCCCCTGACAACCAGCGGGGCTGGCGACCGCCCCCGGTGGCACGACATACTGCGCTGGCCACTCTTATATATAGGCCCCCCATGCAGCCCGAGAACGTGCGCACCGCCGCCGACGCCCGCCGCATCGTCGAGGAACGCAAGCTCGACCACATCAAGGTTGGCGTCTTCGACAACGACGGAATAATGCGCGGCAAGTACATGGGCCGCGACAAGTTTTTCGCAGCGCTCGACAAGGGATTCGGCTTCTGCGATGTGGTGCTGGGCTGGGACTCCAATGACCAGCTCTATGACAACGTCAAGTACACGGGCTGGCACACCGCCTACCCGGATGCGCCGGTGCGCGTGCTGCCCGAGACCTGCCGCAGCGTGCCTTTCGAAGGCGACATGGTCATGTTCCTCGGTGAATTCTCCGACAAGGCTGAGGCAGTGTGCCCGCGCGCGACTCTTCGGCGCGTGGTGAAAAAGGCCGACGACCTCGGGTACAAAGCCATCGCGGCTACCGAGTTCGAGTTCTTCATGTTCAAGGAAACGCCGGAGTCGGTGCGCGAGAAGGGTTTCCGCAATCTCCAGACGATGACGCCGGGCTTCTTCGGCTACTCGGTGCTGCGCTCGAGCGTGCACTCCGAGTTCTACCACCAGCTGCTGAAACTCTGCGCCGACATGCGCATCCCCATCGAAGGGTTGCACACGGAAACGGGGCCGGGCGTGCTCGAGGCCGCCATCCAGTATTGCGAAGCGCTCGAGGCCGCCGATCGCGGCGCGCTGTTCAAGACCTTCACCAAGATCCTCGCGCAGCGCAACGGCATGATGGCGACGTTCATGGCGAAGTGGTCGAAGGACTGGCCCGGGCAGAGCGGCCACATCCACACGTCATTGCAGAAGAAGGGCGACGGCAAGCCTGTGTTCCACGATGCGTCGAAACCGCATGGCATGTCCGACGAGATGCGCTGGTTCGTGGGCGGACAGCAGCGACTCATGCCCGAGTTGCTGGCCATGGTGGCCAGCACGGTGAACAGCTATTCGCGGCTGATCCCCGGTTACTGGGCTCCGACCCACGCGACCTGGGGCGTGGAGAACCGCACGTGCGCGCTGCGCGTGATACAGGGTGGGGCGTACAGCCAGCGCGTCGAGTACCGCATCGCGGCCGCGGACATCAACCCGTATCTCGGCATTGCCGTCGCGCTGGGCTCGGGGCTCTATGGCATCGAGCACAAGATCGAGCCCGACCCGTTGGTCGAAGGCAATGCCTATGACAAGACGTTCGCGAAGGAGCGCTCGCTGCCCCGCACGTTGACCGAGGCGTCCGAATGGCTCGCTAAGTCACAGGCCGCGCGCGAGCTTTTCGGCGACGAGTTCGTCGAGCACTACGCGGCGAGCCGCGAGTGGGAGGACCGCGAGTTCCGCCGCGCGATCACCGATTGGGAACTGGCGCGTTACTTCGAAATCATCTGATGAACAACCCCGGCACACAAAAGACTTCAGTGCAAAAGACCGTGAGTCCCGTCGACGGCAGCGTGTACGTCGAGCGGCCGCTCGCGACCTGCGAAGAGATCAACGAGAAGCTGCGTACCGCGCGCCACGCCTTCATCGCCTGGCGCACTACCTCACTCGCCGAGCGCGTCGCGGTGCTCACGCGCTTCTGCGAGGAGTTCGAGGAGCGCGGCCCGGCGATTGCCGCCGAGATCACCTGGCAGATGGGGCGTCCGGCGCGATATGCGCCCAACGAAGTGCGCGGCACGCTCGAGCGCGCACGCCACATGATCGCGATCGCGCCAGAGGCCCTGGCCGACCTCGACGCGGGGCCGAAGGAAAATCTCCGACGTTTCGTGCGCCGCGAGCCGCTGGGCCTCGTGTTCACCGTGGCGGCGTGGAACTACCCTTATCTCATCGCCGTGAACAGCGTCGTGCCCGCTCTGCTGGCCGGCAACGTGGTGCTGCTCAAGCATTCCGCGCAGACGCCGCTCGCCGCCGAACGTTTCGCCGAGGCGCTGGATGCGGCCGGATTGCCCCGGGGCGTGTTCCAGATCGTGCATGCTTCGCATGAAGACACCGACAGGATCATCCGCGACCCGCGCGTGGATTTCGTCGCGTTCACCGGTTCGGTGGCGGGTGGCCACGCCGTGCAGCGCGCGGCTGCCACGCGATTCATCGGCATGGGGCTCGAGCTCGGTGGCTGCGACCCCGCGTACGTGCGGCACGATGCCAATCTCGAGCACGCCATCGAGAACATCGTCGACGGCGCGTATTTCAATTCAGGGCAGAGCTGCTGTGGCCTGCAGCGCATCTACGTGCATCACGGCGTGTACAGGCGCTTCACCGACGGGTTCATCGAGCTCACGCGTCGGTACTCGCTGGGCGATCCCACCGACGCCGGCACCACGCTCGGTCCGCTGGTGCGCGTCGCGGCCGCGGATGCGGTGCGGGGGCAGATCAACGCGTCGATCGCCGCCGGCGCCACGGGAGCGATCGCCGAACAATCGTTCGTCGAGAGCGTCGCAGGCACGCCGTACCTCGCGCCCCAGGTGTTGCTGGACGTGGACCACCGCATGCCGGTGATGCGCGAGGAGATCTTCGGCCCCGTGGCCGGCATCATGAAAGTGAGCTCGGATGATGAAGCCGTGGATCTCATGAACGACAGCGATTTCGGACTCACCGCCGCCATCTGGACCGAAGACAGCGATGCGGCCCTTGCGCTCGGCCAACGCGTGAACACGGGTACATGGTTCCAGAACCGCTGCGACTATCTCGACCCCGCGCTCGCGTGGGTGGGCGTCAAGGATTCGGGGCGAGGCTGCACGTTGTCGGTGGTCGGGTACGAACACCTGACGCGGCCAAAGTCATTCCACATGCGGGTGAAGACATGAGCATTCCGATGAAGGGCAACTGGAATTACCCGACGCGCGTCTGGGCCGGGCCCGGGCGCATCGCCGAACTACCCAAGGCCTGCGAGGAGCTGGGCATCGTGCGGCCGCTGATCGTCACGGACTCGGGGCTCAAGGACGCTCCCATGATCCGCAACGCGCTGCACCTGGTGCGCGGCGCGAAGCTGTTCGCCGACGTGCGCGGCAACCCCGTGGCCGCGAACGTCGAAGCGGGGCTCGAGGCATACCGCGCGGGCGCGCACGACGGTGTCGTCGCCTTCGGCGGTGGCTCGGCGCTGGACGCTGGCAAGGTCATCGCGTTCATGAGCGGACAGACCCGTCCACTCTGGGATTTCGAGGACATCGGCGACTGGTACACGCGCGCGGATCCGAAAGGCATCGCCCCCGTGGTTGCCGTGCCCACGACCGCGGGCACCGGTAGCGAGGTCGGGCGCGCCGGCGTCATCCTCAACGAGGAGACGCACCAGAAGAAGATCATCTTCCACCCGAAGATGATGCCGGGCATCGTGATCTCCGACCCCGAGCTCACCGTGGGCTTGCCGGCGCACATCACCGCCGCCACCGGTTTCGATGCGTGGGTGCATTGCTTCGAGGCCTTTTGCGCGCCGGGCTTTCATCCGCTCGCGGATGGCGTGGCTCTCGAAGGCATGCGGCTCATCAAGACCTATCTGCCGCGCGCCTGCAAGAACGGCGGCGACATGGAAGCGCGCTCGCGCATGCTGGCCGCCGCCAGCATGGGCGCCACCGCGTTCCAGAAAGGGCTCGGCGCCGTGCACGCGATCGCGCATCCCGTCGGCTCGTTCTTCAACACGCATCACGGGCTCACCAACGCGGTGATAACGCCCTACGTGATCGTGCATAACCGCGACGCGATCGCCGAGCGCATGAAGGTGGTGGCGCGCGTGCTCGACCTGCCGAAGGCGGGTGTCGATGGCGTGCTCGACTGGGTGCTGGCCTTCCGCAAGGAGCTCAACATCCCGCATACGCTGGCCGACATCAACGTGACGCTCGAGAACCCCGAGCAGATCGGGCACGAGGCGTCGATCGATCCGTCGGCCGGCGGCAACCCCGTCCCGGTGGATGCCGCCACGCTCGCGCGCATCTTCCGGTCCGCGGTGAAGGGCGACCTTTCCCTGAAGAGCTGAAAAGGCAGATTCGGACATGACAACCAGACTCACTTGGCGAAACAACGGCACCTGGGCCGTGATCTCTTTCGGACTGGCGCTGATCGGCTACTGGCTGATCAAGCTGGT
>DATLDQ010000098.1:0-47650 GCA_035525785.1 Steroidobacteraceae bacterium | reverse complement strand
GAGGACGCGGACCGTTTGTTAGCCGCGATTCGTGCCGATCTGAGTGCAACGTTGGGCGCAGGATTTCGAGAATAAAAGCATGGCTCTGACGAAAGCGGAGATGGCTGAGGCGCTGTTCAACCAGTTGGGTTTGAACAAGCGCGAAGCTCGTGAGCTCGTGGACCTGTTCTTCGAAGAAGTGCGGCATGCGCTCTCGAACGGTGAACAGGTCAAGCTTTCGGGTTTCGGCAACTTCGACTTGCGCGACAAGAATCAGCGGCCGGGGCGAAATCCGAAGACGGGTGAGGAGATACCCATCAGTGCACGACGCGTTGTGACGTTTCGTCCAGGTCAGAAACTGAAGGCGCGAGTCGAGGCGTATGCTGGAACCAAAGAACAATGACGAGTTGCCGGCCATCCCCGGCAAACGTTATTTCACGATCGGCGAGGTGAGCGAGCTCTGCGGTGTGAAGCCGCACGTGCTGCGCTATTGGGAACAGGAGTTCCCGCAGCTGAAGCCCGTGAAGCGTCGCGGCAACCGCCGCTACTACCAGCGACAGGACGTCATCATCATCCGCCAGATCCGGTCGCTGCTGTATGACCAGGGCTTCACCATCGGTGGCGCCCGCAACAAGCTGGGCGGAGAAGAGGCGCGCGTCGACGTGAGCCAGAGCCAGCAGATCGTCAAACAGATGCGCATGGAGCTCGAGGAGCTGCTGAGGATTCTGCGGCGCTGAGGCGGACAGTGCCTGTCTACGTCACCGGTGGGGGCCGGTGAACTCCACAAAGATTTGAGGGACGCAGGGATGTCCGGCACGGCCGTCAATTTTTCCGCCTTCGACTGGGGCGTCGTTGCCCTGTACTTCGTCGCGAATACCGCCATCTGCATCTGGGCCGTCATGGCCAAGGGCAAGAACACCGAGGACTATTTCCTCGCGAGCCGCAGCGCCGGCTGGTTCCTCATCGGTTCTTCCATCTTCGCATCCAACATCGGCGCGGAGCACCTCATCGGCCTGGCAGGCTCGGGCGCGCAGGACGGCATGGCGTTCGCGCACTGGGAGCTGCACTCGTGGCTGGTGCTGGTGCTGGGCTGGGTGTTCGCGCCTTTCTACCTGCGCGCGAACGTGTTCACCACTCCGGAATTCCTCGAGCGGCGCTACAACCCGTCGACGCGCACCTTCCTGAGTTTCATCTTCCTGGTGAGCTACATCCTCACCAAGGCGTCGGTGACGATTTTCGCCGGCGCATTCGCCATCCAGACCATCCTCGGTTTCGAGACGATCGACCTGCCGTTGTTCGGTGAGACGGATTTCTTCTGGTTCTCGGCCATGGCGCTGGTGGTGGTCACCGGTGTGTTCGTCATCTTCGGTGGCATGCGCTCGGTGTTGTGGACCGAAGCGATGCACGTTCCGGTGCTGTTGGCGGGCTCGACCGTGCTGCTCATCGTCGGCCTGCACGAAATCGGTGGCCTGAGCGCGCTCAAGGCCGCGAATCCGGACAGCATCCACTTGTGGCGCCCGCTGTCGACCACACCGGAGACGCAGGGCTTCCCGGGATTCCTCTTCGACCCCAGCGCCACGCCCTGGCTCGGTGTGCTGCTGTGCTCGCCCATCATCGGCCTGTGGTACTGGTGTACGGATCAATACATCGTGCAGCGCGTGCTCACCGCGCGCGGGCTGCAGCAGGCGCGTCGCGGCACCATCTTCGCCGCCTATCTGAAGCTCGCGCCGGTATTCATCTTCCTGCTGCCGGGCATGATCGCCGTGGCGTTGTTCAGGGCGGGAACGCCAGGTTTCGAAAGCATCGGCACCAATCCGCAGGGCGCGTTCCCGATACTGGTCGCGAACATGTTGCCGGAGGGACTGCGCGGTCTCGTGCTCGCGGGCATGTTGTCGGCTCTCATGAGCGCGTTGGCGTCGCTGTTCAACTCGACCGCCACGCTGTTCACCGTCGATTTCTACAAACGCTTGCGCCCCACGTCGAGCGAGCCGCACCTGGTGAACGTCGGCCGCGTCGCGACGGCCGGCATCATCGTGCTCGGCATGTTGTGGATACCGCTGCTGCAGGGCATCAGCAAATACGGGCTGTATGGGTACCTGCAGCTGGTGCAGTCATTGTTAGCACCGTCGATCGCCGCAGCGTTCATGGCGGGCATCTTCTCGCGCTCGGTGACGCCCAAGTCCGGCCTCTGGGGTCTCGTGGCCGGCTTCGTATTCGGCATGCTTCGCCTCGGGCTGCAGGCAACGCATGAGCTGGGGGGCGTCCAGTTCCCGAGCTTCATCCAGGCCTACGTGGACATGAACTGGCTGTACTTCAGTTTCCTGTTGTTCGTATTCACATGCGCCGTCATTCTGATCGCCAGCCGGTTCACGCCGCCCGCGTCGCGAGAGCAACTGGCCGGGCTCACCTACAAGTCGATTTCCTCGCAGCAGCTCGCGGTCGATCGCGAGAGTTACGGATTCTGGGAAATCTTCCACACCGTAGTGATCGTCTCGATCATCGTGGGTATCTACATCTACTTTTGGTGACGTAAGCGCATTCTCGCGATGAGCGTCCGCAATGGCCGTAGATGCCTGTACGGCGGGTAGCAGTCGTCTCGGCAAATCTTCATAAGGGGGGCCGGACCGCAAGGAGGCCACCCATGCCCGAACCCCAGGACGATTCCAGCCAGGGCCGCATCGCGCGCGCGCTCGAGCGCCGCATCGGCAGCACCTACCAGCAGTTCCAGTTCTGGCGCGCGATGCGTCAATTCCTGCGCGCAGTGCAGAACGGCGAAGAGACCTCGGATCCACAATTGCTGGCCGAACTAGTGCGAGGCTGGGGCAACAGCTGGTCCGCGCAGCTCGAGTTCCTCGAGGCTTCACTGCGCGCGACACGCGAGACCGATGGGCCCATCCTCGAGTGCGGGTCGGGCTTGAGTACGCTGCTCATCGGCGCCGTCGCGCAGTCTCGCGGGGTGCGGGTCTGGTCACTCGAGCACGAGCCGAAATGGGCGGACCGCGTGCACAGATACCTGCGCAAGTACCGCATGCATTCGGTGACGCTGTGCATGGCGCCGATCCGCAGCTTCGGTGATTTCGACTGGTACTCGCTGACGTCGCTGCAGACCATACCCGGCAAGATCTCGCTGGTCATCTGCGATGGACCGCCGGGTGGCACGCGCGGTGGTCGCTATGGCCTCGTGCCCGTCATGCTCGACAAGCTGCGCGCGGATTGCACCATCCTGTTGGACGATGGCGCCCGCGACGAGGAGCGCGCCATCGCCGCCCGGTGGGGCCGGATGCTGGAAACCACGCCCGAGCTCATCGGTTCGGAAAAGCCCTTCATTCGCCTCGAGGCGGGGCTGAACAGGCAAGGGCCGCTGTTCAGCTGAATGTGGGCTTCCGGGCGGGTGTTGGGTATGATGCGCACCCCCGCGGGACCCCAGGGTCTCGCTCGATTCTCTCGGACGGGACGTGGCGCAGCCTGGTAGCGCACTTGCATGGGGTGCAAGGGGTCGCGAGTTCGAATCTCGCCGTCCCGACCAACTTCAGTTGCAGGGAGGATCACCATGACCACCGGCTCTCGCTTTCCATCGACCGCGATATTCGCGGCAGCCGTAGTGTTCGCAGCGTTTGCAGCGACAGTAACGGCCAAGAGTACCGACCAGAGCACCGATATCCCCAAGGCCGTCGCCGCCGCCGTGGCGGACACCGCGCGGCCGCAAGCGGACCGCGATCGCGACGCCGACCGCAAGCCCGCCGAATGCATCGCGTTCGCCGGGCTGAAGCCGGGCCAGCGCATCGCCGACCTGCTTCCCGGCGGTGGTTACTTCACGCGCATCTTCAGCGGCGTCGTCGGCGCCAAGGGGCAGGTGTTCGCCGTCGCGCCGCCGAAGCGCCCGGATGCGCCGCCAGACCGGCCGGAACCCTCCGCCGCCGTGCGCGCCATTGCCGCCGATGAGCACTACAAGAACGTGACCGTGTCCGTCGAGAAGGTCGCCGAGCTCAAGCTCCCCGAGAAACTGGACATGGTGTGGACCTCGCAGAACTATCACGACGTGCACAACGTGAAGGACATCGACGTCGGTGGGTTCAACAAAGCGGTATTCGACAGCCTGAAGCCGGGCGGCATCTACATCGTGATCGATCACGCCGCCGAGAAGGGCACGGGCTTCGCAGCCACGTCGACGCTGCATCGAAGCGACCCCGAGGCGGTCAAGACGGAAGTGATGGCGTCAGGCTTCGAGTTCGTGGGTTCGAGCGACGTGATCGCTAACGCCGCGGACGACCACCAGATGAAGGTCTTCGAGCAGGGCATGCACGACAAGACGGATCGCTACGTCCTCAAATTCCGCAAGCCGAAGTGATCACCACGTCTACGCCGCCATCACTTCGTGCTCGTAGTAAGGCGCCTCGCGATCGGCGAGCAATGCGTCCAGCTGTTGCAGTGACCTTCCGTCCGGCTTGAGCCAAGCGTCGAGGTTCTGCTGCTTGAGGTTGATGATCATCCGGTCGTGTCCTGCCGCGGCGACTTCCGGCGGCGGGTCGTCCGTGATCGCGGCGAAGGAGAGCAGGGGTGAACCTCCCTTGGGGCTCTGCCACTCGGAGACCAGGCACGCAACGAGCATCGTGTCCGCGGGCCGCGGGACGAAGTGAAGCACCTGGTTCTTGCCGTCCCGGTCCACGTTTTCGAAGAACGACTCGACCAGCATCACGGCGTGCGTGGCGCCAAACAATTCTCTCCAGTACTTGCCCAGACTGTCGCGCCGCGCGTTGTAGAGCCCGGGTAGTTTGCGATCGACGGTCTCGAGTTCCCCCGCCTTGCGGCAGTGATAGCGCGCAAGTCGCACGAGCCTGCGGTCGCCCACCTGCATGACCAGCGGCGCGTAGTGCATGGGGAAGATGCGCGCTTCGGCGGGATGCGGCTTCTCGGCGTTCAGTCTTTCGAGGCGCGTGAGCGCCTGCTCGATCTTGTTGCCGGCGATGCGCTTGCTCTCGGTGGCAGCCTTGGTGGGCTTGGACGCGAGCGCGCGTTCCGCATCCGCGAGGCGCTTCTTCTGAGCAAACACTTCGCGCTCGAATTTCGTGATCTCGGCGCCGCGGTACTGGTCGATGAACGCCTTGATGCGCGCTTCCCGGTCGTTCCCCGGTGAGTCGAACCATCGCTCGACGGCGCGCGGAATGCGAATGCTCGAATCGGACGCGCGCGCGCCGAAGATCTCGAGGAACTGGTCGATGTCCATCTCGGCGCCGGTGCGCTTGAGATACGCGAGATAGGCCTGCTGGATCTGGGCGGAATAGCACATGGGCGGCATTTTGCCCGCGGCGAGTCGCAAAGTCGTGCTCTGGCGGCAGCCCGACCCTAAACTCGGGCCATGCAGGCAAAAATCATTTCACTGGGTCTCGCATCGCTGGGGCTTCTGGGTTGCGCGACGACGCCTGCGGTGAACGTCTGGAAGCTCGAACGCACGGAGTCGATCGCCGGCGTGCAGCCAGAAGTGCTCGGTGCACCACGGGCGGTCAAAAAGGATGGTCACCAGGCGCTGTGCTTCGACGGCAAGGCGGACGGCGTTTTCCTGCCCGTGAACCCGATCGCGGGCCTCACGAACTTCACCATCGAGATCCTGCTTCGACCCGATGGTGACGGGCCGCCCGAGCAGCGCTTCCTGCACATTCAGGATCCAGAGGAGCACCGCGTGCTCATGGAGACGCGCGTTGGCGAGGGCACCTGGTCGCTCGATACTTTCCTGCGCACCTCCGACGCGGACAAGCTCACCTTGCTCGACCGCGCGAAGTCACAGCGTACCGACCGCTGGTACTGGGCGGCGCTGGTGTACGACGGCAAGACCATGAGCCACTACGTGGATGGCGTCAGGCAGTTGGAGGGCCTGGTGGCATTCGCGCCCATGGTCCCCGGGCGGATTTCGCTGGGGGTGCGGCAGAACCGCATCCACTGGTTCAAGGGCTGCATTGCCGAGGTGCGCTTCGCGCCTGAGGCGATTCCCGCGACCCGCTTGCGGCGACCTTGAGCAGGGGCTGACATATCGCGCGGCCGCTGCGACGCAGGTCTCGTTTCCGGGTTGTTAGGTGGGTCATTCAGGCGTTTGGCGACACTCCTTAAGGAGACCCGCCCACCACCGGGTGACTGGCATAAGGCCGATGTCGCACTACTTCATAAACAATCACGCCACCGATGCTGGCGACCACGAAATCCACGCCCTGGGCTGCCGGCGCATGCCGACCGACAAGGCGTACCTCGGGAATTTCGAGCACGTGAACGAAGCGCTCATCGAGGCGCGCAAAGATTTCTGGCAGTCGCGCTGCTGCAAGGCATGCGGCGCTGGCGTCCCCGAGGAACCCCGGCCGCTGCGCATCGGCAACGTGCTGGTCTGGTCGCCGGAAACTTAGACACCGCGAAAGTCAGGCTGCCGCCTGCGGCGTGCCTGCGCCGCGGGCGATGATGCAGTCGTCGGCTCGCGGCAAGTCCTTGCCGCACTGGCTTGCAAAGGCTGGACTCGCTTCAGTAAGACCCGGTCGGACCGATATGTATTACGGGCGGAATGCGCCCGTCGGTCGTTCTTGGCATTCACATGGTTCAGATCATCGGCTCGGTCGTGGTCATCGCCTGCGTGCTCGGCGGTTTCGTGCTCGAAGGCGGGCACATCCTCGCGCTATGGCACCCGACCGAAATCCTCATCATCGTTGGCGCGGCTCTCGGCGCGTTCTTCACCAGTCAGCCGTTGAAGATTTCGAAGGCGGCTTTCCAACAGGCGCTCGCCTTGCCGAAGGGCGCGCGCTACCAGCGTGACGACTACGTGGACTTGCTCAAGCTGGTCTACGACATCCTGGTCAAGATGCGCAAGGAAGGCCTGCTCGCGATCGAGCAGGACGTCGAGAAGCCCGAAGAAAGCCTGCTGTTCAAGAAATATCCCAAGATCCTCGAAGATCAGCACATGGTGGTGTTCATCACCGACTGCCTGCGCCTCATCGTCGGTGGCACGCTCGATCCACATGAACTCGAGAGCCTGCTCGAGTACGAACTGGAAACCCATCACAAGGAAGCGCACGAGCCGGCGCACGCCGTACAGAAAGTGGCCGACGCGCTGCCCGGTTTCGGCATCGTCGCCGCGGTGCTCGGCATCGTGAACACCATGTCGGCCATCGAGGGCGCGGATACCGCGACCATCGGCCACAAGGTCGGCGCGGCTCTGGTAGGCACGTTCCTCGGCATCCTGATCGCCTACGGTTTCATCGGGCCGATCTCCGCCGCGATGGAACACAAGGCCAACGAAGAGGCCAAGGCCTTCGAAGTGGTGAAGATGGCGCTGGTCGCGAGCGTGCGCGGCTATGCGCCGCAGGTGGCCGTGGAATTCGCCCGCAAGCTGCTGTTCAGTGAAGTCCGCCCGACGTTTGCCGACCTCGAGGCGCACCTGAAGGGCCGGCCGCCTCCGGGCAAGACCGCGCACTAAGAGCGTTCCATGGCGGCGAATCCCAGAGGCGGCGGCGAGGAGAAGGCCCGGCCTATCTACGTCAAGCGCATCAAGAAGGTGACCGGTGGCCACCATGGCGGCGCGTGGAAAGTGGCGTACGCGGACTTCGTCACCGCGATGATGGCGTTCTTCCTGGTCATGTGGCTGGTGACCGCCGTGTCGAAGGAGCAGCGCGCGGCCATCTTCGACTACTTCAAGAACCCCAGCATGGAGCCGGGCAAGAGCGTGAAACCCGCGCCGGGTCAGATGGGTCCGGGCGGCGCGAGCTCCTCGCCCATCAACCTCGGCGGCGGTCTCGATGCGCCGAAGACCTCGCTGCAGAAGACCGACAAGATCGGCGCCACCGTCATGACCGAGACGGCCAAGCCCATCGAGCTGAAGAGCGAGGAACAGAAGGCGGCGGAGGCCGTCGAAATGCAGAAATTGCTCGAGAAAAAGCAGCTCGACGCACTCATGCAGGATCTCAAGGAAGCCATCAGCAAGAGCCAGGCGCTCAAGCCGTTCAAGGATCAGCTGTTGCTGGACATCACGCCCGAGGGTCTGCGCATCCAGATCCTCGACGCGCAGAACCGGCCCATGTTCGATATCGGCAGCTCGCGCCTCAAGCCCTACACCAACGACATCCTGCGTGAAGTCACCGGCTACCTGAAGTCGGTGCCCAACCACCTGAGCATCACGGGCCACACCGACGCGGCTCCTTACGCCGGCCTCACCGGTTTCACGAACTGGGATCTATCTACCGATCGCGCGAATGCCGCGCGTCGCGCGCTCGAAGGCGCGGGCCTCGAGACGGAGCGGATCTCGCGAGTGGTGGGTCTCGCGTCGTCGGTGCTCTTCGACAAGGAAAATCCACGCAGCCCGGTGAACCGACGCATCAGCATCGTCGTCATGACGCGTGAAGCGGATGCGGAGGCGAAGGTCATGGATCTGCCGACCGCCGCGATCGCAGGTGCCGCATTGCCGGGTGAAGCGGCAGCAGCCGCAAGCCCCACGCCCGATCCGGTCATACCTGCCGGCGCATCGGCACTCGTGGCGCCGGCCACCTCGGCGCACTGATTTCTTCAGTACCAGGCGCGGGCGCTGGCCAGCGCCCGCTCCGGGGTTTCCACCTGCTCGAGGAAGTCACCGCGCAGGATGCGCAGCGCGATGATCTCGTCCTGTATTTCACGCGCGGTCCGGATGCCCATGCGACGGAGCAGCGGCAGCGGCGGGCACCACCCCTGCAAGGCGTGCTGCAACAGAAAGGCGGCCACGACGCCCGGCAGGATGAAAAACCGGCGGTCCACCGCGAAACCCAGGGCGACGCCCGCGAGCGTGAGGCTGGCCGCATTCGCTTCGAGAGTGCGCTCGACGTCCCATTCACGCTCCAGCTCGCGGATCCGCTCGTCGATGAAGACTGGATCCGCGCCAAGGAATCGGGACACGTCATGCAGCGTGCGCCCCTGAATGCGATCGTTGACGACGGAACGGGTATCGATCGGGACCCGCTCTTCGGTCGCGGGCAGAAGTGAGGTGGCGTTCATGCCGCAATGTTCAAGGCGCGCCCGACATCGCCGATGTCAGTGCGCGCCCGGCCTTGCCCTCAGCCGTCAGGAAGACTGAAAAAGAATGTCGCGCCCTGGTCCTGCTGACCATCCACCCAGACCTTGCCGCCGTGGCGTTCGATGATGCGGCGGACGATGGAGAGACCCACGCCGGTGCCTTCGAACTGGTCGGCCGAGTGCAGGCGCTGGAACACACCGAACAACTTGTTCATGTACTTCATGTTGAAGCCCACGCCGTTGTCCTTGACGAAGCCGACCAGCGTCGAGCCATCCATGCGGTAGCCGACTTCGATGCGCGCCTTGTCGCGCTCGCGCGTGAACTTGATGGCGTTGGAAATCAGGTTGACGAACACCTGCTGCATCAATCCCTGGTCCACCTGCCAGGTGGGGAAATCGGCGATCACGAACTCGATGTCGCGGCCGGCGCGTTCATGCGCCATTTCGTCGATGACCTTGCGCGCGAGGTCGCCGAAGCGCGTCGGCTGCTTGTGCAGCGGCTGACGATTGAGTTGTGAGAGGCGAAGGAGGTCGGTGATCAGCCGGTCCATGTGGGCTGCGCCGGCGTTGACGTTCTGCAGGAGCCGCCGGCCTTCATCGTTGAGATGGCCCGTGTGGTCGGAGAGCAGCGCCTGGGTGAACACCGACACCGCGCGCAAGGGCGCGCGCAGGTCATGCGACACGGAGTACGAGAAAGCTTCGAGCTCTCGATTGGCGATCTTGAGCTCCTCGGTGCGTTCGCGGACATTCTCCTCGAGACGTTTCTTTTCTATCCGCAGCTGGCGCACGGCGAGCGCGCGCTCCAGGACGGGCAGCGTGGTCGCGAGCTTGATCGGCTTCTGGATGTAATCGAGCGCGCCGGCCTTCATCGCCGCGATGGCGGTCTCAAGAGCGCCGTGGCCGGTCATGATCACCGCCACCAGCGTCGGGTCGATGAGCTGGGCGGATTTCATGAGATCGATGCCGTTGGTTCCCGGCATCTGCAGGTCGGCTAACAACAGGTCGAAGCTGCGTTCGCGCATGGCCGCGAGGGCGTCCGCGGCCGAGGTGAACCCGTATGTCTGGTAACCCTCGTATTCCAGCGTGTCGCACAATGCGCGCATCGACGCTGGTTCGTCATCGACTATCAGGAGTGATTGCTTATGTTCAGCGTTCGGCTGCGCGATGCGGCTGTTCACGTCGTGGTCACCTGGGTCCTCGAGAACTTCCCGCGCACATTGTTTGCCACGTAGGAAAATCCCTGTATACGTACTTACGAGTAGTGTCCGCCCCTGACCCGGGTGTTGACAAATGCCTAAGAGCTAACCTGACTTTCACCGCGTGTCGGAATCATCCCACACGACTGCTCATGTTTTTCCAACCCGCTCCTTCTATCTACTGAGTACGCTGATGCTGCGTCTGCGGAATGGGTCACGCGCCGATGAAACCGCGTGGCTTATTTTGCCGTCATGTGAACCGGGCGGGGGATACGGACCGGGACACGGGGGAAACAGCGATGGTTGCCGGCCAACAGGGACGGCGGGCTAACTAATCGCGGGGAAGACAGGATGCAGCCGGTAAAACTGGTGGTGGTGGAAGACATGCCGACGGAGGCGGAGATCGCCGTGCGGCAGCTCGAATCCGGCGGCTTCACGTGCAGCTGGAAACGCGTGGACTCCGAAACGGCGTTGCGACGCGTCCTCGACGAGATGAAACCGGATCTCATCCTCTCCGATTTCACGCTGCCCGGGTTCGACGGGCTGACCGCACTGGAAGTCGCGCGCGAGATCACGCCCGACGTCCCATTCATCTTCCTGTCGGGCACCATCGGCGAGGAGCGCGCGATAGACGCGCTACAGCGCGGCGCCTACGACTACGTGCTCAAGACCAACATGGCCCGCCTCGTACCCGCGGTGCGCCGCGCGCTCAGCGAGGCCACGAGCCGCCGTACGCGCCGCGCGCTGGAACAGCAGTTGCGTGACATCGTCGTCACCTCCCAGGACTGGATCTGGGAGCACGATCGGGACGGCAAATTCACTTTCTCGAGTGACGCGGTGCGCAGCATCCTGGGTTACGGGCCCGAAGAGCTGCTGGGCACGCACGCGGCGCAGTATGTTCACCCCGAGGACCTCGCCGCGCTCGATTTCGCCATGCACACGCTCGGCCCCAACCAGCGATCGACCACCAACCTGCAGGCTCGCTGGCGGCATCGCAATGGCACGTACCGCTGGCTGGAACGCAACATGCTGGTGCTGCTGGGCGAGCAGGGCCAGGTCATCGGCTTTCGTGGCAACGAGCGCGACATCACCGAGCGCCGCCGCCAGGAGAAACACATCAGCCGGCTCACGCGCGTACTCAAGATGCTCTCCGGCGTGAACAGCGCCATGGTGCGCATCCGGCAGCGACGCGAGATCCTCGCGGAGGCTTGTCGTCTCGCGACGTCGGTCGGTGGATATGCCAGCGCGATGGTCGCCTTGATAGAGCCCGGTACGCGTACCGCGCGACCCACCGCGTGGTCCGGCAGCGTCGACAACCAGGGTGCCCAGCAGCTCACGTTCAGCATCGCGGAGAATCCGCAGGATGACTCGAGCGTCATCGGCCGAGTGCTGCGCTCGGGCGCGCCGCTCGTCTGCAACGATCTGAACACGCTCGACATCTCGCTGGCCGCGCGAGCTCCGTTGCTCGACGCCGGTTTCCGCAGCGTGGTCGCCTATCCACTCGTGGTCGACCGCACGCCGGTGGGCGCGCTGCTGCTCACGTCGTATGACGTCGGCGCGGTGGGCGACGAAGAGTCGCGCATGCTGCGCGAGCTCGTGGCCAACCTCTCCTTCGCACTGCAGTACATGCACAAGGAAGACGAGGTGCGGTTCCTCTCGTACTTCGACCCGCTGACCAGCTTGGCGAAGCGCGGGCTATTCTGCGAACGCCTGGTACGGGCATTGGAACCGCGCATCGGTCGGCGTGGCACGCCGGCGGTGGCGGTGCTCGACATCGAGCAGCTCTCGACCATCAACGATTCGTTCGGCAGGCATGCAGGCGATCTGCTGCTGCAGCAGGTGGCTGACCGTCTCAAGCGTCACCAGGATTCCACCGAGCTGCTGGCGCATTTCGGCGGCGGCACTTTCGGCCTGATCCTCGAGGCGGCCGGCGACGAGGACGAAGCCGTGCACTGGATGCAGGAGCAGGTGAGTGAGACTTTCCGCGCGCCGTTCAACGTCGATGGCCGGAATATCCCCGTCGACGTGAAATGCGGTTTCGCGCGCTATCCCGACAATGGCAACGACGCCAACGCACTCGTCCAGAACGCCGAGGCGGCCTTGCGATCGGCGAAGAGCACGGGCGAGAAATACCTGCCGCACCGCCTCGAGCTTTCGACCACGGTGGTCACTCGCATGACCATGGAGCACCGCCTGCGCGGCGCCGTGGAGCGCCAGGAGTTCGAGCTGCACTATCAGCCGAAAATCGACGTGCGCAACCGGCAGATCCGCGGCCTCGAAGCCCTGGTGCGGTGGCGCGATCCCGAGGCCGGTCTCGTGATGCCCGGCGCATTCCTCTCGCTCATGGAATCCAACGGCCTCATCGTGCCGCTGGGAGACTGGATACTCCGGCAGGCCGCCTCCGACCTGCGCCGTTGGCAAGGCGCCGGACTTTCACCGGGTCGCGTGGCGGTGAACATCTCACCGGTGCAGCTGCGCCGGCGTGCCTTCGCCGATCACCTGCTCGACCTCGTGGGCGAGTGGCGCAGCGAGAACATCGGTATCGACATCGAGATCACCGAGGGCGTGCTGATCGACGACGTGAGCTCGGCAGTGTCGCAGCTGCGATTGCTCCGCCGCTCGGGTATCCGTGTTGCCATCGATGACTTCGGGACCGGGTACTCCTCGCTGAGCCGGCTCGCCGAACTGCCGGTCGACATGCTCAAGATCGACCGCACGTTCGTGAACGGCCTCACGGGCTCGGGCACGGGGCGCACCGTCGCCCAGACCATCATTGCGCTCGGCAAGGCCTTCGACATGACCACGGTCGCCGAAGGCGTGGAAACGCCCGAGCAATTCGACATCCTGAACCATCTAGGCTGCGACCAGTCGCAGGGTTACCTGCACAGCCGGCCTCTGTCGGTCGCGGACATCGAGCCCATGTTGCGTGGCGCCGCGGTCCACCTTCCCAAGCTGCCGCCGGAAAGTGAACTAACGGCCATCGCCCGGCGCGGTTGACACCGCGGGACAATCTTTTCGCGCAGGGAACGCAGCGCCCTCCGGCTGTTCTACACTGGTGCGCGCAAAGCGCCTTTTGTCTGACCGGATGCGAATGATCAAACAACTCACCCGCGGCCGCCTCGCCTGGCTGGTCGCGATCGTCCTGATAATCCTCTTCGTCCTTTACCGTTGCACCAAGGGCGGCAGCGATGCCCCCGAATACCAGACCGCGCCCGCGGAAGTAACCAACGTGGTCTCGCGGGTCAGCACCTCGGGCAGCCTGCAGGCCGTGGTCACGGTGGACGTCGGCAGCCAGGTCTCGGGACGAATCCAGGAGTTGTTTGCCGACTTCAATTCCCCGGTCAGGAAGGGCGAGCGCATCGCCAAGATCGATCCGTCGCTGTTCCAGGCGGCGGTGATCTCGGCGGAGGCGAATGTCTCGGCGGCGCTCGCGAACGTCACGCGCCTGACCGTCGCCGCCGAAGACGCCGAGCGTCAGGCGCGCCGCGCCAGCGAGGTGTACGAACAGCGGCTGATTTCCGAAACCGAGCGCGACACCGCCGTCGCCAACGCGCGCTCGGCGCAGGCTTCGGTGGCGCAGGGCAAGGGCCAACTCGCGCAGACTCGTGCGGCGCTCGAAACCGCGCGCACCAATCTGCGCTACACGGACATCGTTTCGCCCACCGACGGCGTGGTGATCTCGCGCGCGGTGAACGTCGGCCAGACCGTGGCTGCGTCCCTGTCCGCGCCGGTGAT
This sequence comes from Steroidobacteraceae bacterium, assembly GCA_035525785.1. Taxonomy (GTDB): domain Bacteria; phylum Pseudomonadota; class Gammaproteobacteria; order Steroidobacterales; family Steroidobacteraceae; genus CADEED01. The sequence continues at coordinate 33,728 of DATLDQ010000098.1, read as the reverse complement.
CTTCACCATCGCGCAAGATCTGAAAAAGATGGAGGTCCACACCAATGTGGCCGAGTCCGACATTGGCCGCCTCAAGCCGAAGATGCGGGTGTCGTTCACGGTCGACGCCTATCCCAACGAACCCTTCCGCGGCGAGATCCGCGATATCCGCAATGCGCCGCAGGTGGTGCAGAACGTGGTCACCTACGATGCCGTCATCGACGTCAGCAATCCCGATCTCAAACTCAAGCCCGGCATGACGGCCACCGTGAGCGTGGTCACCGATCGACGTCGCGACGTGCTGGCGGTTCCGAACGCGGCATTGCGCTTTCGTCCTGACAATGCCGGGCCCGGCGATGCCGCACCGGGAGGCGGGCAGGGCCAGTTCGCGGCGGGCGGCGGCCGGCGTCAGAACGCCGAAAGGGGTGGCCAGCGGCCCGACACCGGTGGCGCCGGACAGCGTCAGCGCGGCCAGTCGAGTCAGCGCGACGGAGATGATGAGAACGCGGGTCCGCCGCCGGTGGTCAAGCGCAATGTGTACGTGCTCGTGAACGGCGAGCCGCAGCCCCGCGAGGTGACCACGGGTCTCACCGATGGCCGCGTCACAGAGGTCACGGGTGGCAATCTCAAGGAAGGCGAAAACGTCATCCTGTCCTCGGGCAACAGCCAGAATCAGAACCAGCGAGGCCAGGCGCAGGGCCAGCGCGGCTTTCGCATCCTCTGAAGGCGGTCGACGTGGCGCTCATCGAGTTGCGCAAGCTCGCGCGGATTTACACGACCGGGGACACCGAATTCGCCGCGCTGCGCGACGTCGACCTGTCGATAGACCGCGGTGAGTTCGTGGCGATCTCGGGTGCCTCGGGGTCGGGCAAGTCCACGCTCATGAACATCCTTGGCTGCCTCGACTCGCCCACGCGCGGCAGCTACTTCCTCGGCGACCGCGACGTCGCCAAGCTGTCGCGCATCGAGCTCGCGCGCGTGCGCAACGAATTCATCGGCTTCGTGTTCCAGAACTTCAACCTGCTGTCGCGTACCACTGCGGCGGAGAACGTCGAGCTGCCGCTCATCTACGCGCGCGTGCCGCCGGCCGAGCGCCACCGGCGTTCGAAGGAGGCACTGGAGCGCGTAGGCCTCGGCCATCGCGCCGGGCACACGCCCTCACAACTCTCGGGTGGCCAGCAGCAGCGCGTCGCCATCGCGCGTGCGCTCGTCACGCAGCCGCCGATGATCCTGGCGGACGAGCCCACCGGCAATCTCGACTCGGCCACGAGCATCGAGATCATGCGGCTGCTCACCGAGCTGCAGCGCTCGGGCATCACCATCGTGTTCGTCACGCACGAGCCCGACATCGCCGCCTATGCCGCGCGCAAGATCCAGGTCAAGGACGGCTCCATCATCAGCGACGAGCGCCAGACTCCCTTGCTGGCAGAAGCATCATGATCCCCGTGGGCGAAACCCTGCGTCTCGCGGCGCGCGCGTTGCGACGGAACAAGCTGCGGTCGTTCCTGACCACGCTGGGCATCATCATCGGCGTCGGCGCGGTCATCTTCATCCAGTCCATCGGCGAAGGCGCCAAGTCGCGCGTGCGCGCGCAGATCGAGAGCGCCGGCACCAACATCGTCATGCTGTTCTCGGGCGCCAGCCAGGGCCCGGGCGGGCGTGGCGGCGCGGGTTCGCAGCCCACCATCACCTGGGAAGACCTGCGCGCCATCCAGACCGAGCTGCCATCGGTGCGTGCCGTGGCGCCGCAAATCAACAGCAACCAGCCGGTGATCTCCGAGACCAACACCTGGAACACGCAGATCACGGGCACCACGCCTGACTACTTCGTGATCCGCAACTGGCCGGTGGCGGCCGGTGCGCTATTCACTGCCTCCGACCAGGCGAGCGCCGCGAAGAACGCGGTGATCGGCCAGACGGCGGCGGAGAACCTGTTCGGCCCCGGTGTCGATCCCATCGGGCAGATCGTCCGCATCCGCGATGCTCCGTTCACGATCGTCGGCGTGCTCGAGCGCAAGGGTCAGAACGCCATGGGCACCGACCAGGACGATGGGCTGTACATCCCGCTGTCCGCTTTCCAGACCCGCATGCAGCGCGGGCTCGGAAAATTCGTGCCCGGGCGCATCTCGGTGAGCGCCGTGTCGCCCGAGGCGATCCCACGCGTACGTCAGGAGATATCGGAGCTGCTGCGCGAGCGGCATCGCCTGGGCCCCGACAACGAAGACGATTTCTCCACGAGCAGCATGGCGGAGATGACCAGCATGCTGACCTCGACACAGGACACCATGACATTGCTGCTGACGGCCATTGCCGTGGTCTCGCTGGTCGTCGGTGGTATCGGTGTCATGAACATCATGCTGGTGTCCGTGACCGAGCGGACGCGCGAGATCGGCATACGCATGGCCGTGGGGGCGCAGCCCGCGGACATCATGACGCAGTTCCTGGTCGAAGCTCTGGTGCTCTCGGCCATCGGCGGGGCGCTGGGCGTCCTGTTCGGAGTGGGCCTCGGGCAGCTCATAGCGCCCAAGTTCGGGTGGATCATGGTCACCAAGACCCAGGTGGTCGTGGTCGCACTCGCGGTCAGCGCCGGTGTGGGCGTGGTGTTCGGGCTGTACCCGGCGAAGAAGGCTTCGCAGCTCGACCCGATCGAAGCCTTGCGATACGAATGAGGGCGAGCAGTAACGGGGACTGACCACTCGGGCGTCCCCGGCCCGTGCCCCCGCGCCGGCATATACTCGCGCCTCCTTCTCAGCGCGGACAATGCAATGAACTCGATCTCCCGTCGCGGTTTGCTCAAATCGACCCTGGGCGCGGCCGCTGCCGGCGCGGCGCCTCTCTTCATTCCGTCACGGGTCTGGGGCGCGAACCGGCGCATCCGGATCGGCCAGATCGGCTGCGGCCGCATCGCCCAGGGCCACGACATGCCCGGCGTCATCAAGTCCGGCCTGGCGGATTACGTTGCCGTCTGCGAGCTGGACGCGAAGCGCGCCGCCGACGGCGTGGTGATCATCGAGAAGGCGTACGCCGAGCGCGGCGTGAAGGCGCCGAAGATCGCCGTGTACCGCAACTATCGCGAGCTCGTGTCGCGCAAGGACATCGACGCCGTCGTCATCAGCACGCCCGATCACTGGCATGCGGAGCTCGCGCTCGCGGCCATCGAGTCCGGCAAGGACGTCTATCTGCAGAAGCCGTTCACCATGACGCACGCGGAAGGCGTGATCCTGCGCGATGCGGTGAAGCGACATGGGCGCATCCTGCAGGTGGGTAGCCAGCAGCGATCCTGGGAACAGTTCCGCCGCGCCGCCGAGCTCATCCGCTCGGGTCGCATCGGCCACGTGCAGCGCGTGGAGATCGGCCTGCCCATCGACCCGACGGCGCCCGACGCCGCGCCGGAGCCGATCCCCGAGAATCTCGATTTCAGCCAGTGGTTAGGCCCGACACCGTTCGCCTACTACACGGAGATGCGCGTGCATCCGCGCGAGGGGTACAGCCGCCCGGGCTGGCTGCGCCATGAGGCGCATTGCCTGGGCATGATCACCGGTTGGGGCTCGCATCATTACGACACCATGCACTGGGCGCTGGAGTTCGAGAACACCGGGCCAAGCCACATCGAGGGCAAAGGCGAGTTCCCCGATCCTTCGCGCATCTGGAACGTGCACGGCTCCTATGACATCACGCTGCAGTATCCGAAGAACGTGGTGGTGAACGTCTCGGACAAGCACAACACCGGTCTCAAGTTCCATGGCGACGAGGGGTGGATCTGGGTGACGCGCGAAGGCACGGGCGCGACTTCGAGCGACCCGCAGGCCAAGGGTGCCAACCTGCCGCCGCTCGACGCCAGCGATCCGAAGATCCTCGACCCGAACGGCCTGTCGGTGCAGCTGCCAGTGAGCAAGTCGCATCACCAGAACTGGCTGGAGTGCGTGGACTCGCGCCGGCAGCCGCTCGCGCCGGCGCACATCGCCCACAACAGCAACACCGCCTGCATCGTCAGCTGGATCGCGATGAAGCTTGGTCGTCCGCTCGAGTGGGATCACAAGGCGGCAAAGTTCAAGAATGACGCCGAGGCCAATTCGATGCTGGCGCGCGCTGAACGTTCGCCGTATGGCGCGCAGACGATGGCGAAGGCCTGACATCCATGAAGACGATGACGAAGGTGTTCGCATGCCTGTGGCTTGCTACCGGTGTCAGCGCCGCGGAGGACGCGAAGGTGCAGATCATCACGCTCGACCCGGGGCATTTCCACGCCGCGCTCGTGCAGAAATTCATGCTGCCCGGTGTTTCGCCGGTGGTCCGGGTCTACGCGCCGGAGGGCGACGATGTCGGCCAGCACCTGAAGCGCGTGGAAGGTTTCAACAAGCGCGCCGACCACCCCACGCAATGGCAGGAGGTCGTATACACGGCGCCTGACTACCTGCAGAAGGCGCTGACCGTCGATACCAGGCCCGTGGTCGTCGTGATCTCCGGCAACAACGCGCGCAAGTCCGAATACATCACCAGGTCCATCGATGCCGGCTTCAACGTGCTCGCCGACAAGCCGATGGTCATTCGTCCCGCGGAGCTGCCGGCGCTGGAAGCTGCGTTCAAGGCGGCGAAGCAGAAGAGGGTTCTGCTTTACGACATCATGACCGAACGCTATGAGATCACGACCATCCTGCAGCGCGAGCTGTCGATGCAGAAGCCATTGTTCGGCACGCTCGAGCGGGGAGCACCCGACAGCCCTTCGATCTCGAAGATCAGCGTGCACAACTTCTCCAAGGTGGTCGCCGGCGCGCAGCTCAAACGCCCGCAATGGTTTTTCGACCCCGAGCAGCAGGGTGCGGGCATCGTCGACGTGACCACGCACCTGGTCGATCTCGTTCAATGGGAGGCCTTTCCCAACGTCACGCTCGCGCCCGCCGACGCGAAGGTGCTGTCCGCGCGGCGCTGGCCGACGAAGCTCACTCTCGAGCAGTTCGGCCGCCTCACGGGCGCCACGGCCTTCCCCGACTATCTAGCGAGGTACGTTACCGGCGGCGTGCTCATGGCGCCGTCCAATGGCGAATTCACGTATACCCTCAAGGGCGTTCACGCGAAGGTGTCGGTGACCTGGGATTTCGAGGCGCCACCCGGCGCCGGTGACACGCATTTCTCGGAGATGCGCGGCACCAAGGCCTCGCTGACCATCCGGCAGGGCAAGGACCAGAACTACAAGCCGGTGCTCTACGTGGATCGCGCGACGAGCGTATCCGCCGCGGATCACGAAAAGGCGCTGCGCGCCGCCGTGGCCGAAGTGGCGAAAGCGCATCCGGGCATCGAGGTGCGGGCGGAGGACGGCCATTTTGTCGTGACCGTGCCCGAGAAATACCACGTCGGTCACGAGGCGCACTTCACGCAGGTCACGGAGAATTTCCTGCAGTACCTGCGCGCCGGCAAGCTACCCGACTGGGAAGTACCCAACATGATGACCAAGTACGCGACCATCATGCAGGCGTACGAGCTGTCGCGCTGAGACGCGTCAGAACACGGGATACCACACCGGTGTGTCTTCGCCGTTTTCCGACGCGTGGTACCTGTTGGCCAGCAGTGACTCGGCGCGCCGCGCGGACCGGGACTCGAACTGCTCGAACAACAATCGAGTCTGCTTCGCGCCGAGGACACTCGGGGCGAGTTCGAGCACGAGCCTCTCGTATTCATCTTTCGCGCCCAACTCGCGCGCGAGCTCGTTGACCGGATCCGGATCCCGGACGGGCTCCCCTGTCGAGACCTGCGTGTCGCTGAAGATTGCGAGCAGGCCTTCCCGCTGGGTTTCGCTGAGTGGCGCGCCACCGCGCTCGAGAGCCGCCGCGGCCTGACCAAGCTCCCAATAGGCGGGCAAGCGGCGCTCGAGCTCGAAGAACTTCGCGGCGAGGCCCGTGCCCAGCACGGATGCAATACGCGTCTCGCGCTCGTTGCGCGAAACCGCCCGACCGCTTTTCGTCTTGCTGATCGACTGTGCGTCTTCGAGTTCGGCGAGCACCGCCAGCAGCGCATCGCGTTGACGGGGTGAAACGTGAAGGTCATGGATGAGCGCGCCATGGCTGTCACGGACCACGAGCGCGATGGCCGCACGCCGCCGCGTGGCCATCGCCGCCGTTTCAGCCTCCTGAACCGGGGCGACGGACTTCGGACCTTCGGCGCGGATGCGTTCGCGGGGTTCGCTTGGGGCACGCGCGCGTCCCGCCGGCATTGATGTGAGCGCGAGTGGCGGCGCCGTCACGCCGCCATCGACTCTCGCGCGGGAAGCGTGCGGCATTGGATCACCGACCCGAAGCGCGAGCGCGAGCGCGACCAGGGCAGTCGATACCGCGATGAGGATCGCGACTTCGCGCCAACTCATTGGAGTCGACGGCGCCTAGAGCGACGCCACGTTGACGCGGAAATCGATACCCGAGACCGGCTTTCGACCGTCGACCACGTTCCCGACCATCTTCTCGAGCTCACGCATCGTTGGCGTGATCGGCAGCTTCCAGCCATTGACGATGACAGTCGGAGTCCCGCGTACGCCGATGGTCTCCGCCAGCTTCCGGGCCTTGTCGACCCTTGCCATCGGCGTGGTCTCGTTCACGCAGGTCTCGAATCGGGTCATGTCGGGCACCGCGGCCTCGCGCGCGAGGTCGGTCCACGCGACAGTCCCGAATTGCTTCTGCCGGGCGAACAGCAGCGGGACCATGGCGTCGGCGCGTCCCTGCGCATTGGCGCATTCCGCCGCGCGCACGGCCGGCTCTGCGTACTCGTGGTATGGCAGCGGGAAGGGCACCAGTGTCAGTGCGACCTTGTCGGGGTACTTGCGGCGCAGTTCCTGCAACGTCACGTCGAAACGCGAGCACATGGGGCACTCGAAGTCGGCGAACTGCACCACCTGCACCGGCGCGGAGGCCGGTCCCACGTGGATACCGGCGTCCAGCGCGTCGCGCCAGCCTTTGATTTCGACGGGATCGCGGATGGCGGCGGTCAACGCGTCCTTCGCGAAGAATTCACGGCGGATGACGAGCACCGTCGTCACGAGCGCGCAGGCGACGAGCACCCACGAGCCTGCCGCTCCCCACCTGCCAGCCATGCTGTTCACGGGACTACTGGCAGACAGCGGTGTACGCGCAGAACACCCGCGTCTGGTTAGCCCCGCAGGGCGAGCCCGGCGTCAGACAGGACGTGCTGTTGTCGTCGACGCAGCAAGATCCGCGGATCGCATTGCATTTCTGGATCGTCGCGCCGAACGTGCACGGATTGTTCACGCACGTGATCTTGAAGTGGCAGTCCTCGCAAAGGGCATTCGCGTCGCTGATGACGTACAGATTGGCGGCGAGAATGAGGGATGCGAAAAAACCCCGGGTCCTTGTGTTCATGTTGACACTCCTGTGTCGAAGGGGCGGAGCGGGCTGGCTCCAGTGACTAACTAGTCTTCACAGCGACGGATGAAAGTCAATCATGCGTCGCAACAGCCCGGCGGATTGACTAACTACAATGACGCGGTGCGCGCGCGGTTTGCGGGCATTCCCCCGAGGTCGCGCCCCGGCAAGCGACTACGGCGCGCCACCCCGGCGGGGGTTGGCTCATGCCAAACGGGCATGCGACCGGCAATGCACCGCCCCGGCCTCGAAACGGACGTTGCGCACTCCCGCAGTGCAAAAAACCCGGTCGAATCGTCACCAGACGTCTCGTAGAATCAGCACGGATCTTGCAACCCCCTCGTCCCAACCCCGAAGAGGCGATTTTTCGTGAGCACGCCCGTCACACAGCTAGCGAATTCCCCGGCCGTCAGGTCGTCCACCGATGCGGATCGCACCGCGCTCACCAAGGAGGCGCTCAAGCACGCCTTCCTCGACAACCTGTTCTACATCCAGGGCAAATTCCCGGCGCTCGCGACCCGGACCGACTACTACATGGCGCTGGCCTACGCGGTCCGCGACCGCATGCTGCAGCGCTGGATCAGCACTGCGGCAACGTATACGCGCCAGGGCTCGCGCACGGTGTCGTACCTGTCCGCCGAGTTCCTGATGGGACCGCATCTGGGCAACAACCTCATCAATCTCGGCATTTACGAGACCGCGCGTACCGCCGTGGCCGAGCTGGGGCTCGATCTCGAGGAGCTGCTGGCGCAGGAGGATGAGCCTGGACTCGGCAATGGTGGCCTGGGCCGGCTCGCGGCCTGCTTCATCGACTCGCTGGCGACGCTCGAAGTGCCGGCGCTCGGCTATGGCATCCGTTATGAGTTCGGCATCTTCCAGCAGGAGATCGTCGACGGCTGGCAGGTCGAGAAAACCGACAAGTGGCTGCGCTATGGCAATCCCTGGGAGATCGCGCGGCCGGAGTGGTGCTGCGCGGTGAAGTTCGGTGGCCGCACCGAGGTCTGGTACGACGAGTATCAGCGGAGGCGCACGCGGTGGATCCCGGACCGCATCGTCAACGGCATTCCGTACGACACGCCCATCCTCGGCTACCACGTCAATACCGCCAACACTCTGCGCCTGTGGAAGGCCGAGGCGCCCGAGTCGTTCGACTTCGGCACCTTCAATCGCGGTGACTACTACGGCGCGGTGCACCAGAAGGTGGGCAGCGAGAACCTCACCAAGGTGCTGTACCCCAACGACGACCAGGCCCGGGGCAAGGAGCTCAGGCTCGAGCAGCAGTACTTCTTCGTGAGCTGCTCGCTGCAGGACATGCTGCGCATCTGCAAGGTGCAGAAGATTTCCCCCGAACGCTTCCACGAGAAGTTCGCGGTGCAGCTCAACGATACGCATCCGTCGATCGCGGTGGCCGAGCTCATGCGGCTGCTGGTGGACGAGCTCAACATGGAGTGGGACCGCGCCTGGAGCATCACGCGCCAGACCTTCGCCTACACCAACCACACGCTGCTGCCCGAGGCGCTGGAGCGCTGGCCGCTCGGCATGTTCCAGAAGCTGCTGCCGCGGCTGCTGGAGATCATCTACGAGATCAACGCACGCTTCCTCGACGAAGTGCGCATGGCCTTCTTCGGCAGTGACGAGCGCATCCGCCGACTTTCATTGATCGATGAATCCGGCGAGCGTTACATCCGCATGGCGCACCTGGCTACCGTGGGCAGCCATGCCGTCAACGGCGTCGCCGCGCTGCATACGGAACTGTTGAAGCGCGACGTGCTGCGCGATTTCGCCGAGCTCTGGCCGCAGAAGTTCACCAACAAGACCAACGGGGTGACGCCGCGCCGGTGGATCGCGCTGTCGAATCCGCGGCTCGCGAACTGCATCTCGCAACGCATCGGCGACGACTGGATCCGCGACCTGTCGCAGTTGCGCCGGCTCGAGCCGCTGGCGGACGATCCGGACTTCCGCGCCGTGTGGCGGCGGATCAAGCATATGAACAAGGCGTCGCTCGCGGCCGTCATCGAGCAGCGCACTGGGATCGTGGTCGACCCGGCCGCCATCTTCGACGTGCAGGTCAAGCGCATCCATGAGTACAAGCGCCAGCACCTGAACATCCTGCATGTGATCGCGCTGTATCACCGGCTGAAGACGGACCCGAAGTTCACCATGGAACCGCGCGTGTTCATCTTCGGTGGCAAGGCCGCGCCTGGCTACCACCTGGCCAAACTCATCATCCGTCTGATCACCGCGGCGGCCGAGATCATCAATCGCGACCCGAGCGTCCGCAATCTCATCAAGATCGTGTTCCTGCCGAACTTCAACGTGACCAACGGGCAGAAGATCTATCCGGCCGCGGATCTTTCCGAGCAGGTGTCGACGGCGGGCAAGGAAGCTTCCGGCACCGGCAACATGAAATTCCAGATGAACGGCGCGCTCACGATCGGCACGGTCGATGGCGCCAACATCGAGATATGCGAGGAAGTGGGCGTCGAGAATTTTTTCCTGTTCGGTCTCGAAGCGCACGAGGTTGCCGCCCGTCGTGCGGCTGGCTACCGGCCCATGGAGTTCGTGGAGCAGAGCGAAGAGCTGCAAGCCGTCCTGCAGCTCATCAAGGATGGTTTCTTCTCGCGCGGCAACACGCACCAGTTCCTGCCGCTCATCGACAACCTGGTACATCACGATCCGTACTTCGTCTTTGCGGATTACCAGTCGTACGCCGACTGCCAGGTGCTGGTGGACCAGACGTATCGTGACAAGGACGCGTGGACGAAGATGTCCATTCTCAACGTGGCTCGTTCGGGCAAGTTCTCCTCGGATCGAACCATCCGGGAGTACTGCGAGGGCATCTGGCATGCCAAACCGGTTCCCGTGCAGTTGATCTCGCAGGAAGAAGTGAAGGCTGGCTTCGTGCAGTAAATGGGGACGCGGCTGGACCAGGAGGCGGGCCACGGAAAGTCTTGCGGTGTGCGTCGGATTCGGAGAACGTTCGGCGGGCACGGGAAGGAGAATGGGATGCGCTACTCGATTCTGAAGGCGGGCTGGATGGTGGTGGGTGGAGCGCTCGCTTTGGTTTGCGGGGCGGCCGACCTGCCGAAGACCGAACTAACCACCGTGCCGCCGGATCCGAAGGCGGTGGCGCTCATCCAGGAGCTGGCGTTTCCAGAAGCGGCGACGGCGCTGCGTGAGCAGCCCGGTTGGAAGAAGCCGAAGCGCATCGTCTTGTCGGCCGCAGGGCCCTACAACCCCACGGACCCGAAGGCCCTTGCCGCGTGGAAGGAAATCTTTCCGGGCATCGAGCTCGTGGTGGTGCGCGGCGCGACCGAGATGGCCGCGCAGGCCCCCACGGCCGACGCCTTGCTGGGCGTCGACAATCTGGTTTGCGATGATCGGGTGCTCGCCGCCGCGAAGAACGTGCGGTGGATAGGCATCTACTCCGCGGGCGTGGAATCGTGCCTCGGCAAGCAGGGCCTGGACCGTGCCGATCTCACCGTGACCAACATGCGCGCGGTCGCCGGACCGGTGATGGCCGAGCACTGCATCGGGCTCATGTTCGCGCTGTCGCGATCGCTGCACACCTCCGTGGGTCGCCAGGCGCGCGGCGAGGGCTGGGGTGGCAGTTTCGCCGGCTCCGAACCCCAGGCGCTCGGCGGCAAGACCTTGCTGGTCGCCGGACTGGGTGGCATCGGCATGGAAGTGGCGAAGCGGGCGCACGCACTCGGCATGAACGTCATCGCCACGCGCAACAGCTCGCGCGACAAGCCCGACTTCGTGAGCTACGTGGGCCTGTCCGACGAGCTGCCGACGCTCATCGCCAAGGCGGACGTGGTCGTTTCCGCGCTGCCTTTGGTACCGGCCACGACCAACTTGTTCGACGCGAAGATGTTCGCGCGCATGAAGAAGTCCGCGTACTTCATCAACGTCGGTCGGGGCGGAAGCGTGGTCACCGATGACCTCGCGAAGGCGCTCAACGACGGCATCATTGCGGGCGCGGGTCTCGATGTCACCGAACCCGAGCCGCTGCCGACGGACCACCCGCTCTGGAAAGCGCGCAATATCATCATCACTCCGCACATGTCCGCGCGTTCGGATCTCGGACAGGGGCCGCGTGAGCTGTTGCTTCGCGAAATGGTCCGGCGCTTCGCGGTGGGCGACAAGATGCTTTCGGTAGTCGATTTCAAGAAAGGCTATTGAGGTGCGCAGGGGCCTACGCTCGTGGGTTTCGCTGTGCGTTTCCGTATGGGGTGGCGCTGCGTTCGCGGCCGCGCCGCCCATCATCGACATGCACCTGCATGCACATTCGCTCGCCGACTACGGCGGCGGCGCGCGCGTCTGCATGAACGACGCGCCGATGGAGTTTCCGGGCGTCGATCCGCGCACGCCCATCACCATCGAAGCCGTCATGGTTTGCGCGAATCCGGTCGCGCAGAGCGCGTCGGACGAGACCGTGATGCGCGAATCGCTGGCAGCGCTCGGGCGCCACAACATCTACGCCGTGACCTCCGGGCCGCTCGAGCGCGTGGAACAGTGGCGCAAGGCCGATCCGGCTCGCGTGATTCCTGCCATTTCTTTTCTTGCCGACGAGCCGCGTACGCCCGAGCAATTGCGCGGGATGTTCGCAAGCGGACGATTCGCGGTGTTCGCCGAGATCGGTGCGCAGTATCGGGGGCTGTCACTCGACGATGCGAAGCTCGAGCCTTATTTCGCGCTAGCCGAGGAACTCGACATACCGGTGGGCGTGCACCTGGGTGAGGGGCCGCCGGGCGGCATCCACGTAGGGGGCAACCCCGACTACCGCGTGTCCCTGGGCTCGCCGCTGCAGCTCGAACCCGTGCTGGTACGACATCCGAAACTGCGCCTGTATGTCATGCACTTTGGCTCGCCGTTCGTCGACGAGATGATCGCGCTACTGTATTCAAATCCACAGGTATACGTGGACGTGGCCCAGAACGACTGGGGCTTTCCGCGCGCGCACTTCTATTCGCAGCTGCGCCGGCTCGTCGACGCGGGCTTTGGCAAGCGCATCCTCTGGGGCTCGGATCAGATGATCTGGCCGCATGCCATTGACGTGGCCATCGACACCATCGAGAAGGCGCCATTCCTCAGCCAGGCGCAGAAGCGCGACATTTTCTACCACAATGCCGTGCGCTTCCTGCGCCTGCCCCGGATCGATACCCGCTGAATACTCAGCGCCCGGTGTACGACTTCGTGAGTCGATAGAGGAATTCGCGTCCTTCGAGCAGCGATTGCACGCGGATGCGCTCGTTGAGGCCGTGTGCGTTGCCGGTGGCGCCATCGCCGAACATGCCCGACACGCCGTAGCACGGCACGCCCGCGGGCGTCAGGAAGCGACAATCGGTCGCGCCGGAACTCATGGTCGGGATCACCGCGACGCCAGGAAACATGTCGCGGCTCAGCGTTTCGATAGGCTTCATCACCATGGCGGAGAGCGGCGGGCCGGCGCCGGCGTTCTCCGGTTCGGACTGGAATTCCACCTTCACTCCGGGATCGCCGATGACGCGGATGAGCTCGTCGCGGATCTCCTGCTGCTTGTGCCCGGGATAGATGCGGCAGTTCACGTTGGCCGTGGCACGCTGGGGCAGTGCGTTCGGGGCGTGGCCGCCGGAGATCTGCGTCGCCACGCAATTGGTGTGCAGGATGGCGTTCATCGAAGGGTCTTTGCGCAGCCGCTCGGCCGCCGCGGCATCGCCCTTGGCCGCGGCGATCATGTCGGCGCCCTTGTCGCCGCCCTCGATGGCGCCGAATTTCTCGAAGTAGGCGCGCGCGGTGTCGTTGAACTCGATCGGGAACGAGTGCGCCTCTATCTTCTCGAGCGCATGCGTGAGCTGATAGATGGCATTGTCGGGAGTGGGGCGCGAAGAGTGGCCGCCCTTGTTGGCCGTGCTCAGCGTGAAGTCCTGATACACCTTTTCCGCGGCGAGTATGCCGTGATACCGGTAAGCGCCGGTGGCCTGGTCGTATCGTCCGCCGCCACCTTCGTTGAGCGCGAAGGCGGCGTCGATGAGGTCGCGGTGATTCGCGACCAGGTATTTGACGCCATTGAACACGTTCGGCGTTTCCTCGCCGCAGGTCAGCGCGAGCTTGATGCCGCGCCTGGGACGATAGCCCTCGCTCTTGAGCCTGACCATCGTGTCGGCGAACACCGCGGCCATGGCTTTGTCATCCGAGGAGCCGCGCGCGTAGAAGAACCCGTCTTCCTCCACCAGCTTGAAGGGGTCGCGTTCCCAGTCGGCGCGATTGGCCTCGACCACGTCGATATGCGCGAGCAACAGCAGCGGCTTGAGATTGCTGTCGCTACCCGCGAGCTGCGCGACCAGGTTGCCCTGCTTGGGCCATCCCTCGGGGATGATCACCCGCGCATCTTCGTCCTTGAATCCCGCCGCGACCAGGCGTGCCTTCATGGCATTCGCGGCGTCGGTACACGAACCCACCGACAGCGTGGTGTTGATCTCCACCAGCTCCCTGTAGAGCGCGCGAAATCCGGCTTCGCCGGCGCGCGCCTGCTTCGACGCGGCGGTCTGGCGGCTGGCCGTGATCTCGTTCGCTTTCTGTGCGGCGAATCCGGGCAGGGCGGTCGTGAGACCGGCGGCGAGTGCAAGGAGCTTCAGGCGCATGTCGTTTCCTCTAGGTCGGGATGGAAGTCAGCACTTCCTGCTTTTCGATCTTGGCAGTGTCGAGTTCGAGGCCGAAGCCCGGCTTCTCGTGCAAGGTCACCTGCCCATTCACGGCGACCAGCGGATCCTTGAGGAACCACTGTTTCTCGGGCACGTGATTGATCAGGAATTCGCCCACGGGGCACACGGCGGGCGACTGGCTCGCGACCAGGGCCAGCGCGGCATGCACGTTGTGACAGTGAGGCATGACGCGCACGCCATGCACCGAGGCGAGCTGGCAGATCTTGGACACTTCGCTGATGCCGCCGCACCACTCGGGATCCGCCTGCACGTAGTGCAGGGCATCGGCCTTGAGGAATTCCTCAACTTCCCAGCGATTGTAGAAATGCTCGCCGGTGGCCACGGGCACGCCCGTGCCCTCACGAAGGCGCGCAAAGCTCTCCACATCCGCCATCGGGAACGCTTCTTCGAGGAACCACGGGCGGTACTGCTCCACCTTGCGGCACCACTGCAGCGCGTACTGGAGATCCCAGCCTTGATAGGCGTCGAAACCGATCTCGACTTCGTCGCCGAGCGCAGCGCGCAACTCGCGCAGCAACGCCACGTTGAGATCCATGCCTTTCTGTCCGTCGCCGGGCCCGTAGCCCAGGAACCACTTCTGATGGATGAAGCCATCCTTCTTAAGCTGCGCCGCGCGTCTTGCCGCGGAGGCGGGATCGATCGAATAGCCGAGGCAGCTGCCATACACACGCACGGGCTGCTGCGTCGGGCCGCCTAACAACCGGAAGACCGGCACGCCGAGGTAACGCGCGCGCAGGTCCCAGAGCGCGTTGTCGCAGGCGCTGATACCCATCATGTAGTGGCCCGCGCGCGAATGGCGATTCGAGCGGTACATCTGGTCCCAGAGTTTCTCGATCGCCATGGCGTCCTGGCCGATGAGCAGCCGGCGCAGCGGACCGAGAATGGTCGGCATCGCCTCGCCATCGAGATAGCCATACAGGCCTTCGTGTCCGCCCCGGGTGCGTATGCGGATGTAGTGGTGCCGCGCCGTATAGGTTTCCTTCTTCGGCGAATCGGCGTCCCGGTACGGCTGCGGCCGGCGATCGGGATACAGGTGCAGCGGATTCACCTGGAATTGGCCGTTCACGCCCGGAGTACGCTCGCGCGGTCCGCTGATTCGCAGCACCTCGACGTCATCGATGACGAGATCCGGCAGGTTCAGGGAGGCGGCGAGCGTCTCCCGCCAGGGAAGCAATGCGAGCGCAGAACCGGCGCCCACGTGCTGGAGGAATTGTCTGCGTTTCAAGTGCGCGACTCCGTTGCGCGTGGGCTGTTGTCCAAGTCCTTGTAGAAGACCACTGTGCGGCAGAACGGTCCATCCGGCATCAGCGCATAGCGGGGGATGGCGCCCACGCGCTGCCAGCCCCCTCGCTCGTAAAGACGCTCGGCGTCCTCACTTGCCGTGTCCAGCACCAGCAGGGTCTTGCCCGCCGCCTTCGCGGCGCGTTCGGCAGCCGCGAGCAGTAAACCGCCGATACCGAGTCGTCGGGCGCGACGGTGCACGAGCATCTTGGCCACGTCGGCGCGATGTGGCTGGTTCTCCTGGGGCGCCCATACCACCTGGGCCGTGCCGACGATGTGTTCCGCTTCGTCTTCGGCAACGATCAGTGCGCGGTCGCCGCGCGCGAGACCTTCGTCCACGCCGCGCCAGAACTTCTCCGCCTTCTCGCGCGTCAGGGGCCACATGAAATTGACGGAGGCGCCGCCCGCGACGCAATCCATGAGCACTGCGCAGAGCCCGTCGAGCTCGCGCTGGCTGATTCGCTGGAGCTCGCGTACCCGGACACCGCTCATGCCGCGAGCACCACGACATAGTGCGCGGTGCGGCGCGTGCGATTGCGAAAGGTGATCGGAGCATCGAGTTGCATGGCGAGGCAGTCGTCCTTCTCGAGTTTGTGGACGGTCTTGCCGACAGTGATTTCGATGGCCCCGTCGAGCACCCAGATCTGCTGTGCCACCGCGCCCGTACCAGTCGCGGTGGCCCGGGTGCCGCTTTCGTATGCCACTTTCGCGCCGGCCGGGAATTCCACCTCGACGATGCGGATGGGGGAGGGAAATGCGGGCGAGATGTTCCTACGCAGGTATCCCGATTGCGGGTCCTTCCACGTGGTGCGGTCCGCACCGCGAGCCAGCGGATCCGGCGGCGCGCTCGTGTCATCGAACAGCGAGGCCAGCGTGACTCCGAGGCCGGCAGCGATCTTCTCGAGCACCACCGCGGTGGGGCTGCTCTCGCCGCGTTCGATCAGCGAAAGCATGGAACGGCTCACGTCGCAGCGCGTGGCCAGCGCTTCGAGGCTCAGGGATTTTTGCGCCCGCAGTGACCGCACCCGGTCCGCGATCCTGGAATTGATATCCGGCATAGTGGACGGAGCGTCCACCAAACTGGACAAGCGGTCAAGGCGTCAATGCATTGCCGCGGGCAACCCCGCTTTTTCCTCCGCCAGACGCGCC
This sequence comes from Steroidobacteraceae bacterium, assembly GCA_035525785.1. Classification (GTDB taxonomy): domain Bacteria; phylum Pseudomonadota; class Gammaproteobacteria; order Steroidobacterales; family Steroidobacteraceae; genus CADEED01. The sequence goes on along the minus strand of DATLDQ010000098.1, from coordinate 17,245 downwards.
TGCAGCCGCTGTTTCGCCGCATCGGCATACCGCCGGCAGGCGTCGGTCGAAATGAAGGGATTGGTCTCGGGATGCGCCTTGAGGGCCGCGAGCTTTGCGTCCATGTCGATCAGAACGGGATGCGGCGCGAGCAGCAGGTCGCAGGGCAGCGCCGCCACCACGGCCATCGAATGCTCGAATACTTGAGCCCGCCCGTGCTCCCCGAACCGGAAGCCCGGCGCCGACACCGAATTGAGGCTGTCCGCGTACACCAGGTTAAGGCAGCGCGTGCCCTCGCACGATTGCCAGGTCCAGCTCGTGCCACCCGGCGTATGGCCCGGCGTGAAATGCGCCGCGATACGCAGGGCGCCCACTCGCAGCTCCTCTGCATCCTTCACCACCTGGACCTTCGCCACCGGCGCGTAGTCATTGTGTTCCTTGCCGAAGGCGAACTGCGGATCGTCGGGCGTCGGGCCTCCTCGCTCCAACGCGCGCCGGCTAGCCGGGCTCGCGGCCACGCGTGCGCCGCTGGCACGCTGCAGGGCCGCGATGCCGCCCGCGTGGTCGTAGTGGGTGTGGGAATTCAGGATGAGCTTGACGTCTTCCAGCCGGAAGCCCAACCGGACGATGTTCTCCGCAATCAGCGGGGCGGATTGCGGCAGCCCGCCGTCGATGAGGACGTGGCCCTGGTCCGAAGTGATGAGCACCGAGCCCAGCCCCGCGGTTCCCACGAACCAGGTATTGCCGTAGACGTGAAACGCCGGCAGCGGCTGATTCCACTCGACGCAACTGTCACAGGCATGTGGCGCGTCGGCAGTAACCTGCGCGAGCGCGAAGATGACGGAGCTGAGCATCATGTTTTGGTATCCGTGTAGTGCACAAGTGGATCATTCGGACGCCGCGACATCCCCGACCCCGGTACTACGTCCCCCTTGTCGTATACGCGGTCGCGCGTTGCGCCGACAGTGAAGCAGGTCGAAAAAGTCACGGCGAATATTGGTCAAAGCAATTGAATCGTATAGGCTTACGCGCCTATGTCCACCATCCCGACCGCCCCCGAATCCAAAGACACTGCCCGCGCGGACGCGAAGAAGACCGTGCGCATCGTCATGCAGGAGTACCTGCGCCGCGAATCCATCATGCCCGTGCTGCGGCTGGTGTTCGACCTGGCATTCCTCGTCGCCGCGATCGTTGGCGCCTGCGCCTTCGAAGCCTGGTGGGCGAAGATGCTCATGGTGATACCGGCGTCCATCGCCATCGCGCGCCTGTTCGTCATCGGACATGACGCCTGCCATGGCAGCTACACGAAGTACGACTGGCTCAACAAGCTCATTGGCCGCATCGCCTTCCTGCCGTCGCTCACGCCGTTCTCGCTCTGGGACGTGGGCCACAACGTGGCGCATCACGGCTTCACGAACCTCAAGGGTCGTGACCAGGTCTGGGTGCCGCTGTCTGCGGAGGAATACGCTGCGGCGTCGAAGGGGCGCCAGCTTCTCGAGCGCATCTATCGTTCCGGTTTCGGCCAGGGCCTCTACTATCTCATCGAGATGTGGTGGAAGAAGCTGATCCTGCCGAGCAAGAAGCACGTCGGCGTGCGCCGGGCGATCTTCATCTGGGACAACGTGCTGGTGCTCAGTGTGGGCGCTGCGTGGATCGCGGCCCTTGTGCTCTGGGCCGTGTACGACGGCCACTCCGTCACCTGGACACTGCTCGGTGGTTTCGTCCTGCCCTTCCTCGCATTCAACTGCATCATGGGCTGGGTCATCTACGTGCAGCACACCCACCCCGATGTCGCGTGGTTCGACAAGCGCGACGAGTGGCAGAAGCGCCTCGGCTTCATCACCACGACCGTCAACGTGGTGGTTCCGAAGAGCCTCGGTCGCATCCTGCACGACATCCTCGAGCACGGCGCGCATCACGTGAACACCGGTGTGCCGCTGTACCGGCTGCGCGCCGCCCAGACGGCGCTCAAGAATGCCGTCCCGCAGCTGGCCCGCGTGTACGTGCTCAATTGGAAGCGCTACTGGGCGACCGTGCGGACCTGCAAGCTGTACGACTACGCCAACCATCGCTGGATGGACTTCAAGGGCCGCGTCACCGCGGCGCCCGTGTTCCCCGACGCGAATACCGCTGCCGGCTGAACCGGCCGCTGCACGTCGTTTGAACTAGCTACGCGGTTCGTGATCAACTCGCGGCATGCGAGTGGTCACGAACCTTTTCGTTGTGGTAGCCAGCCTGCTGGCATCTGCCGCGTACGCGGCTGACAAACCCACCGGTCCTGACGAGGCCGACCCGCGCAACTGGGTTTCCTACGGCCGCGTGGCCACCGAAAGTCATTTCAGTCCGCTCACCGAGGTCAACCGCGAAACGGTTTCACGACTGAGGCTCGCGTGGACGCTGGATCTCGACGTCTCCAGCGCAAATTCCACGCCGCTCGCCGTGGACGGCGTGATCTACGTGGCCGCCGGCTACAGCATCGTCTTTGCCGTGGATGGCAGGACGGGCAAACAACTCTGGAGCTACGACCCTGGTGTCGCCGCCATCGCGGGCCGCAAGCTGCGCAGCGGCGCCGGCATCCGCGGTCTCGCCTACTCGAAAGGAAGGCTGTTCGTCGGCACCCATGACGGGCGCCTCATCGCCGTCGATGCAAAGAAGGGCACCGTGGTCTGGGGCGTGGAGGTGCTGAGCAAGGAAGACTTCACGTTCATCTCGGGTGCGCCGCGCGTGTTCAACGATCGCGTGGTGATCGGTTTCGGCGACTCGCACGCAGAGTTCGGCGCCATCGAGGTGTACTCGGCCGTCGACGGCAAGTTTCTCTGGCGCTGGCAGACCGATGGCGGCGGCGGCACGGTCTGGAACGCCATCACCGTCGACGAAGTGAACAACCGCTTCTACGTCGGCACCGGCAATGCGCGCGGCGATGCGGCCAACCACTTCGCGTGCTCGGTCGTCGCGATCATGGCGCCCACGGGCAAGCAACTCTGGCAGTACGACGAACAGCCCGCCGACCACCGGGGATGCGACAGTTCCACCGATCTCACCCTCGCCACCATCGACGTTGGCGGCGCGCAAAAGCGCGTGCTGCTGCATGCGCCGAAGGATGGCACGCTGCGCGTGATCGATGCCGATACCGGTACGGAGCTTTCCAGCAAGCCGCTGGGTGAGGGCAGCCACAACCACTTTGCGCAATCATTCAGTCCGCGCACCGGTTGGCTCTATCTGCCGACGACCGGGCTTCCGGCCACAGTGGACGCAAATACGCCGGCCGATGCAGGCAAGAGCTACCTTCTTGCCTGGGACCCGTCGAAGCAACGCGCGCAATGGGCGATACCGACACCCGGCGCGTACAGCGGCGGAGTGTTGAGTACGGCGGGTGACCTGGTCTTCCACGGCCAGGCCGATGGCTACCTGGTGGCCTATGGTGCATCCGATGGACGGAAGGCCTGGGCGTTCTACGCCGCGGTGCCGCCGCTGGCGGCGCCCATCAGCTACGGGGTGGGCAACAAGCAGTACATCGCCGTGCTTGCGGGTCCGCCCAACGGACAGGCCGCAAGTCTGGGTGCAATCTCCGGGCAGTTCGGCTGGGACTCGCGCCAGCACCCGCGGCGGCTATTGGCATTCACGCTCGACGGTGCGGCGCAATTGCCTGCGACGCCGAGCCCCAACGTCGTGAAGCCTGCCGACGTTCCCGAGTTCACGCTCGACCCGACGCTGGTCGAAGAGGGTACGCAGCTGTATGCGCAGTGCCAGTGGTGCCATGGCGCGGGTGCGGTCGCCGGCGGCGGGGCGCCCGACTTGCGTGCGTCGTCCGTGCCCATGAACCCGCCCGCATTCGCCACTGCGGTTCGCGGCGGAAATGAAACCCGCGGCATGCCGAAGTTTGGTGAGTTATCCGATCGCGAGCTGAGTGCGCTCCGGCACTACCTCCGGGCGAGAGCGCGGGCCGGCGCCGCGGGGCCCGTCGCGCCCTGATAGACCATAGATAGGAGTAGGCCGACCCCAGCCCGGGCCCCGGATGGCCGGTCGTAGCGAAATCATACGTCCAATCAATCGCTTGCGAGACAATGCAAATCAGAACTCTGAGTCGTTGAAACGGCCCTGCGCGGGCGAGCATCACAGACCTGATTCGCGTATCTTTGCGCCCCCAATCAAGGGGTTCCGTACAAAAGGTTCGACCGGGCATGCCGGGAAACAAGAGCGCTCTCATCTGCGGGTCGGTCGCCTACGACACCATCATGGTGTTCCCCGACCGCTTCAAGGCCCACATCCTTCCCGACAAGCTGCACATGCTGAACGTGGCCTTCCTGGTTCCCCAGATGCGCCGCGAGTTCGGCGGCTGCGCGGGCAACATCGCCTACAACCTCAAGCTGTTGGGCGAGACAGGTTATGCGATGGGTGGCATCGGGCTCGATTTCCAGCCGTACAGCGACTGGATGCAGAAGCAGGGCATGTCCGAGAAGTACCTCGTCCGCATTCCCGAAGAGCATTGCGCACAGGCGTTCATCACCACGGACCTCGATTCGAACCAGATCACGGCCTTTCATCCCGGCGCGATGAATCATTCGTGGAAGATCAAGGTTCCCGCGAATGACGGCATAACCATCGGTGTTATCGCTCCGGACAGCCGCGAGGGCATGCTGCAGCATGCCGAGCAGTTCAAGGCCGCGGGAATCCCGTTCATCTTCGACCCCGGGCAGGCCATGCCGCTGTTCGCGGGCGATGATTTCAAGCGATTCATCTCCATCTCGGACTGGCTGGCGCTCAACGACTATGAATGGGCGCTGTTGCAGGAACGCACCGGGTGGTCGGTCGCTGATGTCATGAAGCATGTGAAGGCACTGATCGTGACGCGGGGCGGCGAAGGCTCGACCATTCATGCCGACGGCCGCACTTACGAGATTCCCTGTGCCAAGGCGCGCGAGGTGCTGGATCCGACGGGATGTGGCGACGCCTATCGCGCCGGCCTGATTCACGGCATCCTTAACGGCCTCGATTGGGAAACCACGGGCCGTATTGCTTCACTCATGGGCGCCATCAAGATCGCGGTGCGCGGTACCCAGAACCACAGTTTCACCATGCCGGAATTCGCGCAGCTGTACGCGAGTTCGTTCGGGCAGCCGTTGAAGGCAACGGCGAACTAAAAACCAGCATCAATAGATACGAGGAAGATTCATGTCATCCAGCTTTCTGTTCACGTCCGAATCGGTTTCCGAAGGTCATCCGGACAAGGTCTCCGACCAGATTTCCGACGCCGTGCTCGACGCGCTGCTCGCGCAGGACAAGTTCTCGCGCGTGGGCGCCGAGACGCTGTGCAATACCGGCCTCGTCGTGCTCGCCGGTGAGATCACCACCAAGGCCGTGGTGGACTTCCACCAGATCACGCGTGACGTGATCAAGGGCATCGGCTACGACAACTCCGACTACGGCATCGACTACAAGGGTTGCGCCGTGCTCGTCGCCTACGACAAGCAGTCCCCCGACATTGCGCAGGGCGTGGACGAAGGCAAGGGCCTCAACCTCGAACAGGGCGCCGGCGACCAGGGCATGATGTTCGGCTACGCGTGCACCGAGACCGAGAGCCTGATGCCGCTGCCTATCTACCTTTCGCACCGCCTGGTCGAGAAGCAGGCCGAGCTGCGCAAGAACGGCAAGCTCAAGTGGCTGCGTCCGGACGCGAAGTCGCAGGTCACGGTCAAGTACGTGGACGGCAAGCCCACGGAGATCGACACCATCGTGCTGTCGACGCAGCATCATCCGGACGTCGAGCACAAGCAGATCGAGCAGGCCGTGATCGAGGAGATCGTGAAGCCCGTACTCGCGAAGGAATCGATCCCGGTCGCCAAGGGCGTCAAGTACCTGATCAACCCGACGGGTCGCTTCGTCATCGGTGGTCCGCAGGGTGATTGCGGTCTCACGGGCCGCAAGATCATCGTCGACACCTACGGCGGCGCCGCGCCGCACGGTGGTGGCGCATTCTCGGGCAAGGATCCGACCAAGGTGGATCGCTCGGCGGCGTATGCCGCGCGTTACGTCGCCAAGAACATCGTCGCAGCCGGCCTCGCGAGCAAGGCGCAGGTGCAGATCTCGTACGCGATCGGCGTGGCCCAGCCCACGTCCGTGATGGTCACGACCTTCGGTACCGGCAAGGTCTCCGACGAGCGTCTCGAAGCGCTGGTCCGCCAACACTTCGACCTGCGCCCGAAGGGCATCGTGCAGATGCTCGACCTGCTGCGTCCTATCTATTTCAAGACCGCCGCTTACGGCCACTTTGGCCGCAACGAGCCCGAGTTCACCTGGGAAAAGACCGACAAAGCGGCCGCCCTGGCTGCCGACGCCGGAGCCCGCAAGACGGCGTAGAACCACCGGGGACTGACCTCTGGTCTGTCCCCTCTGAAGATGCGGAACTTTCAAAGAGAAAAAGCGGAAACTTTTGAAGAGGGGACAGGCTCCAAACCTGTCCCCAAAAGGTAATCCACCGAGGAGCGCTGCAGCGTCATGGACGCGAGGCTCGGAGGAATGCCGATCGATTCCAACGGCGCTCTCTAACTGGAACCTAGAGAGGTATTTATGAATGCTGTTGTGAAGCCCGGTACGGGCGACGATTTCGTCATTGCCGACATCAAGCTCGCCGATTGGGGCCGCAAGGAACTCAATATCGCCGAAACCGAGATGCCCGGCCTCATGGCGATCCGCGAGGAGTACGCCAAGAGCCAGCCGCTCAAGGGCGCGCGCATCGCAGGCTCCCTGCACATGACCATCCAGACCGCCATGCTCATCGAGACGTTGCAGGCTCTCGGCGCGCAGGTGCGCTGGGCCTCGTGCAACATCTACTCGACGCAGGACCATGCCGCCGCCGCCATTGCCGTCAAAGGCACGCCGGTGTTCGCGGTGAAGGGCGAGACGCTCAAGGACTACTGGGAATACACCCACAAGATCTTCGAGTGGCCTGGTTCGGTCGACGCTCAGGCGAACATGATCCTCGATGACGGCGGCGACGCCACCTTGCTGCTGCACCTGGGCACCAAGGCCGAAAAGGATCAGAGCCTGCTGAGCAACCCGGGCAGCGAAGAGGAGATCGAGCTGTTCAATTCCATCAAGGCCACGCTGAAGCGTGACCCGAAGTGGTATTCCACGCGCCTCAAGCAGATCAAGGGCGTGACCGAAGAGACCACGACCGGCGTGCATCGCCTGTACGACATGCACAAGCGTGGCGAACTCGCGTTCCCGGCCATCAACGTGAACGACTCGGTCACCAAGTCGAAGTTCGACAACCTGTACGGCTGCCGTGAGTCGCTGGTGGACGCCATCAAGCGCGCCACCGACGTCATGGTCGCGGGCAAGATCGCCGTGGTTGCGGGTTACGGCGACGTGGGCAAGGGCTCGGCCCAGGCGCTGCGCGCGCTGTCGGCGCAGGTGTGGGTGACGGAGATCGACCCGATCAACGCGCTGCAGGCCGCGATGGAAGGCTACCGCGTGGTGACCATGGAGTACGCGGCCGACAAGGCCGACATCTTCGTGACTGCCACCGGCAACTTCCACGTGATCACGTTCGACCACATGAAGGCGATGAAGCACAACGCCATCGTGTGCAACATCGGCCACTTCGACAACGAGATCGACGTCGCGTCGCTCTCCAAGTGCCAGTGGGAAGAGATCAAGCCGCAGGTGGACCACGTCATCTTCGGCGACGGCAAGCGCATCATCATGTTGGCCAAGGGCCGCCTGGTGAACCTCGGTTGCGGCACCGGCCACCCGAGCTACGTGATGAGCTCGAGCTTCGCGAACCAGACCATCGCGCAGATCGAACTGTTCACGCAGACCGACAAGTACCCCTTGGGCGTGTACGTGCTGCCCAAGCACCTCGACGAGAAGGTGGCGCGCCTGCAGCTGAAGACGCTGAACGCGCAGCTCACCACGCTGACGGACACGCAAGCCAAGTACATCGGTGTCGACAAGGCCGGCCCGTACAAGGCCGACCACTACCGTTATTGAAGTCTGCCGAGTTCGTCGATCGAACGACCCCGCCCGGGCTGCCAGGGCGGGGTTTTTCATTTCCGGCGTTCCGAGGGGACGGTGGCTATAATCCGCGCCCCTGATCCGAGGGGCGGCGCGAGAAATCAGACGTGGCAGCAAACATTCTCGACGGCAAGGCCGTCGCGGCCAAGCAGAGGCAGAAGTCGGCGACGAGAGCCGGTGAGTTCATGGCGAAGTACGGACGCCCTCCGGGACTCGCAGTCATCAAGGTGGGCGAGGACCCGGCCTCCGCTGTGTACGTGCGCAACAAGCGCAAGGCCTGCGAGGAATGCGGAATCGCGTCCTTCGCGCACGACCTCCCGGCCACCACATCACGTGAAGAGTTGCTGGCGCTCGTGAAGCAGCTCAACGCCGACGACCGCGTCGACGGCATCCTGCTTCAACTGCCACTGCCCAAGGGGCTCGACAGCACCGAGATCATGGACACCATCGATCCCGACAAGGACGTCGACGGCTTTCATCCCACGAATACCGGCCTGCTGGCGCAGAAGCGTCCGGGGCTGCGGCCCTGCACGCCCTGGGGCGTGATCAAGCTGGCGGAGGAATACCGGCTGGATCTCACCGGCCTTCGGGCCTGCGTGGTCGGTGCCTCGAACATCGTCGGCCGGCCGATGGCGCTGGAACTCCTGCTGGCGCGTTCGACGGTCACCGTGTGCCACACGGGCACCAAGGATCTGCGGGCGGAAGTGGCGCGTGCGGAATTCCTGGTGACCGCGGTCGGCAAGGCCGGGTTCGTTCCGGGCGAGTGGGTACGCGACGGCGCCATCGTCATGGATGTGGGCATGAATCGCGGCGCGGATGGCAAGCTCTGTGGCGACGTCGAGTACGCGGCGGCGGCGCAGCGCGCTTCGTGGATCACGCCGGTGCCGGGTGGCGTCGGGCCCATGACCATCGCCATGCTCCTCTCGAATACGGTGGATGCCGCGCTGGCGCGCAAATCCGCGAGCAAGTAGCCGCGCGCGATTGCGCAAATCTATGCCGGGCCGAAATGATGGCGTGTCAGACTCGCGCTCCATGAATTCACTAGCGGCGAAGATCGCCGCACGGCGCTTCGTCGTCACGGGCGAGCTCACGCCGCCGAAAGGCACCGATCTCTCCCGGCTGTTCGAAGCTGCCGAGTTGCTGAGGCGCTCGGTCGATGCCATCAACATCACGGAATCGCCGCGCGCGCGAATGTCCATGGATGCGCGCGCCGTGGCCAAACTGCTGCTGGATCGCGGCATCGAGACACTGGTGCAGATCACCAGCCGGGACCGCAACCGCATCGCCGTCCAGGCCGAGTTGTTAGGCGGAGCGGCGCTGGGCCTGACCAATTTCGTGTTCATGGGCGGTGATTCGCCGACGGGTGGCGACCATCCCGACGCCAAGCCGGTCTTCGATCTCACGGCTTCCGGCCTGCTGTCAGCCGCCGAGGCGCTGCGCAACGGCAAGGATCTCGCCGGCAACCCGCTGGCCGGAGCGCCGGATCTGTTCCTCGGCGCCACGTGCAATCCGGGCGCCGCCAATTTCGAAGCGGAAGTCGAGAACACTCGGCGCAAGATCGACGCCGGCGCGCGGATGCTGCAGACCCAGGCGGTATTCGAGTCGGCGCCGCTGCGACGCTTCCTCGACGCGGTGAAGCCCGATGGCGTTGCGATACTCGCCGGCATCATCCCGCTCAAGTCGGAACGAACCGCGCCCTGGTTGCACGCCAACCTGCCGGGCGTCGTGGTGCCTCCGGACATGGTGGCGGCGATGCAGAGTGCCGGCGCCGCGGGGCGCGCGGTGGAAGAGGGTGTGGCGTTGGCCGCGAAAGTCATCGCGGAGCTCGAGGATTGTTGCCAGGGCGTGCACGTCATGGCCATCGGACTCGAGGCCGAGGTGCCCGAGATCCTGCGTCAGGCGGGAATCCGCTAGAGGATGTCGTCGTTGCCGGGGAGGCCGCCTTCCGCTTCCCAGCGATTGACCTCCCAGACTTCTTCGCGGCTGAACTTCAGCCGCACACCCGCGCCACCACCGTTCTCCGCGATGAACACCACACCCGCGGCCTCGAGCGCCGCCCGCAGCCGGCGTCGCGTGGTCTCGTCGGCCGCGCGGAAGCGTTTCTCGAAATCGACGATCGTCTGGATGTCGATGGCGGCCGACTGTGACAGCTGCGCCTGCGACCATTCGATGAGCGCACGCCCGGCACGACATTGCGATGCGGTGAGCGCGGTGGGTGCGGTCATGAGGTTGCCCGGCATGGGCACCGTATAGCCTGCGCGGGAAAGCGGAGCAAGGGCATGCCCGCGCGGAAGTCAGCGGAGTCGCATGACTCCGGCTGACGGAATGCGGGCGCCCGCACGTCTGGGTAGACTGATCCGCGTTCGACGCGAACACACCGAGAAGGAAGGGGAAAGCGATGCGCTACCGGAAGCTGGGCAACACGGGCTTGATCGTCTCCGAGATGTGCCTCGGCGCAATGACCTTCGGCAGCGGCGAGGGCATGTGGGCCGCCGTCGCTGGCGTCAGCCAGGAGAGTGTCACCGATCTCATCAAGGCGGCATTCGACCGTGGCATCAATTTCATCGACACAGCGGACTTCTATTCCAATGGCCGCTCGGAAGTGGTCACGGGCAATGCGCTCAAGATGCTCGGCCTTGCACGGGACCAGTACGTGCTGGCCACCAAGGTGCTGCTGCGCATGGGGGCCGGCCACAACCAGATAGGCCTGTCCCGTTACCACATCATGGAGAATATCGACGCCAGCCTGAAGCGCCTGCAGGTCGACCACATCGATCTCTACCAGATCCACGGCCGCGATCCATTCACGCCGCTCGAGGAAACGCTCGACGCGCTCGACGACTGCGTGCGTGCCGGCAAGGTGCGCTACATCGGTCTCTGCAATCTTTCGGCCTGGGAGATCATGAAGTCCCAATGGATTTCGGACAAACGAAACCTGGCGCGCTTCGAGAGCCTGCAGATGTACTACTCACTGGCGGGCCGTGACATCGAGCGCGAGATCGTGCCGCTCGCCAGGGACCAGAACCTCGCCATCCTGCCGTGGTCACCGCTGGCCGGAGGCTTTCTCTCGGGCAAGTATTCGCGCGAGAACGAGAAGCCGGATGGCGCACGCCGCGCCACATTGGATTTCCCGCCCGTGGAGCGCGACCGCCTCTGGCGCATCCTCGACGTACTGCGGCCCATCGCCGCCGACAATCTCGTATCGGTGGCGCAGGTGGCGCTGGCCTGGTTGCTGGCGCAGCCGCATGTCACTTCGGTGATCATCGGCGCCAAGAACCAGGAACAGCTGCTCGACAACCTGGCCGCCACCGAGCTCGAGCTGAGTCCCGAGCAGATGAAGGCCATCGACGAGGCCTCCAGGCTGCCGAGCGAATATCCGCAGTGGATGCTGGCGCGGCAATCGGCGGATCGCGTGGGCCAGGTGGACGGAATCGGCTGAGCCGGGCGGGTAACCGTGCCCAGGGAAATACCCCCGGCCCCGGGTTTCTGGTAGCGTTACCGCCGCCATTTTTGGGGGGATCGGATGTATCTCGGCATCGATATCGGCACGTCCAGTGTCAAGGCCGTCATCGTCGATGACAAAGACGCCGTGGTGGAGCAAGCCTCCGCCGCGCTCAGCGTATCCAGACCCAACCCCGGTTGGTCCGAACAGAACCCCGCCGATTGGTGGTCCGCCACCTGCGCGGCGGTGAAGGCGCTGCCGGCCGCATCACGCCGGGCCGTGAAAGCCGTGGGCCTGTCGGGACAGATGCACGGCGCGACGATCCTGGATGCCAGGGACCAGCCTTTGCGGCCGGCCATCCTCTGGAACGACGGCCGCAGCGAGAAGCAGTGCCTCACGCTCGAACAGGCGGAACCGCGCTCGCGCGAGATCACCGGCAACATCGCCATGCCCGGCTTCACGGCTCCCAAGCTCGTTTGGGTGCGCGAGAACGAGCCCGAAGTCTTCCAGAAGACGCGCTGCGTGCTGCTGCCCAAGGACTACGTGCGGCTGCTCATGACGGGCGAGAAGGCGAGCGACTGCTCCGATGCGGCCGGCACGCTCTGGGTGGACGTCGCCAAGCGCAAGTGGTCGCCCGAGATGCTGGCCGCCACGAGCCTCGACGAAACGCGCATGCCGAGACTCGTGGAAGGCACTGACGCCACGGGCAGCCTGCGCACGGAGGTGGCGGCGGACTGGGGCATGGACGCGGTGCCGGTGGCCGGCGGCGGCGGCGACAACGCCGCGGGCGCTGCGGGCATCGGCGTCGTCAAACCGGGTGATGCGTTCCTGTCGCTGGGTACGTCCGGCGTGCTGTTCCTGGTCACGCCGAAATTCCTGCCGAATTCCGCGAAGGCCGTGCATGCCTTCTGTCATTGCCTGCCGGGCCTGTGGCACCAGATGAGCGTCATGCTCTCGGCCGCGTCGTGCGTGGACTGGGCCGTCAAGCTCACGGGCCTCAAGGACGCCGCCGAGCTCCTGTCGAAAGTGGAGAAGCGTGCGTCGCTCGCCGGGCCGGAGATCTTCCTGCCATATCTTTCCGGTGAAAGGACGCCACACAACGATCCCGCCGCGCGCGGCGTGCTGTTCGGCCTCAACCACGACTCGGATGCCGCGGCCATCGGCCAGGCCGTGCTCGAGGGCGTGGCGTTCGCGTTTGCCGATGGGCTAGACGCCCTCATCGAAGCCGGCGCCACCATCGACAAGATATCCGTGATCGGCGGCGGTGCGCGCTCCATGTGGTGGGGCGGAGTGCTGGCCGCGGCCCTCAAGCGTCCGCTCGTCTACCGCGATGGATCCGAAGTAGGACCCGCCTTCGGTGCCGCGCGCCTCGCCCGGATAGCCAAGACCGGCGAACGGGCGGAGGATGTCTGCCGTCCGCCCCCGGTGCGCGCCGGAATCGAACCCAACGCGCGCGACATCGAACAACTGGCGCCCAAGCGCGCAGCGTTTTCGAAGATTTACCAGGACCTACGCCCAAGATTCCGAGGAGTTTGATCATGTCTGCACAGCCCATTCCGGCCCATTCCTATTTTTCTGGCGTCGCGCCGATCAAATTCGAGGGCCCCAAGTCCGACAACCCGCTGGCCTTCCGGTACTACAACAAGGACCACGTGGTGCTCGGCAAGCGCATGGAAGAGCAGCTTCGCCCCGCGGTGTGCTACTGGCACTCCTTCGCGTGGAATGGCAACGACATCTTCGGCGGCGGCACGTTCGAGCGTCCGTGGAATGCGGGTGTGATGGACCAGGCGGCGGCCTGGATGAAGATGGACGCCGCGTTCGACTTCTTCACGCGCCTCGGTGCGCCGTACTACTGCTTCCACGACGTCGACGCGATGCCCACCGCGAACTCCATCAAGGAGCACGTCGAGAACCTCGCCAAAACCATCGACCGTCTCGAGAAGAAGCAGAACGAGACCGGCATCAAACGACTGTGGGGAACGGCCAACCTGTTCTCGCACTCGCGTTACATGGGCGGCGCCTCGACCAACCCGGATCCGGAAGTCTGGGCATTCGCGGCAACGCAGGTGCGTCATTGCCTCGATGCCACCAAGCGGCTCGGCGGCGAGAACTACGTGCTCTGGGGTGGCCGCGAAGGCTACGACACGCTGCTCAATACCAATCTCAAGCGCGAGCTCGCCAACTTCGGCCGATTCCTGCAGCTGGTGGTGGAGCACAAGCACAAGATCGGCTTCAAGGGCACCATCCTCATCGAGCCCAAGCCGCACGAGCCCACCAAGCACCAGTACGATTTCGACACCGCGACCGTGTACGGCTTCCTCAAGAAGAACGGTCTCGAGAACGAGGTGAAGGTGAACATCGAAGCGAACCACGCGACGCTCGCGGGCCACAGCTTCGATCACGAGATCGCGATGGCCGATGCGCTCGGCATCTTCGGTTCCATCGACATCAACCGCGGCGATCCGCAGAACGGCTGGGACACGGACCAGTTCCACAATGATCCGCTGGACATGACGCTGGCCATGTACCGCATCCTCAAGGCGGGCGGCTTCACCACCGGCGGCTTTAACTTCGATGCCAAGGTGCGTCGCCAGTCTATCGACCCGGCTGACATGTTCTACGGCCACGTCGGCGGACTCGACCTGCTGGCGCGCACGCTGCTGTCAGCGGCCGCGCTCATCGAGCACGGCGGCATCGACAAGTTCGTCGAGCAGCGGTACGCCAAGTGGGATGGGGATCTCGGCAAGAAGATCCACGCGCAGGGCGCGTCGCTGGCCTCGATCTCCGACGCCGCGGTGGCGGGCAATTTCAACCCGAAGCCACAGTCGGGCCGCCAGGAAATGCTCGAGAACCTGGTCAACCGGTTCGTCTGATCGCCTTCCGCTGAGAAGTTCGATGCAGGGGGCCGTGCCGGCGAAAGAACGCTGGCACGGCCTTTATGTTTGGCGCGCGCAGGCCGGCGTGTGAGTCTGCGGGCGGATGGCGGCGCAGTCGCATACGTATGCATGGGGCGCCGCGCACCGTCTGAAGTACAGTCCCACTACTCGAAACGGGTGGGGGAGCAATGCGAACACTCGTGGCCTGTTGGGCCCTGACCTTGCTGGCGAGCGCCGCATCTGGCGCGGACCCTTCCCAGAAGTACCGCATGCGTTTGCCCGAAGACGAAGTGGTGTACTTCGTGTTGCCCGATCGCTTCGAGAACGGCGACCCCGCCAATGATCGCGGCGGTCTCATCGGTGACCGGCTGGTCACGGGCTTCGATCCGACGCACAAGGGCTTCTATCATGGTGGTGACCTCAAGGGCCTGACCGCGCGGCTGGATTACATCCAGGGTCTCGGCGCCACCGCCATCTGGCTCGGGCCCATCTACAAGAACAAGCCCGTGCAGGGTCCCGCGGGCGAGGAGTCCGCCGGCTACCACGGCTACTGGATCACCGACTTCACGCGGGTCGACCCGCATTTCGGCGAGGAGGCGGACCTGCGCGCCTTCGTCGACGCCGCGCACGCGCGCGGCTTGAAGGTGTATCTCGACATCATCACCAACCACACCGCCGACGTGATCCAGTATCGCGAGTGCGTGGGGATGCCCTGTCCCTACCGATCGAAGGCCGATTACCCGTACTCGCGCCGCGGCGGTCTGAAGGGCGCGCCGATCAATGCCGGATTTGCCGGCGACCAGGTGCGCAGCACCGCCAATTTCGCGCGGCTCGTGGCGCCTGAATACGCGTACACGCCTTTCGTGCCGCCGGCCGAAGCCAGCATCAAGGTGCCAGCCTGGCTCAACGACCTGCGCGTGTACCACAACCGCGGCAATTCGGACTTCTGGGGTGAGAGCTCGCTGAACGGCGACTTCTTCGGCCTCGATGACCTGCTCACCGAGAACCCGCGCGTGGTCCAGGGCTTCATCGACATCTATGGCGCCTGGATCGAGAAGTTCCGTATCGACGGCTTCCGCATCGATACGGCGCGCCACGTGAACCCGGAGTTCTGGCAGGTGTTCGCTCCCGCCATGCTGAACCGGGCGCGTGCACTGGGAATCCCCAACTTCCACATCTTCGGCGAGGTGGCCGCGGATGGCGTGGACGTGGCCCAGCTGGCCCGTCATACGCGCGTCGACAAACTACCCGCGGTGCTGGACTTCGGGTTCGCCAACGCAGTCAAGGAAACGCTGGCCAAGGATGCCGGCACCACGGTGCTCGCGCGCCTTTACGAGGACGACGGTCTCTATGAAGGCGGCGCCGTCGCGGCACTTCGCCTGCCGACGTTCACGGGCAACCACGATTTCGGACGGCTGGCATGGTTCATCCGCGACGCGAAGCCCGCCATGGGCGACGAGGAACTGGCGACGCGCGTGATGCTCGGCAACGCGATGCTGTTCCTGTTGCGCGGCGTTCCCGTGGTCTATTCGGGCGACGAGCAGGGCTTCATCGGACATGGCGTGGACCAGGCCGCGCGCCAGGATCTGTTCGCAAGCCAGGTCGCGAGCTACAACGATCAGCCGCTGCTCGGCACCGGCGGCAGCACGGCGGTGCCCAACTTCAATCCCCAGCACCCGATGTATGCGCAGATCGCGGGCCTGGCAAAACTGCGCGGGGAATACCCGGCGCTACGCCGCGGCCGGCAGGTGGTGCGCGCGCAGAGCAGGGCGCCCGGCCTGTTCGCCGTTTCGCGCATCGGCAGCGACGGGCGCGAGGTGCTGGTGGCGTT
Source organism: Steroidobacteraceae bacterium (assembly GCA_035525785.1). Lineage (GTDB taxonomy): Bacteria > Pseudomonadota > Gammaproteobacteria > Steroidobacterales > Steroidobacteraceae > CADEED01. The sequence goes on along the minus strand of DATLDQ010000098.1, from coordinate 1,101 downwards.
CAACACGTCGACCGCCGCGCTGGTGGCGCGGGTGGAAGTGGAACCCACCTCCGAAGTATTCGCGAGCGGGCGCGGCCCCTGCCCGGTACGTGCGAGCGCGCCCGGCAGCGCCGAGCTCAAACTACTGCCGCTGAGCTACGTGGTCTGCATCGGGGCGGCGCAGTGAGCCGCGAAATGTCGCGCGCCACCTGGCTGGGCGCGCTGGTGCTCGCGCTCACGGGGTCCGCCGCGGGGGCGCAATCCGCCGCGTCGGCCGAGGCGAGCGTCCGGGCTCCGGGCGGCAGGCTCGCCGTGTCGGTGCGGGTCAGCACCGAGGGCCGGCCGGAGTACTCCATCCGGCGCGCGGATCACACGCTCATCGAATGGTCGCGCCTCGGCTTCATCCTCGCCGACGCTCCAAAGCTCGAGCGCAATTTCGAGCTCGTGGATCACGCCGAGAAGGCTTTCGACGACACCTGGGAGCAGCCCTGGGGCGAACGACGTCACGTGCGCAATCACGGCACGGAGATGCGCGTGCGATTCCGCGAGCGCAACGGCGAGCACCGCGAGCTCGCAGTCGTGTTCCGGGTGTTCGATGAGGGCGTTGGCTTCCGGTACGAGTTCCCGGAGCAACGCACACTCGCTCAGGTGAACGTCGTCGAGGAGCTCACGGAGTTCGCCGTCGCGGACCCCGCGGAGGCCTGGTGGATCCCGGCCGGCGAGTGGAACCGCTACGAATACCTCTACAACCGCACTCCGCTCGCGGAGGTCGGTCAGGCGCATACGCCGTTGACGCTGCGAACCAAGGGCGACAGCGTGCACATGGCGATCCACGAAGCCGCCCTGGTCGACTATGCGGCCATGTGGCTGCGGCGCGTGTCAGGGCAGCGGCTCAAGGCAGACCTCTCGCCATCGTCATCTGGCCCGAAGGTGAGCCGGGCAGCGCCATTCGCCACGCCATGGCGCGTCATCATGATCGCCGACAGCGCGGCGAAGCTGTATGAGTCGTCCGATCTGATCCTGAACCTCAACGAGCCCAACAAGCTGGGCGACGTTTCGTGGGTGAAGCCGTTCAAGTACGTCGGTGTCTGGTGGGCGATGCACCTGGGCACCAAAACGTGG
>DATLDQ010000040.1:0-28446 GCA_035525785.1 Steroidobacteraceae bacterium | reverse complement strand
GGCCAGGACAAGCTGCGCCGCGCGTCGGTGCTGGTGGTCGGCGCCGGCGGGCTCGGCGTGCCGGTGCTGCAATATCTCGCGGGCGCCGGCGTCGGGCACATCGACATCGTCGACGCCGACGTGCTCGAACCCTCCAACCTGCATCGCCAGACCTGGTATGCGCTGGCCGATTGCGGCAGGCCCAAGGCCGAGCTCGCGGCGCAACGCGTGCGCGCGCTCAATCCCGAGGTTCTGGTCCACGCCTACGCCGTCCGCCTGGACGCCGCAAACGCAGCGGACCGCGCGCACAAACACGATCTCATCCTCGACTGCAGCGACAACTTCACCACCAAGTTCCTGCTCAACGATCTCGCGCTCGAGCTGCGCAAGCCGGTGTTGTTCGCGAGCGTCTATCAATACGAAGGCCAACTGCAGCTGGTCCGCGGCGACGACGCTTCGCCCTGCCTGCGCTGCGTTTGGCCCGAGGCCACGCGCGACGGTCTCGTTGGCAATTGCGCGGAAGCCGGCGTGCTCGGCCCGGTGCCCGGAGTGTTCGGCAGCCTGCAGGCGCTCGAGGCCTTGAAGCTGTTGCTGGGTCTCGACGGTCTGCGCCCGGACGAGATGCTGATCTTCGATCTGGTCACGCTGCACACGCAGCGCCTGCGCGCACGCCGCTCCGCCGCTTGCGAGGCGCACCAGCGTTCCGGCCGGCCGGCGCCCGCATCGGCACCCGCCGCAGATTCGCTGGAGTTGCAGTTCGCGTCGCTCGTCACTGCGTTCGAGGCCGGCTACACGCTCATCGACGTGCGCGACGCGCGCGAGCGCGACGCCGAGCCGCTGGCCGTGGCTTCGCTGCATCTGCCGATGGCGCGGCTGCTCACGGAAGTCGCCGCGCTCGACCTCGAGCGCCCCTATCTGCTGGTATGTGCCACCGGCAAGCGCAGCACGGCCGCCGCGGACCTGTTGCGTTCGCAGGGTTTCCGCCATTGCCGTTCGCTGCGCGGCGGCGTCAGGGCGCTGAAAGTCTCCGCTTGAAGTCCGCGTGCGCCCTGTTGTGCTGCTGCCTGGCATGGCTCACGGCGCAAGCGACGGGTCACGAAGCGGGACAGCATCCACTTCTCGATCTGGCGCGCGAGCTGGAAGCCGCACGTGCGCCGCAGCTGCAGCCGGACTTCACCGCCCCCGATCTGCGTTCGGCCGAGCATGCGCTGCGGCAGGCGCATCCGCCGGCCGACGCGGACTGCGCGCGCAGCCTGGGCGCGTCGGTATTCGCCGATCTGCATTCGGAGCTGGCGCAGGCGCACGAAGCGCGCGGAGACTTCGCGGCCGCGGCGCAGGACTATCGCCACGCGCTGGCCTGCGCGCCGCGCAGCGTCCGCGTGCTCAACAACCTTGCCCAGGCGCTGTTCGACGCGCGCGATTTCGCGGGAGCGCGCGAGTACGTGCAGCGCGCGCTGGCCATCGATCCGCGCGCGGTCTACCTGTCGCATCTCGCCGCGAACATCGATTTCATCGAGGAGCGATGGGCGGATGCGGTGACCCGCTTCCGCTACGCCGCCGCCAGCGAGCCGGATCGCACCCTGGCGGCCTACATGCAGATCATGTACTGGCTGGCGCAGCGCCGTGGTGGTGTGCCCAGCCCTGAGCTCGTCGCGCGGCGGCACACGGACATCTGGCCCGAGCCCCTGCTGCTCTATCTACAGGACCAGTACACGGAGTCCGAGCTGGTCGCGCGAGTTCGCGAGGGGGAGGACGAGTACGCCACCTCGGGACGCGACGAGCGGCTGTGCGAAGCCCTGTACTACGTCGGCGAAGCGCACTGGGCGGAGGGCCGGCGCGAGTTGGCGCGGGATTACTTCGCCGCCGCGGTCAACATCAAGCTCATCCGGTTCCACGAGCACGGCCTGGCGATGGCCGAAATTGCCAAGTTAAGGCCAAGATAGGGGGCTGCCCCCTCATTGCCGCAGCTGTCCGCTGCCGCGGACGACGTACTTGTAGCTCGTGAGTTGTTCCACGCCGACCGGACCGCGCGCATGGAAGCGGTCGGTGGAGATGCCGATCTCGGCGCCCATGCCGAACTCCCCGCCATCCGCGAACTGCGTGGAAGCGTTGTGCAGCACGATGGCGCTGTCGACGCGCGACAGGAATCGGTCCGCCGTCGCCGCGTTCGAAGTGACGATGCTCTCGGTGTGCGCGGAGCCATACTGCGCGATGTGCGCGATGGCCGCGTCCACGCCGTCGACTACCCGTGCCGAAATGATGGCGTCGAGATATTCGGTGTGCCAGTCCTGCTCGCTGGCCGGCACGACGCGCGGGTCCACGGCCGCCGTCACGGCATCGCCGCGCACCTCGCAGCCGGCGTCGAGCAGATCCTTGATGATCGGTGCGAGATGCGTGGATGCACAGCCGGCATCGACCAACAGCGTCTCCGCCGAGCCGCACACGCCCGTCCGCCGCAGCTTGGCGTTTTTCACGATGCCGCGCGCCATGGCGAGATCGGCGTCGCGATCCACGTAGACATGGCACAGGCCTTCGAGATGGCCGATCACCGGCACGCGCGCCTCCGCCTGCACGCGCGCCACCAGGCTCTTGCCGCCGCGCGGCACGATCACGTCCACGAAATCGGCCATCGACGAGAGCAGATAACCGACGGCGGCGCGATCGGTGGTTGGCACCAGCTGGATGCTTGCGGCCGGCAGTCCGGCCGCGACGATACCTTCGACCAGGCAGTCGTGGATGGCACGGCTGGAATGCACGCTCTCGGAGCCGCCACGCAAGATGGCCGCGTTGCCCGACTTGAGGCAGAGCGCGCCCGCATCGCAAGTGACGTTGGGCCGGCTCTCGTAGATGATGCCGATGACACCCAGCGGCACGCGCACGCGCGCGATGTCGAGACCATTGGGACGCGTCCACTGCGCGATGGTGGTGCCGATGGGATCCGGCAGCCCGGCGATCTCCTCGACGCCCCGCGCCATGGCCTCGACGCGTGCGGCATCCAGCGCCAGGCGGTCGAGCATCGCGCCCGACAATCCTTTCGCGCGCGCCGCCTCCATGTCGAGCGCATTGGCCGCTAACAACTCCACGGCGCGGGCTCGCAGCGAGGTGGCAATGCCGGCCAGCGCGGAGTTCTTGACCTCGGTCGAAGCCTGTCCGAGCACGGATGACGCGGCAACGGCCTGTTGCCCGAGGCGGTTCATGATGGCCGCGATCTCGGCCGGAACGGTCTGGTCGACGGCGGCGTTCATGTCATCAGCACCAGGTCATCGCGATGGATCATTTCCGCGCGCCCGCGGAAGCCGAGCAGCGTCTCGATGTCGACGCTGCGCTTGCCGATCAAACGCGTCGCGTCCCGATCGTTGTAGGCAATCATGCCGCGCGCGATCTCCGCGCCCTGCGGATCGAGCACGCTGACCGTGTCGCCGCGGTCGAAGCGCCCGCTCACCGCGATCACTCCCGCCGGCAGCAGGCTCTTGCCGGAACGCAGCGCCGCCTGGGCGCCGGCATCGATGTTCAATGCGCCACTGGGGCGCAGTGAACCGGCTATCCACTGGCGGCGTGCGTTCTCCGGGTTCGAAGCCGGCAGGAACCAGCTGCACTCGGCGCCCTCTTCCAGCCGGCGGACGGGATGCAGCGGCGCGCCGGCGGCGATGGCCATGGCGCAGCCCGCGGCCGTGGCGATACGGGCGGCCGCGATCTTGGTGGCCATTCCGCCCGAACCGACGGCGGACGCCGAACCACCGCCCATGGCTTCGATCTCGGGCGTGATCTCGCGGATTTCGGGAATCAGCCGCGCCGTGGAATCCAGGTTCGGATCGGCGGTATACAGCCCCGACACGTCCGACAGCAGCAGCAGGCAATCCGCACTGGTCATCTGCGCGACGCGTGCAGCCAGGCGATCGTTGTCGCCATAACGTATTTCCGTGGTCGCCACGGTGTCGTTCTCGTTGATCACCGGCAGCGCACCCAGCTCGATCAGCGACGTCAGCGTGGCGCGCGCATTGAGATAGCGGCGGCGGCGTTCGCTGTCTTCGAGCGTGAGCAGCACCTGGGCGACGGTGACGCCGGGAGCGGCCAGCAACTCCTTATAGATGTGTGCCAGCGTGATCTGGCCGACCGCGGCGGCAGCCTGGCTCTGTTCCAGCTGCAGCGGCCCGGCCGGAAGCTTGAGCTCGCGGCGGCCGAGCGCGATGGCGCCCGATGAAACCAGGACCACCTCCTGCCCGCGCGCCCGCAGGCGCAAAAGGTCTTCGACGAGCGTCTCCAGCCATGGCCGATTGACCTGCCCGGTGGCCTGGTCGACCAGCAGCGCGGAACCGACCTTGACGACGATGCGGCTAGCACGAGTTAGAGGTTGAACATTGTTCATCGGGGGGCTGGATATTACGCAGTTACTCCCGTTGCCGCATTCGCAGGCACCCCCTAAACTCTCGGGCCTCCAATCTTCAGGCTTCATTCAGGGCTCAAATCCGTGGGAAGAGAATACGCACCGGTGCCGGGCAAGTGGTACGAGAACCGCGAGGAGGAAGAAACCTTCCGCGTGTTGTCGGTCGACGAGGACGACGAGCTCGTCGAGATCGAATACGTGGATGGCGAAATCGAGGAGCTCGATCTCGACACCTGGCATGAGCTCGACCTCGAGCCCACCGAACAGCCCGAGGGCTGGTCCGATGATGCCGATTCCGACGACGATGAAGAAGAGGACGACGACTTCGACGACGACGAAGAAGATGAAGAAGACGAGGACGATGACGACGATGATGACGACGACGACGATCTGGACGAAGAAGAAGAAGACAACTACTAACTAAACCCTCCGGAAGCTGCGGAGTCGCATGCGCGTCGTTGCCATCGTCGGTTTACAAGGCAGCGGCAAGACGACGTTGATCGAGCGGCTCATCCCGGCGCTCAACGCGCGGGGGCTGACGGTCTCAACCGTCAAGCACACTCACCACCACACCATCGAGCTCGATGTCCCCGGCAAGGACAGTCACCGACACCGCGTGGCTGGCGCCGCCGAGGTCATCGTTGCCTCCGACACCGGCTGGGCGCGCATCGCCGCGTCGCCCGAACCCGCGAGCCTCCAGGTCCTGCTCGGGCAGCTGCGTCCCGTCGACGTGGTGCTCGTCGAAGGTTTCAAGCAACTCGAGTGGCTCAGGCGTGTCGAAGTATTCCGGGGTTCAGGTACTCCGCTCGCGCTTGCCGATCCCGGGATAGCGGCCGTCGCGGCACCGGCCGGGCTTGCGATGGCGGGCTATCCGGGGCGGCGACTGGCGCTCGATGATGTGGAAGGAATACTCGAATTCATCGTAAGCGGTTGATTCGCCTCATTTCGCCATTTGACTGCCCTGCATTCTTCGTTGAAATTCGCCGCGGCGCCGCCAGAATTACCCCTCACCGACTGAAACCACTGGAGCTGATTCCAAGACCATGAAACGCATATTCCTTCTCGTCGCCACCAACATCGCGATCATGGTGGTGCTGTCGATCGTCGTATCCGCATTTGGTCTCGATCGTCACCTCACCGAGAAAGGTTTGAACCTCCAGGCCCTGCTGGCCTTCTCGGCGGTGCTTGGCTTCGGCGGCGCGTTCATCTCGCTCCTGATCTCGAAGTGGATGGCCAAGATGGCCATGGGCGTGCAGGTCATCACCGAGCCCCGTAACGCCGACGAGCAGTGGCTGATGAATACCGTGCGCGCGCAGGCCCAGCAGGCCAGCATCGGCATGCCCGAGGTCGGCGTCTTCGAGTCGCCCGATCCGAATGCCTTCGCCACGGGCGCCAGCAAGAACTCCGCGCTGGTGGCGGTGAGCACCGGGCTCCTGCGCAACATGCGCCGGAGCGAAGTCGAAGCCGTGCTGGGTCACGAGGTGAGCCACGTCGCCAATGGCGACATGGTCACGCTCACGCTCATCCAGGGCGTGATGAACACCTTCGTGTTCTTCCTGGCGCGGGTCATCGGCTTCGTCGTCGACCGTCTCATCCTCAAGAACGAGCGCTCGGGCGGCGTCGGCTATTTCGTCACCGTGATCGCCGCGCAGCTGGTGCTCGGTATCCTCGCCGGCATGATCGTCGCCTGGTTCTCGCGCCAGCGTGAATTCCGGGCCGATGCCGGTGGCGCGCACCTCGCGGGCACCAATGCGATGGTGGGCGCGCTCGAGGCGCTGCGCCGTGTCCATTCCCCTACGGCGCTGCCGGAAAAGATGCAGGCCTTCGGCATCCGCACCGGCCCGCCACAGGGCTGGCAGAAACTCTTCATGAGCCATCCGCCGCTCGAAGAGCGCATTGCCGCCCTGCAGAACGCCAAGTAGCGACCAGTTCAAGGCTCGCGCCGACCGGACAGCTCACACTGCCGGTCGGCATTTCCTTGATTACGGTCGCCGCATGACATCCAACACCGTTCGCCATCCGTAACATCGGAAGGAATCCGAAAGCCGCATGAATGCAGAATCGCAAACCCTGGGGAATCCGTTCGCGCGAGCCACTCGCGCCGTGATGGCCTGGTTCGACACCAGCAAGTCACAGACTTTCGACGCACAGGCACGGCACGTCGGCGCGGACAGCATCGACTGGGTGCGAACTCTCCCCTTCTTGCTGATGCATCTCGCGGTGTTGTTCGTGTTCGTGGTGGGCTGGAGCCCGATCGCGCTGATCGTCTGCGTATCTCTGTACTTCCTGCGCATGTTCGCCATCACCGGTTTCTATCACCGGTATTTCTCGCACAAGAGCTTCAAGACTTCCCGCGTGGCGCAGTTCCTCATGGGCGTGCTCGGCTCCTCGGCAGTGCAGCGCGGCCCTATCTGGTGGGCGGCTCACCACCGCGACCACCATCAGTATTCGGACAAGCACGAAGACGCCCATTCACCCATCCAGCACGGTTTCTGGCGCGCACACATGAGCTGGTTCCTCATGAAGAAGGGCTTCGCGCCGGATCTCAAGCGCGTGCGTGACCTGCAGAGTTTCCCGGAGCTGCGCGCGCTCGACCGCTTCGACGTCGTCGTTCCCGTGCTGCTGGCGGTGGCGCTGTTTTTCTTCGGCGCGTTCCTCGAGAAGTACGCGCCGGGCCTGCACACCACCGGCTGGCAGATGCTCATCTGGGGCTTCTTCGTGTCGACGGTGCTGTGCTCGCATGGCACGTACACGATCAACTCGCTGTCGCATGTCTTCGGCCGTCAGCGTTACAAGACCGGCGATTCCAGCCGCAACAACTGGTTCCTGGCGCTGATCACGCTTGGCGAGGGCTGGCACAACAACCATCACCACTATCCGTCCTCTACGCGCCAGGGCTTCTACTGGTGGGAAATCGACGTCACCTATTACATGCTCAAGGTGATGTCATGGATGGGCATCATCTGGGACCTCAAGACGGTGCCCGTTTCCGTGCGCGATCACCACCCGCGCCGGATCAAGCAGCTGCCGCCCAATATCCCGACCCCATAGCGCGGACTCGCCCCATTCCACGGGGCACGCATCCAGAAAGCCCGTACTGCCGTAACGCAGTACGGGCTTTTTCGTTGAAGGATGCGAAATGCGTATCGCTGTCGTCGGTTCGGGCATATCGGGCATGGTCGCCGCGTCGCGGCTGCACGCCGAACACGAGGTCACGGTGTTCGAGGCGGCCGACTACGTCGGCGGCCACACCAACACGCGCGACGTGTTCTGGCAGGGCCGGCACTACGCCATCGACACCGGGTTCATCGTCTTCAACGACTGGACCTATCCACGCTTCATGGCGCTGCTGGACGACCTCGAGGTCGGCTACCAGGACTCCCACATGAGCTTCAGTCTGCGCGACGAGCGCAGCGGACTCGAGTACAACGGCACCAGTCTCAACTCGCTGTTCGCCCAGCGAACCAACGCGCTGCGCCCGTCATTCCTGCGCATGCTGTCCGACATCCTGCGCTTCAACAAACAGGCGCGCGCCCTGCTCCAAGGTGCGGACCAAGGCCTCACGCTCGGCGACTACCTCGATGCCAATGGATACTCGAGCGCTTTTCGCGACCAGTACCTCGTGCCCATGGGCAAGGCCATCTGGTCGGCCAGCGAAGCGGGCATGCTGTCCTTCCCGGCGCGCTTTTTCGTCGAGTTCTTCGACCAGCACGGCTTTCTCAACGTGGACGACCGGCCGGTGTGGCAGGCAGTGAAAGGCGGCTCGCGCGAATACATGCGCAAACTCGCCGCGCCCCTCCAGCGCCGCATCGAGCTCAGCACGCCCGTGACCGGCATCCGCCGCGACGCCGCCGGCGTGACGGTGCGCACGGCGCGCGGTGGCGTGGAGCGTTTCGATCACGTGTTCATCGCCTGTCACAGCGACCAGGCGCTGCAGATCCTGCTGGACGCGACGCCGGCGGAGCGTGCGGTGCTCGGCGCATTCCCCTATCAACGCAATGAAGCGGTGCTGCACACCGACGAGCGGCTCCTGCCACGCAAGAAGCTGGCGCGCGCCGCCTGGAACTACCACCTGCTCGATGACCGGCTGCCAGGTGCGCGCGAGCCGGCCGCGCTGACCTACGACATGAATGTCCTGCAATCACTGGACGCGCCGGTGCGCTTCCTCGTGACGCTGAATCGCGGGCGTGACATCGACGCGTCGAAGATCATCGAGTGCACCACCTATCAACACCCGGTGTACACGCCGGCGGGAGTGGCCGCGCAGAAGCGCCGCACCGAGATCAGCGGGGTGAACCGGACCTGGTACTGCGGCGCGTACTGGCGCTACGGTTTCCATGAAGACGGCGTGATCAGCGCCGAATGGGCGCTGGCGGAGTTCGCCGCATCCATCCGCCTCGCGGCGGCCGTATAGACCGCCATGGAAAGCGCGTTGTACTTCGGATGGATTCAGCACCGGCGTTTCGGCCCGGCGCGCAATGCCTTCCGCTATCCATTGTTCATGACCTGGCTCGATCTCGCGGAACTGCCCCGCGTCTTCGATCGCCGCTGGTTCTGGTCGGCCCGGCGGCCGGCCCCGGTGTGGTTCCGGCGCGCGGACTATCTTTCAAGCGAATCTGGTTCAGGCGAATCTGGTCCCGACGAGACCGGCGGCGCCAGCCTGCCGCTCGACACGGCCGTGCGCAACCTCGTGCAGCAGCGCACCGGCGACCGGCCGCGCGGCCCGATCCGCTTGCTCACGCACCTGCGATTCTTCGGTTACAGCTTCAACCCCGTGAGCTTCTACTATGTGTTCGACGAGTCGGGCGCGCGCGTGGAAACCATCGTCGCCGAGATCACCAACACGCCGTGGAAGGAACGCCATGTCTACGTGCTGCCGGTGGCCACGTCGTCGCGCGTGAGCACCCGCGCCTGGCGCTTCGAATTCGCCAAGCAATTCCACGTCTCGCCCTTCATGCCCATGGACCTGCGCCACGACTGGCGCTTCGGCGCACCGGGCAAGGGGCTGCACGTGCACATGGAGAACGTCGCCGCACGCGGCGTGGTGTTCGACGCCACGCTCACCCTGCGACGCCGCGAGATCTCAGCGCGATCGCTCGCGGTGGCGCTGCTGCGCTTTCCGCTGAGCAGCCTGCGCGTCACCACGCTCATCTACTGGCAGGCACTCAAGCTGCTACTGAAGCGCGCGCCTTTCTTCGGTCACCCGCGCAACTCCAAACCCGAACATGAACACGCAGTCACCCACGCTCCTCAAAAACACTGACCTCCCGGCCGCGCCCCGCGCCTCGCTGCTCGCACGACTGGGCCGCCAGCTTCTGCTGCCGCAACTGGGCAAGTTCACGCGCGGCGAGCTCGCCCTCGTCGAGCCCGATGGCACGCGACATTCGTTCGGACGGCGTCAGCCGGGCTTCGACGTGGCGTGTACGCTGTACATCGATGACCCGCAGCTGTTTGCCGACGCAGCCTTCGGTGGCACCGTCGGCGCCGGCGAAGCCTATGTGCGCGGACTCTGGCGCTGCGACGACCTCACCGCGCTGGTGCGCATCTTCGTCGCCAACCGCGACGTCATGAACGCGCTCGACTCGGGCTTGAGCGCCGCGCTCAGCCGCCCGATGCTCAAGCTGTTCCACTGGGCGAACCGCAACAGCAAGTCGGGCAGCGCGCGCAACATCGCCGCGCACTACGACCTCGGCAACGAGCTCTACCAGCTCATGCTCGACGACACCATGGCGTACTCGTGCGCCATCTTTGCCCGCGGGGATGCCACGCTCGCCGAAGCCTCCGCGGCCAAGTTCGATGCCGTCTGCCGCAAGCTCGATCTGCGCGCTTCCGATCACGTGCTCGAGATCGGCACGGGCTGGGGTGGCTTCGCCATCCACGCGGCGCAGCGCCATGGCTGTCGCGTGACTACGACCACGATCTCGAAGCAGCAGCGCGACTTCGCGGTCCGCAAGATCGCGGAGCTCGGACTCTCCGACCGCATCACGGTCCTCCTCAACGACTACCGCGAGCTCGAGGGCCAATTCGACAAGCTGGTGTCGATCGAGATGGTGGAGGCGGTAGGCGCGAAATACCTGGATGGCTACTTCCGGCATTGCGGGCGCCTGCTCAAACCCGAGGGCGCGATGCTGCTCCAGGCCATCACACTGCAGGACCAGCACTACGCCCGCGCGCTGGAAACCGTGGACTTCATCCAGCGGCATGTCTTTCCCGGCAGCTTCATTCCCTCGGTGGAAGCACTGTCCAGGTCGATGACGCGCGCCAGCGACTTCAAGATATTTCACCTGGAAGACATCGGCCCGCACTACGCTCGCACTTTGCGCGCGTGGCGCGAGCGGTTCTTCCAGGCCATCGCACGGGTACGCGAGCTGGGATACAGCGACTCGTTCATCCGGCTCTGGGAGTACTACCTCTGCTACTGCGAAGGCGGGTTCCTCGAGCGCCAGCTCGGCACGGTTCAAATGGTGCTGACGCGGCCGGAATGCCGCAGGGAGCCAATCTCCGTCGGCTTCTGAAGATCACGCGCTATCATGCGCGCGCATGAATGGAACCCCGCGACTCAACGAGGGCCTCGTCCAGGCGGCCGGCGCCGACGCGCTGATCACCGACCCGGCGCGCACCGCGCCCATGCTGCGCGACCACCGCTCGCAATATCGCGGTCATGCGCTGGCCGTGGTGGCGCCCGCCGACGTCGCAGCCGTCTCACGCGTGCTCGCATTCTGCAACCAGCATCACATCGGGGTGGTGCCACAGGGCGGCAACACCAGCTACTGCGGTGGCGCGACGCCGGACGCCTCCAGCAGCCAGGTGTTGCTGTCGCTCGCACGCCTGAACCGCGTGCGCGCCATCGACCAGGCCAACTACACGCTGACGGCCGAATCCGGCTGCGTGCTCGCGGAACTGCAGAAGGCTGCAATAGACGCCGACCGCTACCTGCCGCTGAGCCTGGGCAGCGAGGGCAGCTGCATGCTGGGCGGCAATCTGTCCACCAACGCGGGCGGCCTCAACGTCATCCACTACGGAATGGCACGCGAGCTGGTGCTCGGGCTCGAGGTGGTGCTGCCCGATGGCCGCGTGCTGGACACGCTCACCGGGCTGCGCAAGGACAACACGGGCTACGACATCAAGTCGCTGTTCCTTGGCGCAGAAGGCACGCTGGGCGTGATCACCGCGGCCTGCATCAAGCTCTACCCGGCCCTGCGCTCGCATGCCACCGCCTTCGTCGCGGTGCGCGACCCCGAGGCCGCGGTGTCCTTGTTAGGCGCGCTGCGTTCGGCCAGCGGCGACTCCGTGACTTCGTTCGAGTTGATCCCGCGCATCGGTGTGGACCTCACGGTGAAACACATCCCCGGTGTCACCGACCCGTTGAACCTGCCGGCCTCCTGGTACGTGCTCTGCGAGCTGTCGTCGGCCCGCGCCAACGACACGCTGGGCGCCGTCCTGCAGCAGACTCTCGAGGCCGCGCTTCAGAAAGGCTGGATCACCGACGCGGCCGTCGCGCAGAACCTGCGCGAGCGCGAGGCCTTCTGGCGGTTGCGCGAGTCCATCCCCGAAGCCCAGCGCAAGGACGGCGCCAGTCTCAAGCACGACATCTCCGTGCCCGTGTCCCAGGTGCCGCGATTCATCGAAGTGGCCGGCGACTGGGTGGCCCGACATGTGCCGCAAGGCGTTCTCGTCGCCTACGGACATCTCGGCGACGGCAACCTGCACTTCAACATCAACCAGCGCGCCGGCACCCAGGCGGCGCAACTGCAGGCCGTGGAACCCAAGCTCAAGCGTGCCATCCACGACCTGGTGCGCGACTTCGGCGGCAGCTTCTCGGCCGAGCACGGCATCGGCCAGCTCAAGGTATTCGAGCTGGAGCGCTACGCCAACCCGGTGGAGCTCGAGCTCATGAAGCGCGTGAAGAAGGCCTTCGACCCCAACAACATCATGAACCCCGGCAAGGTCGTGCGGCCCTGAGGTAGATTGGGCCCATGGCGGATCGGGTGGAATGCGTGGTTGTCGGCGCCGGCGTGGTCGGCCTCGCGACGGCTCGCGCGCTGGCCCTGGCGGGCCACGAAGTGCTGCTGCTCGAGGCAGAGGCTCACCCCGGCACCATCACCTCGGCGCGCAACAGCGGCGTCATCCATGCCGGGCTCTACTACACCCCGGGCAGCTTCAAGGCGCGCTTCTGCGTTGCCGGCAACCGCGCTCTGTACGCCTACTGCAAGGCGCGCGGCGTCGATCACCACGATTGCGGCAAGCTCATCATCGCGAATGGCGGTGAAGAGGAGCAGGTGCTGCTGCACCTCCTCGAGCGCGCTCACCTGAACGACGTGGAAGGCGTCCGGATGATCTCCGGCGCCGAGGCTCACAAGCTCGAGCCCGAGGTGCGCTGCACGGCCGCCTTGTACTGCCCGACCAGCGGCATCGTCGACCAGCATCCGTACATGCTGGCGCTTCAGGGCGACATGGAGAACGCCGGCGGCACACTGGTCGTGAGCTGCCAGGTCGAGAGCCTCGCGAGACTCACGGACGGCTGGCTGATCAGGACCGGTGGCGACGCCGCCACCGAGATCGAAGCGCGATTCGTCGTCAACAGCGCGGGCCTCGGCGCGGTCGACCTGCTCACGCGCATCGAGGGCTACCCTCGTGAACGCATCCCGACGATGCACCTCGGGCGCGGCAATTACTTCACGGTGGCCGAACGTTCGCCGTTCAAGCACCTCATCTACCCGGTGCCGCACGCCGCGGGGCTCGGCATCCATGCCACGCTCGACCTCGGCAAGCGCGTGCGCTTCGGGCCCGACGTCGAGTGGATAGACCGCATCGACTATTCGGTGAATGCCGCGCGCGCGCCGATGTTCTACCAGGCGATCCGCCGCTACTGGCCGCGTCTCGCCGACGGCGCCCTCACGCCCGACTACACGGGCATCCGTCCCAAGTTGCACGGGCCCGGCGAGCCGCAGCCTGACTTCCGCATCGAGACCGCCGCGGAGCACGGCCTGCCCGGGCTCGTGAACCTGCTCGGCATCGAAAGCCCCGGCCTTACCTCGTCGATGGCCATCGGTGACTACGCGGCGTCATTCGCTTAAATTGCATCGCATGCTGTCCAAAACATCCGCGGCCTGCGCCGCACTGGTTATCGCCTTCGTGCTCGCCGCCTGCGGCACGAAGGAAGCCCCACCCGCCCCGCCGCCGGCGGCCGCCGCGAATGACAAGGCCGAGCCCGCCGAAGGCGCGCCGCGCATCGCGATTTCGCCGGAAGGCATCCACGTGCAGTACCACGTCTACGGGACGGGCGAGCCGGCGCTGGTCTTCATACACGGGTGGTCGTGCGATTCGAACTACTGGCGCGAACAGGTGCCGGCGTTCAGCAGGAAATACACGGTGGTCACCGTCGATCTCGCCGGCCACGGCGGCACCGACGCGAACCGCGGCGACTGGAGCATGGAGAAGTATGGTCAGGACGTCGCCACGGCGGTCGCCGCGGTGCCGAATCGCCAGCTGATCCTGATCGGCCACTCCATGGGCGGGCCGGTGGCCATCGAGGCGGCCCGGCTGCTGAAGAACCGCGTCATCGGCATCGTCGGCGTCGATACCTTCAAGACCATCGGTGCGCCCCTGCCGAGCGCGGCGCAGCTCGACGCCATCCTCAAGCCGTTCGAGGCCAACTTCATCGGCCACACGCGGGACGCGGTCGCCGGGCACTTCTTCGCGCCGGGTGCCAATCCGCAGCTGGTGCAGAAGATCGCCTACGACATGTCGCTCTCGCCGCCGCAGGTCGCGATCCCGTCGATGCGGGCAGTATTGAGCTATGACTTCGCCGCGCCGCTCAAGGACGTCCAGGTACCCCTCGTGGCCATCAATTCCGACCTGGGCGAGCCGGTGAACGAGTTGCGCATCCGCAAGGTGCTGCCCCGGTTCCACGCCGTGGTGATCCCGGGCGTGGGGCATTTCCTCATGATGGAAGACCCGGCGCGTTTCAATCCGGCGCTCGAGACCGAGGTGCAGGGCATTCTCGCCGCGCAACCCGCGGCAGGTAGCTAGGCGCCGTGATGGACGCCCCCGCCCGCGAGAACCACGATGACCGCGATGCGCGTGGCCGGCGCGAGCTCGAGCGCTTGCGCGCCCTGCAATGGCTGTTCGACCAGGCCTTCCCGATTCCCGGAACGAAGTGGCGGTTCGGCGTCGACGCCCTGTTCGGGCTGGTGCCCGGGCTCGGCGACATCGCCGGGGCGATGGTCGCGGTCTACGCGCTGCGCGTGGCGCGCAACCTGGGTGCCCCGCAGGTGATCCAGGCGCACATGCTGACCAACATCGCACTCGATGCGCTGATCGGCATGATCCCGCTGCTCGGTGACGTGTTCGATTTCGCGTTCAAGGCGCAGACACGCAACCTCGCGCTACTCGATGCGTGGCGGGCGTCGCCCGTGCGCGCTTCACGCAAGAGCCGGGCTGGCATGATCCTCATTCCGCTCGGGATCGTGCTCGTCTTCGCGACGCTCACCGCGCTCGGCATCTGGATGCTCTATCTTCTCTTCCACTGGCTGATCGGGCTTTTCTAGAACGCCGGAAGACCACGGTGTGAAAGCGCCGGGGCCTAGGATCGCTGCTCGCCAGTCTGCGAAACCACCGGCGCGCAATCTATCGACATCCAACCCAGGTCCAGGCCAACCCTCGCGGCGCCCAGTGACGTCCAGCTCGACCCGACCGTCTCGTCGGTCTTGCGGTCGGTGAGAATCAGCAGCAGAGACTCGCGTCCCTCCGACAGGGGCCAGTCGCGCCCGTGCAGCTCGAGCAAGAACTCGCGCGCATCGGGTGTCTTGAACCGGACGCGGCCGCCGCGGTCGTGCAGTTCGACGCCTTCGAGCGGCCGGGGACTCTGCCTGGATCCGGGCGGCGCCCAGGAAATGCCGCAGGAGAACAGTTGGGCTTCGTCGAAGTCGACGTGGGGAAACCCGGCGATCTCCTCCGTCAGCTCGTTGTCGGACACGAGCAGCTTGCGCTGCCGGTACCAGAAGAGCCCGTCGCCTATCACGACGCGATAGTCGAGCCAACGCGGCTCGCCGCCGCCCGTCTCGACGCATTTGCGATGGCGCGTCCCGCCGCGGAACTGCGCGCCGTCACGCTTGAGGTAGAGATCGCAACCCGGTTCGGATTCGAGGGCGGCGGCGGTCAGATCCGCGGAACCCGCACCATCGGACTTGCGCGTGAACTGGCGCACACGGATCGAGCCATCCTTCGCCCGTTCCGTTTCGATGGACAGCAGCACGCGACGGCGCGACTCGAAGGGCTGGTCGAACGGAAACTCCTCGACGTACAGCACGTGCGACCCGAGCCAGGGAAGCTGCACGCGCCGCACGTTGATCTGGATGCGCTGCTGCTCGAGCACCGGCACCAGCGGCGACTCAGACTCGGAGCCCGCGACCAGCTCTTCCGACATGTCGTACATGCCGGCCCAGAGCTGCGCGAGGTCGTCCTGTTCGCTCGCACTCGCCACGGCGTCGTGATCATCGGGAATTGCGGGAGTCGCCGGCGCCCCGGTGGCCGCCAGCGAAAGCAGGCAGAGCGTCAGCGTTGCGGCTGCACGAGACGTATGAGCCCCTCTTGCGCGGTGCTCGCGGCCAGCACGCCATCGCGCGTGTAGAAACTGCCGCGCGCGAAGCCGCGCGCACCCGAGCTCGAGGGGCTGTCGAGCGAGTACAACAGCCATTCGTCGACGCGCGCCGGCCGATGGAACCAGATCGCGTGGTCGATGCTCGCCATGATGAGATTGCCGCGCAGGAAGGACGACCCATGCGGCATGGTCGAAGTGTCGAGCAGCCAGTAGTCGGACACGTACGCCAGCAGGCAGCGATGCAGCGTGTCGTCGTCGGGTAGTTTGTCGACGGCGCGCATCCATATCTGGCGCACGGGCTCGCTGGCCACGGGCGCCAGCGGGTTGTACTTCTGCACGGGACGGAACTCGAAAGGCCGCTCGATCTCGAGCCACCGCCGCAGCTTTTCCGGCAGCTTGTCGGTCTCGGACTGTGGCGGCTTGGTGAGCGGCTGCAGCTCTTCGGGCGGCGGCACCGTCGGCATCGATGCCTGGTACTCCAGGCCAGTCTCCGGTTCCTGGAACGACGCCGAGCAGATGAAGATCTGCTCGCCGTTCTGCACCGCCGCCACGCGCCGCGCGGAGAAGCTGCCACCGTCGCGGCTGCGGTCGACGCTGTAGACGATGGGCTTGGTGAAATCGCCGCGCCGCAGGAAGTACGCGTGCATCGAATGCACCACGCGCCCGTCCTCGATGGTGTTGTGCGCGGCCATCAATGCCTGGCCGAGCACCTGTCCGCCGAACACCTGGGGCGAACCGGTGTCGCGGCTCTGGCCGCGAAACAGGTTTACCTCCAGGCGCTCGAGCTGGAACTGCTGTTGCAGGTCGGCGAGGCGTCCGTCCATCCGGTCAGAACTTGAGCGTGCCCTTCATGACCGACGAGTGACCGGGGAAACTGCAGAAGAACGTGTACGCGCCACCCTTGGTGAGCTTCGAGGTCGGGAAGGTGACCTTGTCCGTCTGGCCACCGCCGACCACCTTGGTGTGCGCGATCACGCGCGTGTCGCCGTCCTTGATGTAATTCTTCGGCAGGCCGGCGCCCATGCCATCGTTGGCGACACCGGCGACGTCGGCGGTCTTCGCGAGCACCCAGTTGTGGCCCATGGCCTGGGCCGGCAGCTTGCCCGCGTGCTTGAGCGTGAGCTCCACCTGCGTGCAGTCGGGAGCGACCACGAGCTCCTTCTTGTCGAACTGCATCTGGTCGGTGCCGGCGATCTCGAGCTTGCAGACCTTGTCGGCGGCGAACGCGCCCGAGCTCGCGAACAACAGCGAGGTGGCGGCGATGTGCGTCAATTTCATGTGTGTCTCCAATAGTTAGTGCGGGACGCCAAGCCGCTTCTGCATCACCGGGCTGGTCGTGGTGTATTGCAGGAACTGTTTCTTGGCGGGGTACAGATAATGCTGAATGGCGAAGGCCGCGAGGGCGGCTTCGTGGAACCCGGACAAAATCAGCTTCTTCTTACCCGGGTAGGTATTGATGTCCCCCACGGCGAAGATGCCGGGGACGCTGGTCTGGAACTTCTCGGTGTCCACCTTGAGCGCTTTCTTCTCGAGCTCCATGCCCCACTCGGCGATCGGACCGAGCTTGGGGTGCAGACCGAAGAATGCGAACACGTGGTCGGCCTCCACGGCATGCATCGCACCGTCGCTGCCCTTCACGTTGATGCCTTTGAGTGCATCGCCGTCGGTGCTCAGCGAGTCCGCGAGGCCTTCGATGTAGCGCACCTGGCCTCCCGCCACGAGCGACTGCATCTTCGCCACCGAAGCCGGCGCCGCGCGGAATTCCGGGCGGCGATGGATGTGCGTGACGGAGGCCGCCTTGCCCGCGAAATCGATGACCCAGTCGAACGCCGAATCGCCGCCGCCGAAGATCGCGAGCTTCTTGCCGTGATACTGCGCGGCGTCGCGCACACGGTAGTGGATGCTACGATTCTCGAAGACCTCCGCGCCCGGCACGCCGATGCGCCGCGGCTGGAACGAACCCACGCCGCCGGCGATGACCACCGCACCCGCGTCGAAGCGCGTGCCGGCGATGGTCTCGATGTCGAAGCGGCCGTCGTCGCGCTTCTTCAGCGCGGTGACTTCCTGCCCCAGGTGCAGCGGCGCGTTGAACGGCGCGATCTGCTGCAGCAGCCGGTCGATGAGCTCCTGCGCGCCGCAGGTTGGCAGCGCCGGGATGTCGTAGATCGGCTTGTCGGGGTACAGCTCGGTGCACTGGCCGCCGGGCGCGCCCAACGAATCCACCACGTGGCAGGTCATGCCGAGCAGCCCGAGTTCGAAAACCTGGAACAGCCCGCAGGGGCCGGCGCCGATGATCACCACCTCGGTGACAGTGGGTGTGACCATGGGCGGCTTCAGGGAAATCTCCGACAAATTCGAATCCTTCGACACGCTGAGACGAGAGTTTAGGGCGGCGGATTGTAACCCAGGCTGAACAGGAGACCCCTCCTACAAAGGCGCGGGCCGGCATATAGTCGGGCATCAAAAATCCAGCCAGGCAACCGGGGACACACTCGTGACCAAGCTCAACGTGAATGGCAAAACGGTGGAAGTGGACGTCGATGCGGATACTCCCCTGCTCTGGGTCCTGCGGGACGCCATGGGTCTGACGGGCACCAAATTCGGTTGCGGCATGGCGCTGTGCGGCGCCTGCACCGTGCACCTCGATGGCAACCCGGTGCGCTCCTGCCAGATCCCCGTGAGCGCGGTGGGCGACCAGGCCGTCACGACCATCGAGGGTCTTTCCCCCGATCGAAGCCACCCGGTGCAGAAAGCCTGGATCGAGCTCGACGTACCGCAATGCGGGTACTGCCAGTCCGGGCAGATCATGTCAGCCACCGCACTGCTCGCCGAGAAGCCGCGTCCCAGCGATGCGGACATCGATGCCGCGATGTCCGGCAACATCTGCCGCTGCGGCACCTATCAGCGAATCCGCGCAGCCATCCGTCGCGCGGCGGAGATCAAAGCGGGTTGATCGTGTCGTGAATCAGGTCTGACTCGTTTCCCGGGGAGGAAGCCATGTCCGTGAATCCGCCGTCCGTTGAAGACGCAACCGACGAGGCGCCCGACGCGTCGCGGCGCGCATTCCTGAAGACCACCGCCACGCTCTCGGGTGGACTGGTCATCGCCATGGCCCTGCCCGGCTGTGGCAAGAAACCCGCGCCCACGGGCGACACCAAATACATATCGCCGAATGCCTGGCTGCGCATCGGTACCGACAACTCCATCACTTTCTACTGCGACAAGTCCGAGATGGGACAGGGTGTGTACACCGCGCTGCCCATGCTGATCGCCGAAGAGCTCGGCGTCTCGGTCGCGCAGATCGACGTCGAATTCGCGCCGCCCGGCGACGCGTACATCAACAACCTGCTCGGCGGGCAGGTCACCGGCGGCAGCACCAGCGTGCGTGACGGCTGGGAAAAGCTGCGCAAGGCCGGCGCCACCGCGCGGCACCTGCTGGTCGCGGCGGCCGCCGACGAGTGGGGCGTGGATCCGCGCACCTGCAAGGTGGCCGACGGCGTGATCGTCTCGCCGCAGTACAAGAAGCTCAGGTTCGGAGAAGTGGCCGAAGCCGCCGCCAAACTACCCGCGCCGAAGGACGTGAAGCTCAAGCCCGCCGACCAGTTCACCGTGATCGGCCGGCCGCAGAGGCGCAAGGACACTCCGTCCAAGGTCGACGGCAGCGCCATCTACGGCATCGACGTGAAGCTGCCGGGCATGCTGTACGCGGCGCTGGCGCAGTCGCCGGCACTCGGCGGCACGGTGAAGACCTTCAACGACGAGAAGGCGCGCGCAATGCCGGGTGTCGTCGCGGCCGTGCTCACGTCATCGGGCGTCGCGGTGGTCGCCGATTCGTGGTGGCGCGCGAAGAAGGCGCGCGATGCGCTGCAGATCGAATGGGACGCCGGCCCGAACGCCGCGCTCAATGACGCGAAGATCGCGCAGACGCTGCGCAAGGGCGCGGCCGCCGATGGCAAGGTCGCGCGCAACGACGGGGACGTCGATGCGGCGATCAAGAGTGCCGCGCGCGTGGTGCGCGCCGAATACGAACTGCCCCTGCTCGCGCATGCGACGCTCGAACCGCAGAATTGCACGGCGGATGTGCGCACCGATGGCGCCGACATCTACGTGCCCACGCAGGTCCAGCAGATCGCCCAGGCGGCCGCCGCCAAGGCCGCCGGGCTCGACCCCGCCAAGGTGAAGGTGCACACCACGTTCCTCGGCGGCGGCTTCGGACGCCGGCTGGAAACGGATTTCATCCCCGCGGCCGTCGAAGTCTCGAAGGCGGTCAAGAAACCCGTGAAGCTCGTGTGGACCCGCGAGGACGACATGACGCACGACGCGTATCGTCCACCCGCGCTCGACCAGGCGACCGCGGCCTTCGACGCCAAGGGCAAGCTCACTGCGTGGCAGCTGCATCTCACCGGCCCCTCGATCACCGCGCGCATGTTCCCCGCCGTGGTCGAAAAAATGGTCGACCCGTTCGCGGTGGAAGCCGCGTCCAACTACCCGTACGACGTGCCCAACGTGCGCGTCGACTACCGGCAGCAGGAGATCGGCATCAACGTCGGCTACTGGCGCTCGGTGAGCCACTCCCTCAATTGCTTCGTCGCCGAGAGCTTCATGGACGAGCTCGCGTTCGCGCAGCGCAAGGGCGCCGCCGAATTCCGGCGGGAGCTGCTCGAGAAGCAGCCGCGGTTCCTGAAAGTGCTGCAGATGGTGACGCACGAGGCGCGTTTCGGCTATCCACCGCGCGGACACGCGCATGGGCTCGCGCTCATGGAGGGCTACGGTACCTACATGGCCCAGGTCGCCGACATCTCCATCGAGAACAGCGGCAAGGTGAAGGTGCACCGCGTGTACTGCGCCGCCGATTGCGGCCAGCAGATCAACCCCGACACGGTGGTCGCGCAGATCGAGAGCTCCATCCTGTTCGGCTACTCCGCGCTCATGTGGGGAGAGATCAACCTGCAGGGCGGCCGCGTGCAGCAGACCAACTTCGACAGCTATCGCGTCGCGCGCATGAACGAGGCGCCGCGTGTCGACGCGTATCTCATCGACAGCACGGAAGCGCCGGGCGGCATCGGCGAACCCGCCACTGCACTGGTCGCGCCGGCCGTCTGTAATGCGATTTTCGCGGCCTCGGGGCGTAGACTGCGGTCATTGCCATTGGCTCGCCACAAGATGGCGTGATAGGAAAATCCGTGTCGAAGAATGCCGATCTGCACAAGCGGCGCATCGCCGCCATTCCGCGTGGCGTGGGCAACTCCCTGGCGGTGTACGCCGACCGCGCGCTGAACGCCGAGCTCTGGGACGTCGAAGGTCGCCGCTACGTCGATTTCGCGAGCGGCATCGCCGTGCTGAATACCGGACACCTCCACAGCCACGTGAAGGCCGCGATGGCCGCACAGCTCGAAAAGCTCACGCACGGCTGCTTCCAGGTGACGCCGTACGAGAGCTACATCGCGTTGGCCGAAGCGCTCAACAAGCTGGCGCCGGGGCCCACGCCGAAGAAGACGATCTTTCTCTCGACGGGCGCCGAGGCCGTGGAAAACGCCATCAAGATCGCCCGCTACGCGACGAAGCGATCCGCGGTCATCGCGTTCACGGGCGGCTTTCATGGACGAACGCTGGGGTGCATCGCGCTCACGGGCAAGGTGCAACCCTACAAGGCGGGCTTCGGCCCGATGCTGCCGGAGGTATTCCACGTACCCTTCCCCATGGCCTTCCATGGCGTGACGCCGGAGCATTCGCTCGCGGCCATCGACAACCTGTTCAAGGCGGACGTGGATCCGCAGCGCGTCGCCGCGATCATCATCGAGCCCGTGCAGGGCGAAGGCGGCTTCTACATCGCATCGCCGGAGTTCATGCGTTCGCTGCGCGCGCTCTGCGACAAGCATGGCATCCTGCTCATCGCCGACGAGATCCAGACGGGCTTCGCGCGCACCGGCAAGACGTTTGCCGTGGAGCACTCCGGCATCGAGCCCGATCTCATGACCGTGGCGAAGAGCATCGCGGGCGGCGTGCCGTTGTCGGCGGTGATAGGCAAGACCGAGATCATGGACGCACCCGTGGTCGGCGGATTGGGCGGCACGTTCGCGGGCTCGCCGCTGGCCTGCGCCGCGGGCCTCGCCGTGCTCGAAGTGCTCGAGAAGGAGAAGCTCAATCAGCGCGCCGTGGATCTCGGCGCGAAGCTCGGCGCGCGCCTCCGGCAGATGCAGGCGCGGTTCCCGTGCATCGGCGACGTGCGGCAGCTCGGCATGATGGTGGCTATCGAGCTCGTCAAGAACCGGCGTGCGGATGCGCCCGATGCGGAGCTCACCAGGGCCGTGGTGCAAGCGGCGGGGCGACGTGGATTGATCCTGCTGTCGTGCGGACTCTATTCGAATGTCATCCGCATCCTCGCGCCGCTCACCATTCCCGAGGAGCAGCTCGAGGAAGGGCTGGGTCTGTTGGAGCAGTCGCTGGCGGAAGCGTCGGCGGGCACGACCACCGCGGTGGCCTAGCCGGCAAGAATGGGGACAGATTTTTAATCTGTCCCCATACTTCTATCTACTGAACGCGCGGGTTGAACGGCGCGAACACCCCGTCCGGATTGAACTCGTAGACCCATGCGTGCAGCGTCCAGAGCTCGAACGCCTGGTTGGCGTCCCATTCATCGGCCCGTCCGACGAAACCCGCGGGCGCCCTCTTCGACATGGACAGCGGGATCGCGTACTCGACGGCCACGAGCTTGCGCTTTCCACCGCAGGGATCGTCCGCGTACACCAGCAGTTCCGGCTTGCGCCAGTCGAACTTGCCGTCATCGCGCAGCGTCGGGTTCAGGTAATGCCAGCCCATCTTCGGCATGAACAGCCCGAGATCGATGTAGCCAGCCTTCAGGGCGTCGGCCGGGTCGGCGAACTTCGCCGCGGCGGTGCGCGCCTCGTCGAGCTGCAGCACGGCGAGCGGCGGCGGACGGTCGTGACCCTTGGTGGGGTCGTGGTCATGGCCTTCGTGCGCGAAGGCAGTGCCGAGCAGCGAACCGGCGAGCAACGCCGCTACGCTCAGAGAAATCTTCTTCATCACATTCACTCCTGTAGTTAGTCCAATCCCCTGTTTGCGGGGCGCAGACTAGCCAGCGGAGGCGGTGAAGCGAATGACCGAAAATCCTGCCCGGTTGACCGGAAGTCCCGGGGCATGCCCGCGCGTCCGAAACGGTTGCCCGTTCGTCCGGCGCGAATCGAAGTGTGAAAAATTGCCGCTGGCGCGCGGCGCGTCATGCCGCGCCGCGAGAGACTCAGGCTCTGCCGGCGTTCGAGTCGGTGGGCGTGTGGAAGTACTCGCTCTCGGACGCGAGCTGTTCGATGAGCCGCTTGAGCTCGGACATGCGCCCTTCGGCGGTGCTGATGGGCATGCAATCCTGGCACCGCGAATCACCGCAGGGCTGCCGCGAGTACAACCAGTACTGGATGGCGCCCGCGAGCAACCCGTCGGCGATGTCCCACAGGTCCGCATCCTTGTCCTTGTCCGCCATCTTGTTGGCGAGATCAACGGTCTTGGAGAAGGCGGCGTCGAAGGTGTCGGCAATCGGTTCCATGGCGGGAGTATAGGCATGGCCGTAGCGGTTCGAAATGCCCATTTCGGTGGGGTTTCCACCCTATGTTCAACGTGTCGCTACTCCAGCCGCATTGCGTAAACAACGAGCTGCCGGGAGCCTTCCGGCTTGCCGCGAAACAGCGTGATGTCCGATATCTGTTGCATGTCCATGAGACGGGTTCGAGGTCCGCGGCGGATCTCGTCGAGCCCGATGCGCAGCGCCTTGCGCTCGCCCGCGGCCAGCATGAAGTGCCGGTTGAAGCGGTCGGCGAAGCGGCGATTGTGCTTCTTGTCGTGGATGCGCAGCCCGAGATCGAACGGCTCGGCACCCGGGTTACCGACGTCGATGACGAGCGTCTGATAGGCGCGCCAGTCTGCCACGGGCTCGTGGAACGACAACCCCGGGAAATCATCCGAGACGTACTCGACCACCAGGTGATCGTCGACGATGTCGCGACGCGCGCCGATGCCCACGGCCCAGTAGAGCTCGAGCCGCGAATGGAAATCGGCCAGCACGGGGAATTGCGAATTGCGATGCAGGTATGCGCGGCCCATCGACACGATGGGCGACAGGTATATCGCGATGCAGGTCACCGCCACCACCGCGGCCAGCAGGCGATGCCAGCGCTGCAACGTGGTGCGACGATCGAACAGCACGTAGAGGCTCACCGCGCAGAGCGCGCCGACGGCGTCGGCGAACACGTCATCCCAGCTGGCATCGCGGTGCATGGGCTTCTGCATCACTTCCGTGAGAAACCCACCGCCCATGCCGACGAGCGCGGCGACGAGATAGAGCCAGCCGCCCGCGAAGCGCCCGGACTCGACGGGCCCGGACTTGAACAACGAATAGTCGCGCAGCACCAGCAGAAAGCCCATGGTGATCAGGAAGAACAACGGCATGTGGCCGGCGTTCTCGATGGTGCGCCCGGCGAAGGTCGGCGGGATCGGCAGCCGCATGAACAGCAGGGCCGCCGCCAACGCGAGCAACACGAGAAGGTAGAGCAGTCGGCGTGGCACGGCTCAGTATACTTATACTTCACGCATGAACATTCGCCTGTCCGCGGTAGAAGCCCGCATCATCGGCTCGCTCATCGAGAAGCAGATCACCACGCCGGATCAGTATCCGTTGTCGTTGAACTCGCTGGTGAGCGCCTGCAACCAGAAGAGCAACCGCGAGCCACTCATGCAGCTCGACGAGGCGGCGGTGCGGACGGCGGTCGACGGCCTCGCCCGGCGTCACATGGTCGTGGAGAAATCCGGCTTCGGATCGCGCGTCCCGAAATACCAGCAGATCTTCTGCAATACCGAGTTCGGCAGTCTCAAGTTCACGCCGCAGGAAACGGCGATCATCTGCGAGCTGCTGCTGCGCGGGCCGCAGACACCGGGTGAGCTGCGTGCGCGAGTGCCGCGCATGGCCGAGCTGCGCGATCCGGCGGCGATCGAGTCGCTGCTCGATGCGCTGGCGAGCCGCCCCGAAGGCGCGCTGGTGCGGCAGCTGCCGCGCGAGGCCGGGCGCCGCGACTCGCGCTGGGCGCAGTTGTTCGAGGAGCTGCCGGAGACGTTCGCGTCCGCGCCGGAATCCGACCCGCCCACGCATTCGGCGCAATCTCCCGCGCCGCGGGCAGCCGCCCACCCAGATCTCGCGGCACGCGTGGCCTCGCTCGAGGAGGCCGTCGCCGATCTGCGTGAGCAACTCGCGCAACTCAAGCAGCAGCCGTGAACCTGCCACCCTGGGCGCAAAGCGCCGGCCTGCTGGTCATCTCGAACGTGTTCATGACTTTCGCGTGGTACGCGCATCTCAGGAACATGGCGGCGAAGCCATGGATCATCGCCGCGCTGGTCAGCTGGGGCATCGCGCTGTTCGAGTACCTGGTGCAGGTGCCGGCGAACCGCATCGGTTACACCACGCTCTCGCTGGGCCAGCTCAAGGTGATGCAGGAAGTGATCACGCTCGCGGTGTTCGTGCCGTTCGCATTCTTCTATATGAAGCAGCCACTGAAGCTCGACTTCCTTTGGGCGGGTCTGTGCCTGGTCGGCGCGGCCTACTTCATGTTCAGGAAATAGCCCGCAACGCCGCGCACAGCGCATCGACGTCTTCCTCGGGAGTGTCCCAGGAGCAGACGAACCGGCATTCGCCGGAGCCAGTGGGACCCCAAGGGTAAAACGCGAAGCCCTGTCCGGTAAGCGCGTCGATACGCGTCTGTCCCAATGTCATGAACACCTGGTTGGTCTCGCAGGGTTCGCTGAGCCACTGCGGCGCCGCGGCCGCGATGCGCCGCGCGAGTGAATTCGATCGCTCGGCGTTGCGACGCCAGAGACCGCTTTGGAGATAGGCGAGCAGTTGCACCGATGCGTAACGTCCCTTGCAGAAGAGCTGCCCCGCCCGCTTGCGCCGGTACTCGAAGTCCGCGACCAGCGCGGGGTCGAAGAACACCACCGCCTCGGCATTCATGCCGCCATTCTTGATGACGCCGAAAGACAAGACATCGACGCCGCTTTGCCACGTGAGCTCCGCGGCCTTCACGCCTTGCGCCACGAGCGCATTCGCGAAGCGGGCGCCGTCCATGTGAACGCGCATGCCGCGCTCGTGGGCGATGCTCGAGATCGCCGCGATCTCGGCCGGCGTATAGATCGCGCCGCGCTCCGTGGCCTGCGTGATGGACACGACGCGCGGCTGCACGCTGTGCACGTGCGGCTCGAACCACTGCAGGCGCGCGGCGAAGTCGGCGGCCGAGAACTTCGCGCCGGCGCCGCCGATGGTCGAGAGCTTGGCGCCGCCCGTGAAGAACTCTGGCGCACCGCACTCGTCACGCTCGATGTGCGCCTCGGCGTGCGTCAGCACCGTGCCCCAAGGCGGACACAGCGTGGCGAGCGCCAGGGAATTGGCCGCGGTTCCGGAGGAGACGGCGAAGACGCGCACCTCGTGGCCGAAGAATTCGCCGAACACCGCGTTCAACCGTTCCGACCAGCGATCGGTGCCATAGGGCACCGCGGCGCCGGTGTTGGCATCGGCCATCGCTTGCAGGATCTCGCGGCTGACCGCGGCCGTATTGTCGGATTTGAAGTAGCGCATCGTGCGTGGATTCTACTGCGCTGCATCCACGGACGAGCAAGGTACGTAACTCGCGAGGCGGAAATGGTTCCGCAGCAAGTGCACTCACAGATCTACACAGGGGAACGCGTGACGGAGTATAGATTGGCCGCTCTTTTCACGGAGGGCTCATGAGCGACCATTCACCTTCACGCCGTTCGGCGCTGCGCGGGCTGGGCTACGTGCTGGGCGCGGGAGTGGTGAGCCTCGACTGGCCGGCGCTGGCGCGCGCCGCGCACGAGGCGCACCAGGTGGCGCAGTCGACCGCGCCCGCGACGTACACCTTGTTAGTCGCGCGCGACGCGGCGGACGTGGACGCGCTGTGCGCGCAGATCGTGCCCAGCGGCGACGGCCCCGGCGCGCGCGAAGCCGGCGCCGCCATCTTCATCGATCGGGCGCTGGGCTCCTTCTTCGCGCACTGGCGCGACGGGTTCATGGAAGGGCTGCGCGGTTTCCAGGCCGCCTGTCTCGGCATGTTTCCCTCGGCTGGGACATTCGCGGCGCTCGACCACCAGCGGCAGGTGGACTTCCTGCATACCGTGGACACCACGCCGTTCTTCGAGCAGGCGCGCACGCTCACGCTGTGCGCGATGTTCTCCAGCCCGAAGTACGGCGGCAATCGCGATGGTATCGGCTGGAAGCTCATCGGCTTCGAAGACCAACACGTCTTCGAGCCACCCTTCGGCTACTACGACCGGGACTACCCGGGCGACATCGAAGGGAGCGCCTCGTGAGCGGCCGCCACTATCGGAATTCGGAAACGGTCGACTTCGTCATCGTCGGTTCGGGCGCCGCCGGCGGCGTGCTCGCGCGGGAGCTCGCGCGCGCCAACCTCTCGGTGGTCGTGCTCGAGCAGGGTCCGCGACTCGCACCCTCGGACTTCGAGCACGACGAGCTCAAGTACTGGTTCATGGGCGGCCTCGCCACGGACGCCCTGCGCAACCCGCAGAGCTTCCGCCGCGACCCGGCGAAGGACGCGCAGCGCACGCTGGTGCGCCCCACCCTCTGGTACGCGCGCGGCGTGGGCGGCACCACGCTGCACTACACGGCAAACTACTGGCGTTTCCGCGAGATCGACTTCAACGAACGCAGCGTGCTCGGCGACATCCCCGGCACCGGCTTCGCTGACTGGCCGATCAGCTACGCCGATCTCGAGCCTTACTACACCAAGGTCGACTGGGAGATCGGCGTGTCGGGACTCGCGGGCGTCAACCCCGGCGACTCCTACCGCGCTCGCCCGTACCCGATGCCGCCCATGCGCGTGAAGTCTTCGGGCGTGCTGTTCGAACGCGGCGCGCGCAAGCTCGGCTGGCACCCGGTGCCCGCGCCACTCGCCATCAACTCACGCATCTACAACGGCCGGCCGGCCTGCGTGAACTGCGGCTTCTGCCACGGCTTCGCCTGCGAGGTGACGGCCAAGGCTTCGACGCTGACCACGGTGATCCCGCAGGCCGAGGAAACCGGCAACTGCGAGGTGCGCGCGGAATCGTACGTCTCGCGGCTGGAGATGGACAGGAAAGGCCGGGTCACCGGGGCCGCGTACTTCGATGCGGCCGGGCACGAGCATTTTCAGAAGGCGCGCGCGGTGGTGGTCGCGGCGAACGGCGCGGAGACTCCGCGGCTGTTGCTCAACTCGGCGAACGCGCGCTTCCCGCACGGCCTCGCGAACTCGAGCGGCCTGGTCGGCAAATACCTCATGTTCAACTACACCTCGCGCGCCGAAGGCGTGTTCGAGCACGAGCTCAACGAGTACAAGAGCGTGCAGGCGACGCGCATCCTGCACGACTTCTACGACTCCGATCCCAAGCGCGGTTTCTATGGTGGCGGCGGGCT
>DATLDQ010000082.1:0-10545 GCA_035525785.1 Steroidobacteraceae bacterium | reverse complement strand
GCCGCGCTGGCGCGCATCAAGGGTTACCTCGACTACGGCATGTTCACGCCGATCCAGGTCGCCGCGATCGCCGCGCTTGAAGGCCCGCAGGAATGCGTGCGCGAGATCTGCGCGATGTACGAGTCGCGCCGCAATGTGCTGTGCGACGGCCTGACGCAGGCGGGCTGGCCGGTGGCGCGTCCCAGGGCGACGATGTTCGTCTGGGCGAAGATTCCCGAGCCGTTCCGCGCGCTCGGTTCGATCGAATTCTCCAAGCGCCTGCTCGAGGAGGCCCGCGTTGCGGTGTCGCCGGGCGGCGGCTTCGGCGAGTACGGCGACGACCATGTGCGCTTTGCGCTGATCGAAAACGAGCACCGCACGCGCCAGGCGATTCGCGGCCTCAAGGCCATGCTGAAAAAAGCCGGGCTGAAAAAGCCATGAGCAAGGAGCCGATCCGCATCGGCCTGCTCGGCCTCGGTACGGTCGGGCAGGGACTCGTGCGCTTGCTGCAGAAGAACCACGCGGAGTACGTGCGCCGGCTCGGACGTTCGGTCATCGTCACGCACGCATTTTCGCGGAACCTCACGCGCCTGCGTGACTGCGACCTGTCCAACGTCAAGGTCGGCGATGACCCGATGTACGTGGCGAAGGAGGCCCCGGTCGACATCGTCGTCGAGCTGCTCGGCGGGATCTCGCCAGCGCGCGAGCTGATCATCGCTGCGCTCGGCCGTGGCAAGCCCGTGGTCACCGCCAACAAGGCATTGCTGGCCGAGGATGGCGACCTGTTGTTCGACGCCGCCCGCAAGGCGGGCGTCGCAATTGCTTTCGAGGCGTCGGTGGCGGGTGGCATCCCGATCCTGCGCGTGATGCGTGAGGGGCTTGCGGGCAATCGCATCGAGGGCCTCGCCGGCATCATCAACGGCACCTGCAACTACATCCTCACGCGAATGGCGGAGGACGGACTCGACTTCGAGAGCGCGCTGGCGGAGGCCCAGGAGAAGGGCTACGCGGAGGCCAATCCGGCATTCGACGTCGATGGCATCGACGCCGCGCACAAGCTCACCATCCTGGCGTCGCTGGCGTTCGGCATTCCGCTCGAATTGAAGGGCGTTGCCACCGAGGGAATCCGCCACGTCACGGAGCGCGACATGTCGCTGGCGAGGGAGCTCGGCTACCGCATCAAGCCGTTGTCCATCGCCAAGCGCCGTGACGGTGCCGTCGAGTTGCGCGTGCACCCGACGCTGGTGCCGAAGGAGCACCTGCTTGCCAAGGTGGATGGCGTACTGAATTCCATCATCGTTCACGGCGATGCAGTGGGGCCCACCGGCTACTACGGCCGCGGTGCCGGCGGTGACGCGACGGCGTCGGCCGTCGTCGCGGACATCCTCGAGATCGCGCGCCAGCCCGGAGCGCCACTATCGCTGCCCCCGCTCGGTTACGAGCCCAACTCAGTGCAGCCACAGCCGATCGTGCCGCTGCGCGATGTTGAGTGCGCGCATTACCTTCGCTTGCAGGTCGCCGATACGCCCGGCGTGCTGAGGGCGATCACGTCGATTCTTGCGGAGCTCGACATCAGCATCGAGGCCATCCTGCAAAAGGAGCCCAAAGGCAGGGAGGATGCCTCGGTGGCGATCATTACCTCGAGCGTTTCTGAGCAGCGCTTCAACGCCGCGCTCGAAAAACTGCTGGCGCTCAAGTTCGTGCGCCCGGGCTCGACGCACCTGCGCGTAGAGCATTTCCATGGCCGCTGAGCCGGGGTTCCCGGAGGTGACACTCGACGGGCGCCATGTACGCCTCGAGCCGCTCGCGCCGTCGCACCTCGCGCCGCTGACCGCGGCGGCTCACGACCCGGCGATCTTCCAGTACTTCGCGGTCGGCGTGAACGGCGCCGCTGGCATGCAGGCCTTCTTCAGTGAGGCCTTCGACCATCGCGACAGGGGTCATGCATGCCCGTTCGCGATCGTCGGCAAGCCCGGCGACCACCCGATCGGCAGCACCCGCTTCGGCGCGATCGACCGCAAGCACCGTCGCGCCGAGATCGGCTGGACCTGGCTTGCGCCCGGCTGGCAGCGCACCGGCGTCAACACCGAGATGAAATACCTGATGCTGCGGCACGCGTTCGAGTCCCTGGGACTCCTGCGCGTCGAGTTCAAGACCGATTCCCTGAACGAGAAATCCCGCCGCGCGCTCACTCGCATCGGCGCGACGGAAGAGGGCACCTTCCGCAACCACATGGTGGTGCAGGGCGGCCGCGTGCGGCACTCGGTCTGGTTCAGCGTGACCGACGGCGACTGGCCGGTCGTGAAGCAGCGGCTCGAAGGATTGATGGCGGCACCTCCCGGGGTGCGTGCTGCATGACGCGCTATCAAGGCCTCGTCGACGCCTGGCGCGACCGCCTGCCGCTGCCGGCGGATGCGCGCGCCATCGCGCTGTGTGAAGGCAACACGCCGTTGATCAAGCTCGAGAATATCCCCCGTGATCTCGGCTTTACCGGCGAGCTGTACGTGAAGTTCGAGGGTCTCAACCCGACCGGGTCGTTCAAGGATCGCGGCATGACGGTAGCCGTGACGGACGCGGTGCATCGCGGCAGCCGCGCGCTGATCTGCGCTTCAACCGGCAACACCTCGGCCGCCGCCGCGGCCTATGCGGCGCGCGCCGGCATTACCGCGTTCGTCCTGATACCCGACGGCAAGATCGCCGCGGGAAAGCTGGCGCAGGCCGTGATGCATGGGGCCGTCGTGCTGCAGATTCGCGGCAACTTCGACGATGGCATGCGGCTGGTCAAGGAAATCGGCGCGACGCTGCCGGTGGCGATCGTCAATTCGATCAACCCGTATCGCCTGCACGGCCAGAAGACCGCGGCATTCGAGATCGTGCAGGCTCTCGGCCGCGCGCCCGACGTGCACTGCCTGCCGGTGGGCAACGCCGGCAACATCAGCGCGTATTGGCTGGGCTATTCCGAGGCTGCTGGCGAGAAGACGGCGGTGCGCGCCGATTGCCCGGGCGCCCCGTCATATTCCTTGAAGGCATTCAGCAAGAACCGGCCCGTTATGGCCGGCTTCCAGGCATCCGGTGCCGCGCCGTTCCTGCGCGGGCACCCGGTGGACAAGCCCGAGACCATCGCAACTGCCATCCGCATCGGCCACCCGCAGAGCTGGGACTTCGCGGTCGCGGCGCAGCGGGAGAGTCGTGGCTGGTTCGACGAGATCACCGACGACGAGATCCTCGCCGCGCAAAAAATGCTGGCAACGCATGAGGGCGTTTTCTGCGAGCCGGCGTCGGCGGCGTCGATCGCGGGCGCCATGCGGCACATCAAGGCCGGGCGTATCCGGAAGGATGCGGTAGTGGTGTGCACACTGACTGGCCATGGCCTCAAGGATCCCGACATCGCGCTGCGCGATGGCTTGCAGGGTGTAGTGCAGGTGGCGGCGGAGCGGTCGGCTGTGGAGAAGGCGCTGAAGGCGCGGATGTAAGCCCTCTGTGGGAGCCCTTCCTGTGGGAGGGCCCCTGGGCCCGAGGTCGGTGGCGCGACATCGGGGCCAGGGCCCCTCCCACAAAGCAACCTCTGGCACAAACCCAAAAAGAAGTCTTCGCTAAAGTGCCGCCCATGCAGCCATCGATTCGCCGTCGCACCGTCATCGCCAGAGACGCGCTGCCTTCCTCGCTGCATCCCGTGGTGCGTCGCATCTACGCGCAGCGCGGCATGGTCTCCGAGTCCGAGCTTTCCCTCGAACTGAAAACACTGCTTGCACCGCAAGGCCTCCTGGGCATCCACGGCGCCTGCGACGAGCTCGCCGCCGCGGTGACCGGCGGCGCGCGCATCTGCGTGGTGGGGGACTACGACGCCGATGGCGCCACCGGGGTTGCGCTGGCGGTGTCCGCCTTGCGCGCGTTCGGTGCTGCGCGCGTCGACTACCTCGTGCCGAGCCGCTTCACGCAGGGTTACGGCCTGTCGCCCGCGCTGGCCGATGCCGCGAACGAGGGCGGGGCGCAGGTGCTCATCACGGTGGACAACGGCATCGCGTCGGTGAGCGGCGTTGCGCGCGCCAAGGCGCTCGGCATGCGCGTGATCATCACCGACCACCACCTCGCGGGCCCGGTGCTGCCGGCGGCCGACGCGATCGTCAACCCGAACCAACCCGGCTGTGCCTTCAGCAGTAAGTGCCTCGCGGGCGTGGGGGTCATGTTCTACTTGCTGTCGGCACTGCGCGCGAAGCTGCGCGACGCCGGCTGGTTCACCGCGCGTCCCGAGCCGCGGCTCGCCGACTGGCTCGACCTCGTCGCGGTGGGCACCGTCGCCGACGTCGTGCGCCTCGACCACAACAACCGGATCCTCGTCGCCCAAGGGCTCGCGCGCATCCGCGCCAGGCGCGCCCGCCCCGGCATCCTCGCGCTGCTGACCGTCGCGGGCCGAGCGATAGAGAGCGTGTCGAGCACGGACCTCGGCTTCGCGGTCGGCCCGCGCCTGAACGCGGCCGGCCGGCTTGACGACATGGGCCTCGGCATCGAGTGCCTGCTCAGCACCGACGACGCCTCGGCGATGGCGATCGCGAGGCAGCTCGATTCCATGAACCGCGAGCGCCGCGAAATCGAGGCGCAGATGCGTGATGAGGCGCTGGCGATGGTCGAGTCGCTGACGGCGACGACCGTGGGCGTTGCGCTGTTCGACCCTGCGTGGCACGAGGGTGTCGTGGGTCTCGTCGCTTCGCGCATCAAGGACAAGCTGAACCGGCCGACGATCGCGTTCGCGCGCGCGCAGGAGGCCGGCCTGCTGAAGGGCTCGGCGCGCTCGATCGCGGGTTTGCACATTCGTGACGCGCTTGCCGCCGTGGACGCCGCGGCGCCCGGGCTGCTCGGCCGCTACGGCGGCCACGCGATGGCGGCGGGGCTCAGCCTTGCCGAATCACGGCTCGACGAATTCAGCGAACGCTTCGACGCCGTGTGCCGCGCGCAACTTGACGCCGCTGCGCTCGAGCGCGTGCTCGAGACCGACGGTGAGCTCGGCGCACCCGAGCTTGTGCTCGACACCGCGCAGGCGCTGGAGCAAGCCGGCCCGTGGGGACAGGGCTTTCCCGAGCCGCTGTTCGACGGCACATTCGAGGTGGTGCAGGGTCGCGTCGTCGGCGAGCGCCACGCCAAGTACCGCCTGCGCGGCCCCGATCCGCGTCGCACAATCGAGGCGATTCACTTTGGCGGCGCGGCAACGCTGGTCGATGGCGGGGCAGTGACCGTGGCGTATCGGCTGGGCATCAACCGCTGGCAGGGGTCGGAGAGCGCGGAGCTCAAGATCGAGCATTTGACCGCGCCTTGATGTTGTGGGAGGGGACCTCCCCAGCAAAAAGTTTTTCCCCTATTCAAGCAAAGAGCGAGCGTGCCTTGTGCAGCGCCGCCGCGAGCTGCTCCACGTCGTCGGCATCGTTGTACAGCGCGAACGAGGCTCGCGCCGTGGCCGCAAGGCCGAGGCGCTGCATCAGCGGCATCGCGCAGTGGTGGCCTGCTCGGATCGCGACGCCTTCCATGTCGAGCACCGAGCCCAGGTCGTGCGGGTGGGCGCCCGCCATGGTGAACGACAGGATCGCGCCCTTGTTTTTCGCGGTGCCCACGACCTGGAGGCCCGGGATGCGCGCCACCGTGGCGGTCGCGTAGTCGAGCAGGGTGTGCTCGTGCTCGGCGATCGCATTGCGGCCAACGCCTTCAACGTATTCCAGCGCCGCCGCAAAGCCGACAGCGCCCGCCATGTCCGGGGTCCCGGCCTCGAACTTGTACGGGACGTCGTTCCACGTGCTGCCCGCGAACGACACGGTGCGAATCATGTCGCCGCCGCCCTGGTGCGGCGGCATGGCCTCGAGACGCTCACGCTTCGCCAGCAGCACGCCGAAGCCCGTGGGTCCGTAGGCCTTGTGCGACGACATCGCGTAGAAGTCGCAGCCCAATGCCTTGAAGTCGATTTCGAGGTGCGCCGCGGCCTGCGCGCCGTCGATCAGCAGCGGGATCGCGCGCTCATTGGCTTCCGCGCAAATGCGCTGCACCGGGTTGATCGTGCCCAACGCGTTGGAGACATGGCCGACCGCGATCATCTTGGTGCGCGTGGACAAGCGCGCCATGAACTCTTCCCAGACCAGCTCGCCGGCGTTGTTGACCGGTGTTGCGATGACCTTCGCGCCGACCTCGGCCGCGACGATCTGCCACGGCACGATGTTGGAGTGGTGCTCGAGCTCGGTGACGAGGATCTCATCGCCCGCGCACAGCCGCGGCCGCAGGAACGACCAGGCCACCAGGTTGATGGCGTCCGTGGTGCCGCGCCCGAACACCACCTGCTCTCGTGCGACATTGAAGGTGCGGGCGACGGTGTCGCGCGCGCCCTCATAAGCAGTCGTCGCGCGCTCGGACAACTCATGCACCGCGCGGTGCACGTTGGCGTTCTGGCGACGGTAGTAGCCGACGAGCGCTTCGAGCACCGACTCGGGCTTCTGGGTGGTCGCGGCGTTATCAAGGTAGGCGAGGCGCTTGCCGCGCACGGACTCCCGCAGAATCGGGAAATCGGCCCGCAGGCGCGCGATATCGAGTGGCCCCGCGCTGCGACGCACCGGATGGCTCACAGGCGCGGTTCCAGCGTGGCCAACGCAAGCAGGCGGGCCGGTTCGAGCGCGATGTGGTTGAGGATTTCCTGCGCGAACGTGCGCAGCAGCAACGCGCGCGCCGCGGGCAGGTCGAGGCCGCGGGTGCGCAGGTAATACAAGGCGTCCTCGTCGAGCTGGCCGCAGGTGGCGCCATGCGCGCACCGGACATCGTCGGCCAAAATCAGCAATTCGGGCTTGGCGTTGACCTCGGCGCCTGGCGCGAGCAACAGGCTGTCGACGTGCTGCTCGGAGTCGGTTTTCTGCGCGCCCTCGCGGACCATGACCATGCCGTTGAAGATCGCGCGGGCTTTCGCCGGCACGAGGCAGCGGAACGCCTCGCGCGAGGTGCCATGCGGTGCGCGATGTTCGATGCGCGTGTGCACGTCGAGGTGCTCGCCGGGCGCGGGCGCGAGGACACCCTCGAGGCTGACCTGGGCCCCCGGGCCTTCGAGGGCGACGTTGAGGTCGTTGCGCGCCAGCGCGCCGCCGGCGTAAAGCCCGACACTGTCGAAGCGCGCGTCGCGCGCGACGCGAACGTCGATGCGGGTCAGCGCGGTGGTGCGCGCGCCGAAGCGCTGGATGCGGTCGAGTCGCAGGGTCGCGTTTTCGGCGAGCTCGACCTCGATCACCTGGGTAGCGAAGAAAGGCGCGTCGTCGCCGAGTTCGTGCAGGACGATGGACGCCGATGCGCCGCGCGCGAGGCGGATGCGATGGCGCAGGTGAGCGTGGCCCTCGGGCGTGCCGCCGAACCAGGTGACGAGGTGGAGCGGGGTGCGGGTGGTGTTGGCGGGGAGGTCGAGGGCGAGGCCGGTCTGCGCGAAGGCGGCGTTGAGTTCGATCACGCTGTCATAGTTCTGTGAGAGGTTACCTTTCTGTGGGAGGGCCCCTGGGCCCGAGGTCGGTGGCGCGACCGTCGGGGCCAGGGCCCCTCCCACAAAAGCGACGCGCTCGAGACCATCCAGCGTCGGCAGCGACGGCTTCGCTGGCCCCGCCGCCACAAACTCCCGCTTCGCGAGCCCGGAAAGGTCGGTATATCGCCACTCCTCGACCTCAATCGTCGGCAGCCGCGCGATCGCCTCCGCAATCTTCACGCCGCGGCCTCCAGCCAGCCATAGCCCTTCTCTTCCAGTTCCCGTGCCAGCTCGGGCCCGCCGCTCTTCACGATGCGACCGCGGGCCAGCACGTGCACCTGGTCGGGCTTCACGTAATCGAGCAGGCGCTGGTAATGCGTGACCAGCAGGATCGAGCGGCCCGGGTCGCGCATCGCGTTGATGCCCTCAGAGACGATCTTCAACGCGTCGATGTCGAGGCCGGAGTCGGTTTCATCGAGCACCATCAGGCTCGGCTGCAGCACCAGCATCTGCAGGATCTCGTTGCGTTTCTTCTCGCCGCCGGAGAAGCCTTCGTTGACACCGCGATGAAGCATCGCGATATCCATCTTCACCTTGGCGAGGCGATCACGAACCCAGGCCAGAAAATCCATCGCGTCGATCTCGGGCTCGCCACGCTGCTTGCGCTGCGCATTCATCGCGGCCTTGAGGAAGTACATGCTCGACACGCCCGGAATCTCAACCGGGTACTGGAAGCCGAGGAACATGCCGACGGTGGCGCGTGCCTCCGGAGCGAGCGCGAGGAGGTCCTGGCCCCGGTAAGTCACCGAGCCTTTGGTGACCTCGTAACCCGCCCGACCGGCGAGCAGGTGGGCGAGGGTGGACTTGCCTGAGCCGTTGGGGCCCATCACGGCGTGCACCTCGCCGGGCTTCACGGTGAGCGTGACGCCTTTGAGGATTTCCTTGCCGTCGACTTTGGCGTGGAGGTTGGTTATTTCGAGCATGGCTTACCCCACAGCTCCTTCCAGCGTTACCGCCAACAGCTTCTGCGCTTCCACCGCGAATTCCATCGGCAATTCCTTGAACACCTGCTTGCAAAAGCCGCTGACGATCATCGAAACCGCGTCTTCCTCGGAAATTCCGCGCGAGCGGCAGTAAAACAACTGGTCCTCACCGATCTTCGACGTCGTCGCTTCGTGCTCCACGCGCGCCGTCGGGTTGCGCACCTCCGTGTACGGGAACGTGTGCGCGCCGCACTGGCTGCCGATCAGCAGTGAATCGCATTGCGTGTGATTGCGCGCGTTGGCCGCGCCCGGGAGCATTCGCACGAGGCCGCGGTACGACTGCTGGCCGTGGCCGGCGCTGATGCCCTTGCTGACGATCGTGCTGCGCGTGTTCCTGCCGATGTGCAGCATCTTGGTGCCGGTATCGGCCTGCTGGCGGTGGTGGGTGACCGCCACCGAGTAGAACTCGCCGATCGAGTCGTCGCCGCGCAGGATCACGCTGGGGTACTTCCAGGTGATGGCGGAGCCGGTTTCCACCTGTGTCCAGCTGATCTTGCTGGCGCGGCCGCGACAGTCGCCGCGCTTGGTGACGAAGTTGTAGATGCCGCCCTTGCCGTTCTCGTCGCCGGGATACCAGTTCTGCACGGTCGAGTACTTGATGCTCGCGTCATCGAGCGCGACCAGTTCCACGACCGCCGCATGCAGCTGGTGCTCGTCACGCTGGGGCGCGGTACAGCCCTCGAGGTAGCTCACCGACGCGCCTTCCTCGCAGATGATCAGCGTGCGCTCGAACTGGCCGGTGTTGCGCTCATTGATGCGGAAATACGTGCTGAGTTCCATCGGGCACTTCACGCCTTTCGGCACGAACACGAAGGAGCCGTCGGTGAACACCGCGGAATTGAGCGCTGCGTAGAAGTTATCGCCCTGCGGCACCACGGTGCCGAGGTACTTGCGCACCAGTTCCGGGTGTTCGCGCACGGCTTCGCTGATCGGGCAGAAGATCACGCCGGCTTCCCTGAGCTTGGCCTTGAAGGTGGTCGCGACCGAGACCGAGTCGAACACGACATCCATGGCGACTCCCGCAAGGCGCTCCTGCTCCGCGAGCGGGATGCCGAGCTTCTTGTAGGTCTCGAGCAGTTTCGGGTCGACTTCGTCCAGCGACTTCGGGCCGTCCTTGAGTGATTTGGGCGCCGAGTAGTACGAGATCGACTGGTAGTCGATCGGCGCGTAATGCAGGTGAGCCCATTTGGGCTCGGTCATCTTCTGCCAGCGCTGATACGCCCTCAGGCGCCAGTCAAGCAGCCAGCCCGGCTCGCCCTTCTTGGCGGAGATGAAACGAATGGTTTCTTCGCTGAGGCCCGGCGGCGCGGTGTCAGACTCGAGTTGGGTCGTGAAGCCGGCGCTGTAGGTCTGGCGCTTGAGCAGCGCGTCGAGGTCGTGGGTCGAGGAGGACATCAGCGCACCATAGCTGCGCGTGGCACGAGGGGGAATTCCGGATGTGAGCGGCGCAGCGGCTCGGCCATCTGCGCGAGTGACACTGAGGCCAGCGCGCTCCGCACGACCTGGTTGATCAGCCGCCAGTTGCTGCGCGTGCCGCAGTGCGGCTCGATGGCGCAGCCACCCTTGTGCGTGGCGCACTGGGTGAGGGAGATCGGCCCTTCGATCGCGGCGATGACGTCCATCACGGTGATCGCGTGAGCGGCCTTCGCCAAGCGATAGCCACCCTGCGCGCCGCGCGTGGCCTCGACCAGCCCCGCCTTGGTCAGGAGCTTCAGCAGCTTGGCTACGGTCGGCGGCGCTACATGCGTGCGCGCAGCCAGCTCCTGCGCCGAGGCGACCTTGTCCGGGTCGGCGGCGAGGGCCGTCATGAGGGTGGTGGCGTAATCCGCCAGCTTGCCGAGCTTCAACATACAGGACCGGATCGGTACGGAATGAGATTGTAGCGTGTCATCCCGAGCGCGGCGAGGGATAGCGTGCCGCGGGGCATTAGACTTCTCTCATGATTGAAAACGACTTCAACCACGCGCGCTTCGAGCCGGGGGCTGTGGCAGGGCATTACGAGAGCTACTTCGTGCGAGCGAATCATCCTTCGCGGCCGCTGGCGTTCTGGGT
>DATLDQ010000070.1:0-2097 GCA_035525785.1 Steroidobacteraceae bacterium | reverse complement strand
GGCGCGGCGCTCGATGAAGTGACCGTCGCGCGCATCCGCGCCGACTGGCAGGCGCGCCACGACAAGGTGAAGGGCGCCGGCGGCCTGCACATCATCGGCACCGAGCGCCACGAGTCCCGCCGCATCGACAACCAGCTGCGCGGCCGATCCGGCCGCCAGGGCGATCCGGGCTCCAGCCGCTTCTATCTATCGATGGAAGACAACCTCATGCGCATCTTCGGCGATCCGAATCGCACGAAGAAGTGGCTGGCCATGGCCGGCATGAAGGAAGGCGAGGTCATCGAGAGCGGGCTGCTCACGCGCCAGATCGAGAAGGCGCAACGCAAGGTCGAGTCGCACAACTTCGACATCCGCAAGCAGCTGCTCACCTTCGACGACGTCGCCAACGACCAGCGCAAGGTCATCTACCAGCAGCGCACCGAGCTCATGGGCGCGGAGAATCTCGCCGACGCCGTGCGCGGCATCCGCACCGAAGTGGTGGGCGGCATCCTCGACCAGCACCTGCCGACGAACGTCAGCCACGAGGAATGGGATCTCGCGGGTCTCGCTGCCAGCATCGCGAAGAACTTCGGCACGCAGGTCGAACCCGAGCGCTGGCTCAAGGAGAAGCCCGACCTCGAAGAGTCCGCGCTGCGCGACCGCATCATCGGCGCCATCGACGCGAGCTACGAAGCCAAGGTGCAGCGCGTGGGCGAGCCGCTCATGCGGCACATCGAGAAGGAAATCATGCTCAAGGTGCTCGACCAGCAATGGCGCGAGCATCTCGGTGCGATGGACTACCTGCGCCAGGGCATCCATCTGCGCGGTTACGCGCAGAAGGATTATCGCTTCGAGTACAAGCGCGAGGCCTTCGAGTTGTTTGCCGCCATGCTCGAGCGCATCAAGTTCGACGCTGTGACCATCCTCTCCGTGCTCGACGTGCAGGTGAAGACGCCCGAGCAGATCGAACGCGAGGAAGAGGAGCGCCGCGCGCGCCTCAACCGCGCGCTCCAGTTGCAGCACGCGGAAGCCGCGTCGTTGTCGCAGCTCACCGGCGCCGGCGCGCCCGGTCCTGACGAAGTGTCGCCGCAAGGCGCGCAGCCGGGGCAGGGCGGTGGTCCGCCGCAGATCCAGCGTCCGGTGCGCGTCGCTGCCAAGGTGGGCCGCAATGCGCCGTGCCCGTGTGGCAGCGGCAAGAAGTTCAAGAACTGCCACGGCGTGCTCGAGGGCGTGGAATAACCGCTTCGCTGAAACCTCGGCTGCGCGTGGTCGCGGCCGCGCTGTTCGACGCGCAAGGTCGCGTGCTGATCGCGGAGCGCCCCGACGGCAAGCACATGGCGGGCTGGTGGGAGTTCCCCGGCGGCAAGGTGGCTGCCGGAGAGAGTGACGACCAGGCGCTGGTGCGCGAGCTGCGTGAAGAGCTCGGCATCGAGTCGCAAGCTCTCGCGGAAATCATGACGCTCTCGCATGAGTATCCGGACCGCATCGTGGATCTCGTGCTGTGGCGTGCCGAAATCGTGCGTGGCGAGCCGCAATCCCTGGATGCCCAGCAGCTCAAGTGGGTAGACCCTCGCGCGCTCGGCGCGGAAAAGATGCTGCCCGCCGACGAACCCTTCATCGCTGCGTTGCAGATTTCCTACGCGTGAACCGACTTCGTGTCCGGCTGTAGTGAGACAGCCGGACGTGTATCCTCCTCGAACTAACACTGACGGAATGACCGCCATGGCCGACCAGCAGCAACTGCCCGAAATCAAGCTCGACCCCACGCAGCTCTATCGTGAAGACGTGTTCACCGACCGCAAGGCCGGCACGCTGCGCCGCCTCACGCCGGTGACGGCGGATGGCAAGGACGATGCTTCGCGCCGCGTGCTGTTCTCCGGCCAGACTCAGCTGCTGACACCCATGGGCGTGCTGCCGCTGGCGTTCGAACTCGATGGGACAACCATCGAAGAGGCCTGCGCCAAGTTCCCGGATGCCGTGAAGGTGGCGATCGAACAAGCCATCGAAGAGGCGCGCGAGATGCGCCGCGAGCAGGCTTCGCGCATCGTTGTGCCGGAGGCTGGCGGCGGAATGGGGGCTCCGGGCGGCGGCGGGCGCATCAAGCTTTAATGGGGACAT
>DATLDQ010000060.1:0-15238 GCA_035525785.1 Steroidobacteraceae bacterium | reverse complement strand
GGCAGCGGCGAAATCGGCGCGAGCGAACAATCCGGCGGCGCTGAGCAGTCGCCGAACTGGCTGCCGATCCGGAATGGCCGCGAAACGGTGCGCGTACCGGTGCAGGCGATCGAATGGGTGGACGCCGCGGGCGACTATCTATGTATCCACGCCAACGGCCACACGCACATCCTGCGCGCGACGATGCGCGAGATGGAGAACCTGCTCGATCCGCGGCTGTTCCAGCGCGTGCATCGTTCCACCATCGTGAACCTCACACGCGTGAAGTCGCTGCGCGCGCACATGAACGGTGAGTACTTCCTGCGGCTCGAGGGCGGGCAGGAGCTGAAGCTGTCGCGCACCTATCGCGACAAGGTCGAGTACTTCCTGAAGCGCCCCCGCGCCCATTGATTGCGATCGGCGGCAGCGCGCAGGTCCTCGGCTGCCCGGGAGCGCCGCGACCTAGCGGCTGAAGCGGATCGCGAAATCGGTGAGCGTGGTGACGCGGCAAGCTGCACAAGTGCAGGCACCGCAGTGCTCGGCAGGGGCCGGAGGTTCTGCGACGGTCACGGTGCTCGGTTCGTCACCCACCGTGAGTACCGTGGCGAAGGTCGGTGCCGGCAAGGGCACGAGATCCTCGGCCGCCTCCGCATCAGGTAGTTTTCTCAACGCCATGTGACGCATCGTCAGAGCGACTGCACCTTCACTGTCTGGCCCGGCTCGAGCCGCTCCGCGCCCCGCACCACCACCCGGTCGCCCGCTTGCAGCAGACCATCGATCTGCACGTTGTTGGCGTAACCCGGACCGATGTTTACCGCAACGCGTTCGGCGGTGTTATCGGCCTTCACCCTCATCACGAAACTGGCGCCCTGCCGCAGGATCACCGCGTCGCGTGGAACGGTGACCACCGCCTTGAGGCTTTGCGGCGCGATCTCGACGCGCACCGGGGCGCCGACGCGCCAGTTTCGATCCGCTAGAGCGATGCGAAGCTCCACCATGCGCGAACGTTCGTCGCCCACGGGAATCACCGCTCGTACTTTCCCGGAGCCCTTGTGCTCGCCGTCCACGAGTTGCGCGATGGCGCCCGCGTTCACGGTGTCGGCGGTGGTCATCGGCGCGCGCGCGACCACCTCGAGATCGCGGTCATTCACGAGACGCAGCAGCGGCGCTCCTCCCGTGAC
This sequence comes from Steroidobacteraceae bacterium, assembly GCA_035525785.1. Lineage (GTDB taxonomy): Bacteria > Pseudomonadota > Gammaproteobacteria > Steroidobacterales > Steroidobacteraceae > CADEED01. Next base: position 14,078 of record DATLDQ010000060.1, on the reverse strand, counting down.
GAACTCGCCCGACTGTTGCAGGCGCTCGGCGACCACGCCGTCGAAAGGCGCGCGCACCGAGGCGCGGTTGAGATCGAGGCGGGCGCGATCGCGCGCCACTCGCGCCTGCTCCACGTCCTGCTCCGCCATGTGTTCGCGCGACAGCGCTTCATCGAGCTGGCTCTGTGAGACCACATTGCTGCCCAGCGTCTGCAGGCGCGTGCTCTGCGTGTGCAAGAGCTGCAGCTGCGCGTCGAGACGTTTGACGGCCGCCTCGTTGTCGCGCACCTGCAGGGCCAGGCGTTCGCCGTCGATGCGCGCGATGATCTCGCCACGCTTGACGTTGGCACCGGGCTCGGCGATCCACGCGAGCGTGCCGCCGACCTCGCCCGAAATGCGCGCGTCGTTGCGGCTGACAACGGTGCCCGTGGCCTGGAGCGTCGCGCCGATTTTCTCGGTACGTGCGGTGGTGACGACCACCGGCACCGGCGGCGGTGCGTCCGCTGCCTGCGCCGTCGCGCACAACGTGGCCAAGGCGGTGAAGATTCCGAGAGTCCGTTTCATGTGGCTTCCATGGTTTTGAGCGGAGCGGCCGCGGCCGCGACGGCGGGTCTCTCCATGAGACGCAACAGCGTCGGCAGAAGCACCAGCGTGAAGACGGAGTTCAGCGCCATGCCGCCGACCAGCACGGTGCCGAGGCCGCGATAGAGCGCGCTGCCGGGTCCGGGCACGAGCACGAGCGGCAACATGCCGAAGAGCGTCGTGAGCGTGGTCAGCATGATGGGCCGCGTGCGCGTCGCCAGGGATGACTCGATGGCCGCGCGCACCGTCGCGCCGCCGCGGATTTCGCTGCGCGCCTGGTCCACGAGCAGGATAGCGTTGTTGACCACGAGGCCCATGAGCACCACGAAGCCCACCATGGTGAGCAGGTCGAGCGTCTGTGGCGTGAAGAACCGCAGGATTACCAGGGCCAGCACGCCGCCAAAGCTCGCGAGCGGGATGGTGAGGATCACGTACAGGCTGTCCTTGACCGAGCGGAACAGCGCGGCCAACAGCAGGAACAGCGCGATCAGTGCGATGGAAAGGTTCTGCGCCATGTTGGCCAGCGCTTCCCGCAGCGAGCCCGCGTTGCCTTCGTAGTGAATCGACCCATCGGCCGGCAGTTGCCTGCGGATCTCGGGCTCCACGTCGCGCTTCAGTTTCTCGATCGCCTGGCCCAGCGAGAGCTCCTTGGGCGGGCTCACGTTGAGGCCGATGGTGCGGTGGCCGTCGACGCGACGCAGCCCGCTCGCGCCCACGGTCGACTGCACCTGCACCAGCTCGCCCAGCGGCAGCACGCTGCCCACGGGCGTCGCCACCGGAGTCGAAGCCAGCTGTTCCGGCGAATCCCACTGGCTGGCGCGCAGGATCATGTCGAGACGACGTTCGCCGTCGAAGTACTCGCCGATGAACATCCCGTCGCCGAGCGCGCGAACCACGGTGCCTATGTCGCCGCGGGTCCATCCGACTTCGTTGAGCCGGCGGTCGTCGGGATTCAGGCGCAGCTCGGGGTCGGCCATCTCGAGGTCCTGGAAGGCCTGCACCTGCGCACCCGGAATTTTCTCCTGGATGAGCTTCTGTGCGGAGCGCGCCGCGGCCATGAGCTGCTCGAAGTCAGTTGCCTGCAGCTGGAAGTCGATGTTGCGGCCGTCGCCGAAGCCGCCGAACAGGTTGCCCTGCGACGCGAAGGACTGCACATCGGGAAAGCCGGCGAGCACGTAATCGTTCACCAGCGCGTTGAGCTCGTCGATGTCGTCGGGGTCGAGCGGGCGAACGCCGATGTTGGTGCCGAACGTGCCAGCCAGCACGTAGTAGTTCTTGAGCTTCGGCTCCTTCTCGCCAGCCATGTACGGCGCGAGACGGTCGGCGACGGGTTGCACGAACTCGCGCTCCACCGTGTCGATGTTGGTGCCCGGCGGCAGCTGGATGAAGCCGTCGATGGCGTCGCGCTTCACGGGAGGTAGATAGTCGAGCGGCGGCAGCAGCGCCCAGGTGAGCACTACGGGCGCGAGGAACAGCACGGCGACGGTCAGGTAGCGGCGCCTGCTCGAATCCGTCCAGCGCACGATCCAGTCGGCGATCGCGCGGTATCGGGCGTCCGAGCCCTTGTGCACGTTCGCGGTGTCGAGCCAGCGCGAAGCCGCGAGCGGCAGCGCCGTGGCCGCGACGATCAGCGAAGCGATGACCGCGATCGAAATGGTGAGCGCGAGATCGGCGAACAACTGACTCACCGCATCCCGCATGAACACGATGGGCAGGAAGACGATGACCGCCGTGACGGTGGACGCGAGCAGGGCCGGCCACACCTGCTTCGCACCCGCAAGCGTCGCTTCGATGCGGCTGAGACCGCGTTCGCGCTGCTGCGCGATGGCCTCGAGCATTACGATGGCGGTATCCAGGGACTGGCCCACGCCGAACGCGAGACCCGCGAGCGAGATGACGTTCAGCGTTCGACCGAAGGCGTACAGCATCACGAGGGTCACGGTCAGGCAGATCGGGATCGACAGGCCCACGAGCAGTGTCGCGCGACGGTCGCGTATGAAATACCAGAGCACGAGTATCGCGAGCACCACGCCGCTGAACAGGTTGCTAGTCACCATGCTGATGGCCTGATTGATGAACACCGACGGGTCGAAAGACTGCGCGATCGACAGGCCCATCTTCTTGAGCTCGCTGTCGCGCATCGACTCGATTTCTTTCTTGACGGCGTTCAGCGTCTCGAGGACGTTGGCGTCGTTCTCCTTCATGATCTGGATGCCGATCGCGGGGTTGCCGTTCTGTAGCGCCAGGCTGTTGCGGTCGCCGCGGCGCACCTGCACGGTGGCCACGTCCCCGAGGCGCACCGGCCGGCCGTCGCGCCACTCGAGGACGAGATCCGCGAACTGACTCACCTGGTAACGGCCGGCGAAGCGCACGGTGTATTGCCGGCGGCCGATGTCGACGAAGCCACCGGAGACGTCATCGGCGTTGCCCGCCACCTGCGCAATGCGCGGTATCTGCACGCCGAGCTCGGCGACGCGCGCGGGGTCGAAGACGATCTGCAACTCCTCTTCCGCGCCGAAGTTCATGCGCACGTTGGCAACACCCGGGATGGGCTCGACGCGGTTACGGAACAGCTCCTCGATCTGGCGGCGATAGTTGTCGATGGGGCCCGGCGTGCCGGGCAGCAGCTGCACGAAGAACCATGAGAGTGTGTTGTTGGGTCCGTTGCCGCCGTCCTCGCCGAGCGAGATCTGCGGTGCCTGCGCATCGCGCGGCAGCGGCGGCAGCTGGTTCATGCGGCTGATCACTTCGAGCATGGTCGCCTGCATGTCCGTGCCGACCGCGAAGCGCAGGTTGAGGAAGGCGCTGCCCTGGTTGGCGAAGGCGTTGAGCGACTGCATGCCGCGCAGGCCCTGCAACGCCCGCTCCTGCGGCTCGATGATTTCGGATTCGATCTCGGTGGGCGCGGCAGCGCGCCAGGAAGTGAAGATCGAGATGACCGGCTCTTCGATGTTGGGGAAGAGCTGGATGGGTAGTTTGATGAGCGCGAAGACGCCCAGCAGACCGACCATGAGGATGGCCACCAGCACCCCGGCGGGGTTGCGAAGCGAGGTCTCGGTGAGGTTCATTCGTTGCCCTTGCCCATCGGACATCGGCGCCTGGGGTGGCGCCACGATAAGGGCTTGGATGGGCAACGGGCGCCGTGGTTTACACGGCTGGGCGCGGTCGGAGGTCGCCTCAGCGCCGCGCGAACTACGTTTCGTGGTGCCCGGGTGCACCTATCCGTAGTTCGCGCGACGAGACGAAAGATTCGTCGGCCGAAGCGCGGCGCGGCGATTCAACCGCGAATTCGCACCCCCGCAACCGCGATCGCGCTTACCAGGTGTAGCGGACGCGGTAGCGCACCACGGTCTCGCCGTCTTTGGGCACGGTCACGGGGAAGTTGATGGTGCGCGCGTCCTCTTTCGCGAAGTTGTGGGACTTGGTGAGGATTTTCCAGTTGCTCCAGCGGTAGAGGTTCTCCTTCACCAGCACCTCCACCGGCTGCGACTTGTGATTGCGCAGCTTCACTTCGATCTCCTCTTCCATCCACTTGGCATTGGTATCGACGGCGAAAGCGACCTGCCGACGTTCACCCACGACGTCGAAGGCAGAACCCAGCTTCACCCGCACGTTCTCGTCCTTCGGCGTGTGATCGATCTGGTCTTCGCCGATGAACTCGAGACTGCCGTCGGCCTTGTCGAGCTGCGACACGCGCAGGCGACCGGCGGGCAGCGGCACGCCGAGGCCAAACGCCTTGTCGTTCTTGAACTCGAGATACACGTCCACCTTCTTGTTCATCTCCACGCCCATGTTCCGGTCCATGTACGGCGACGGATACCAGTACGGATGGCCCGCACCGTAGTAATGCAGCACCTTCTTCGCCGGGATCTTGCGCGCCTGATCGAAGAGCTCTATCTGCTTGGTGGAGTTGTTGGGCAGAGTGGTGGCCCGGCCGAGCGTATAGAGATGAAATTCGAAGAAGTCCTTCTGCGCGAAACCTGCCGGAGCAGGCGCCGCTTCAGCGGCCATGGCGACTTCACGGCGGAACATGCGCGCGTCCACCTCGGGCTCCACGCGGTTCACGTCACCGGCGATGAGCTTGAGCTTGGCGTCCTGATAGGTCGCGCCCGACTGGTTGATGATGCTCACCCAGGCCGAAAGATCGAGCAGGCCGGAATTGGCGTCCGCGCCTTCGTTGAAAATGAGGTTGTAGTCGGCCCACCAGGTGACACCGCCGGTCTGGTAAGTGACGCGCGTCTTGTGCGAGCCCCCGCTCGGCGAGTGGATGTCCCAGACCAGGGTGGGCCGGGTGTTCAGGCCACCCGGCAGATCCGGAAACTTCACCGACGAGTATGACGGCAGCGAATGGATGGAGCCGTCCTTGTCGCGCAGGACGATGCCGTCCGTCGCCGACAACAACGTCCCCGTGATGGGCGTGACCGTGTTGCCCGCAACCTTGTCGACGGTGATCTGGCGGTCGATGAACTTGAGCAGCAGCTTCTGCGTGCTCACGAGGTCGAACTGGAAGTTCTGCTCGAGCACGCGGGTACCGGTGTCCGTGAGCGACGCGAAGGTCACGGTGGTGGGGTCGATGAGCGCCGCAACGTCCGTGAACGATAATTGCGAACGCCCTTGCTTGATCTGCACGTCGCGATCGTCACGCACCAGCGCGTAACCCGGCACCGACATCGCGTTCGGCGTGCCCTGCCCTGGCACCGGCCGGTAGAACTCCGCCGGTATGCCGCCCGGCCGTGCGGAGCTGTAGATAGTGATGGCGGTTTCGGCATGGCTGACGGCGGCAAGCCCCATGCTGGCGGCAAGGACGGCGGTTGCTAGGGGGTGGCGGCAGAAGTTCATGTAGCGATTACCTCGTGAAAAACACTTGATAGGTTTGCGGTGCGGCAGAGCGCCCGGCGCCCTTCCGCGAGACAAATTGCGAACCACGTCGCAGGTTTACCGGGAACCGGTTTCCGGAATGTGATGCGGCACAACGGCGCCCGGACATAACCATCGCAGCATACGTTCGTGCGAGTCTGCAGGTCCCCTGGCACATACCGTCCCGAATGGCGCCTGGCGTTTCTGCGGCGCATCCGGTCCGTAGTACTGAAAGTGCGAGAAGTTGAGCCAAGATGGAAGCCGCGAATCGTAGTGAATCCTCTGGTGTGAACCAGTCCCCGGCCAGCGGCGCGCCCGCCAATCCGGGCCTGTCGCTGCCTTCCCCCGCACCTGCGATGGATCGTGAATTCATCATCAAGAACCAGATCGTCGAGCGTTACCTCGCCGGCCGTCTGCCGCCGAAAGGCGTCACCGATTTCGAAAAGCTGATCCGGTCGCGCCCGCAGCTCATCGATGAGCTCGGGCTGGCCGACAAGGTCAACGCCGGTCTGCGCCTGTTGGACGCGGCGGGTGTGGCCGAACCTTGGCAGGAAAAACCGAAAAAGGTCTGGGAGAAGCCCGTGTTCGGCATCGGCGCCGCGCTGGCCGCCGCGGTGGCCGTGATCGCCTGCCTGGTGCTGGGGCTGCACATCTCGAAGCTCAACGCCGAGAACGACCGGCAGAAGAAAGAAAGCGTGGAACGGCCGATCGCACCCTCCACGACCAAGCGCAGCATCACCGTGACCCCGGCCCGCAGCGGGCCGCCGGCGAGCGCGACGCTCACCGTGACGCACGGCGATTTTGCCGAGATGAAAGTGGACTTGTCATGGGCTCGCTATGGCTCGTTCCGGGTTTCGATGCAGCGCGTGGACCAGGGCCGCGTCGGCATCTTCGACGGAATGGAAAAAGATTCGAACGGCCATCTGCGCATGTCGCTGAATGCCGGAGCGTTCGGCCCCGGTGACTACCAGGTGGCGATCGAAGGGCTGACGATGAGCCGCCAGGCGATACCCGTAGCCTGGTTCCGCATCCACGTCCAGACCAAGCACTGATTGCCCGCGCGCGATCAGGGCCGCACTTCAACTTTGTCGATGATCCGCGGCGAACTGGCACGCGAGTCGTCTGCTTCCTGTGTCTTTTCCCCATGGCGCATCGCCGCGCGCCATCTGCGCGGAACCCTGTCGATGGCGATGGCATAAAGAGTCAGCATGCCGCTCGGGTCGATGCGCAGCCGCAACCAGTGCTTGTAGTCCGCGATGCGCAGTGCCGAGAACGCCTCGTTGGCGTGGCGTCCGAACACCCGGATCGACACGAATAGATAGACGCCCAGGATGAAGGCGCCAGCTGGCCCACCCAGCAGGAAGGTGATGACGCCGGAGGCCAGCAACTGGCTGATGGTGCCGTAGCCAAGATCGAAGGCGCGCGTGGTCAGCAGCAACGCCAGCCAGCCCACCATGAAGGCCGCGGCGAGATGCAGCAACGCATGCGATGCGCCACCCAGGATGCGCCACGACCGCACGTGCGTGTCGGTGAAGAAGATGAACCCGCCGACGATGATCACCAGCCACATGCCGTTCAGCGGATCGCGTATCGACGCGTTGAGCACCGCATGCCAGGCGGCAGGCAGATCGATGACGTCCGATGCTTCCAGGCTGGCCGAAGCCAGCCATGCCGACATCGCGTACATGAACGCGTACAACCAACCCGACTTCGGATTCAGGAATGGGAACAGGAAATTTCGCCACGAAAGCGCGGCGGAGGTTTTTTCATCCGGGTACACCGCGCGCTGCACGAAGCCGTTGCGCAGCGTCCGGGTCGCTGGCGCGTGCGTGGGATGCAGGAAGGCGCCGCCGCCGCCCGCGGTGATCTTCTGCACGCCTTCGGCGTTCTCGTGCCGTTTGTAGAAGTGGAGATCGCCGGTCAGGAATACCCGCGCGCGCCGCTTGAAGACCTTTTCCTCCAGGAAGCGCGTGCTCGAGAGTTCTTCGTAGTTTTCGTGGAGTGGATAGGCGTCCTCGAGGATCCAGCGCGGTTCGGGCACACAGAAGATCAGCCTGGCCTCGGCGTCCATGCGCGCCGCGATCTTCTGAAAGTACTGCACCTGCGGCTCGTCGAGGTCCGCGCCCAACTGCAGGTCGATGGCCAGCAGCCACCAGTTGGCAGGCAGCTGAAGCGCGAAGTAGCTGCGCGTCTGACGCGTGGCGCAACCCGCGAAACCGCGCTCGGGCCGGCAGAAGGTGCGAGAAAACGCGACGAGGCTGTCGTACCAGTCGTGGTTGCCCGGGATTGCGAATACATCGGGGCGCGCCCGGCCCGCGAACGCGAGGCGATAGGGCGTTTCCGTGCGCACCTCGTATTCGCTGCGCGAGGGGTAGGGATAGACCTCGTCGCCGCCGAACACCAGCACGCTGCCGGCGCGCGTGTGCTCCAGCGAGCCCGCATGCTCGAGCTTCAGCTCCGGGCGGGCGAGCGCGTCGGCGATCGCATAGGTGGAATTCCACCCGTCGCCGATATCGGCCGTGTAGTCGAGCCAGAAATCGCCGTCAACGTGCCCGGGAGGGGCCGAGTAGTCGAACTCGCCCTGCGGCTGGCTGGCGAGCGCTTCGATGAGGCGCGTATCGGAATGGCGGCCAAATACGTTGGCAATGGCGACCTGGTAGCCCGAGTGCGCGAGCACGCGCGGATCGTACCAGCCCACCATGGACCGTCGCCGCGGAGCATCCTCTTGCGCCATCACGAACCCCGAAGTGTGAGCACCGGAGGCTGGTTTACCACGGACCGCGTGGCCAGCCACCCCGCGAGACACACCAACGAGCCTCCGCCCGCGAGTCCATAAAACCAGACCCAGGGGTCGATCTGCCAGGGGATCTGCAGCACCTTGCGGGCGATGTACATGCCGGCAATGGACGCACCGGTGGCCGCGAGCGTGCCGGACAGCACGCCGAGCATCGCGAACTCGGACAGCAGCCCCTTGAGCACGGTGCCTCGCCGCGCCCCGAGCGTACGGAGCATGGCGCTCTCGAAGCGGCGCTCCTCTCGGCTGGCTTGCACCGCGGCGATCAGCACCACCAGGCCCGCCATCAGCGTGAACAGGAAGACACTCTGTACGGCGGCCAACGCCTTGTCGATGACCGAGCGCACCTGGCCGAGCAGGTCGTCCACGTTGAAGACCGACACGCTGGGGAAGCGCCGCACCAAATCGCCGATGGTCTTCGGATCCTTCGCATCCATGTGCACGGCCGTCATGTAGGTGCCCTGAGTGCCGTCGAGCAGCCCTGGCGCGAAGATCAGGAAGAAGTTGGGCTGGAAGCTGTCCCACTTCACCTTGCGCACGCTCGACACCGTGGCGGTGACCGTCTCGCCGGCGACGTCGAACTGCAGCGTGTCACCCAACTTGAGCTTGAGCTCCTCGAAATACTCCGTGGACACCGACACCAACGGTTTGCCTGCATCCTCCGGAGCAAACCACTTGCCCGCCATGATCTCGTTGTCGCGATTGAGCTCGCTGGTCCAGGTGATGTTCTGGTCCCGCATCGCGAAGCCGCGGCCACGCGGCGTGCCGAAGCTGATGCTCTCGACGTCGCGGCCATTGATGTGCGTCATGCGTGCCCGGACCATGGGGCGCACGCGCACGCGTTCGGCGCCTCGCTGCTCGAGGAACTGTGCGAACTCGTCGGGCTGGTCGGAAGGAATGTTGATGAAGAAGAAGTTCGGCGTGTCCGCCGGCAGGCTCCGGCGCCAATCGCTCAGCAGGTCGTTGCGCACCACGGTGAGCACCAGCAGCATCATGATGCCGAGCGCGAAAGCGGAGAGCTGCACGATGCTCTCGGTGCGGCGGCGTCCGAGATTGGCGATGCCGTAGCGCCAAGACACGCCGACACCGCCCCGTAGCCGCGTCGTCAGCTTGACCAGCAACCAGCCGGCGAATGCCACCACCAGCATGAAAGCGGCGAGCCCCACGACGAAGGCGACGAAGATCCTGACGTCCCGCACCACCCACCAGATTAGAAACGCGATCGCCAACAGCGCGGGGCCGAAAGCGAATATGACCAGCGGCGGCGGCGGACCTACGTCGCGCCGGAGCACGCGCAGCGCCGGCGTACGCGACAATTGCAGCAAGGGCGGCAGCGCGCAGCCACCGAGCACCGCTACCGCCGTCAGGAACCCCACGCCCAGCGGCGCCAGGCTCGGCGGCGGAAGGTCGCCGCGCAGCCAGCCCTGCAAGACCTTCACCAGCCATGCCTGGGCCCCGAAGCCTATGGCTGAGCCGAGGATGGCGGCCGCGAGGCCGATGATCAGCAGCTGCGAGAGGCTCACCGAAAGCGTGAAGCCGCGCGTGGCGCCGAGGGTCTTCAACAGCGCCACCGAATCGAGATGACGATGCACGTAGCGCCGCGCGGCCATCGCCACGGCGATCGCGCAGAGCAGCGCCGCCACCAGGCTCGCGATGCTCAGGAAGCGCGCCGAGCGATCGATGGCCGACTTGATCTGCGGTGCGGAATCCTCGACGTCCTCGATCTCCTCGGCGGGCTTCTTGTTGGCCTCGAGCCATTTCTTGAAAACCGCGATGTCCTGTCGCTCGCCAGCGAAAAGCTGCGCACGGCGGATGCGGCTGCCCGGCTGCACGAGTTGCGTCGCGTCCAGGTCCTGCTCGTTGAGGATGAGACTCGGTGCCAGCTCGAGGAAGGTGGCGCCCTGGTCCGGGCGGCTGATGAGGATGCGCGTGACCTTGAACGTGCTCGCGCCGATGCTGAGCTGCGAACCCACGCTCGCGCCCAATGCGGCGGCCAGGCGCGAATCGGGCCACGCCTCGCCACGCGCAGGCATCGCCGTGGCGAGCTGCGGCGTGCCGAAGGGTTCGTTCGAGAGCATCACCTTGCCGCGCAGCGGGTAGTTTGGCGAGACCGCGCGCAGCGAAGTGAGCTGGTTGAAGTCGCCGTTGAACACCACGCTGAAGAGGCCGGTGTTGCGCGCCACTCGCAGACCGCGCCGCTGCGCCTCCACGATGGCCTGGTCGTCCATGGCCTGGCCGGATTCCAGGCGCAGATCGGCGGCGAGCACTTCGCCCGCCTGGTTGTCGACCGCGATGCCGATGCGGTCGACGAGAAAGCCCACGCCCGTGAGCGCCGCCACTGCGACCGTGATCGCCAGCACCAGCACGCCGAGCTCACCGGACTTCCATTCGCGCATCAGCGTGCGCATCGCCAGTACCATTGCGCGCATGCAGGCTATGCCAGTTTTCCGGAATCCATGATGACCTGGCGGGCGCAGCGAGCCGCGACCGCGCGGTCATGCGTCACCAGTACCAGGGTCGTGTGCGTCGTAGCGTTCAGTTCGAACAGCAGGGAGATGATCTTCTCGCCCGTATGCGTGTCGAGGTTGCCGGTGGGCTCGTCGGCAAACAACACCGCCGGCCGGGTGACGAAGGCGCGCGCGAGCGCTACGCGTTGTTGCTCGCCGCCGGACAGCTGGCGTGGGTAGTGGCCGGTGCGCTGAGCGAGGCCGACACGAGCCAGGGTCTCCCGGGCACCAGCGCGGGCATCCCCGCGTCCCGCGAGCTCCAGCGGCAACATCACGTTTTCGAGCGCGGTCAGCGATGGCACCAGGTGGAAAGACTGAAAGACGAATCCGACGCGCTCCGCGCGCAGCCGGGCGCGACCGTCCTCGTCGAGCGCGGTGAGATCCGCGCCCGCCAGCGTCACGCGGCCGGACGTGGGAGTATCGAGGCCCGCGAGCAGTGCGAGCAGCGTCGATTTGCCGGCGCCGGATGCGCCAATAATGGCAACTGATTCGCCCGCCCCGATGTCCAACGAGACCTCGTCGACGATGGTCAGCATGCCTTCGGGACTGGTAACCTTTTTTGTGAGGCTTTCGGCTTTGAGTACGCTCATCAGGACTTGTCGTCTGCTCTTCGGGATGATGTTGGTGTGGACGCTGGCGCTGCCCGCCGGCGCGCAATCCGCCGGTTCCCGGACCATCGTCGTGCTCGGCGACAGTTTGAGCGCCGGGTACGGCATAAAGATCCAGGAGGGGTGGGTCAATCTGCTCGCGCAGCGACTCACTGCCGAAGGGTACGGTTACAAGGTGGTCAATGCCAGCGTCAGCGGCGAAACCACCCAAGGCGGTGTCAGCCGTCTGCCACGGGTGCTGGAGTTACACAGGCCAGAGATTGTGATAGTCGAGCTCGGCGGCAACGACGGCCTGCGTGGCCTTCCGCTCGCCAGCAGCCGCGAGAACCTGCAGCGGTCGATCGAGCTCGCGAAGGACGCGCACGCCAAGGTGCTGCTCGTGGGCATGATGATCCCGCCTAACTACGGCCAGCGATATGCGCAGGAATTCCGCGACATCTTCACGTCGTTGGCCAAGGTGAACGCCGTCCCGCTCGTTCCCTTCCTGCTCGACGAAGTCGCGCTCAAGTCGGACCTCATGCAGGACGACGGCATCCATGCCAATGCACGGGGGCAGCCCCGCATGCTCGACAATGTCTGGCCCCGCCTCAAAACACTGCTAGTTGCCCCAGGCAAACCCAAAGGCTAGCCTGCGGCAAAGAACAAGAGGGGTCTCAAGTGGAAAAGCATTGGCTCAAGTCGTATCCGCCCGGCGTTCGCCCTGAGATCAATGTCAACGAATATCCCTCGCTCAAGGAGATGATCGAACGCGGGCTGGCCATCCATGCGACCCGCGATGCGTACGTGAACATGGGCAAGGCGCTCACGTTCGGCGAGCTCGACATTCTGTCCGCGCAGTTCGGCGCATTCCTGCAGACCAGCTGCGGGCTCAAGAAAGGCGACCGCGTCGCCATCATGATGCCCAATTGCCTGCAGTACCCCATCGCCGCCCATGGCGCGCTGCGAGCGGGTTTGACCGTGGTGAACACGAACCCGCTGTACACAACGCGCGAGCTCGAGCATCAGCTCAGCGACTCTGGTGCGACCACCATCATCATCCTCGAGAACTTCGCGCACGTGCTGCAGGAAGTTCTGGCGCATACGCCGGTGAAGCACATCGTCGTGACGAGCGTCGGCGAGATGCTCGGGTTTCCGAAGGGACCCATCGTCAACTTCGTCGTGCGCCACAAACGCAAACAGGTAAAGCCATACAGCCTCCCTGGTGCGAAATCGTTCAGGCAGGCGCTGAAGGAAGGCGGCGCGGTGCGCATGCAGCCCGTAAAGCTTACCCACGACGACATCGCCTTTCTGCAGTACACCGGCGGGACCACCGGTGTCGCGAAAGGCGCCATGCTTACTCACGGCAACATGGTGGCGAACGTGCTCCAGGCGATGGAGTGGATCAGCCCTGCTTTTCCACGCGATCCGCAGACGCTCATCACCGCGTTGCCGCTGTATCACATCTTTGCGTTGACCGCGAACTGCCTGCTGTTCGTCGTGCTCGGCTGGCGAAACGTCCTCATCACGAATCCGCGCGACTTCCCCGCGTTCGTCAAGGAACTCAAGAAGTACAAGTTCACGTTCATCAGCGGAGTGAACACGCTGTTCAATGCGCTGCTGCATACGAAAGGCTTCGAGAAGGTCGACTTCAGCGCGCTACGGTGCACGCTCGGGGGCGGCATGGCCGTACAGGAAGCAGTGGCGAAGAAGTGGAAGGAGGTCACCGGCAAGGTGCTGACGCAAGCGTGGGGGCTCACCGAAACCTCACCGGCCGCCTGCATCAACCTACTCGGCGAGGACTTCAACGGGTCGATAGGTCTGCCGATTCCGTCGACCGAGATCAGCATCCGCGATGACGACGGGAATGAGCTCGGCATCAATGCGGTGGGCGAGATCTGCGTGCGTGGCCCGCAGGTGATGGCCGGCTACTGGCAGCGGCCGGATGAGACCGCGAAAGTGATGATCGGCGACGATCTGCTGCGCACGGGTGACATCGGACGAATCGACGAGCGCGGGTTAGTGTTCATCGAGGATCGGAAGAAGGACATGATCCTCGTGTCCGGATTCAACGTGTATCCGAACGAGGTGGAGAGCGTGGCCGTCACGCATCCTGGTGTGCTCGAAGCCGCGGCCATTGCGCAGCCGGATGAGAAGTCGGGTGAGGTGGTGGCGCTGTTCGTGGTGAAGAAGGACCCGGCGGTCACGGAGCAGGCGATCATCGATCACTGCAAAAAGGCGATGACCGGGTACAAGGTGCCCAAGCACGTGTACTTCAAGAACGATCTTCCGAAGACGAATGTCGGGAAGATACTCAGAAGGGCGTTGAGGGAGGAGTTGCCGAAGGCGTCCTAGCGTTGGTTTTTCTCGACGAATGCAAACACATGTAGGCCCGCGGTTAGATTTTGCGCATTTCGTGTAGCCCTCGCCTTTCGGCCACCGCGTCGGCTCTCAAGCCATTCATTCACAGTATTGATCAACGCTGCGCCTTGCTCTCTCGCGAAGATCTTAAATGCGCGCGCCTGCTTGGCAGGCAGATCAGGAATGGTTGTCACGCGCTCAATTAGTCTCAACGCTTTGCGATCCCGCAGCGAAGTATTGTGTAAAACAGTCGCGACCAGCCAGTGCACGGCTTGGTTTAGAAGCTGAACCATTTCAGGTGTCAGTCGTTCGACAATCGTTACCTCTGAACAAGGTACGTAGCGCTTGTCAGCTAAGCGTCTAATGCGCTTAACTCTAATTAGATGCTCTAGCCCTCGCTCAAAATAGGATTCA
>DATLDQ010000016.1:0-7812 GCA_035525785.1 Steroidobacteraceae bacterium | reverse complement strand
GGTCATTCAGGTTGTTGTTTGGGCGAGATTCGGGCCGCCGCCATGCGGTGCGCGGAAGACACCTGATCAGTGTGTTGGGTTGAGGTCGTCTGGGCTTCCCATTGGTTCGGAGAGCGGCTTCGTGCCTTGCGGATTGGGTGCCCGGCCCGCTCGCCTCATCGAGGCACGTGCGCTGCTCTCCGCGACGCGGGCTCGCCGTACTTACCCGCGCGCTGCCCCTTCGGGATTGGATAAGACAAAGAGTCGCCAGACTCCGATGCTTTTGTTCTTGCCCGCCCCAACCGGGGGCGCGTGCGCGGTGAATCTGGGCAAGCCGTCGAACGAAGCGGCGCGCGATGGACGCATGCGCATGTATGAGTGAGCGGGCCGGGGCACCCAATCCGCAAGGCACGAAGCCGCTCTCCGAACCAACCGGAGCCTAGACGACCGCAACCCAAACCACTGATCAGGTGTCTTCCGCGCACCGCATGGCGGCGGCCCGAATCTCGCCCAAACAACAACCTGAATGGCCCGGCGAAAAGCGAACTCATACATGCGCATGTGGCCATCGCGCGCCTCCTCACTTCAACGCTCTGCCACCCCTCACCGCGGGCCCATCTCCTACCCGCCGGCCTTCTTTACGTCCGCATAGCCCAGTTTCTTCAGCTCCTCGACCAGCCGGTCGCGGTGATCGCCCTGGATCTCGATGACCCCGTCCTTCACGGTGCCGCCGGTGCCACATTTCTTCTTGAGCGCGCTGCAGAGCTCGTCGAGCTGCGGTCCGGGAAGCGGCACGCCCTTGATCGCGCTCACGCCCTTGCCGCCACGGTGCGCGGTCTCCTTCCAGATGCGGATCGCCACGGGCTTTGCGGCGGGTCCGATGGTGACCACCGGCGGCTTCTTCATGTTTTTTCCTCGAGGCTCACCCATCGTTCCATGCGCTCGGACAGCAAGGCTTCGAGCTCGACTGCGCGCTCGGCGTCGCGGTGCATTTCGTCCGGAGCAGTGCGATGGTAGTCGGGCCCACACATCTTCTGCGTGAGCGCCTGCTGTTCGGCTTCCATCTTCTCGATTTCCGCCGGCAGGGAGTCGAGCTCGCGTTGCTCCTTGTAACTGAGCTTCCTCTTCGATGTAACGGCTGGCGCGATTTCCGGCGTCAGCACCGGTTTTTCGGGTGTGGCGTCGACGCGGGGCTGTGGTCGCTGGCGAAGCCAGTCGGTATAGCCGCCCACGTATTCGCGCCAGCGCCCGGCGCCCTCCGCCGCCACGGTCTGCGTCACGACGTTGTCGAGGAACGCGCGGTCATGACTCACGAGCAACAGCGTGCCGGCATAGTCCTGCAGCATGTTCTCGAGCAGCTCGAGCGAATCGATGTCGAGGTCGTTGGTGGGCTCGTCGAGCACCAGCACGTTCGCGGGCCGCGCGAACAGCCGCGCCAGCAGCAGCCGATTGCGCTCGCCACCCGAGAGCATGCGGATGGGCGCATTCGCGCGGCGCGTGTGGAACAGGAAGTCTCCGAGGTAGCTCGTGATGTGCTTGCGCTGTCCGCCAATCTCTATCCAGTCGGAGCCCGGGCTCACGGTTTCCGAGAGCGTCTTCTCCGGGTCGAGCTGCTCGCGCAGCTGGTCGAAGTAAGCCACCTGCAGATTCGTGCCGCGGCGGATGCGCCCCGAATCCGGCTCGAGCGTCCCGACGATCAGGCGGATCATCGTGGTCTTGCCGGCGCCATTCGCGCCCAACAACCCGACGCGGTCGCCGCGCATGATGCGCAGGCTCGTGTCCTGGAGGATGGGCCGGCCGCCGAAACTCTTGGCAACGTTCTCGAATTCGGCCACCAGCTTGCCGGATCGCTCACCGGTGTCCACCGTGAGCTTGATCGAGCCCTGACGTTCGCGCCGCGCGATGCGCTCCTCGCGCAGATGCTCGAGCCTCTTCACGCGGCCTTCGTTGCGAGTGCGCCGCGCTTCCACGCCCTTGCGGATCCACACCTCTTCCTGCGCCCAGAACTTGTCGAAGCGCCGGTTGGCGATGTCTTCCGCCGCGTCGATCTCCGCCTTGCGCTGCTCGTACACCGAGTAGTTGCCGGGGAAGCTGCGCAGCAGTCCGCGGTCCAGCTCGGCGATGCGCGTGGCCACGCGATCGAGGAAGCGGCGATCGTGCGTGATCACGATGCAGGTGACGTTCTTCTGCAGCAGGTCCTCGAGCGTCTCGATGCCGGCCACGTCGAGATGGTTCGTCGGTTCGTCGAGCAGCAGCAATTCGGGATCCAGCGAAAACGCCAGCGCCAGTGCCGCGCGTTTGCGCTCGCCGCCCGAGACCTGCGCCGGGTCGGCGTTCTCGTCGACGTCGAAGCGATGCAGGTATTCCGCGAGCCTCGTCTCCGCACGATGGCGGTCGCGCTCGTCGGCGATATCATCGAAGGCGCCGCGCGCGAGCAGCGATTCGCGCAGTGTCGCCGCCGGGGGCAGCGCCGGCTCCTGCTCCACCAGCGAAATGCGCAGGCCGGGCTTGCGCGCCACCTCGCCGTCGTCGAGCGGCAAACTACCCGCGAGCACCGACAACAGCGAGGATTTCCCCGTGCCATTGCGGCCGATGAGCCCGATACGCTCGCCGTCGGAGATGGCGAGGCCCGCGCGATCGAGCAGCGGCGTGAGTCCGAACGCGAGTTCCGCGTCCTTGATGGCGATCAGAGTCACGAGTACTACAGCGTCTGGTTCACAGGGGCGAAGCGAGCTCGAGCCAGAGCCACTCGGTCGCGTCCTTCACGCCGATGCCACGCCCACCCGTATCGGGGTAGTTGTTGTCGTTCACGACGACCACGTGCTTGCGATCCAGCACCTGGATGGATTCGGGCGTGTGATACGGGAAGCGGAACGGCGCGCCCGGCGCCAGGTTCTCGATGAGTCCATGCGCGTTGCCGATGGCCAGCAGATCGATGACCAGCTTTTTCTGCAGCGGCTTCCCGGGCACGACCTTGTCGAGATCGATCGAATACACGCGCTTGGCCTTGGCCGCGTCCCCCTCCTGGTCATCGCGCTCGATGACCACGAAGCGATTGGCGTCGACGCGAGACATGTCGGTCACGGAGACGGTGTCCGCGTCGAGCTCATATAAAAGAGTGCCCGGCAGCCACTTCCCGGCCTGGGTGTCATAGCGGAGCACGCGCAGGTTCCGGGGCGCATCACCCTTGACCGTGCCCTCCAGGATCATCGCCAGCGTGCGGTTGTCGCCTGCCAGGTCCATGGCTTCGAGGCCGCGCGAGCGCTCGAGCCTCGCGGTATCGGCGCCAGCCAGCACGAGTGGATGCTCGGGCGAGCGGACGTTGTCCGGCAGCTCCACGGGCGGCGCCATCAGGTCGCCATCCACCGAGAAGTGCAGCAGCCACGGTCCGAACTCGTCGCCTATCCAGAACGTGTCATCGGACATGGTGACCAGCGATTCCGGGTCGGCATCGGCGCCGGTGAGGATGCGTTCGTCCGAGCTCTCGTCCGCGAGGCGCCAGGGGAAGTGCCTGGCCGGATCGGACAGCTCGATCACGGCCTGCAGCGCCGTGCGCGAGTCCGGGCCGGTCTGCGTGCGTGGCCGCACGTCGAATAGATAGATGCAGAGGTGGTAGTCGGGACTGTTCCACTTGCGGCCGAAACCATTGTCGGAGAGCCCCCACCAGGCGCCCTGCGTGGGGCCGGGCTTGATGGAGCTGACCCCCTGCACGGGCTGCGCGTCGAAGCGCGGTGAGGCCGCGCGCCGGCCTTCGCCATCGAACTGCCCGGACGGCGCACCGGGGCGCAGCGCGTCGGGGGGCATCACGATGTGGCCGATGAGCTCGACGGGTGGTGGCGGCGGTGGCGGCGCAGGCACCGCCGGTTTGCTGGCGGGCTTCTTCGCCGCGGTCGCCGCCTTTTTCCTGGCGGCCGCCGCCTTGGTAGCCGGCTTGCTCACGCCGGGTGCCGGGGCTTGAGCGCGCACGGTCAAGGCAGTCGCGCCGAAGATGCACGCGAAAGCGCAGATAGCGAGGAGCCGCCGTGAGGACGAAGCAAGCATGGCCGGGATTCTACCCACGGCCACGCCTCCATCGGCTACTACCAGCGGGTTTCCAGGGTGAGTCGCAGCGTGCGCGGCTCCACGGGGTGGAAGTGGCGGTCTTCCACGGGCGCGACCTCACCGGGTAGCTGGCTCTCGTAGAAATAAGTGATGTCGTTGTCCTTCGACTCGAACAGGTTGTAGGCCGCGAGCGAGGCGGAGAATCGCTTGCCGAACTTGCGGCCGACTTCGAGGTTGACCACCGTGGTGGGATCAGAGCGGACGCTGTTGTCTTCGATGAGTGGGGCGGCGCCGAAATGCCGGAATCGCGCGCCGCCGAACCAGCCCGTCGGGTGCTGCACAGCGACCCCCAGCGAGACTACGCTCTCGACGGCGCCGGGGATGCGATCGCCCGCGGCGTCGAACTCGCTGAAGCGGCCATGCGACCACGCGAGGTCGGCATCGAGCGTCAGCCACTCGCGCGGCGTGACGTACACGCCGAGCTCGACGCCATGCCGCTCGCTCGCGCGGTTCGCCTCGGTGGCGCCCGCGTCGCCGATGTAGAGTAGTTCGGAATCGAGATCCAGCGACCAGGCGGTCAGCGCGAGCTGCGTGTAAGGGATGGAGGCGGTGCGCACGCCGATCTCGGCGCCTTCGGCGCGGACCATCGGTTTGACGCGATCCACGGCGGTTATGCCGTCAGCCGGGTCGACCGTGATCGTGGTGCCGCGAGCATCATTCTCATGGAAGCCCCGGCCGGTGTTGATGAAGAACTCGGTGTCCTTCCACGGGCCCAGCACCAGTGACAGCTTCGGGCTGGTGATGCCGTCGTTGGCCGAGCCGCTGTTCATGGCGAGATCGCTGCGTACGGCGAAATCCGCCCGGTCGTGTCGCAGACCTGCGATCACGCGCAGCCAGTCGGCAGGTTGCAGCTGCTGTTCCAAATAAAATCCGAGGCCCAGGCGTTGCACCGAGTCCTCGCGAATCGTTGTCATGCGCTGGCGATCATCAGTGAGGTACAACCCCACCTTGCCGATGTCGTCGAAGCGCGAGTCGATGCCGAATTTCAGCTGGCCGCCAAGGCCGCCATAACTGGTGTCGCGCGTAATCCCGGCGTGCAAACCGTAGGCATTGCGGTCATCGAACTGCTCGAACTGGTCGCCCGCCGCCGTGTCGATGCCATAGGTGAAGTTCGAGAACAGGTCGAGCTGATAGTCGAGAGCGTAGGCATTCGCTGCGAATCGCCAGGCGCCCACGGTCTTCTCAACCTCATAGCCCAGCGAGTACCGGTGCGAGTCGCCACCATTGGTCGGGTCGATGAAGCCAAAGCGATCCAGCAGGCCGGATTGCACCGCGCGTTCCGGGATCTGGTCCGTCGAAATCCAGTCGCCGTCGTAAGCGGAAGCGGTGATCGAATAGCCGTCACCGCGCTCGCCGTGCGAGTAACGCACCAGCGCATTCACGCGGCGCAGAGCTTCATCGAGATCCCAGGGCCCATCGGTGCGGTTGTAGTCGAGCCCCCAGAGCAGTTCGCCGCCGCCCGCACTCGTCGAGCCAGCGAACAGGCCCCGCGCGTAGTCGTCCTCACCCAGGGTCAACGACAGCAGCGCGCCGTCGAGCGAACGGCGGTACTCGAGATCGAGGGCACCGGCCGCCGAGAAGTTGCCCTCATCGGCGTAGTACGTACCTTTCTTGTACTCGATGCGGTCGAGTAGTTCGGGGATCACGAAATTGATGTCGGTGTATCCCTGGCCGTGGCCATGCGAGTGCATGTTCACGGGGATGCCGTCGACGCTGGTGGCGAGGTCCGTGCCGTGATCGAGATTGAAGCCGCGCAGGAAATACTGGTTGGCCTTGCCATCGCCGGCGTGCTGCGTGACCACGAGGCCTGGCACCGTCTCGAGCAATTCGCCGGTGCGCATCACGGGTCGCGTTTCGAGCTGGGCCCGCGTGACGGTGCCTTGCGTCGATGACTCGACCTTGCCGATGAGCGCGTGCTTGCGCGCCGTCACCACGACTTCCTCGAGGTCATCGGCCGGCACGCCGGCCGCCCGGATCTGCGACGTGGCAATGGCAAGAACGGCCAACACGGCCAGCGAGCACTTGCGGTTCATGGGTATCCGACTTCGTTCTGACATTGAAGCGCGGCGCAGTATCGCCGCCGGTCGTGACAGTTCTACGAACTGCCATTGCCCTCGGATGCAAGGTCGCGAACGGCGAACGCCCGGCTGTCGGAATCTTTAATGAGTCAGTTGACGGGTCGGGGTGCGGGCGGAATCACCTGGAACCCGAGCAGTTCCACATCGTTGCAGCAGTAATGCTCTTTGCACTCCTCGTCGCTGCACAGATCGGTGGATAGATACTTCTTGTTGTCATCACAGAAGACGGTGGCCACGCAAGCGCCGTCGCCCTGCTCATGCGCGATCTCGAGCGCGGCCAGGAGGTTGGCGCCCGAGCTGATGCCGACGGCGATACCGAGCTCGTTGGCGAGACGCTGCGACATGACGATGGCGTCCCCATCCCATACGTCGAGGATCTTGCCGAGCTCCTGCAGTCGCACGATGGAGGGCACGAACTCGTCGCTGATGCCCTGGATGCGATGACGGCCCACCTTGTGGCCGGTGCGCAGCGTGGGTGAGTTCGCGGGCTCGAGCGGGAAGGCCTGCACGCTGCCGCCGAATCGCTCGCGCAGGTGTCGGGCAACGCCCATCACCGTGCCACCCGTGCCGACGCCGGCGACGAAGGCCGTGGGCGTGCGACCGAGGCTCGCGAGCTGCGCGGTGATCTCGGGGCCCGTGGTCTCATAGTGCGCCTGCACGTTCGCGCTGTTGTCGAACTGCTGAGGGCGGAACACGTGACCGGCCTCACGTGCGAAGTCGTCGGCCATGCGGATGGAGCCAAGGAAGCCGCCGAGCTCGGCGGACACCGGGATCACCGCGGCGCCGAGACTCTGGATCACGAGTACGCGTTCCCGCGACATCCAGTCGGGCATATAGATGCGCACGGGATGACGCAGCGCGCGCCCGATGGCCGCGAAGGAGATGCCGGTGTTGCCGCTCGTGGCCTCGGCAATCACGTCGCCGGGGCTGATTTCTCCATCTGCATACGCGCGCTGCAGGATGTACAGCGCCATGCGGTCCTTGATGCTGCCGGTGAAATTGTATGCCTCGTGCTTGGCGTAGATGCGCTGCTCACGGCCACGATAGCGGCAGTGGATCTCGAGCAGCGGCGTGCCGCCGATGAGGCGGGCGAGCGCGACGAGTTTGTTGGTTGGAAGGGCCGATGACATGCGGGCGAATCTTACCTTACGCAGCCAACGCGACCCTGGATGCAAGGATGAAAAATATCGTCGCGGGATGCGAACTCCGTGCATCCAGCCTGAGCGCGCGGCGTATTCCCCACGTCACTACTCATTCGCAAGGGGACTCACCATGCAATTCCGCAAACTCTGTTCGGTGGCAGCCGCGATCGCGGCCACGCTGCCGATCGCAGCGCTGACCACACCGGCCTTCGGCTCGAGCCACCGCGAAGCGCCGAACATCACGCGCTTCCCGACGGTGGATTCGACCGACTTCTACCTCTTCAACAGCTACGAACCCGGGCGCGACGGCTACGTCACGCTGCTCGCCAACTACATCCCGCTGCAGGATCCATACGGCGGCCCTAACTATTTCGCCATGGATCCGTCGGCACTGTACGAGATCCACGTCGACAACGACGGGGATGCCAACGAGAACCTCACGTTCCAGTTCCGCTTCACCAACCGCCTGCCCAACGACAACCGCGGGCTCAAGCTCGGCATCGCAGGCCAGC
>DATLDQ010000172.1:0-12466 GCA_035525785.1 Steroidobacteraceae bacterium | reverse complement strand
AGCTCAGCTGGATAGAGTACCTGGCTACGAACCAGGTGGTCGGAGGTTCGAATCCTTCCGGGCGCGCCAATTGAAATGAAAAGGCCCCCTCCGCGCTTCGCGGAGGGGGCCTTTTCATTTCAATCAAGCCCATCCGGCTGGGCTCGCACGCGCTGAACCATCACTCGGTGTGGTCGGACGGTTCGACAACTCGGGCACCACGCCCGGCTCCGCGCCCCCCAGTCACCCCGAGTTGAACCAACGCGCGTAGCGCGTTGGGCCCCCGCGCCACTCCGCATGAAACCCTCTCCGAACAAGACGAGAATCGAAGTCGCCCAACGCCCGCTCCAGCAGGAGTCTCCGATGCTCCCCATCAACCACCGCCTCATCCGAAACCTGCTCTTCACCGCGACCATCCTCCTGGCCGCAGCCTCCATCTCCCTGGGCGCCGAACCCGCGAACCTGCGTCTCATGACCTACAACATCCGGCTGGACATCGCCTCCGACGGCGACAACGCATGGCCGCATCGGCGCGGCTGGGTCATTGCGCAGATCGGGTGGTTGCATCCCGACATCTTCGGCATGCAGGAGGTATTGCCGAACCAGAAAGCGGACCTGATCGCCGCGCTTCCCCAATATCGCGTGCTGGGCGGCGGACGCGACGACGGTGGAGACAAGGGCGAGGCCTCGCCCCTCGGTTTCGACCGCCGGAAATTCGATCTCGTCGACAGCGGCATGTTCTGGCTGTCCCCCACACCTGACGTGCCGTCGAAAGGCTGGGACGCCGCGTACAACCGCGTCGCGACCTGGGCGCGACTGCGATTGCGTGGACGGACCGGCGCGATCCTCGCGATCAATACGCACTGGGATCACATCGGCATGGTCGCACGCAAGGAATCCGCGCTGCAGATCGTGAAATGGATCGAGGCGCACCGGAAGCGCTGCGAGCGAGTGATGCTGTTCGGCGACTTCAATTCGGAGATCGACACCGAACCGCTGCGACACCTTCGTGAGGCGGGGTTGCGCGATGCGCGCGAAGCGGCGAAATCGCCGCCTTTCGGCCCCGGCGCCACGTTCAATGGCTTCAAGAACCCGGATCCCCAGGCGCACGCCATCGATCACTTCCTGTTAGGCAGGGAGGTCGAGGTGAACCGTTACATGGTGCTCGCGCAGCTCATCGACGGTCGCTGGCCCTCGGATCACTTCCCGGTACTCGTCGAGGTGACGGTACCGGCCTGCCGCTAGCTACTCCTTCGACGCTGGCTATTCCTTCGAATTGCGTCCTTCAGGCCGGCCGCGTGGCGGGTGCGATTCCTGACGCTCCGGTCGCGGCTGGGATTCCTGCCGCGGCTGTCGCTCTTGCTGACGTTCGGGGCGGGGCTGTTCCTGCCGTGGCTGGGACCGCGGCTGTTCCTGCCGCGGTTCGGGGCGCGATTCGCGCCGGTAATCCTGGCGGGGGCGCTCCTCCATCTGCGGACGCTCGGCACGCGGCTGCTCCTGTCGATGTTCCGGACGGTAACCGGCGCGCGCGCCGTCATCGTGCTGACGATCCTGCACGCCTTGCTCGCGCTGCTGGCGCTCACGCTGCTCGATCTGCCGAGCCACGGCTTCACGCACCGCGTCCTGGGTGCGCTGGGGACGCTGGCTGTACTGCGGGTACTGCGAGTCGCGGCCGCGGTCCGGCCGATCGTCGCGCCGCGGGCGCTGGGTTTCGTCGCTGCGCTGCTGCCAGCGATCACGCTCGTCGTTCGAGGGCGCGTTGTCCATCACCGGCCGCTGTTGTTCATTGCGCGGCGGACGATCGTTCCGCTCACCGCGATTGCGCTCGGCCACGCGGTCTCTAAGACGATCCTGGAACGACGCGCGATCCTGCGGACGGACTTCGCCAATGACGTCGCGATTGACGTCACGCTCCTCGCGCGCGTCGCGGGTCTGCGGACGCCCCGTGCGCGACGCAGGCGTCTGCGCGACGTCTGCGGAAGACTGTTGCGGACGGCGCGCGAAGCGCGCGGAGGAAGGCGGCGGATCCCGTTTCACGATGACCTGCCGCGTCGCGAGATCCGGGCGCACACGCGGGTTCGCGCGGGCCACGCCGCCCAGGCGGCTGTCGCGGACGGGCGCGATGCGCGGCGGCGCGTCATGGCCCGGCGTGCCGTTCAACTCGCGCGGATCGAGGCGGACGCGGTGATTGCCGGTACGCTGCGCGGACGTGAAGGTCTCGCGAGCCACCGAGGTGATGGCGTCGGGCACGGCGCGGTTGCGGTAGTTTGGCGCGGGTCCGCGGCGTTCGTACATCTCGCGGATGCGCGCCTGCGCCACGATGGTGTTCGCGACGTTGACGCGCTCCACGTAGTGGCGGCTGAAGCGCCGGCCCGGCACGTAGACTTCGCGCGGCCCCAGCGGGAACCACGACAGGTGGGAGCCGTGCGAGCCCGCCCAACCCACGAGAGCGGGTGCGTACACCGCGCGCACGTGCCGCGGGCCCGGCACCCAGCACCAGCGGTTGCGGATGTGCGCCCAGCGCCCATAGTGAAACGGCGCGTAACCCCAGGGCGCGTCGTCGATCCAGGTCCAGCCCCAGGGGCCGACCCAGACCCAGCGACCGTAACGATACGGTGACCAACCCACGGCGACTCGCGTCGGCGTCCACACGTAGCCGTACTCGGCCTCCGAGCTCCAGCTGCCGTTCTCGTCCAGGTCGTCGTAACCCGTCACGTCGCGCGACACATATTGCGACGAACCGGAAGTGGCGTAGCGATCGTCGCGGTGCTCGCGCTCCATGCTCCAGTTGTCGAAGTCGTCGGGCGCGCCCAGCGTGCTGGTGTCCGCGACCAGCTCATCGACGCCGCGGAAAGTGACCGCCTGACCCGAGTGCACCAGCGTGTTGGTCGACGGACCGCTGGCCTCGGCTTCGCCTTCGCCGATCTTCACCGTGGTGACGTCACCGTCGTCGTTCACTTCGACGCGGTAGCTGCCGGCACGCAGCAGCGACAGCGCGAGGTTCGGTGTGTCGATCTCGATCTGCTCGCGGTCCTCGAGGCTCCGGACGTCGACGATGATCGTGCCGGCCGTCATGCGCATTTGCACGGTGTCGTCGTCGAGATTGAGGATGGAGAAGCCAGTCTCACCGTCGAGGCGGACGGCCGCCTGGCCCACCTGGAGCTCGACGCGCGCGCCACGCTCCGTCCAGAGCTTGTCACCCGTAGTCAGCGGGCGGTTGAGCATGGCGGGCGCCCATTCCTCTTCGCCGGCCGGCTGCAGCGAGACGTCGCCCTTGAGATATGCGAGACGGGCGGCACGATCCGGCGGGTCGGCTTCGAGCGGATCGTTGTCCTGCGCTTGCGCGACGCCCAGCAGGCCCAGAAACAGGGCCAGTGCGGGGATGAGGATGCGACGAAGGGGTTTGACGGCCATGCAGCCATCTTAGGGAGGGCCTCTGAACCCTCCCTGAACATTTGTCAGGCGACGGCCTGCCTGCGCAACCGAGCCTGGAAGAGGGCGTTTCCGATGTAGACCAGCAATCCGATCCAGATCAACGTGAAGCCCGCGGAGCGCTCCGCGCCGATTGACTCGTCGAAAACCACCAGCCCACAGGCCAATTGCATGGTCGGCGCGATGAACTGGAGCACGCCGATCGTCGAATACGGGACGAGCCGCGCACCAAAGGCGAACAGCACCAGCGGGATGGACGTCACCACGCCGCCGACGAGCAGCAACACGGTGACCAGCCCATCCGAGTGCCCCAGCACCGCGATGCCCGTGACCTCACACCAGATGAGATAAGCCGCGGCCAGAGGCGTGAGCAGGATGGTCTCGACGGCGAGCCCGTGCAGCGCGCCGATGCTCACCGTCTTGCGGATCAATCCGTAGAGCGCGAACGACGAGCCCACCATGAGCGCGATCCACGGGGGCTGGCCGGCGACGACGGTGAGCCAGGCGACGCCCGCTGCCGCGAAGGCCACGGCTATCCACTGCGTGTGATTGAGTCGTTCGCCTAACACGAAGATGCCGAGCATCACGTTGAGCAGCGGGCCGATGAAGTACGCCAGGCTCACTTCGAGCACGCGATGGTGGTTCACGGCCCAGGCGAATCCGAGCCAGTTCACGGCGATGAAGAACGCGCTCGCGATGAGGCGTACGAGTACACCTTTGCGCGTGATGGCCTCGACGAGCTTGCCGAGCTCGCCGATGGACGCGAGCCATCCCACCGCGAATACGCACGACCAGACGATGCGGTGCGCCGTGATCTGCATGGCGGAGACGTTGCGCAGGCCGATGAGATAGAGAGGGAAGAGGCCCCAGATGGCAAACGCGCCCACCGCCGCCACGTAACCGCGATTGACGGTGGGTGTCGTAGTGCTGGCCGAGCCCGGGTTCATCAGGCTTCTATTATGAGCGGGTGAACTGGTCCCGAGCGTCTACCCGATGAGAGAGATCGTCGTGATTGGATCCGGCATCAGGGCTGGCGGGCAGACAGGCGCTTCATCCAGGCCGTGGCGAAGCCCAGTGTGTGCTCGATGTTGTTGTGGCCGAGCCCCGAGAACAGGACGTAGTCGTAACGATGGCCCGCCTTCCTGAGCGCGCGCAGCTTTTCGAGCGAGAGATCCACCGGGATGCTGGCGTCGTTGTCGCTGAAGATCCATAGCCCCGGAATGGAGAGGGCAGCGAGGTCCTCGTTCGAGTCGGTGTCCCTGCCGAGGAAGTCGGGCCAGAGGTATTTGTCGCGGCGCGCATTCAATGCCTCGCGGTAGGACGGGACGTCGTCGCTGTCGCCGTCGTTGGTGAACTTGCTGAAGATGTCCTCTTCGCTCACCTTGCAGACCGGGCCGCTCCACATGACCAGGAACTTGACGCGATCGCTCTTCCTCGCGGCGACGGGCGCGATCCAGCCAGCCTGGCTGATGCCGGCGAGTCCCATGGGCACGCGTTGCAGCGCCGGATTAACGGCCAGCGCCGCGACGGCGGCCAGCGCATCATCGGCCAGCAACGCGATGTTCTTGCCGCTCACACTCTGATCCTGTTCGTAGTCGCCGCCGGATTGACCGGCGCCACGCTTGTCGTAGACCAGGGCCGCGATGCCCTCGCGGGCAAGCGCCTCGGCGAGCCGCAGATTGCGCAACTGCTTGCCCGAGCCGTGCACGAACACCACCGCTGCGTGCACGTCGTCGGGAATCACGACGGAGCCGCGCAGCGTCACGCCGTGGCTGTCGAACGCGATCTCTTCCGTGGCAGTGGCGGCCAGCGCCTGCGCGCAGCAGAACAGGGAAAAGGCCAGCAGCGACGCATGTTTCATCGTCACGTCTCGAAGCGATAGCTGAATTTCACCAGCAACTGTTCGTCGTCACGCAGGCTGAAACTGTCGCCCAGCAGGCCCACGCTGTCTTCCGTGCGCGGCTCGTTGCGGAAGCCGCCGCGGCCGTACACCACATATAGATAGGAGAGCGGGGCAATCTCGAAGCGGTAGCGAAGCTGAACGCCGAGATTGCGCACGGTGAAGTCGTCGATCGCCTCGGCGGTCTCGAGCGCGTTGCCTGCCGCATCGATGCGATACCCCTGGCGCAACCGTGCATCGAGGCCGATGGCCTGCAATTTCAAGCGCAGCTCCTGCCGGTTGGTCATGGTCCAGTTGAAACCCGCGCTGATCTCCGCGTTGCGACGGCCGAAGCTGCCGAGCAGATTCTCGCGCTGCCACACCAGCCAGTCCGGGTTGCGCGACGAAGTCAGGCCCACGTAGATGTTGAACGCGTCGCTGATGAAATATTTCGGGGTGAGCTCGGCGAAGTAACCCAGGTTCCGGTTGCCTTCGAGGCCGCCGCTCGAGATCTCGAGCTCGCCATGGAAGCCCCAGTTGCCCTTGCGAGGACGATCCAGCTCGAAAAAGCTGTTGAAGTTCGGCGGGCGTTTCACGAAGCCGTTGCCTCGCAGGATGAGGTCGTCCACGCCAGCGGAATTGACGTTGATCTGGCCGTACTCGTAACTGCCGTTGCGCAGGCGGCTCTCGCGGCTCATGCGGAACTGGTGGTTCAGTTGCTGACCGGTGGCGCTGTAGTTGCTGCTCACACGCCAGCGCCAGTCCTTCGACGAATAGCGCGAATCCGCGGGCAGGTCGGTGAAGCGCCGATTCACTTGCCAATGCAGGTACTCGGTGTTGTTGCGCGACAGGTAACCGGCGTCGTTGATCTCGAGTTCGTCGCCGAAGTACATGGCGATCCATTGCTGGCGCCAGCCACGGTCCATCTCGTAATCGGCCCACACCGTCGCGCCGACGTCGCGGGTATTGCCGTCGGCGTCATGCTTGATGTCGCTGCCGAACACACGTGAGCGGATGTTCCAGCGCGGCGTCGGCCGCCAGTCATGGTCGACACCGGCGACGGTCGCCACGCGGTCGAGGAATGGCCGTTCGGTGCGCGTCGCCATCAGACCCAGGTTCTGCTCGCTGAAGTCGCGGACCAGCCGCACGGCCTGGAACGAGCGCCCCACGTCCTCGTCTTCTTCCGCGGCGAACAGCCCGTACTTGGTGGAACCCATGCTGCCGTTGAGCTTGAGCGCTGCGATGATGTCACCCAGCCCGCGTCCGTCATCGGCCGGCCCGCCGACGCGCCGCGTATACAGGAGCTGGCTGAAATCCGACGGCGTCGTGAATTCGAACAGGCCCTGGTTCTCGGTGAAAAAAGGCCGCTTGTCGCTGAAGAAAGTTTCCTCGGCGTCGAAGTTCACGACCAGGTCGTCGCTCTCGACCTGGCCGAAATCCGGATTGACGGTGGCGGTGAGTTGCAGCTGCCCATTGGGTTTCCAGAACACGTCCACGCCTGCGTCCGGCTCGCCGTCGCTGCGCGTGTTGTCGTACAGACCCGAGACGTAGGGCGTCATGGCCAGCAGTGCCTGGCTGTACGCGGGCACCTCGACGGGCGCGAAGTCGGACAGGTATCTCGATCGGTCGAGGCTGGCCAGTGGCCAGGCTACGCGTTCCCCGGTCGAGCCTGTGATGCGGTCGAGATAGAGGTTGATCGTGCGCTTGTCCGTGGCGTTGCGCATGGGCGCGATGTGCCAGGGGATCAGCATCTCGACGGACCAGCTCTCGGCGTCCTCGCTCACCGCGTGGCGCCAGTTGCCATCCCAATCGGTATTGAAGCTGTTCTCGTTGGTGACGATGGCATCGGCGATGCCATCCGTGGAGCTCACCCGGAAGTTGTAGCCGGTGCGATGGTCGCCATCGAAATCGACGACCAGGTTGACGCGGTCCACCTGTTCCGAGAAATCGCGTTGCACGCGCTCGCGCGTGCGCGGCACCGAGGCGGGGTGGGTGTTATGGAAGGCGACCGCCAGTCCTTCAGGCGTCGCCAGCACCCAGGCCTCGGTGGCCAGGGTCGCCGGTTCGCCATTGAGAGGCTGCACCTTGCGGAAGTCGGTGACGTGCCGGGCCTCCTGCCACTCGCCAGCGTCGACGCGGCCGTCAATCTGGACGGCGAAGGCTGAACCTGCGAACAAACTCAAAGAGACCAGACCTGCCACTCGCATTTCCCACCCGCGATGTCGCCGATTGCTTGCACTTGTGATGCACCGGGCCGGGAAAACGTTTGAGTGCGGATTCGGCCTGCACCGCGAATCCGTTCGTCCTACTGCCACGTCAGCCGCGCTGAACACTGGTTTGTCCGCACGTCCTGCCGCCGGCATGCGCGTTTCCGAGTGTAGTAACGCCGTTCGTAATTCAGGAAGGAACTCCAATGAGCAAGTTTTGCAATGTCGCGCGCGACGCGATGGTCACCGCGATGTTGGTGACTCTCACCGGCTGCGGTGGTGGTGGTGGTAGCGACTCGCCGCAAGGTGGCAATCCGCCGGCTCCGGCGCCTGCGCCGGCCCCCGCTCCAGCACCTGCGCCGTCACCTTCGCCGTCTCCGACTCCCGCGGATCCGCCGCCGTTGTCGAGCACGGTGGTGGATTTGACGAACAACCCCAGGGTTGGCGTGGACGCCTGGCCCAACGGAAATTCGGCTACGGGTGGCCAGGGCGCCGCGGTCGATGGCATCGAGTGCCTGCTCAACATGCCCGAGGCGTATCACGTGCACACCCACGTGACGATCTACAACGATGGCGTGGCTCAGTCGATCCCGCAGTTGATCGGCACCCATAACCAGCTGCCGAGCCGATGCTTCTACGGAATCCATACCCACGATTTTTCGGGCAAGATCCACGTCGAGTTCGCGGCCCCTGGCACCTACACGCTGGGCAATCTGTTCCACATCTGGGGCCAGCCGCTCCAGGCGGACAACGTAGCCGGCATCACGGGCAAACCGATTTCGGTCTATGTGACCGACAACGCGACGGTCACCAAGGTGACCTCCAACTGGGATGCCATCGAGCTGACGACCCACAAGGAGATCACCATCGTGATCGGTTCGGCGATCACCGAGATCCCGAACTACACGTGGAACGGAAACTGATGCGGAAATAGCAGACGCGTGCCCTTCGTGTCTGCCCTGACCCCCCACGGCTTCGCGGCTGCGGGGGGTCGTTTTTTTTCACGTCGGGCCACGTTCTGACAAACGAGGCGCGACGCTCCTACGTTTGGAAACGACTGGAAGCGGAAACTGGGCGATACTAGCCACGTTGTTTGTTTGGTCATCCTGGAGGTCCTGGTTTATGAAACTCTCGCTATGGCGCAAGTGCGCGCTCGGTGTGCTTTCCGTGTCCCTGTTCAACATGGGGATGATGAGCGCGGCTTCGGCGGCCATCGTCGACACGTCGGCGCTGGTC
Source organism: Steroidobacteraceae bacterium (assembly GCA_035525785.1). Taxonomy (GTDB): domain Bacteria; phylum Pseudomonadota; class Gammaproteobacteria; order Steroidobacterales; family Steroidobacteraceae; genus CADEED01. Next base: position 3,733 of record DATLDQ010000172.1, on the reverse strand, counting down.
ACGACCGACCGTGAGGCCGACCTGGGCGCGATCCACGCGCAGCTGGCCCGCGCAGAAGTGCGCGCGCAGATGGAACAGATGGGCGTGGATGCCGCTGCGGTCGAGCAACGCGTCGCGCGGCTCAATGATCGTGAGCTGCACCAGCTCGCGGCCGACATGCGCAACGCACCCGCGGGTGGCGATGGCGCGCTCGCGCTAATCGGTGCGGTGTTCGTGGTGCTGCTGATCCTCGAGCTCACCGGCGTCATCGACATCTTCAAGAAGCGCTGACCGGTATCCGGCATGGCGGGGCACGCGGCGCATCGCACTGCGTGTCTCGCCCTGGCCCTTTCGCTGCTGCTGGCCGGATGCGTGGCCCGCGGGCCGGTGATGTCCGGCAAACGTACGGAGCTCGTCGAGACTCCGTTCTTTCCCCAGAAAAAATTTCAATGCGGGCCCGCGGCGCTCGCTACGGTGCTCTCCGGCAGCGGCGCGCCCGTCACGGCTGATGAACTATCGAGCTTGCTATACGTCCCCGCGAGACGCGGCAGCCTGCAGGTGGAAATGCTCGCGACGCCGCGCAGTTTCGCCCGGATCGCCTTGCCACTGCCGCGCACCCCCGGGACGCTGATCGCCGAGCTCGAGGCTGGGCGCCCCGTGCTGGTGCTCCACAACTATGGATTGCCGTTCTGGCCGCGATGGCACTACGCGGTGCTGATCGGCTACGACCCGGGCAAGGATGTCTTCGTGCTCCGCTCGGGCTCGAAGCGTCGGCAGGAGATGCGCACGCGGCGCTTCATGATTGCATGGCACTACGGTGGCCGGTGGGCCATGGTGGTGCTGCGGCCGGGTGAGACCGCTGCGCTCGACGATCCGAAATCCTTTCTCGAGGCGGCCGCGGACTTCGAGCGCGCCGCGAAGCCCGCCGACGCACGCGCCACCTTCGACGCCGCCGTGCACCGCTGGCCGCAGGAACCCGTAGCGCTCGTGGGCCGCGGCACGGCCGCCTATCGGCTGGGCGATTTGGGTGCCGCGGCGCGCGATTACGCGGCCGCCCTGTTGCTCGACACCACCCAGGTCGGCGCGCGCAACAACCTCGCGCAGACGATGCTCGACCTGGGCTGTCCGCATCGCGCGCGCCAGTTGCTCGAAGGCGTCGAAGTGGCTGGGGTTGACGCGCCCCTGCGCGAGGCCTTGAACGACACGCGCCGCACGGCGGAGACCCGGGCGGCTTCGATTCAGGACTCCGAGAGCTGCCGGGCCATTCCCTGAGCACCAGCCCCGTTGTCGCCATATGACGTCACCCGGGAATCCGCACAGAAAACAGGACGGCATGGGGGAAAGACGGAAGAGGCACCCTCTGACGCGCGCAACGTCTTGTTTTCCGCCCGGGGGAACGTCGGCACCCGGGGACGTGTAAAGGTTTGTCTGCGCTAAAGGACAGTTCCGACACGTCGCATTCTTGGAAGGTGACCGAGTAGGCGTCCATCACATCCCCAACAGTGCGCCCTCTGACCAACTTCGGGTTTTTCGAGGGCTGTAATGCAAAAAAGATTCATCGGATGGGCTTGCGCCCTGCTGTTCATGGGTGTGGCACACGGGCAAACCGCTGGCGTGGTAAGCCTGAGTGCCACACCCGCCTCTGGAAAGAGCGGTGTGACGCCCAAGCTCACCTGGTCGACGACGCCCACCGCCAAGAGCTGCACCGCCAGCGGCGGATGGTCGGGGACCAAGGCCGCCTCCGGCTCCCAGACGCTCGCCGCCATCTACGGCAACACCAACTTCACCCTGACCTGCTCCTGGAGCTCGGGCTCGGCAGTGGTCCGTTGGACCGCGCCCACCAAGAACAGCGACGGGTCCGCGTTGACCGATCTGGCGAGCTTCAAGGTGATGTACGGCACGAGCAGCACGTCGTTCACGAAGATGGCGAACGTCAGTGATCCAACGGCGCGCAGCTTCACTGTCGGCTCGCTGTCTCCGGCCACGTGGTACTTCAAGGTGCACGTCGTCAACAGCAAGGGCATCGAGTCGGGGGACAGCAACGTCGCTTCCAAGGCCGTCTCCGGTGCGACCGCCGCGAAGACCGTGAGCGTTTCGGTGAGCTCGTCCAGCGCCAAGCTCACCACCAAGGCCACCAACGTGTGGGACCTGCAGCAGCGCTCGGATGGCGATTGGGTGCGCCGGGCGGTGGTGGCATCCATTCCGCTCGGCAAGCCCTGCGACCCGGCGATCAAGGTCTCGGACAAGCACTACGCGATCACGAAGAGCGACGTCACCCGGTACTACGCGACGCCGAAGTCCACGACGCTGGTGGTCAACTGCGTGGGCTGAACCTGCAGCGCACACGGCGCGGATGGCTTCACGGAAGAAGACCCATCCGCGCTCGCGCCGGGGCCGCGTCCCGATTTGCTGGCAAATCAGGAATGTCCGCCTTTATTCGATCGTGAACCACTGCACTTCGACGCGACGGTTCTGCGCCGCATCGGTAGTGCCCGTCGGCTCCTCCCATCCGCGGCCCACCGCTTCGACGCGGCCCTTCTCGATTTCCGGATACTTGTTCAGCAACGCCTCGCTCACCGCGAGCGCGCGCTGGCGCGACAGTTCCATGGCTTTGAGCGCCATGCTCTGCACCAGCTGATCGCCGCCGGATTCGCGGAATTCGTTGATGCGTGCGTTGTCGACGTGCCCACGCAGCACCACCGTTGAGCCAGGGCTCACCTGCAGGAAGCGCTTGAGCGTCTGCAGGTATTCCTGGTTCTGCGCCGCATTGCGGTCGAGGTTCGCGGAATTCGGTTCGAAGAAGAACCGGATGTCCTTCGACAGCAGCGGATCGCCCTCGAGCGCCGACTGTGTCGCCGTACGGATGGGCGCGATGGCGATCTTCTGCTCGGCGAACGGGCTGCGCTTCGCCACCGTGTCGAGCGCCGCGGTCTCGATGAAGCGCGCAGGGTCGGCGGGGTTCTTGATCAAGCTGCCGTAAGCGAGGATCGACGACTGGAAGATGCCGCCGAACGACCCGGCGGAGTCGATCGTGCCGGCGAAGAACGCGCGGTTCTCGGGCGCGTTCGCCAGATGAACGTGCGAGAGCTCCTTGCGAGCGTCGTCCTCGCTCCACTTGAAGGCTTTCGCCACGACGGCGAGATTCTCGGCCTGGTTGTCGCGCAGGCGCCGGTTGCCGTCGAGGATGCCGTACACCAGTCCCTCGACCATCTTGGGGTTGGCCTTCGCGAAGCCTTTGTTCACGGCGAGCACGTCGGCGATCACGAGCAGGTTGCGGTTCGAGGTGAGCACCTTGGCCGCGCCCTTCGAAGCCTCGACCACTTCGTCGGTCTTCGGTGTCCAGCCCACACAACCGCTGAGCCGCTTGCTGCCGCTCGCGAGCTCGTGCTGGTACGCGTCGCAGGCCGCGAAGGCATCTTCGTAGAACACGAGGCCCAGCGCGTCCGCCTTCGGTCTCGCATCGAGATCGCGAAGTATGGTCACGCGCAGTCCGGCTTCCTGCGCGAGGTAGCGGATGAAGAACTCGCTCTCGTTGAACTGCGACGCTGCGAGCGTCTTGCCCTTGAGCGCATTCACCGAAGTGATGCCGCGATCGACGACCACCATGTCGGCGCCGCGCGAGTAACCGATCTGGACCGGCACGATCGCATCGAACTGCCGGCCAAGCACGGCGAGCGCATCGGCGGTGGTCGCGGTGGCGGCAAGCTTGCCGTTGTTGAGCGGCCCCCAGGTCTCGCTTTCGCTCATGGAGATG
>DATLDQ010000032.1:0-30847 GCA_035525785.1 Steroidobacteraceae bacterium | reverse complement strand
ACAGTCCATCTTCTGGACATTTGGTACTCGGTTAATGCACTCCAAAGAGTCATCGACGCGAGTCCCCACACAAATTACCTGCAAATTTTTAGACAGCACTGCGGTCGCTGAGGGCCGCAGAAGGGGGCGGAATTATAGGCGTGAACCGCATTCCGTCAACCTTTGTATTCAGACACTTTCTTTGCCGCTGCGAGAACCGCAGGGGCCGTCGGTGCGTGAGGGGGCGCATTATAGGGAGCGAAATCGGTCTGTCAACGCGTTGTAACAAGTAACGTCAGTGGAGTCCTAAGTTACTGATGCTAAAAGCGTTTATCGCGTCCTACGCCACTCGGCAGTGGTCAAATACTGACCAACCGCCTCCCGTCGAGCCTCAATTCAGGGTTATCCACCGAAATTTCAGCTTTCCAACCTGAACCAGGTACCTCCCGGTGGCCAGTGTGTGGTCCCGCCCGGCCACTTTTTCAAGGGTCTGGGGACCGGAACCGAGTCGCACGGCGCCCTGGTCGATCATCCGATTGCCATCCGAAGTGCTGGCCACCAGGCCCGCCGCCTTGAGCACGTTCGCCAATCGCTGCGGCGCACCACCAGTAGTTAGAGTGAGCTCGTCTATCTTCTCGGGCACGGCGCCCTGCTGGAATCGGGCTATGAATGCATCGCGGGCGCGGCCGCCGGCGCCAGTGCCGTGGAAGCGATCGACGATCTCGACGCCAAGCTCGAACTTCACGTCGCGCGGATTACGCCCCTCGGCGATCGCCCGGCGCAACCCCGCGATCTCGGCGAGCGGGCGAAACGACAGCAGCTCGAAGTAGCGCCACATGAGGTTGTCGGAGATCGACATGAGCTTGCCGAACTGCGTGTCTGCGGGCTCGTTGATGCCCACATAGTTGCCGAGAGATTTCGACATCTTGTTGACGCCATCGAGGCCCTCCAACAAGGGCATGGTCATCACGATCTGCGGCTCCTGCCCGTAGGTTTCCTGCAAGTGCCGCCCCACCAGCAGGTTGAATTTCTGGTCGGTGCCGCCGAGCTCGACGTCGCTTTTCAGCGCGACGGAGTCGTAGCCCTGCACCAGTGGATACAGGAATTCATGGATCGCGATGGGCTGGTTGCCTTTGTAACGCTTCGAGAAATCGTCGCGCTCGAGCATGCGGGCCACCGTGTGGCGCCCGGCGATCTCGATGAGCCCGGACGCGTTCATGCCGCCGAACCAACGCGAATTGAAGTCGACGCGCGTCTGTTCCCGATCGAGGATCTTGAATATCTGTTCCTGGTAGGTCTTCGCGTTCGCTTCCACCTGCTCGCGCGTGAGCGGCGGACGCGTGGCATTGCGGCCCGTGGGGTCACCGATCATCCCGGTGAAGTCGCCGATGAGGAACGTCACTTCGTGGCCGAATTTCTGGAACTGGCGCATCTTGTTGATGAGCACCGTGTGTCCCAGGTGCAGGTCCGGCGCCGTCGGGTCGAAGCCCGCCTTGACGCGCAGCGGCTTGCCGCGCGAGATTTTCTTCACCAGCTCGTTTTCGACGAGCACTTCCTGCGTGCCGCGCAGCAGCTCCGCGATCTGATCCTGCGTTTCGACGTTCATCTTTAGGGTTCGTACCGGGGGATTCCTGGGGGGACGTTCTTGGGTTTCTCTTTGGACTACAAGGGGCCGTGGAGCCGCGCACATTTTTCGAGGGGCGCGACAATTGACCCTTTATCGATCCGTGGGTTACGTTCTATAGATCGTGCCAATCTTCATCAAGTCCGCAATCCCGTGGGTGTCGGCCCGTACCGCCGTCGTGCTGCAACTCGTACTGGTCGCCGGCCTCGCAACGCTGGCGTTCTGGCCGCGTGACGCCGAGCAGCCGCAAGTCGCTGCCGCGAGCCTACCCGAAGCACCCGCACCGCAGCCTGCCGTGCCTGCCCAGGAAGCCAGCCTCGGCTTCTCGACCATCGACGTAGTGGTCCGCCGCAACGACACCATGGATCGCTTGTTCCGCCACCTGGAGCTGAATCTCGCGGACCTGGCGATGCTTCGTGCCCTGCCCGACCTGCGCGGCCAGGTCGACAAGCTCAAGCCAGGTGAGCTGCTGCGGTTCAAGCATCGCGACGGCGAGCTCGTCGGACTCGAGCGCAAGCTCTCCGACAGCGAGACGCTGCAGGTCACGCGCGACGAGAATGGCTTCAGCACCAACGTGCTGGAAAATCCGCTCGAGATTCACACGCGCACCGCCAGTGCCACCATCCAGAATTCCCTGTTCGGCGCGGCCAACGAGGCTGGCCTCAGCGATCGCGTCGCGTTCGACCTCGCCGAGATCTTCCAGTACGACATCGACTTCGTCCTGGACATCCAGGCCGGTGACCGCTTCACCGTGGTCTACGAGGAAGTGTTCCAGGACGGCAAGCCGCTGCGCATCGGCAACATCGTCGCGGCGAAGTTCGTGAACGAGGGCCGCGAGTACCGCGCCGTGCGATATATAGATAGCCAGGGCCACGGCCAGTACTACAGCCCCGACGGCCGCAGCCTGCGCAAGGCGTTCATGCGCGCGCCGGTGCAGTTCTCGCACGTCGCCTCGCGCTTCAACCTCGCGCGCAAGCACCCGATCCTCAATCGCATCCGCGCGCACAAGGGTGTGGACTACGCCGCCCCGACGGGCACGCCGGTGCGCGCCGCCGGCGACGGTCGCGTGAAATTCCTCGGACGCCAGGGCGGCTACGGCAACGTCATCGAGCTGGAACATGGCTCGGGCGTCGTCACGGTCTACGGCCACCTGTCCAGGTTTGCATCGAGCCTGCGGCGCGGCCAGAAGGTCGAAATGGCGCAGGTGATCGGCTACGTAGGCATGACCGGCCTCGCTACCGGCCCGCACCTCCACTACGAATATCGCGTGCGCGGCGTACACAAGAATCCGCAGACGGTCCCGCTGCCCGACGCAGAGCCTGTGTCCGCGAGCGAGCGCGATCGGTTCATGGCGAACACCGCCGACCTCGTGAACACTTTGGACCTGCCGCTCGGGCCCGTGCTGGTCGCCCGGTAGTGCACTGATGTCGCCGCACCTTTGCGGCTACGTCGTAATTCCGCTGATCGCAACTGTCACAGTAATCGCACCGGGCCTGTGGTGAGATAGCGCGACATAGTTGCGCGCCATGGACCAGCCGGATCTCCGCTCTTCCGAGCACTACATCAACCGCGAGCTTTCGCTGCTCGGATTCAACGAGCGCGTGCTCGCGCAGGCACTCGACGAGAAAGTGCCACTGCTGGAACGGCTCAAGTTCCTGTGCATATCCTCGAGCAATCTCGACGAGTTCTTCGAGATTCGTGTGGCCGGCCTAAAGCAGCGACTGGAGCTGGGCTCGGACCAGCCAGGGCCCGATGGCCTGACGATCACCGAGCAGCTGCAGGCCATCCACGAGCGCACGCACCGGCTCATCAATGCGCAGTACGCCTGCCTGAATGACGTACTGCTGCCGGCGCTGCGTCACCAGGGCATCGAACTACTGGCGCGCGCGACCTGGGACGCGGCTACCGCCGCGTGGCTGGAGCATTACTTCGAACGCGAGATCGAGCCCGTGCTCTCGCCTCTCGGCCTCGATCCGGCCCGCCCGTTTCCGCGCATCCAGAACAAGAGCCTGAACTTCATCGTACGGCTGTCGGGCGAGGACGCCTTCGGCCGCGACACCGGCCTCGCCGTCGTGCAGGCACCACGTTCGCTGCCGCGCGTGGTCGCACTTCCCGAGGAGGACGGCCGCAAACGGTTCGTTCTGCTCAGCGGCATCGTGCAGCACTTCGTTTCCAAGCTGTTCGCCGGCATGGAAGTCCTGGGCTGTTACCAGTTCCGCGTCACGCGCAACAGTGACCTGTTCGTCGACGACGAAGAAGTCGACGACTTGCGCCGCGCGCTCGAAGGCGAGCTCGCGCACCGGCGCTATGGCGCGGCGGTCCGCCTCGAGGTCGAGCGCGACTGCCCGCCGGATCTCGACACCTTCCTGATACGGCAATTCACGCTGAGTGAAGTGGATTTCTACGAGTCTGACGGCCCGGTGAATCTCAATCGCCTGGCTGCGCTCTACGACCTCGTGCAGCGGCCGGATCTCAAGTACCCGATCTTCACGCCCGGCCTGCCCCGGCGCGTGGCCGGGAACTCCGACCTCCTCGCCGTGATACGCCAGAAGGACGTACTGCTGCACCATCCGTTCCACAGCTTCGGTCCGGTGCTCGATTTCCTGCGGGGCGCCGCCACCGATCCGCGCGTGCTCGCGATCAAGCAGACGCTGTACCGCGCAGGCAGTGAATCGCCCATCGTCGATGCCCTGGTAACGGCCGCGCATTCCGGCAAGGACGTGACCGTCATCGTCGAGCTGCGCGCGCGCTTCGACGAAGAAGCGAATATCGAGCTCTCGAATCGGCTGCAGGAGGCCGGAGCGCACGTCATGTATGGCGTGGTGGGCTTCAAGACGCACTGCAAGATGTCCATGGTCGTGCGTCGCGAAATCGAGGGCCTGCGTCGCTACTGCCACCTAGGCACGGGCAACTACCACCCGCGCACCGCTCGCGGCTACACCGACTACAGCCTGTTCACCTGCGATCCCGAGATCGGCCAGGACGTGCACGAGCTGTTCCTGCAGCTCACCAGCCTCACGCAGACCCCGCGGCTCACCAAACTACTGCAGTCCCCGTTCGGCATGCACGAAGCGGTGGTCACGAAGATCGACCGCGAGGCCGATCTGGCCCGCGCCGGACAACCCGCGCGCATCATCGCCAAGATGAATTCGCTGGTGGATCCGCAGGTCATCGAGGCGCTGTACCGCGCTTCGCGCGCCGGCGTGCAGATCGACCTCATCATCCGCGGGCTGTGCGCTTTGCGCCCAGGGATTCCCGGCGTTTCCGAGAACATCCGCGTACGCTCGATCGTCGGCCGCTTCCTCGAACATTCGCGCGTCTTCTACTTTGGAAACGACGGCGCGAGCGAGCTCTACCTCGCGAGCGCGGACTGGATGGAGCGCAACTTCTTCCGGCGCGTCGAGATCGCTTTTCCGGTGCGCGAGCAGACTCATCGCGACCGCATCCTGCGCGACCTCAATTTCTACCTGGCCGACAATACCCGGTCGTGGCAGCTCGGCCGCGATGGTGGCTACACGCGTTGCACCGGCGGCAGCGAGGTCCGCGATGCGCAGAACGCGTTGCTCTCGCGTTACTCGGCGGGCAGCGCGCCAGTCATCGCACCCTGACGGGGGCGCCGCCGGCGAGCTACCTGGACGAAAACACCCGCAAGCGGAACCCCACGCTCTTCAGGTGCTCGATCTCGCTCTGCAGATCGGCCACCGTCAACGGGTGATCGTCGAGCCAGTCCGGCGGAAAGCGTATTTCCAGCGAATCGGGACGCGCTGACAGCTTGAGCGCCGGCAGCGCCACCGAGCTGCGACCCCGGTGGAGCAGCACGGCCAGCCGCAGCAGCAAGGTCATCGGCGGCGCGCGCTTGTCCCAGGGCGGGTTGAGCTCGTCGGCGTCCTCCATGGCGGGCCTGCGTCGGTGGCTGCCCACCATGATGGACAGCAGCTTCTGTTCCGCGCGTGGGAACCCCGCCATGTCGGCATTCGCCAGTAGATAGGCCCCGTGGCGGTGGTAACCGCTGTGTGCGACGTCCAGGCCGATTTCATGCAGGCGGGCGGCCCAGCGCAGCAGCAGTTCGATCTCCGGATCGGCCAGCAGCCAGGCCTGCTCGACCTGGTCGAGGAAATCGACCACCGTGTGCTCGACGCGTTCCGCCTGCACCAGGTCCACGTGATAGCGCTCCTGCATGCTGCGCACCGTGCGTTCGCGCGCGTCCTCGTCCGTGTACCGGCCGAGAAGGTCGTAGAGCAATCCCTCCCGCATGGCGCCATCGGCCACCTTCATACGCTCGATGCCCAGCTGCTCGAACACCTCGGCCAGGACGGCCACACCGCCCGCGAACGACAGTTTGCGGTCGTCGTCGACCGTCGCCAGCTTGAGATCACGGATGTGCTCGACCTCGCAGATCTTCGCGATGATGCGCTCGATGCCATCGGCACTGATGTCCGTGGTTTCCGGATCGAGTTCGCGGATGCCGTCACCGATGGCCCGCACCGTTCCCGAACTGCCCACGGCCTCGTCCCAGCCGCGGCGTCGAAACGCCGTCTGGTACGGCTCGATGGCTTGTCGGGCTGCCACGCGGCAGCGTTGCATGCGCTTCAGCGAGAGCCGCCCGCCCGCGAAGAACTCTTCACTCAGCCGCACGCAACCCATCTGCAGGCTCTCGAGCTCGAGCGGCTGCAGTCCCTCCCCGATGATGATCTCGGTACTGCCGCCGCCGATGTCGCAAACCAGCCGGCGGCCGGGCCCGGCAGGCATGGTGTGCGCGACGCCGGAGTAGATGAGCCGCGCCTCCTCGATGCCCGAAACGATCTCGATGGGGTGCCCGATGGCTTCGCGCGCGCGTTCGACGAACGCCTGCGCGCGCTTGGCGCGCCGGAAGACGTTGGTACCGGCGACGCGCACGCTGTCGGGGCGCATGTCGCGCAGCCGCTGACCGAAGCGTTCGAGGCAGGCGATCGCCCGGGCCGCGACTTCCTTGTTCAGCCGGCCGTCGGCCTCGAGACCCGCGCCCAACCGGACCATCTCACGCAGGCGATCGAGGATGACGAGCTGGCCGTGCGTGTAACGCGCGACCACCATGTGGAAGCTGTTGGAGCCGAGATCGACGGCGGCGAGTACGTCGGGGACGGACTTCGGTGCGCGCCGCGCCACGTCAGGACGACGTCAGGCGGAGAACGAAGAGCCGCAGCCGCAAGTCGTTTGCGCGTTCGGATTGCGGATCACGAACTGCGCGCCATCCAGGCCTTCGCGGTAGTCGATTTCGGCGCCGGTCAGGTACTGCACGCTGATGGGGTCTATGAGCAGTTTGACGCCGAGATTCTCGACGCAGGTGTCGCCGTCCTGCTCGGCCTCGTCGAACTCGAACCCGTATTGCATGCCGGAGCAACCGCCGCCCTGCACGAACACGCGCAGCTTGAGGTTGGGGTTGCCTTCGCCCTGGATCAGGTCGCCCACCTTGCGGGCGGCGGCGTCGGTGAAAATGAGGGTTTCGTTCGCTACTTCAGTCATGTGAGGACACTACGCGCCGGACTTTGCGGTCGCAACCTCCGGCTCGGTTTGCGGCGGTTCCCTGGACGAGTCATCTGCCCTGGCATCGCCAAGCGGGATCAGCTTGCCGGTTATGACGGCGCCGGGCGCCATTTCAATGACCCCATAATGAACATTGCCGTTCACGCGCGCCTTGCCGCCCAGCACGAGGCGCTCGCGCGCGTGCATGTCACCATTGACGGTGCCGTTCATGACGATGTTGGTGACTTCGACGGTGCCTTCGATGAAGCCACTCTCGCTCACCGACAGCGCCCCGCCATCCTCGGCATTGCTGCGCACGTTGCCGTTCACACGGCCATCGAGATGCAGGCCGCCGGCGAACTCCAGGTCGCCGTTGAGAGTCGCCGATTTTCCGAGCAGCGTGTCGATGCGCGTCGAAGTCTGTTTGCGTCGGCCGAACATGTGCACCCCCGCCGCTCCGCTCACTGCGGATCGACACTCCAGACGTAGGACTGTTGCACGGGCGCGGTGCCCCGGCGATTGGAGCGGACTTCGACCAGCAGTTGTTCGGGTTTCATGCCCGGAGGCATGGTGATTTCCTCTTCGATGTTTTCGAGATAACGAAAGGTGAAGGGTATCTCACGTCGTTTGCCGCCAGAGAGTGTCGCGAAATCCGCACGCCCGGGCTTGCCATCGACTTCGCCATCGACCGACAGGACGACGGTGCCGCTCACCGTGGCGTCAGGCTTCATGGGCTGGACCAGGGTGACTCGCACGCGAAACTTGTTTGCCGTGGCGGTGGCCACCATACGCGCCTGCTGGATTTTTACCTCGGCGGAGTTCGCATTTTGGGTGACGATGCCCCGGAAGAAGGCCAGTTCCTGGTTGGCGCGAGCCACCTGGGCCTGCAGGTCGCCGATGGTCCGCTGGACTTCCTCGCGCTCCCGGGTCTGTCCTACGGTGGAAGATTCCAGCTGCGCCACCTTGCCGCGCAGCTCGGAGATCGTGGCCTCCTGGGCATTGATCATGTTCTGCAACGCGGCGCGTTGTTTGAGCCCGCTCACCACGTCGAACCCGCCCCGGAAACGCCCGAACTCGAACATGCCGTAGACGCCGACCGCCACCACCAGCACGAGGAGGATGGCGGTGATCCAGCGGCGCGTGGGCGCATAGGTGGTGACGACCAGTTTCGGCGGCAGGCCGGGCATCTACCTCAGCCCTCGACCACGGCCGTGCCCTCGGTCTGCCACCAATGCGGCAGGGGCGGTGCACCGGCCGGAAAAGCCGCGGTGGCGAGTTCGGTGAGCATGCGCACGTACACCGGACGCTTGAAGTAGATGACCTCGCGCACGGGCTCCCAGTAGTTTGCCCACCGCCAGCCGTCGAATTCGGGCTCGTCGGTGCTCGTGAAGCTGAAGTCGATGCTGTCCTCGGGCACCGCGAGCCTGAGCAGGAACCAGCGCTGCTTCTGGCCGATGCACGTGGGCCCGCGCCCGCGGCGCACGTAGCGCTTCGGCAGGTCGTAGCGGATCCAGTCGGACGTCTGGCCCACGACCGACACCTGCGGCCGCGTGAGGCCGATTTCTTCTTGCAATTCCCGGTACAGCGCCTGCTCCACCGGTTCGCCCTGGCGGATGCCGCCCTGGGGGAACTGCCAGCCGCGCTTGCCCGTGCGCTGGCCGAGGAATACCTCGCCGTTGCCGCGCATCAGGACGATGCCGACATTCGCGCGATAGCCCTGCGCATCGATCCAGTCGCTCATGAGCCACGTTTTACCAGATTCATAGCACAATGCCGCGTGCCCACGACTTCGTCCGCCGCCAGCAGATTCGTCCCGAGATTCGCCGCGCTGGCCGTCTGCGCACTGATCATCGCGGGCATGGCCCTGGTCGTGGGCTCCACGGACATCGGCGTCCGACCGGCATTTGCGGCGTTGTTCGGCGACCTTTCCGAGCCCGCACGTACCGTGGTGCTGGAGTTGCGGGCGCCACGGCTGCTGTCCGCGTTCACCATCGGCGCCCTCCTCGCGCTGGCCGGCGTGCTGCTCCAGGCGCTGTTCCGCAATCCCCTGGCGGATTCCTACGTGCTCGGCGTCTCCGGCGGTTCGTCGGTGGGCGCGCTGTTCGCATTGCTGTTCGGCGCTTCCTTGTGGATCGTCCAATGTTCGGCAGCGCTCGGCGCCATGCTCACGACATTGCTCGTGCTCGCGCTGGCGCGCGGCGGCGCCACGGTGCGCGTGCTGCTCACCGGCGTCGTGGTCGCGGCGGCCTGCGGAGCGCTGGTCACGCTGGTACTGGTGCTCGCCGACAATGGCCAGCTGCGCGGCATGATGTTCTGGCTGGCCGGCGACCTGGGCTGGGCCGCGCATCCGGGGATCATGGTCGCGGCCACCTTGTTAGCCGCGGTGCTGGTGTTCGTGCTCGCGCGACCACTCGATGTGCTGGCCACGGGCGAGACCACCGCCCAGAGCCTGGGTCTCGACCTCACGCGCTGGCGCATCGTCATCGTGCTGATCGCCGGCGCGCTCACGGCCGGCGCCGTCATCCAGGGCGGCACCATCGGCTTCATCGGCCTCGTCATCCCGCACTTCGTGCGGCTGGCGTTCCGCACGGCGGCGCATCGCATCGTCGTGCCGGCGGCCGCGCTCGCCGGAGGCACCTTGTTAGCCGGCGCGGACCTGGTGGCCCGCACGGCGGCCGCGCCGCGGCAGCTGCCGGTGGGCGCCATCATGGCGTTGCTCGGCGTACCGATGTTCCTGGTGTTGCTGCGACGGCTGGAGTCGCGCGCCTAACCGATCACGTGCGCGGAGACTTCGACGCGATTCCGTCCCGCACTCTTGGCACGGTAGAGGGCCGCGTCGGCCTCGGCGATGAGCCGCTCCGCCAGCACCTTGTGATCATGCGCGCGCGGCTGCGGCTGCGGCTTGGCCGTCGCCAGGCCGATCGAGAGAGTGACCGTGACGTGCGCGCCGCCATGCACGCGGATGGGCGTCGCGCCCACGCCCTGGTGGATACGCTCGGCGAGCTTCACCGCGTGCGCGCTCTCGGCGCCGGCGAGCAGGATCGCGAACTCGTCGCCACCGAATCTCGCCCCGGTGTCCCCGGCGCGGATCTCGGCCTCGGCGCGGCGCGCCACTTCCTTCAACGCCTCGTCGCCGGCCAGGTGGCCGAAGCGGTCGTTGATCTCCTTGAAGTGATCGACGTCGATCATCATGCAGGCCAGCGCCTTGCCCGTGCGTTCCGCGCGCGCCAGTTCCTCGCGCAACCGATTGTGGAAGTAGCGCCGGTTGTGCCAGCCGGTGAGGAAGTCCGTGACGCCGCTGCGCACCAGCCTCGCGCGGTTCACTGCATTCTCCAAACTGATCGCCACGACCTTGCCGAGATGTGCGAGGAAATCGGCCGCGAGATCGGAGGTGAAGCGCCGGCCGTCGCGACTGCCGAAAGCCATGACGCCGATGGCGCGGCTGTCACGTGGCAGAGGGATCAGCGCGATGCTGCCCTGGCGGAAGCCGGGCGAGATCAGCAGCTCGTGGTCCGCCGCGTCATACGCGCCGAGCCAAGGTCGATCGAACTGCGCCAGCCGCGGCGCGAGCGGGGACACCGCATCGATGAAACGCACTTCCTCGATGACGGCGCTCGACAGGTTCTCGTTGCCCGAAAGATGCCGCAGCTCGTGCTGGGGATCGAACAGCGACAGCGTCACGAGGTCGAGGCCATAGGCCGTCCGCAGCCCGCTGACCACGCGGTCGAACAACTCGCCCAGGGAATGCGCGCGCAGCAGTTCGACCTCACGGTCCTGCGTCTTGCGGAGCAGCAGCTCGTTGCGCTGCACCTCCTCCGTGAGGGCCCGCAGGCGCTCACGCAATTCCTCAGTCGTGCCTGCGTAGGGATCGCGCGCTTCGTTCACGCACGCCGCTCGGTGACGGAGCGCCGGTCCTCGAGATACTCGCGGCCCCGTCGCATGAGCGCTTCGAACGCGCCGAAATCCTGCGCGAGGACGGCGGTACGCAGGCGCTCGACCGCCTTGGACAGCGCCTCGAGCGATTCCGAACCATAGTCATTGAGGCTCTGGATCTCGTAGTACAGCTCCGGGCTCTCCTGCGCCACCTTCGAGGCCACGTCGAGCTGCGAGTCGAACGTGGTCGAGGACAGTTTCGCGAGCTTGGGCGCCGCCTCGCCGCTCTCCGCCAGCGCGGTGAAGAACGCAATGTTCAGCGCGTGCGAGAGACCGAGCACATAGGCGATGAGCCGGTCGTGGTCGTCGAGCGACATCACCGCCTGATCGGCCATGGTCGACGCGAACAGTTCGCGGGCCGCCGCGGTCGCCTCAGGCGAGCCGATGTCGACGAAGATCACGTGGCGTCCGGACAGCAGCTCGGTGTCTGGGCCGAACATGGGATGCACGGATGTCACGCGGCAGCCATGGGACTTGAGCGCATTGAGCCCGGCGCGCAGCGGCGACTTGAGCGAGCCCACGTCGAAGATAACGCCCTTGGGACGGCGCATGGCCAGCTCGCGCAGGATCTTGTCGGTGGCGCCCAGCGGCGTCGCCACCACGATGAAATCGTGGTCGAGAGGGGTCGTCTTCCAGTCGATGACGTGCTCGAAGCCGGCGGGCGCCCCCGCGGGGTCGGCCACCAGCACGGCGAAGCCCTGCGAGCTCATGAAATCCGCGAACCAGCGGCCGATCTTGCCATTGCCGCCGATGACCAGCGCCGTGCGGCCCGAGCCCGCGCCCTGCGCGGCGACGCTCGCCTGTTCCTGGGTAGTTAGCGAGGAGCGAATCAGGAGGCGGAGGATGTTCTCGGCCACCTGCGGGGCCACGCCATACTGTCTGCCCGCCTCGCGCGCCGCGAGCAGGACTTCCTTCTCCCGGTTGAAGTCGCGCGTCGCCTGGCCGGTGGCCCTCTTGGCCTTGATGATTTCGCGGCTGGTGTCCTGGCGCTGGCCTACCAGCTGGAGGATCTGGCGGTCGAGTTCGTTGATCCTGCGGCGCAGGTCATCGAGCGAGCTCATGATTCACCCTGTAACTTCTGATCGGTCCTAGGTTTTATAGAGTGCGACGCTCGACTGCAAGACTCACCCGTCACGGATAACATATCGACCATGGAGTTGTTCAACGACCTGCTGCCCGACCCCCTTCCCACCGAGCCCATGGCGCTCGCCAGCGCCTGGCTGGCGACTGCACTCGCCGCTCGCCAGCAGCCGAACCCCGACGCCATGATCCTGGCCACCGCCACTGCCGACGGCCGCCCCTCGGCTCGCGTGGTGCTGGCCAAGGAGTTCGATGTCGAACAGGGGCGCGTGTCCTTCGTCACCAACTACGACTCACGCAAGGGCCGGGAGCTCGCCGAGAACGCGCGCGCCGCGCTGGTATTCCATTGGGACCACGCGCATCGCCAGGTCCGCATCGAAGGCGTGGTCGCCAGGGCTCCGGCGAGCGAGAGCGACGAATATTTCGCGTCACGCAATTGGCAGCGGCGCATCGGCGCCTGGGCGAGCGCGCAGAGCCAGCCGCTGCGCTCGCGCGACCAGCTGAATTCCGCCGTGCGCGCCGTCGCCGGGCGCTTCGGCGCGCCGGAGCCCACGCTCGACAACATCAACCAGGCGCCGGGCGTGGACATCCCGCGGCCACCGTTCTGGGGTGGCTTCTACGTGTGGGCCGACTCCGTCGAGCTGTGGATCGAGGGCGCCTCGCGCATCCACGAACGCGCGCGCTGGACGCGTTCCCTAACTACTTCCGCGGCGGGCTTCGATGCGGGCCCATGGTCCGCGACCCGCCTGCAACCCTGACCACGTGTGGCGCAAGCTCCGCATCGGGATCCTGCTGTTCGTCCTCGCCGTCGTCGCCTGGAACTACTGGTACGACCGGCTGAGCACCACCGACTGGGACGAGACTCTCACGGTCGGCATCTATCCCATCGATGAGACCGGGGACCCGGCCACTCACGCCTACGTCGCGAGTCTCGCCACCACGGACGTGGCCGACATCGAGCAATTCCTCAACGAGGAGGCCGCGGCCTTTGGCGTGAGAGTCGACCGGCCCGTGAGCGTCGAGATGTTTCCGCGCGTCTCGGAGATGCCGCCCGAGCGCGACCACGAAAGCGGCGCGTTCGGCAACGCCTGGTGGAGCCTCAGGATGCGCATGTACGCGCGGCGCGCCGCGCTCTCCACGGGCAAGGACATGCCGCAGATCCGCATCTTCGTGCGTTTCCACAACCCGGAGTTCACGAAGGCGGTGCCGCATTCCGTGGGCATGCAGAAAGGCCTCGTGGGCGTGGTCCACGCCTTCGCCGCGCGGAGCATGCGCGGCAGCAACAACGTCGTCATCGCGCACGAGATCCTGCATACGCTCGGCGCCACGGACAAATACGACCCCGCAACCCTCGCGCCGCTGTTTCCCTCGGGTTATGCCGAGCCCGACAGGAATCCCCGCATCCCGCAGGAGTTCGCGGAAATCATGGCCGGGCGGTATCCCGTCAGCCGCACCGAGCTCGAGATGCCGCGCTCGCTCGACGAAGTGGTGGTCGGCGATGTCACGGCGTCGGAAATCCGCTGGCGGCGCGAATGAGCGTGTTGCTGCAGGCGGCGCGGGTGCGCATCACGGTGCCCGGACGCGTCCTGGTCGATGACTTCGAGTGCGCCGTGCGTGCCGGCGAATTCCTGGCCCTTCTCGGCGGCAACGGGACGGGCAAGTCGCTTCTGCTGCGCACGCTCGCGGGCCTGCGCGCACCCGCGGCTGGCCAGGTGCTCCTCGACGGGGCGGACATGATGGCGCTCGCGAGGCGCGACGTGGCCCGGCGCCTGGGTTTCCTGCCGCAGGACCCCGAGGCGCCGCCGCAGGGGAGCGTCAACGAGACCGTGTTGTTAGGCAGGTTCGCGCACCTGGGTTTCTGGCAGCAGCCCGGTGACGACGACCTGCAGCGCGTATCGCGCGCTCTCGAGGACGTCGGCCTGTCGTCCCTCGCGCATCGCGAGCTGGGTTCGCTTTCGGGCGGCGAGCAGAGGCGCGCGGCCATCGCCCGCCTGCGGGTGCAGGCGCCATCGGTCTATCTGCTCGACGAGCCGACGAACCATCTCGATCCGGCGCAGCAGATCAGTGTGCTGCAGGGGATGCGCGACCTCACGCGCGCGGGCGCCGCCGTCATCGTCAGCCTGCATGAGCCGAACCTCGCGCTGCGTTTCGCCGACCGCGTTGCGCTCCTGTCAGGGCAGGGGGAGGTCCAGGTCGTCGCGACGTCCATGCTGAACACCAGCCATCTCGGCCGGCTCTACGGCTTGCGCTACGCCGAGAGCCGTATCGGCACGCAACGCGTCATGGCGCCGGACTAGCGAGCAGCGCCTTCCGGCAGTCGCGTGACACTTCGGCTCGCAGCGCCGAAGCATCCGGATCGCGGCCTTCTCTTTCGAACCATCGGGTGGCGACGGCCTCGAGGCGATGGCGCCGTAGCTCCTCGGACTGGAACACGATGGTGTCGATGCGAAGCAGGTGTTCGAGAGTGTCACCGTCGCGGCGCATCTTGAGCGCACGTTCCGCGACGCGCTGCTCTTCCGCGCAAATGGCCGGCAAGGCCGGTTCCGCCGCGGATTCGGGCTCGTCGCGTTCTGCAGGCTCCGCGGAGTCCGCCTCGCCTTCACCGTCCGTGTCTTCGTCGGATTCCGCGCTGACTGGCGGCGGGTTCTGCGCCGCGCGGCTCGCGGAAAGGCGCTTGCTAGCGTTGTACGTGTATGTCAACGCCGCCACCACGACGATGCCGAACACGCTCCAGCGCAACAACGCTCCCATCGTTCAGCCGCCGAAGCGCAGGGTCTCCATCACCGGCGCGTGCAACGCACCGTTGGTGGCCAGCACGGTGGTGGTGTCGAGCCCCACCGGGCCGCCTGCGAGGTCGGTGAACTTGCCGCCGGCCTCCTCCACGATGACCGTCAGCGCCGCGATGTCGAGGATGTTCACGTCCGATTCGATCACCACGTCGAGCGCGCCGCGCGCCAGCAGGTGGTAGTGCACGAAATCCCCGTAGCCGCGGATGCGATTGGTCGACTGGATGAGATTGCCCAACCGGTTCCACGCGTCGGATTTCGTCAGCGTCTTGAGATTGCCGGTGGAGACGATGGCGCCATCGAGCTGACTCACGGCGCTCGCCTTGATGGGCTTGCCATTCAGGAATGCGCCCGCGCCGCGCTCTGCCCACGCGACCTCGTCGTAAGCGGGAGCCATCGACACGCCGAGTACGAAACGGCCGCCGCGCATGAGCGCGATCTGCGTGGAAAAAAACGGGCATTCGCGCACGAACGACTTGGTGCCGTCGATGGGGTCGACCAGCCACACGCTCTCGGCGTCGATGTCCGACTTGCCGGTCTCTTCGCCGTAGAAGCCATACGACGGGAACCGCCGGGTCAGCATCTCGCGGATGGTCTCCTCGGAACGTACGTCGGCTTCGGTGACCGGCGTCTTGTCCGCCTTCACCTCGATCTTCACGTTGCGTTGATAGAAGCCGCGGATGACTTCGGCGGCGGCACGCGCCGCGTCGAGCGCGGCTTTGAGTTCATTCGATGGTTCGGTAATGGGCATGGCGGGCCGAAGCCTGCGTGACCCCCGGCGGAACTGTCAATTCATGCCGATTATCGCTAGAGTGCGCCCCGCCGAAAGGTTACGGGAAGCTGGTGAGCTGTCATGAAACAGCGATTCCAGCACTGCCCCCGCAACGGTAATCGAACCAAAGCGCGTCACATGCCACTGGGTTGAGTCCTTCAAACGAAGGGCGGCCTGGGAAGGCGATGCGCCGAAGCCCCGGAAACGTGGCTTCGGTTCGAGAGTCCGGAGACCGGCCGATCGGTATTTCCCAGTTGCGGCGGGCGACGGGGGGCTATTCGGCCTCTCCACCGCTGCCTGGGTGTTCCAACACCAGCCATGCGGGCGTGCATGGAGAGGCATTTATGAATCGGCATCGTTTCTCGTTGGTCGCCGTCGGCGTCGCCGCGGCTCTCACTACTTCCTTCATTTCCTTCCCCGCCTTCGCGCAGGACGAGCTCGAGGAAACCGTGGTAACCGCCACGCGCACTCCCGTGCCACTCGACGCCGTGGGCGCACCGGTCATCGTCATCTCGCGCAACGACATCGAACGCTCGATGGCCAGCGACGTGAGCGAGCTGCTCCAGGGTCGTGCAGGTCTCGAGATCTCGCGCAACGGCGGTCCGGGCCAGACCACTTCGCTGTTCATGCGCGGCACCGACAGCAACCACACCGTGGTGCTCGTCGACGGCGTGCGCATCAACCCGGGCACCATCGGCGGCGCGGCGCTGCAGAACATCGCGCCGGAATCCATCGAGCGCATCGAAATCGTGAAGGGCCCGCGCTCGGCGTTATATGGCACCGATGCCATCGGTGGCGTGGTCCAGCTGTTCACGCGCGGCGCGGCGCGCGAGGGATTGAGCGCCGGCGCCACCTATGGCAGCGATGCCACGCAGCAGCTGTTCGCCGATGGCGCGGTGAATGCGGGCGAGAAAACCCGCTTCGGATTCGGCGGCAGCTACTCGGAAAGCGACGGCATGCCGGTATTCCTCGACAGCTCCAGCGACCGTGGTTACCGCAACGTGACTGGCCGCGCGTCGATGGAAATCGCCGCGACCGACGCACTCACGTTGCGCGGCCGGGCGTGGCGCGCCGAGGGCCGCACCGAATACGCCGAGCAGGATTTCTTCAGCGGCGATTTTCTCGATCGCTCGAATGACTTCGAGACCAGTGTCTACTCGGCGGAGGCTGAATATCGTGGCACGCGCGGTCTCGGCCTGCGCCTCACGGCGAACCAGGCCAACGACGACATCGATCAACTGCAGCCCAACTTCGACGGCGATGACTCGGGCCTCGACTTCGCGCACACGCGCCGCAATAGCGCCGGAGTGCAGGTGGACCTGCCGGAGCTCGCGAGCCATGCGTTGTCGCTCGGCGTGCAGTTCAGCGATGAAAACACCGACGCCAAATCCTTCGATACGGTGTTCGACGAGAACACCTCGGTCACGCAGGTCTTCGTGCAGGACCAGTTCGAGCTCGGCCCTCTCACTTCACGCCTGGCCGTGGGCGGCGTCGACCACGAGACGTTTGGCAGCGAAGTCACCTGGAACGCCGAAGTCGGCATGGAATTCGACACCGGCACGCGCGTCACGCTTTCGGGTGGCAAGGCCTTCCGCGCGCCCGACTCCACCGATCGATTCGGCTTCGGCGGCAATGCCGATCTGCAACCGGAGGTGTCGCGCCAGGTGGAAGTCACGGTGCGGCAGAAGCTCGGACATCGACAGCTGCTGACGCTCTCGGCATTCGACAACCGCATCCGCGATCTCATCAACTTCTTCGTGATCGACCCGAATACCTTCCGGGGCGAGAACCGCAACATCGATCGCGCGCGCATCAAGGGCGTGGAACTGGGATGGGCATTCACCGGTGCTGCCTGGCGGGCTCGTGCCGAGCTCACGCTGCAGGATCCGCGCGATGCGGCGCTGGACACGCGCCTGCTGCGCCGTGCGCGCGAAACGCTGAGCTTCGCGGTCGACCGCGACGTGGGCCCGTTCGACGTGGGAGTCGACGTGGTCGCCTCGGGCAATCGCAAGGACTTCGGCTTCCCCACGGTTACGCTCGACTCCTACGCGCTGGTGAACGCGACGGTGCGCTACCGCATGACCTCGCAGCTCACGCTGCAGAGCCGCCTGGAAAATCTGCTCGACGAGCACTACTCCTTCGCAGACGGCTATCGCACCGAGGGCCGCGCCTGGACGGTTGGAGTACGCTACAGCTTCGAGTAGCGAACCTTCGGAGGCCGCATGGGCAATCGCTTGAGCAGGATCTACACGCGCACAGGCGATGACGGCACCACCGGCTTGGGAGACGGCACCCGGGTACGCAAGGATCACGCGCGCGTCGAGGCCTATGGCACCGTCGACGAGGCCAATAGCTCGATAGGCGTGATCCTCGGCGTGCCCGGCATCCCGGCCGAGGTGTCGGGCTGCCTCACCGAAATCCAGCACGACCTGTTCGATCTCGGCGGCGAGCTGTGCATTCCCGGCTCGACCCTCATCAAGCCCGAGCAGATCGCAAGGCTCGAGCAGGTGCTCGACGCGTTCAACGATCCGCTGCCCGCGCTCAAGGATTTCATCCTGCCGGCGGGTGGCCCGGGCGCATCCGCGTGTCACCTCGCGCGCACCGTCGTGCGGCGCGCGGAGCGGTGCGTGTGGACATTGGCGGATGCGGAGCCGGTGAATCCCGAGGTACCGAAGTACCTGAACCGGCTCAGTGATCTGCTGTTCGTCATCGCGCGCGTGCTGGCGCGGCATGAGAACGGGTCAGAGGTGCTGTGGCGACATGACCGGGGACATGGATGAAGGAGGCAGATCTGTTTGCCTACGATGCGGACGTCGTAGGCAAATAGATCTGTCCCCAATCGAACGACGGGCCCGGGTCGGTCTTGCGCCCCGGCGCCACGTCGCTATGTCCCACGATCCGCTCGCGCGTTATCGCCGGGTAAGCGGCTAACAACATCGGCAGCAGCTTCCGCAGGCACGCGTACTGCGCCTCCGAATAGGGAACCTCGTCGGTGCCCTCGCATTCGATGCCGATGGAGTAGTCATTGCAGGCTTCGCGGCCCTGCCAGCTCGACCTGCCGGCGTGCCAGGCACGGTCGTTGAACGACACGAACTGCACTACCTCACCGCCACGTCTCACGAACAGATGCGCGGAAACCCGCAAGCCCGCGCGCTCGCGGAACTCGGGGTGCGCATCGGCCGGCAGATTGCCGGTGAACAGACGCGCGACCCACGGCCCACCGAATTCCCCGGGGGGCAGACTGATGCCGTGAAGCACGATGAGGTCGGGCCGGACTCCCGTGGGTCGCTCGTCGAAGTACGGCGACAACACCTGGTTCACGCCGACCAGCAGGCCCGTCTTGACGTCCACGCGCATGCGACCATCATGCCACAATAGTTCGTGGCCACGATGAAGCAACCACTCGACAGCAACGACTGGGTCGCGCGCGACCTGGCGCACGTGTGGCATCCCTGCACGCAGATGAAAGACCACGAGACCGTGCCCATGATCCCGCTGCGCTCGGGCTCGGGCGTGTGGCTCGAGGACCAGGCCGGGAAGCGTTACATCGACGGCATCAGCTCGTGGTGGGTGAATCTCTTCGGCCATTCCAATCCGCGCATCAACGCGGCGGTCGGCGAGCAGTTAGGCCGTCTCGAGCACGCGATCTTCGCGGGCTTCACGCACCAGCCGGCCATCGAGCTCGCCGAGGAACTGGTGCGCATCGCGCCGGCCGGCCTCAACCGGTGTTTCTTCGCCGACAATGGCTCCGCGGCCGTGGAAGTCGCGGTGAAGATGAGCTTCCATTACTGGCGTAACCGCGGCCAATCGAGGAAGACGCGATTCATCACGCTCGCCAACAGCTACCACGGCGAGACCCTCGGCGCGCTGGCCGTGGGCAACGTGGAGCTCTACAAGTCCATCTACCGTCCGCTGCTCATGGACGTGATCACCGTGCCCTCGCCCGATGCCTTCCTGCGCGAGCCGGGCGTGAGCGAGAGCGAGCACGCGCGGCAGATGTTCACGCACATGGAACGCGCCCTCGAGCAGAACCACGACGAGGTGGCCGCCGTGATCGTCGAGCCGCTGGTGCAATGCGCGGGCGGCATGCGCATGTACCACCCGGTGTACCTCGAGCTCCTGCGCGCCGCCTGCGACCGCTTCGGCGTGCAGCTCATCGCCGACGAGATCGCCGTCGGCTTCGGACGCACCGGCACGATGTTCGCCTGCGAGCAGGCCGGCATCCGGCCTGACTACCTGTGCCTGTCCAAAGGCTTGACGGGCGGCTATCTGCCGCTGTCGGTGGTGATGACCACCGACGGCATCTACGATGCCTTCTACGACGAGTACACGCGCCTCACCGCCTTCCTGCACTCGCACAGCTACACCGGGAATCCCCTGGCCTGCGCCGCGGCCAATGCCACGCTCGCCATCTTCCGCGAGCAGCCCGTGCTCGAACGGAACCGCGCGCTCGCGACGCGCATGCGCGCGAGCGTCGCCCATCTCGAGGGACATCCGCACGTGGCCGAGATCCGCCAGCGGGGCATGATCCTCGCCATCGAGCTCATGAAGGACGTGGCCACGCGCACGCCCTGGCCCTTCCACGAGCGTCGCGGGCTGCGCATCTACCGTCTGGCGCTCGAACGCGGCGCGCTGA
Source organism: Steroidobacteraceae bacterium (assembly GCA_035525785.1). Taxonomy (GTDB): domain Bacteria; phylum Pseudomonadota; class Gammaproteobacteria; order Steroidobacterales; family Steroidobacteraceae; genus CADEED01. The sequence goes on along the minus strand of DATLDQ010000032.1, from coordinate 10,535 downwards.
TCCGCCCGATAGGGACGACGCTCTACTTCATGCCCCCCTATGTCATCGAACCCGACGAGATCGACGCGCTGGCGCGGGTGGCCACCGAAGGCATCGAGCTCGCATGCGCGTGACCCGGGTTTTCGTCGACCAGAAGCTGGTCTCCGGCAAGGGAGTCGGGCTGCCCGAACAGTCGGGCCTGCACCTCACGCGCGTGTTGCGGCTCGACGTCGGCGCGCAGGTCACGCTGTTCGATGGCACGGGCGGCGAATACGCAGGCACGCTCGAGCGTGACGGCAAGAAGATCTGGGCACGCGTCGGCGCTCATGACCCTGTCGAACGCGAATCGCCGCTCGACATCACGCTGCTCCAGGGCGTGGCGCGCGGCGAGCGTATGGATCTCATCGTGCAGAAGGCCACGGAGCTCGGCGTGGCGCGCATCCTGCCGGTGCTCGCCGAACGTTCCGTGGTCAAGCTCGGCGCCGAACAGCGTGACCGGAAGTTGGAACACTGGCAGGCCGTCGCCGTGTCCGCGTGCGAGCAATGCGGCCGCAACCGGGTTCCGGAAGTCGCCGCACCTCAGTCGCTGGGCGATGCCATCGCAAAGCTCGCGCCGGAGTCGCGTCGCTGCCTGCTCGCCGCCGACGCGTCGCAGCCGCTGGTCGCGGCGGTCAATGGCGCATCGGCCGTGGCCCTGCTCATCGGGCCGGAAGGCGGTCTCGGCGACAACGAGCAGCGATTCGCGGCCGCCAATGGCTTCGGCGCCTACCGCATAGGTCCACGCATCCTGCGCACGGAAACCGCCGGGCTCGCCGCGCTGGCAGCGCTGCAATCCATGGGCGGAGACTTTCGCTGAAGGGGTTGGTCATGTACGAGACCCGCAAGCAACCACCGCTCCCTGTCGCCCGTTTCAGGCATCGCCTGCTCGTGCACGGTTCGATCGCGCTCGCCCTCATAGCCGTCTCACTGGCCATCGGCATGGCGGGTTACTGCGGCTTCGAACACCTCTCGCCGCTCGACGGGTTCCTGAATTCGGCGATGCTCCTCGGCGGCATGGGGCCGGTGAATGCGCCGGCGACCGCCGCGGGCAAACTGTTCGCCGGTTGCTTCGCGTTGTACGCCGGGCTGGTCTTCATCGTCAGCGCGGCGTTGCTGTTCACGCCGCTGCTGCACCGGCTCATGCACCGGTTTCACTGGGACGACAAATAGACGCCGCGGATCTGGCAAGGCGAACGGCTGTCCGCTCGTACGGACCACGCGATGTCCGCGAGTTCCAGGTGCAACGAGCGCAAGTTAGGCGGCCGACAGCCATGGCATCATAGGGGCAGTGAAGCTCCGCACCGTCAGCGCCACCCGTTACGTCACGCCATTGCGTGAAGGCGGGTCATTGCCCGCCATCGTCGAAGCCGACGACGCCGGCATGTACGTGCTCAAGTTTCGCGGGGCCGGGCAAGGTCCGAAAGTGCTGGTCGCTGAAATCATCGTCGGCGAACTCGCGCGGGCCGCGGGGCTCGACATGCCGGAGATCGTGTTCATCGAACTCGATGCCGACCTGGCGCGCACCGAGCCGGACGCCGAGATCCAGCAGCTCATCCGCGACAGCGCGGGGCTGAACCTGGGCTTCGACTATCTTCCGGGCTCCGTCACCTTCGACCCGGTCGCGGACGAGCTCGACGCATCGCAGGCCTCCCGCATCGTCTGGCTCGACGCGTTCGCGAGCAACGTGGATCGAACCGGCCGCAACGCCAACATGCTCATGTGGCACGGCAAGCTCTGGCTGATCGACCACGGCGCGGCGCTGTATTTCCACCATGGCTGGGCGCAGGACCCGGAGCGCGCAGACCGCGCGTCCAGCGCATTTCCCGCCATCAAGGATCACATCCTGCTGAAGTTCGCCGATGCGCTCGAGGAGGCGGACACGGCGATGTCCGCGCTTCTGACGCCGGCGCTGATCCGCGACGTGGTCGCGATGGTGCCGGACTCCTGGCTGACGAGCGATCGCGCTTTCGCCTCGCCCGCGCTGGCACGCGAGGCGTATGTACAGCATCTGACGTTACGGCTCGGGGCCCCGCGAGCATTCCTGGAGGAGGCACGCCGTGCACGCGCAGCGCTCGTATGACTATGCAGTGATCCGCGTCGTGCCGCGGGTCGAGCGCCAGGAGTTCATCAACACGGGCGTCATCCTCTGGTGCCGCGACCAGGACCTGATCGACGCCCGAATCGAGCTCGATGAGGCGAGGTTGCGCATGCTGGACCCGGCGGCCGACATCGACGCGGTGAACCGGCACCTGGCGAGCTTCGCGATCATCTGCGCGGGGGGCGCGAACTCGGGGCCGATAGGCAAACTACCGAAGCGGGAGCGTTTCGACTGGCTGGTGGCGCCCCGCAGCACCATCATCCAGACCTCGGCGGTTCACAGCGGCCGCAGCACCGATCCGGCCGCGACGATCGAAAGGCTGCTCGACACGATGGTGCGCTGACGCGCACCCGCGGCGCGGCGATCAGCGCTTGGCGCCCGCCGCGAACTCGTCGGCCAGCGCGATGATCCTGGGCAGTGTGCCGCCAAGGTCGCGCCCGAGCCGCTGGACGATCACCAACCCGTCGATGCCAAACCGGTTGGACGGGCCTTTCTCCGCCGGATCGTCCTTCATGAACAGGCCGAGGATCAGGTTGGAATTTCTCGAGATCGACTGCTGTTGGGCCGAAGTGAAGGTGCGGAGCTGCCGGTCGTGGATCGCGCGGCGCTGGTTCAGCCCCTTCTGCAAGTCATCCACCAGCTGGTAGTGCGCGTCGACCAGCGCGGTCTTGCGGCGGGTCAGCGATCCGATGATGCCGTCGCAGGTGGCGTCGTCAACGATGTAGGTCCACGCGAACCGGCCTTCGGGCGTGGCGAGGAAGCTCGCGGCCTGCCTGCGTTCCGCCTCGTTCGCGCGATCGAACGCGCGCGCGAATCGGTCGCGCATGTCGATCTTCGCATAGGGCCCGTTCTTTTCCTGATCCGCGAGCAGCCGGTTGAGTGCCAGGTCGAACGCCGCATCGTAGTGAGGCTCGCCCGCCTTCCAGCCCGGCGGAAGCTTGCGGCCTTCGCCGATGCCGTCCAGCCAGCCGATCAGATCGCGCTGCACGACGTCAGTGACCAAAACGGGCGTGAGGCGCTGCAGGCACTCGACGGGATGTTCACGGGCGAGCGTCGTGCCGAAGCTCTCAGGCGGAGTGTCCTGCGCCTGGGCACACCATGCCGCGCTGGCCAGCAGCACGAGCAGCGACGCGCGTTTCACTCGACCAGGACCGAGGTTTCCTCGGCGATCATTTCTTCGATGCGCTCCAGATCGGGGATCCACGGCGCCTCGTTGATCATGCGCACCTGCGAGATGATGGGCGTGCGCTCGGGGAAGGTCCTGGTCGGATCGGGCCGCAGGATGTCGGCGCTGACGCGCACCAGCTGTGGGAAGCCCTGCGAGACCAGGCCGTAGTATCCGCCTTCGATCTGCGAGCCCAGCGCGAACAGCACGACCACGCGCGTACGGCCGGTGAGTGGCGGGATGGTCTGCCCGCAGGTGCCTTCGAACGAGACCAGCGGAATGTTGCGGCTGCCCCAGGCGAAAGTGCCGAGGTACCACGGGGGCGCGCCGGGCATCTCCGCGGGCGTATTGAAACCCACCACCTCGGCGACGCAGGAACGCGGAATGATCAGGCGGCCGTCGAGCAGCGGGATCAGCAGGCTGTAGATTTCGGAGATGCGCTCTGCCATGGCCCTGGCCTCTAGTTAGCTTCGCGCAGGTGCGCTTCGCGGCGCCGCGCGATCAGCGGCTCGATGGCTTCGAGCAACTGCGCTTCCTGGTACGGTTTGCCCAGGTAATCGTCCACGCCGATCTCGATGGCGCGCGCGCGGTGTTTCTCGCCCACGCGAGAGGTGATCATGATGATGGGGATGCCCGCGAGACGCGCATCCGCGCGCACTTGCGTGGCCACTTCGTAGCCGTCCATGCGCGGCATCTCGATGTCGAGCAGGATGATGTCCGGCGTATGTTCCTGGAGCATCTCCATGGCATCGACGCCGTCGCGCGCAGTGAGCACGCGCATGCCGTTGCGCTCCAGCAGGCGCTGCGTCACGCGGCGCACGGTGATGGAGTCGTCCACCACGAGGGCAACGGAGCGCGTGTCGGTCTTCTCGCGCGGCATCACGGGTTCGGTGCGCGCGCGCCAGTCCGCCCGCACCAGCGCGCCGATGTCGAGGATGATGACGATGCGGCCATCGCCGAGGATCGTCGCACCCGAGATGCCGCGGATCGCGGCGATCTGCGGGCCCACGTTCTTCACCACGATCTCGCGGCTGCCGACCAGTTCGTCGGCGACCAGGCCCGTGGAATGTTCACCCGCGCGCACCAGGATGACGGGCACGGTCACGTCGCCATCGGGCAGCGGACCGGGCTCGCGGCCCACGTAGAACGCGAGGTGCTGGAACTTGTACTTCTGGCCGCCGTACTCGAACGGCGGCGCGTCCGCGCCGAGATGCGCTTCCACTTCGGTGCGCGACAGGCGGACCACGCCTTCGACGGTAGGCAGAGGCAGCGCATAGAACTCGTCGTTTGCGCGCAGGATGAGCGCGTGGCTGATGGCGAGAGTGAGCGGCAGCCGGATCACGAAGCGTGAGCCCTGGCCTGGCTTGCTCTCCATGTGCAGCGCGCCGCCGAGCTTCTTGATCTCGCTCGCGACCACGTCCATGCCCACGCCGCGGCCCGACAGCGTGCTCACCGCGCCGGCCGTCGAGAAGCCCGGCTCGAGGATGAGCTGCATGATGTCGTCGTCGGAGAGCTGCTGGTCCGCGCGCACCATCCCCAGCGAGATGCCCTTGTCACGGATGGCCTTGAGGTTCATGCCGGCGCCGTCGTCCGACACCTCGACCACCACTTCCGAGCCTTCGCGATGCAGCGCGATGGTGATGGTGCCGGATTCGTTCTTGCCCGCCTTCTTGCGGACCTCGGGCGATTCGATGCCATGCGCCACGGCGTTGCGAAGCATGTGCTCGAACGGCGGCATCATGCGTTCGAGCACCTGGCGGTCGAGCTCGCCGGACGCGCCCTCGATGGCGAGGTCCGCCTTCTTGCCGGTGTCGGTGGCGGCCTGGCGCACGATGCGCGCAAGGCGCTGCACGTGCCGCTGGAAGGGCACCATGCGCGTGCGCATCAGCCCATTCTGCAGCTCAGTGATCGTGCGTGCCTGCTGGGTGAGCAGGTTCTGCGTGTCCTTGGTGAGATTCTCGAGCAGCCCCTGGATGCTGCCGACGTCATTGGCGGTTTCCGCCAGCGCGCGCGAGAACTGCTGGATCGACGAATAGCGATCGAGCTCGAGCGGATCGAACTCGCCGCGCGAGCCCTTCTCTTCCTCGTAGCGATGCAGGATCTGCGCCTCGGTCTCCAGCTCCAGCTTGCGCAGCTGTTCCTTGAGGCGAGTCACCGTGCGCGAAAGCTCGCCCACATTGAAGTCGATGGAGCCGATCTGCTGTTCGAGGCGCGCGCGCGCGATGCTGGCTTCGCCGGAATTGTTGAGCAGCTGATCGAGCAGCTCGGCGTCGACACGCGCAAGCTCGGGGCGGTCGCCCTGCTGAGTGGGCTCGCGACCCGGCGGCACGGCGCCCGGCGGCAGGAGCGGCGCATCGCCGTCCTCCCTGAGCGGCTTGCTGAAGCCTGCGGAGATGGGCTCGCGTGCGGGCGCGCGCGTGACGATGGAACCAGGTTCGCTGGCGGCGGACACCACCGACGCCGATGGCGGCGGTGCACTCCAGACCGGCGCGAGAACCGGCGGTTCGGGGACGGGCTCAGTGCGCGGAGGCGGCGGCACGTACGCGGTCGGCGTGGGCACGGCGACAACGGGCGGCACTGGTTTCGGTGGGGCCTGCTTCGGTGCCGGCTCGCTGACGAGGGGCGCGGGCTTGGGCGCCGGGGCCGTCGCGACGGGCGCAGGTACGGGTGCAGGTGCGGGTGCAGGTGCGGGTGCAGGTGCGGGTGCATGCGCAGCGACGGGCGCAGGTGAGGGTGCGGGTGCGGGCGCAGCCACCGGGGCAGGAGCGGCAGCCACAGGCGCAACGGTCTGCGTGGGAGCGGCCGCCGGCGTCGGTGCCGCGCCGCCCGTGATCAGCGAATGGATGCGTGCGATGAGGCCGCGCGCGGTGGGGACACCTTTGCCGGAGCTGACCGCCTCGCGCATGCGCGCGAGCTCATCGAGCGCGGACTGCGCAAGGCTGAAAGCGCGGTCGTCAGGCGCTACCACGCCGCTGTCGATCTGCATGAACAGGGTTTCGAGCTCGTGGGCCAGGTCGCCCATCGGCATGAGGCCGGCCATGCGCGCGCCGCCCTTGAGCGTGTGCAGCGGACGCTTGAGCGCCGTGAGGCCATCGACGCTGCTGCGGTTCTCGTTCCACTGCGCCAGCGCGCCCTGTGAAGCGTCGAGCAGCTCGACGGCCTCGTCCGTGAAGATGCTGGCGATCTCCTGGTCGAAATCGGTGAGCACGTCCTCGGCGACATCCGCGACCGGCGCGGCCGGCATGACCAGCGCGGGCTGGATCGCCGTGCGCTCCTTGATCGGCTCGCTCAGCTGCCCTTGGGCCGGAAAGGGCGCGGGGGTGGCCGCGACCGCCGGCGCGACGGGAGCCGGGGGCGCGGCCGCGAGTTCGGCGGCCCGAGCCGCGGCGATGATGCGCCCCTCGAGTTGTTCGGTAGCCGCTTCGATGCGCGCCAGCAGCGAGCCGTGCGACTGGAAGTAGCCCGTGGATTCGTCGAGGTGCTCGGCCACGTTGCCCATGGCCCGCATGCAGTCGGCGAGCAGCTCGAGTTCCTGGGTCTCGATTCCCACTCCACTGTCGAATGCCTTGCGCACCCAGTGTTCGAGCGGCGCCGTCAGGCGGATGCCGTGGCGCGCTTCTGCCATGCGCGAGCTGCCGGCCAGCGTGTGGCAGGCGCGATAGCACTCCTCGCTCACCTCGTGAGTGTCGGAGTTGCGCTGGCGCTCGGCGTTCACCCAGCGCAGCACGGCGGCGATGTTCACCTGCGTTTCGCGGCTGTAGATGTCCTTCAGCTGCAGGTCGGCGCTCGATTCTTCCTCGGGCGCGGACAGGACGATTTCTTCACCGGGAGAGTCTTCATTGAAATGCCATTGCTCGACTTCGGCAGGTGCGCCGGCGGGCGGATGAAGTACCGGAGGCTCAGGTCTCTGCGCAGGCGGCGGCGCGACGGGCGCGGGCTGCAACGTGGGCACACGACCCGTGGCTTCGAGCACGTCGGCCTGCCGTGTGTCCATGGTGCGTTCGAGCGCTTCCATGGCCGCGCTGGGCGCGCCGGCCACGGCCTTGTTGGCCGCCAGGGCGTGCGCGCGATCGACGATTTCCTGCGCGCGCGCGGGCGCGGGCTTGCTCGCCTCGAGCGCATTGACCAGCTCGCCCGCGATGCCCGTGGCATCGCGCACGGTCGCCAGAATCGACGGCGAACGCTGCAGTGTGTTGTCGATGACGCGGTTCAGCAGGTTCTCTATGGCCCACGCGAACTCGGCGACATCCGTGGCACCGACCATGCGGCCGGAGCCCTTGAGCGTATGGAACGCGCGGCGCACGCCTGCCAGCGCTTCAGTCTCGAGCGGGTTCTGCTCCCAGGCCGGGAACAGCTTGCCGATGCGCGCCACCTCTTCCCGCGCCTCCTCTATATATAGAGCGAGCAGCTCGGGATCGATCGGGGCGAGGGGACGGGCCGGCGCATGGGCCGACTTGTGCAGCGTGGGCGCACCCTGGCTCGATAACTGGGCGGACGGCGGAATGACACCAGCCTGCAGGGCATGGGCGCGGGCCGTGGCGCCGGCATCGGCCAGCAACACGGTTGCGGCATAGGCTTCGGGGCCGAGGGGCGGCACCGTGGGGACCACGCGCTTGGGCATCTGCGAGAGCGCCAGCAGGCAGGTCTGCGCGTTGTCGAGCATGTACCAGGGATCCGCGCGGCCGGCCTGCAGCGTCTCCATGTAGTACTCGAGGCTGACCACGGCGTCGGCCAGGCGGTCGAGATAGTTAGGCGGGACCGCGGCGCCACCCGGCTGCAGCAGGTCCCTGAGATTCTTCGCGATGCCTTCGACGATCTCGACGGCGCGCGTCTTGCCCAGCATCAGCAGGCCGGCCTTGATGCCCTGGACGAGACCGGGCCAGGCGTCGAGCGCGGCGTGGTCGAGCGTGCCGGCGACGTTCGAGGCGATGGACTCCTTCACGCGCACCAGGTTGACGCTGCACTCGCGCAGCACGGCGGCTTGCACCTGCTGGAAGTCCACGTCGGTGGACGCGGCCGACTCTTCGCCTTCGGCCGGCGGAGCCTTCGGGACGATGAGGCCGATGAGCTCGCGGTCGAGGCGATCCTCGACGTTGATGAGTGTCGCGGCGATGTGCACCAGCGCGGCGTGATCGGCCGGCGTCTTGCCCGCGGCCATGGCTTCGAGCCGGCTGGTCTCCTCGAGCACCAGCTGGCGCAGCTCGCCGAGTCCGAGCACACCCAGCGTGTCGCCGATCTTGCGCAGCATGCCGACCTGCGGCTCGAGCTCGGCAGGTTGGCCGCCGCGGCGCACGTAGATGTCGAGGACGTCCTTGACCTTGCCGAGGTCTTCACGGATGGCCGCCGACACGGTGTGCATGAGCTTCACCGAGGGCGCCGAGAGGTTCTCGCGTTCCTGCTCGACCGAATCATCGACCGTCAGGAGTTCGTTGAGCCGGAACGAAGCACGCACGGCCGTGACCTTGGGGCCATCGGAATTGGCACGCGCGGCGTAGTAAAGAAGATTGTTGAGCAACTCAACGGGCGGGTTTTGCGCGTAGCGGCCCTCGCCCTGCGTGTACAGCTGCAAAATTTCGCGATCGGCGAGACCCAGCAGGCGCTTGATCGAGACACCGGTCTCGAGCCCGCCCTCGCGCAATGCCTCGATGATCGCCCCGACCACCCACCAGAGCTGGAATACGGGCTGCTTGGTCGCAACCTGTTCGAGCTGGTGCGCCACGGTCTCGAGGATTTCCAGGTTCTGTTCGGGGCGTTCGCCACGGATCCAGCCGACGAGCCCCAACTGGAAACGGGTGCGCAGCCGGCGCGCCCATTGCGCGACCGTCAACTGTTGTTCGCCGACTGCTGGCGTAACGGGCGCGGCCTGCTGGTCGGACTTGAGATTGAGCAGCAGCAGCGTGCCTTCGGACAGCAGCGGCGAGCCGCGCACGGCGCGCAGATCGTTGAGCAGCGGCAGCAGTACCAGCGCAAGGTCGCGGCCACCGGCGAGCACGCGCTCGACGTAGCTCGGCAGCTGGACCATGGCGCGCATGAGCGCGTCCAGCGTCTCGGCCTGGTTCTTCTGCGAAGCCGGTGTCAGGAGGTAGTGAGTGACCTGCTCCATCTCTTCAGCCAGCAGCGCGGCGCCGAAGATTTCGAGCAGACGTAGCACGCCCTGTACCTGGTGCAGGTCGGAAACGCAGCGCTGCAACAGCACCACGTTCTCGGGTTGCTCGACGAAGGTCTCGAGCGCGGTCCGCGCTTCCGCGAGCGTGTTGTTCAGCTCGCGGCCGACGAGGTCCAGAGTCTGTGAGGCGACTTCAGGCATTTTGGAGTTCGAGTCGACGTCCGTGTTACGAAGCCAGCTGTACCGTGCGAGCGCGCGTGGTGGCGTTGCTCGGCGCCGGGTGGATACCCGAGGCCGCTGGGTTGAGACCGGTGGTGGCCGCGGCCGCTGCGGCTATGGCCGCGCCTGCCGCCGCCACCTGGCGCGGTACCGGCGCACCGGGCAGGCGGAAGCCCGAAGCCGACTGCCGCATCGCGGCCGACAACTGCGCGAGCTTGGAGATGCTCTGCGAAGTGGCCGTGGTCGACTCGGCGGTCTGCGTGGAGATTTCCTTCAGCACTTGCATGTTCCGGGCGATCTTCTGCGCCTCGCTCACCTGCTGGCGCGAGCTGCTGAAGATGTTGTTCACGAGGCTCGCGATCTGGTTGGACACCTGCTCGATCTCCTCGAGCGCGGCGCCTGCGTTCTCGGCGAGCAGAGCGCCGCCCACCACATCGGTGGTCGAGCGTTCCATGGAGACGACCGCCTCGTTCGTGTCGGCCTGGATGGCGCGCACCAGCGTTTCGATCTGGCGCGTCGCGGCGGCGGCGCGCTCGGCGAGGCGCTGCACCTCGTCGGCGACCACCGCGAAGCCACGGCCCGCGTCGCCGGCCATGGAGGCCTGGATTGAAGCGTTCAACGCGAGGATGTTCGTCTGCTCGGCGATGTCGTTGATGAGCTCGACGATGTTGCCGATCTCCTGTGACGACTCGCCCAGGCGCTTGATGCGCTTGGACGTCTCCTGGATCGTTTCACGGATGGTGTTCATGCCGTCGATGGTGCGGCGGACGGCGTCGCCGCCCTTGTGCGCCACGTCCACCGAGTGACGCGCGACATCGGAAGCGCGCTCGGAATTGCCGGAGATCGCCTCGGTGGAGGCCGCCATGTTGCTCGCGGATTCCGTCGCGCCCGAGATCTGCTTGGTCTGCGCACTCGCCGCCTTGGCGAGG
>DATLDQ010000170.1:0-49853 GCA_035525785.1 Steroidobacteraceae bacterium | reverse complement strand
AAGTTGGGTGCGTTCTCGTTCACGAGGCGCTCCATCTCCGACATGGCCTCGCCCGTGCTCTTCCCGGGTTTGTTCTTGCCGCTGAGCTGGATGGCGGGAAAGCCGTTGAAGCGCGCCTGCGACGGCGCGGCCACGGTCCAGTTGGCGCGCAGCACAGAGGACAGCGGCACCATGCCGTCCGTCGCGGTGTCGCCGGAGAACGAGAAGCGGTTGCCCTCCGCCGTAGTGCCGGCCGGTAGATAGAAGCGGTTGAGCGAGTCCTCGCTCATGCGGAACGGGGCGTCCGCCTGCATGGTCACGCGCAGCACCCGCCCTTCGAAGATGAAGTCGTTGACGTATACCGGCGCGAGCATCAGCTGCACCGCGCTGTACACGTCGTCGATGGCAAGGCCCATGGATTGCGCCTGCTCCCGGTCGAGCGTGAGCTTGAGCTGCGGCGCGGGCGGCAGTTCGCGCGGCTGCACGCCCTCGAGGATCGGACTTGCGCCCGCCTTGCCGAGGATGGCGCCCATGGCGCCGTACATGGCCGGGCGTCCCGCGGCCTTGCGGTCCTCGAGCCAGAACTCGAAGCCACCGAAGTCACCCAGGCCCGGGATCGTGGGGAAGTTGGCGAAGATTCCCATGCCATCCGCCTGGCTGAAGCCGATGCCCGAGGCGAACTGGTTGAACTCCGTGGCTGTGGCTTGCCGATGTCCGTAGTCCTTGAGCATAATGAAGAACATGCCCACGCCTTCACCGCTGCCGATGAAGCTGAAGCCGGTGACCTCGAACACCGAGTCCACGGCTTCGTGCGAACGCAGTTGCTCGCTGACCTTGCGCATGAATTCACGCGTGCGCGGCTGACTGGTGCCCGGCGGCATGAGGACCATGCCGATGGTGAAGCCCTGGTCCTCTTCCGGCACGAAGCTGCCCGGTACGCGCGTGAACACGAACCCGCCCAGGAGCAGCAGCACCGCGAACCCGGCCAGCCAGAAGCGCTGGTGCCGCAACGAGAACTTGACCGATCTAATGTAGGTGCGCTGCGTCTTGTCGTAGCTGCGGTTGAACAGCGCGAAGAAGCGGTTCTCCTTGAGATGTTCGGGACGCAACAGCGTCGCGCAGAGTGCCGGTGTCAGCGACAGCGCCAGGAAGGCCGAGAACGCCATGGAGATGGCGATGGTCATGGCGAACTGCTGGTAGATCATGCCCACCGAGCCCGACTGCAGCGCGCTCGGGATGAAGACCGCGGCCAGCACCACCGAGATGGCGATGATGGGGTTGGTGATCTGCGTCATCGCCTTGCGCGTGGCTTCCTTGGGAGGCAGATGCTCCTCGCGCATGATGCGTTCGACGGACTCGATGACCACGATGGCGTCGTCCACCACGATGCCGATGGCCAGCACCATGCCGAACAACGTGAGCTGGTTGATCGAGAAACCGAACACCGCCATGCCGATGAACGCGCCCATGAGCGCCACCGGCACCACCAGCGTCGGAATCAGCGTGGCGCGGAAGCTCTGCAGGAACACCAGCATCACGATGAATACGAGGACCACGGCGATGCCGAGCGTCACCACCACTTCGTGGATGGCGGCGTTGATGAAAATGGTGGCATCGAACGGCAGGAACCACTCCACGCCGTGAGGGAAGCTCGGCGCGAGTTCGTCCATGCGCTGCTTGACGGCCTTGGCCACCTCGAGCGCGTTGGCGCCCGGCGACAGCAACACGCCGAAGCCCGCCACGGGCTGATTGTCGAGGCGCACGTCGAACGCGTAGTTGTTGAGGCCGAGCTGGACCCGCGCCACATCCTTCAAGCGCACGCTGGTGCCGTTGGGCTCGGTGCGCAGGATGACGTTCTCGAATTCTTCCTTGGTGCTGAACTGCGCCTCGGCTGATACCGGCGCCACCACCTGCTGGCCGTCGACCGCGGGCTGCTCACCCAGCGCGCCCGTGGCGAATTGCACGTTCTGGCCGCGCACCTTGGCGAGCACGTCGGCCGCGCTCATCTTGAACGACCGCAGCTTGTCGGGGTTCAGCCAGATGCGCATGGAGTATTCGGCGCCGAACTGTTCGGTCTGGCCCACGCCCGGTATGCGCGAGATAGGGTCCAGCACCTGCGCCGCGACGATGTTGTTGAGCACGTCGGAAGGAACGCTGTTGTCCTTGGAACGCAAACTCACGGCCATGAGGAAGCCGGAGTTCACCTTCTGGACGCGCAGGCCGTTGAGCACCACATCGCGCGGCAGCCGGGGCTCCGCCAGCGTGACGCGATTCTGCGTCTGCACCGCCGCCGTGTCCGCGTTGGTGCCGGACTCGAAGAACAGCGTGACACTGCCGGCGCCGTTCGACGAGGACGCCTGGAAGTACATCAGGTTGTCGATGCCGGTGAGCTGCTGCTCGATGACCTGGATGACCGTGCGCTCGACGACATCGGCATTGGCGCCGGGGTAGCTTGCCTGGATCGACACCTGCGGCGGCGCCACGTCTGGATACGCCTCGGCCGGCAGCGCGCGCATCGCGAACACGCCGCCCAAGGTGATGATGATGGCGATCACCCAGGCGAATACCGGGCGGTCGATGAAAAATTGCGGCATGGCCGTGTCCCGAAGCGGTGGTTAGTTCGCGGCCGGGCCGGCGGGTTTGTCCTGCTCGGGTCCGGGCGCGGGTGGCTGCGCGGCGCCCGGTGCGGGCGCGGCGCCGGCCGGCGTCGCCTTCACGGGCATGCCCGGCTGCACCATCTGCAGGTGGTCGACGATGACCTGGTCTCCGTCGGCAAGACCGCTCGAGATGATCCAGTCGCTGCCCACCACGGAGACGGTTTCGACGCGCTTCTGCGCGACCATGCCGTCCGCGCCGGCGACGAGTACATACGGGCCCTGGCCATCGCGCAGCACCGCGAGCTGCGGCACCTTGAAGCCCTTGTTGAGCGTGCCGGCGGTGAGCTGCACGGTCACGTACAGGCCCGGCAGCAGTGCACGACTCGGGTTCGCGACCTTGCCGCGGAAGGCCACCGACCCCGTGGTCGCGTTCACGCTGTAGTCGGAGAAATCGAGCTGGCCGGTTTCGTCATAGAGAGTGCCATCGGGCCGCTTGAGCTTGATGGTGGCCAGGTTGCCTTGGGCCAGCGTCACGCCGCCGGCCACCGAAGCGCGCTGCAGACGTTCGAAGTCCGTCGCGGGCTGGTCGAAGTACACGTACATCGGGTCGATCTGCTCGACGGTGGTCAGCAGCGTGGCTTCGCCCTGGCCCACCAACGTGCCTTCGAGCACGCGAAGCTGGCTGGCGCGACCCGAAATCGGGGCGGTGATGGTGGCGTATCCGAGATTGATGCGGGCGGTCTGCACCTGGGCTCGCGCGGCGGACACCTGCGCCGCCGAGGAGCGCTCCAGCGCTTCGGCATCGTCGAGCTGCATCCGTGACACCAGGTTCTGCTTGGCGAGCTCCCGATTGCGGTTGGCAGCCACCTTGGCGTTGGTGGCGGAGGCATCGGCCTGCTCGAACTGCGCGGTGGCCTGTGCCAGCGCGGCGCGATAGGGCGCCGGGTCTATGAGCACCAGCGGGTCGCCCTCTTTCACCATGCTGCCCTCCTTATATAGGCGCTTGAGCAGCACCCCGGGCACGCGGGCACGAACGTCGGAGGCCTTGGTGGGCGTCAAGCGGCCCGACGCCTCGCGAACGATGGGCACAGGCTCTGCGTGCACTACCAGTACACCGACCGGCATGGGGCCCTGAGGGCCACCCTGCTGCTGCTTCGAACAGGCGGAAACGATCAAGGAAGCCGCAGTCGCGGCGATCAGCAGTACACGTGGGTTCATTTTTTTTTGGGCCGACGGGAGTTGCGGGGGACCGCCGGCGAAGTGGCGATAGTCTATCGCAAGAGCCGGGAAGTCCAAGAGCGCCAAGGTATCGGGTAGGTATCGTCCGGCAGCGGTGCGCCGATCATCGCCAGGTAATCGTTTTGCGGCAGGATCGAGCGCCCGCGGCATTTGTGAAGATCTGTGCCGGCGGGCCGACTAGCTTGCCCACGACACCCGGCGCAGAATTCCCGCGCATGACGGCCCCCGGAATGACAAGGCGCGCTCACCTGCCTGGGCGTTCTCTGATGTTGCTAGTCGCGCTGGCGGCGCTGCTCGCCGGCTGTGGCTACACGCGCATCCCCGAAGAACGCACCGATGACGGACTGGTGCGCGTGCCCTCACGGGCGGCGGGCGGCGTGTACCGGGACCCGGGCGCGGACTTCACACCGTACAAGCGCATCATGCTCGAGCCGCCCACCGTCGAATTCAAGAAAGACTGGCGCGAGCAGCACCCCGACGTGGACGACCGGGAGTTCACGCGCATCCGCAATGAAGCTGTGAAGCTCTTTCGCGATGAGTTCACCCGTGAGCTCGTGACACGCGGGCCGTATGAGTTCGCGGAAGCGCCCGCGCCCGACGTGCTCACGGTGACGCCGCGCATCGTCGATCTCGACATCCTGGCGCCGGATGCCGGGCAGACCGCCGGCGAGCGCACCTTCACTCCCGGTCCCGTCAAGATGCAGGTGACGGGTGAGATCCGCGACGCCAGCCGGAACTCGCTGCTGGCGCGCGTGATCATCTTTGCCGGCGACGAACGCTACGGCTTCAACGAGCTGCGGCTCGCGAACCGCTCGACGAACGCCCACGAGATGCGCATCAGCTTCGGCAAGTGGGCGATGATGGTTCATGAAGCGCTGAACGTGGCCAAGGCCGCGCGTCCCCACTGATCTCACTCTGGCGCGTCCACCGCATAGCCCCGCGCGCGCAGCCGGTCGATATAGCCATCCGCCCTGGTGAGCTTGGCGAAAGGCACCACCGCCAGCGTGGTTTCGTTCGCCCCGAAACTGGTCTCGGCGGCCGTCATCCACAACGCCAGCAGTCGCTCACGAATGTCCGGCGGCACCAGGTCATGGGCTACCTGTGAGCTCGCGATCGCGGTTGCGCATGGAAGGCCCGGGTTGGGCAGCTCAGGCAGCGCCGTCAACGCCGCCAGGTCACCCGTGGCCCAGGCCCTGGCGCGCGCACTCTCGATGTCGCGCCGCGCCAGCGCCTCGGTCAGGTCGAGCGTGGCGCGCAAGCACTCCTGATCGGCGAGCGATTCGCGCGCGAACTCCTTGATGCGGTCGCGGATCCCGGCCCGCTGGAACTTGAACTCGAGCAGCGGCACCGTGACCTTGATTTTCTGCCGGGTTGCGAGCTTGCGCACCACCCCGGACACCGTGCCGCGCTGCAGATCCAGTTCATCGAACGCAGCATCGAGAAGCTTCTGGGCGGCGAACAGGGGTCGCCACTTCTCGACGCCGCTCTCCCGCCCCAGGTACAGTTTTTTCTGCACCAGCCAGCGTGCGTACATCGCTGGCGGCAACAGATCCGCAAGCGTCGCGCCATCGGGATTGCGGCGCGCCTTGATGATGGCCGGCGCCAGCGTCAGGCCACGCAGCAGGCCTATCTTCTCGTCCGGGGTGACGCTGAATGCCGAGTCGAACAGGATCGCCTGAGCGCTCCGGGCTTTGGCCTCGATGTCCCTGGAGCGCCACTGCCATCTCTTGGGCAGCACCCACGGATCGCCGACGATCCACAGAACGTGACCCGAGGTATCGCCAGACCTGGTGACCTTCCACATGCCCGGTCCGGGGAATTCGCCGGTGACGACGATCTCGTCGAGTGACGACCCGGGTCCGGGCTCGGTTGGCGCCTGCGCGAAAGCCGGGCCGGCGGAGAAACAAGCCGCCAGGCAAAGAACCGGAACCGACCACTGAGCGCCCATGTCCGCTGAGCCGCGTCAGCCACACTACTGCAGGCGCAGCACGCTCACCGATTTCGGCGGCAGCCGGAAAATCAGCTGCGAACCCTTGACCTCGGCGCTGATCTTGACCGGATAGATGGCTTCGGGCGCCTGCACGGTGTTGCGCGCATCCATGGTCTTGGCCGTCAACACGCGACCCTGCGCCTGGGTCGCCGATCCGCCGGCGATCTGCGTGGTGACCACGGCCTCACGATTCGGATCCAGGTTGACCAGCGCGAATTGCAGCTTGCCGCTGGTGTCGCGCGCCGCGGTGACGCTCACCGCGGGCACCGACTCCTCGCCGAGCTTGTAATCGGGCGTGGTGATGTCGGTGGGCAGATAGGTGGCGCCCTGGAACGGTATGTACATCTGGAACACGTGGTAGGTAGGCGTGAGCGCCATCTTCGGCCCCTCGGTGAGGATCATGGCCTGCAGCACGTTCACCATCTGCGCGATGTTGGTCATCTGCACGCGCTTCGCGTGACGATGGAAGATGTTGAAGTTGAGACCCGCCACCAGCGCGTCGCGCAGCGTGTTGTGCTGCCAGAGGAAGCCGGGCTCGCGACCTGGCTCCGGGTCGTACCAGGTGCCCCACTCGTCCACGTAGAACGCCACCTTTCCCTGAGGGTCGTTCTTGTCGAGGATCTTCTCGTTGTTGGTGATGTACTCGTCGATGCGCATGGTGTGGGACAGCGTCGAGATCCACTCCGCTTCGGGGAAGCCGATGGACTTGCCCTTGTTGCGCCACTCCTTGCCGGGGATCGTGTAGTAGTGGTGCGAGATCGCATCCATGTCGCGATGCACGTTCTTCGTGAGTACTTCAGCCCACTCCGTGCCCTCGTCGTTGCCGCCGCTCGCGACGATCTTCGGACGATGACCGCGCGGCGCCTTCACGTAGGTCGCGAACTGACGGAACAGGTTCGAGTACCACTCCGGCGTCATGTTGCCGCCGCAGCCCCAGGTCTCGTTGCCGATGCCGAAGTAGTGCACCTCCCAGGGCTTGTCACGGCCATTCTTGCGGCGCTCGTTGGCGAGCGTCGAGACCGTGTCGCTGGTCATGTACTCCATCCAGTCGGCCATTTCCTGCGGTGAGCCGGACCCCACGTTGCCGCTGATGTAGACCTTGGTGCCGATCATTTCCGCGAACGTCATGAACTCGTGCGTGCCGAAAGCGTTCGTCTCGGCCACGCCACCCCAGTGCGTGTTCACTTTCACCGGGCGTTTGGCGCGATCACCGATGCCATCGCGCCAGTGATACTCGTCCGCGAAACAGCCACCGGGCCAGCGCACCACGGGCACGTGCAGGTTCTTCAGCGCGTCGATGACGTCGTTGCGATAGCCGTTGGTGTTCGCGATCGGTGATTTCTCGCCCACCCAGACACCTTCGTAGATGCCGGCGCCGAGGTGCTCGGCGAACTGGCCATAGATGTTCGGGTTGATGACCTCACCCGGCTGGTCCGCGTGGATCGTGACCTTGACCTGCACGGCGTCCGGCGACCCGGCGGCGCGCGCGGACACCGAACCGGCGATGGCGGCCGTCGCTCCCAGCAACAGGAGACCTATCAGCCGCTTGCGCCTGCGTGGAAATTTCATCGAACCCCCTTCTTCTTGAACGTGAAAACGATGCTAGCCGCGCGGGTTCGCGCGGAACAAGGCGCGAGGGATTCCAAAACCGATATGGCGATCAGCGCGTTTGCAGCACGGCGCGCGGGCCGGACGCGGGTTTCGGGCGCTTTTTCACCGGTGTATCCATGATGGCGAGCCGGATCAGCTCGGCCATCGCATCGCGAGCGGCCACGGCATCCTTCGCGGCGATGGCGTCGTACACGCGCAGGTGGTCCGGCACCGGGTCGCGCTTGAGCGGCGCGATGCGCTGCTTGAATTCGGTGAGCGCACTCACGGCCGCGGTGACGCCATTGGTCAGCGAGACGACGAAAGGATTTCCCGTGGCCGCGAGCAGAGCGGCGTGAAAGGCCTGGTCGGCGAGGCGCCCCGCTTCGACATGCAACGTGTGCCGCGCCATGTCATCGAGCGCCGCGCGCATCATGTCGAGATGCTTCTGGCCGCGACGCGCGGCGGCGAGCGCGGCCGCCGCGGGCTCGACGATGGTCCGCAACTCGAACAGCCCGTGCAGCACTTCGGGCTCGGGTTCCCCCGAGAAGGCCCATGACAGGACATCAGGATCGAGCAGATGCCACTGCTCGAGCGCGCTCACGCGCGTCCCCACGCGTGGCCGGCTGTGCACCAGCCCCTTCGCGGAAAGGATGCGCATGGCCTCGCGATATGCCGTGCGCGACACGCGACGCTGCGAGCTCGCCTCGACTTCACCGTCGAGAATGTGGCCGGGTCGGTATCGACCTGTAACGATGAGCACCCCGATGTCGCGGGCGATGGACCCGTGCAGCCGCAACGCCTTGCGGGGTGCCGGCTGCGCCGACTGGTTCTTTTCGTTCTGCAACGCCGCCATACCCGTGAATTGTCCGCCAAAAGCTGACGGGTGTTCTCCGATACGTTCCGATGACAAAAACCGGCCTCAGGTATTCAAAACCGTCGGACCCGGGAGTTTCCGGGCCCTTTTCGCCGGTCTGACATACATACACGTCTGATCATCTACCGATGACACGGCGGACATTGTAATCGCCGATGCCGTGCTCGTAGCATTTGTCCGAGTAATAAACCAACGGCAAACGACCCGGGAAGCAAAGGTCGTCCGTTTTTCGGGGGGAATAACAGTGGCGGGAATCATTCGGTTTACCTCAGCGTCGCTCGCGGCGCTGGCCATCTCGGCTATCTCAAACTCACAGACGGCCCATGCACAGACCGCGAACCCGCAGCAGGCTTCGGCCGGCAGCGAGGAAGTGGAAACCGTCGTGGTCACCGGCGTGCGCGAGGCCCTGGCGAAAGGTCTCGAGAACAAGAAAGAGAACACCCAGGTCATCGAATCCATCGTCGCCGAGGACATCGGCAAGCTGCCCGACAACAACGTCGTCGAAGCCTTGCAACGAGTGACCGGCGTGCAGATCACCAACCGCGGCGGTGGCGAAGCCGACGGCATCGTGATCCGCGGTTTGCCCGACATCACGACCACGTGGAACGGGCGCAACGTCTTCACGGGCGTTGGCCGCAGCCTCGCGCTGCAGGACATCCCGGCGAACCTCATTTCGCAGATCGATGTCTTCAAGACGCGCGCCTCGGACCAGATCGAGACCGGCCTCGCCGGCCAGATCGACGTGCGTACCCGGCGTCCTTTCGACCATGACGGGCTGCAGATGTCCTTCAACGCGCGCGCCATCCAGCAGGAGCAGCGCGGCGAAACCGATCCGAACCTGAGCTTCCTGGTGTCGAACACCTGGGATGGCGAGGACGGTCGCTTCGGTGCGTTGATCAACGTGAGCTTCGGCCAGACGCGCTACCGCGACCAGAGCATCACGGCCGGTGCATTGGTGCCGTTCGCGGCCACCAGCAACGCCCCGCTCGGCTACGGCAATGCGGGTGACGATTGCCCGAACACGCCGCCCAACAATCCGAACTGGATTCCGCTCGAGCGCATCTTCAACAACGACTGCCGCGGCACGCCGTTCGATCCTCCCGGCGCGCCGGACATGCCGACGATCGAGTTGTGGGAGGCCGGCACCGACCGGGGTCTCGACACCGCGCCCGGCTCGACGTTGAACATCGCGGGCGTGAACTACCCGTACCTGTTGGCCCGCGACGCACTGTTCGCCAGCGACTTCGAGGCGGACCGCAAGCGACCCGCTGCCAACGTGGCGCTGCAGTTCGCGCCGAACGACAAGTCCGAGTACACCTTCGAAGCCTTCTACCAGGGCTATCGCGAGGAGATGTTCAACAACCTGCACTTCACCTTCGCCGACTGGTGGGGTTCGCTCGGCCCGAACCCGGCATCGACGATCACGATGTACGAGGGCACGAACCTCATCAAGACGCGCACCGTCGGCTTCCCGTTCGGCTTCAACAGCGGCGACTCCACCAAGCAGGACACGGACACTTTCGTCTATGCGCTGAATGGCAAGTGGCAGCTCACCGACAGGTTCAAGCTCGAAGCGGATCTGTCCGTGCAGGGCAGCCAGTTCGAGTCGCACTTCATCGCGGTGCGCACGGAACGCGTGCCCGCCTCGATCACGCTCGACTTCAACAGCGGCAATGGCATCCCGTCGTGGCACTTCAACGATGACGAGGAGATGCTCGACGCCACGCGCTGGAACATGGGCCAGCTCTTCCAGAACGCCGGCAAGGACCTCGGCCGTGCGCAGACGCTGACCGTCGACGGCGATTACGAGTTCGACGAAGGCAATGCGTTCCAGCGCCTGAGTTTCGGTGTGCGCTACGACGACCGCAACGCGCTGCACCGCCAGCCCGTGACCACGCCCTCGCCCTTCCTGCCGGCACCGCGCACGCTCGCGCAGATGCCCGAAGGCATGCTGTGGAACAACGATGACTTCTTCGACGGCAAGGGCTACATCCCCGGAAGCTGGCTCGTGGCGAACGGCTACTGGATCCAGGACAACGCCGATGAAGTCCGCGCGCTCTACGGCCAGCCGGCCGGCGGGCCCGCGATCGTCCGTTCGTACGAGGTCGAGGAGCGCACCGGTTCGGTCTATCTACAGACCGACTTCAAGCTGGGTGACAAGTTCTACGGCAACGCCGGACTGCGCTACGTCAAGGTGTCGACGCCCATCGAGTTCAACAATCTCGTCCTCCCGGACCGTCCGGAAACGCGCGCGCTGACCGATGTCGATGACGTCATGCCTTCGGTGACCTTGCGCTACGAGATCACCGACCAGTTCCGCCTGCGCGCCAACTATGGCGAGACGCTGCGTCGTCCGGGCTTCGGCGACCTCAACCCGAACTTCACGCTGACCGAAGATCTGACGGGCGTGGGGTACGGCTCGGGCACCGGTGGCAATCCGGATCTCGTCGCGGCCAAGGGCAAGAACTACGACTTCACGGTCGAGTACTACTTCTCCGACGACACCGCGATCTTCGGCACGTGGTTCAAGCGCGAGATCGATGGTCTCGTGGTTCCCTTCGTGCAGGATCTCGTGATCCCGGGCACCGGTCTCAACGTGGATCGCTTCAAGGTCACGCGTCCGGTGAATGCCTCGGATGGCAAGCTCGATGGGTTCGAAGTCGGCTTCCTGTACTTCCCGGACAACCTGCCGAACGTGCTCAACGGCCTGGGTCTGCAGGGCAGCTTCACGAAGCTCGACTCCTCGCAGAACATCCCGCGCTTCGACGATCAGGGCACCGTGGTCGGCGAGGACATCACGGAATTCTTCGGAGTCTCCGATACCTCGTACAACCTGACGCTGGCCTACGACCGCGCGGGCATCGGCGCCCGTCTCTCGTACGTGTGGCGTGACGATTTCCTCAACAACAACGAGGCTCGGCTGTTCGCGAATCCGATCGGCATCTGGCGCCAGCCCGAGAAGAGCCTCGATTTCCAGTTGAACTACGACTTCAACGAGAACTTCGCTGTGTCGTTCGATGCCGTGAACCTGACGCAGGAGATCCAGAAGTCGTACTACGCCTTCGCGGATTCCGGCGGTCCGGACATGTTCAACTTCGGCAACACACTGATCAGCCGCTCGTTCGCGCTGGGGGTGCGCTGGAAGTACTGATGTAAGGATGTCGCGACGGGCCCCTTCTCGTCGCTACTGGGCCCCGATGCGTACCGCAACGCATCGGGGCTTTTTTTCGGGGCGCGCTCTGTCGAGGCTCATTTGATCCGCCTCCCCACTACCTCGCCCGTCCAACGCCTCGCTTCCTCCGGCGAGGCGATGGCTTCGAACTTCATGGCGCGCAGGTCGAGCCGTTCATTTGCGCCACCAGGACCGCGCGCCTTCGACACGGGCGCGTCGAAAACGCAGCCATCGCGCGCGAACAGCAGGCGGCCGTCATACGACCAGTCCGCCCAATCGCATTCGCCAAGATCGAGACGGCAGTCGCCATCGTCGTCCAGCATGCGAAAGTGGCGCACGGTGCCCGGTTCGCCAGGGCCGCCATATCTGACTACCGACGACTCCAGGATCCACTTGCCACGCCTCTTCCAGCGGATCTCCGGCGTCTCGATCTTCCAGGCGCGCCTCCCACCCTTCGAATAGGCGGCGACCTCCGCCTGCTGAATCGCCCATTCGTTGCGCTGGAACAAGGTGAGCTGCAAGGGCCATTGCTTCTTCGGGTTCGTCCATTCGTCGTACGTCGAAACCTGCACGCCGGGCGGCACCGCGAAGCCGTCTTCTGGCTTGCTCTTGCTACTGCCATGGTTCAGGCGGATGCGGGTTTCGCTGTCGAAGATCCCTCCTCCACCCCACGCGCCGCCTCCGGCCCAGAGCGTCAACGCGGTGATGAACGGCGGCCGGCTGATGGCCGTCCATTGTTTGTAAGGCCCGCGATGGGTCTCGGCTCGGTAGATCAGCCGCTTGCCCGATGGCGAAAGGTCGCTGACGTGTTCGTAGATGCGCCCCTTGAACCACTGCCCGAAGTAGAACTCGTTGCTGTCGGTGTGCCACATGATCGTCGCCACCTGCCTGGTCGGCCCGCGTCGTAACAGGAGCACCCGCGGCGCTTCGCGCGCCACCAGCCCCCGTATGCGTGTGGCGGAAACGAGTGATCTCTTTGCCATGCGGACATGCTAGCCAAAACGCACCCGTAAAATTCTTTTGCCCGGGGGCTGTTATTCGCGCCGGAACTGAGTATACACTGTATACACAGTATGTACAGCGGCATATACATCAGCCAGACCGACGCCCGCCCCATGTATCTGCAGATCATGGAGCAGATCCGGGCGCGCATCGCCGCCCGCGACTGGCCTGCTGGCAAGGAACTCCCGTCGATCCGGGCGCTTGCGGCCGCTCTCAACGTCAGCGTCATCACCATCAAGCGCGCCTACCTCGACCTCGAGACCGAGGGAGTGATCGTCACACGTCACGGCAAGGGTTCGTTCGTGGCTGATGTGAACGGGCTGGCCGGCGAGCTGCAGGACCAGAAGCTCGACGAACACCTTTCCGGGGCCGCCGCGATCGCGAAACAGATGGGTCTCTCCGCAGAAGAACTGGCGGCGCGCTTGCGCCGCGCGATGAAGGAAACGAAATGACAGTCACCAAACACATCGAGATGCGCGGCGTGAGCAAGGCCTACCGCTTCTTCACGCTGCAGGACATCTCGCTGGATCTCGAGCCCGGCCAGGTCATGGGCTTCGTCGGGCCGAACGGCGCCGGCAAGAGCACGACCATCCGCCTGGCCATGGGGCTGATCGCGCCGGACATCGGCGAGATCCGCGTGCTGGGTTGCCGCATGCCCGAGAACCAGGCATTCGCCAAGCGCGACGTCGGCTACGTGTCCGCCGACATGCGGCTCATGCCGAACGCCACGGTCGGCTGGCACATGAACTTCGCCGCGTCTATCTACCCCGGCTGGGACGCCGACTACGCGGCGACGCTCGTCAAGCGTTTCAACCTGCGCCCCGAGCAGGGCGCGCGCAGCCTCTCGCAAGGCGAACACATCAAGGCCGCGCTGCTGCTGGCGCTGGCGCGCCGCCCTCGCCTGCTGATCCTCGACGAGCCGACCACGGGCCTCGACCCCGTGGCGCGCCACGAGATGCTGACCGAGTTCATGGACGTGCTGCGTGACGAGAACCGCTCCATCCTCTTCTCGTCCCACAACACCGTGGACGTCGAGCGCATCTCCGATCGCATCACCTTCCTCGACCGCGGACGAATGGTGGCGAGCAGCGACAAGGAAGGCTTCCTCGATCGCTGGCGGCGCATCGATGTGCAGCTGCCGCAGGGCGCCGCGCTGCCCGAGTTGCCGCATATCGTGGGCCGCGCCTCCGACGGCCACTTCCACACGCTGACCACCGATCAGTTCAGCGAGCTGCAGCTCGCGCGTCTCGGCAACGCGGTCCGCAACGTGCACCGCATGAACCTCGAGGAGATCTTCGTCGCGAACGTCATGCATCACCGGGAGTCGCGCCCATGAGTGTCGTCACGCGCAAGCTCATCGCCAAGGAGCTGTACGTCAACCGCTGGTTCATCGGTGGCGGCTCGGTGACGGCCGCGGCGTCGGTGGCCCTCGCCGCCGCCGGCGGCGGTGCTTTCAACATCGGCGCGCTGACCTGGCTGACGACCGTCATCGCCTTCGGCGTGATGCTCGGCATCTACGGCGTGGTGAACGAGCGCAAGGAGCAGTCACTGCAGTTCGTGCTGAGCCTGCCCATCTCGATCGCGGATTACGTGCGTGCGAAGTTGTTCGGCTTGTTGCTGGCATTCCTGATCATGTGGGTGGCCGCGACTGCGTCCGCGGTGCTCGTGGTGCTGCTCGCGGCGAAGGTTCCCGACGGACTGCTGCCCTACGTCCTGCTGCTGTGTTTCTTCATGCTCGCCAATTTTTGCGTCGTGCTGTGCGGCGCACTGCATGCGCGATCCGAAGCGCTGGTCACCGGCACCATCATCGTGACCAACATGGGCGTGAGCGTGTTCATGTTCACGGTCGGCTTGTTCCCCAGCCTCAGGGAACACATGTTCGGCGCGACGCCCGTCTGGAACACCACCTTTTTCAACGTTCTCATCGTCGAACTCATCGTACTCGTCATCGCGGTCGTGCTGCCGCTGGTCACGGTCTCGCGACGCCGCGACTTCTTATAAGGGACCCACAATGAACTCACCCACCGAACAACGCCTGCACGCGCTCGACGCCGTGCGTGGCTTCGCCCTGCTGCTGGGCGTGGCGTTCCACGCCGCGCTCTCTTTCATGCCCGGTTGGCCACCGGGCATCTGGGCCATGGTCGACAACTCGCCCAGCCCATTTCTCAGTGACGCCGCTTTCGTCGCGCACCTGTTCCGGATGACGCTGTTCTTCTTCATCGCGGGTTTCTTCGCTCGTCTCATGCACCAGAAGCTGGGCACGGGCGGATTCTGGAAGAACCGCCTGGTGCGCATCGGCCTGCCGCTGATCATGGGCTGGGTGGTGCTGTACCCGATCATCGGCGCCGTCTGGACGATGGGCATCACCAAGGTCTTCAACGGCAACCTTCCGCCGATGCCGGAAATGCCGAAGACCTTCGGCAGCTTCCCCGTGACGCACCTGTGGTTTCTCTATCAACTGCTGCAGCTGTACGTGATCACGCTCACCGTGCGCTCGCTGGTCGCGCGCGTCGACCGCGCGCAGAAATTCCGCTGCACGGTCGAAGCCATGCTCTCGAGCGCGCTGCGGATCCCGCTGGTGGTGTTCCTGCTCGCCATCCCCGTGGCGCTCGCACTCATGTCGCTGCCGATGTGGTTCTACTGGGCGGGCATCCCCACACCGGACATGACACTAGTTCCGCAGATTGCACCCGTTGTCGGCTACGGTGTGGCGTTTGGCTTCGGCTGGCTGGTGCATCGATCGAGCTCGGCGCTGGCTTCGATCGCGAAGTACTGGGTACTGAATCTCGTGGTCGGCGCCGCGGCCGCCGCATGGCTGCTGTTGAGCCTGCGCGCGTCGCCGATGGCGCCGCCGGGTTTCCCGGCGAATCCGTTCGAGCTCATGGCGAGCGGAATATTGACGAAGTCGGGCTTCGCGCTGATGTTCGGCGTCGCTTCGTGGGGCCTCGCGCTGGGCCTTACCGGCGCCGCGCTGCGCTTCCTGTCCAACTACAGCCCGGCGCGCCGCTATGTCGCCGACGCCTCGTACTGGATCTACCTCGCGCACCTTCCAGTGGTCGCCGCCCTTCAGGTGTGGGTGGGTCACTGGCCGCTATCGTGGGCCGTGAAATTCCCGCTGATCCTGGTCGCGAGCTTCGCCGTGCTGTTCGCCAGCTACCACTGGCTGGTACGGCCCACGGTCATCGGACAGTTGCTGAACGGCCGCAGGCATCGTCGCGGTGGCGACCTCGTACCGACGCCGCCCGCCTCGCCTGCGCCGCTGGCGCCCCCGCCGCGCGGGGACGGCGGAGGCGAATCACCGGTAGCCGAGCTGCGTGGCATCACCAAGAAGTTCGGCGCGGTCACGGCGCTGAACGCGATCGACCTGCAGGTTCGCAGCGGTGAATTGCTCGCCGTGCTCGGTCCGAACGGTGCCGGAAAATCCACGGCGATCTCGTTGTGGCTGGGGCTCTTCGAGGCCGACTCGGGCGAAGTGAGGCTGCTCGGCGGCGCCCCGCAGGAAATCCTGCGCCGCCAGGGTCTCGGCGTGATGATGCAGAACGTCGAGCTGCCCAGGGAGCTGCGCGTGCGCGAGCTCGTCGCCCTGGCCTCGAGCTACTACTCCGATCCGCTGCCCATCGACGAAACGCTGCGACGCGCCGGCGTCGGTGCGTTCGCCGACAAGGCATACGGCAAACTTTCCGGCGGGCAGAAGCGCCTCGCGCAGTTCGCCCTCGCCATCTGCGGCCAGCCGCGCGTCTTGTTCCTCGACGAGCCCAGCGTGGGCCTCGACATCCAGGCGCGCGAAACCCTGTGGAGCAGCGTGCGATCGCTGCTGGCGGCCGGCTGTTCCATCGTCCTGACCACGCACTATCTGGAAGAAGCCGAGGCGCTGGCCGATCGGGTCGCCGTCATCAACAAGGGTCGGGTGATCGCGTCGGGCAGCGTCGATGACATGCGGGCGCTCGTAGCGCGCCGGCAGATCAGCTGCGTATCGAAACTCCCTGTGGACGACGTGCGGCGGTGGCCGGGCGTCGTCGACGCGCAAGTGGATCGTGACCGGCTGGTGATCACGGCCTCCGACGCGGAAAGCGTGGTGCGCCGGTTGCTCGGCGCGGACTCCGCGCTCTCGCGGCTCGAGGTGCGCCAGGCCGGGCTCAACGAGGCATTCAACGAACTGACACGGGAGGCCGCATGAACGCACAGGTCCTGAAGAATCACACTCTCGCCGGCGCACCCGGCCCGCGGCGCGTGCTCGGCGCCTATCTCGAGGAAACCCGCTGCGAAGCACTGCGCTTGATGCGCAATCCCGGGCTGGCCGTCCCCGTGATGATCCTGCCGGTGGCGCTGTACGCGTTGTTCGCGCTGATGCTCTTCAGCGATGCGATCGCGAAGGACCCGATGACCGGCCTGTTCTTCTTTTCGGCGTTCTCGATCATGGGCATCAGCATGCCCGCGCTGTTCGGATTGAGCACGTCGCTCGCCATGGAACGCGAAATGGGGCTGATGCTGCTCAAGCGCGCGCAGCCCGCGCCCGCCGGCTCGTGGCTCGTGGCCAAGATCGCCTGCGGCGTGGGCTTCGGCCTCCTCGCGTACCTGCCAGTGGTCATGCTCGCCGTTGCGACCGGGAAGCTGGCGCTCGACGCGGGCGCCGTCGTGCGCGTGAGCCTCACGCTCATCGCCTGCTCCGTCCCGTTCTGCGCGATGGGGCTCATGATGGGCGCGCTGATCAAGGGCACCGCGGCGGCGGGCGCGGCCAACCTGGTCTATCTACCCGGCTGCTACCTGTCCGGCCTGTTCTTCCCGCTGAAGCCGTCGATGTACTGGCAGGCGCCCATCTGGCCGCAGTTCCACGTGAACCAGCTCGCCATGCACGCGGCCGGCGTCACGAAGGTGCCCCTCGAGCCTGTCTCGATGGCGCTCGCCGGCCTCGTGGGTTACACCGTGCTGTTCAGCGCCATCGCCATCTGGCGGCTGGCTCGCAAAGGCTGAAGCACTAGACGCGGCGCCAGCTCACCTCCGTGGGCTGGCGTCCGCTGCTTCTAAACACCCACTCCCCTGCGCTATGTTCGCGATAACAAACGCGAACGTCCCCGGGGGTCGATGATGAGCGGCAAGGATCGGCGCGAGTTCCTGCGACAGGCAGGTCTGGCTGGCATTCTCGGTTCCATTTCGTCCGCGGCGGTGGTGCCCGAGGTCTTCGCGCAGTCCGGCGCCTTCACGGTCGAGCCGGCCAACACCACCCCCGCCACGCCGCCGAAGCATCACATCCGGTTCGCGGCCATCGGACTCGACCACGCGCACATCTTCGGTATGTGCGCGGCGGTCAAGCGCGGCGGCGGCGAGCTGGTCTCTTTCTTCGCGACCGACGGCAAGCAGGTCGAAGCGTTCCGCAAGCAGTTCGGCGACGTGAAGCTCGCCGCCAGCGAAGAGGAGATACTGAACGACAAGTCGATCCAGCTCGTGGCCGGGGCGCCGATCCCCGACCTGCGCGCGCCTCTCGGCATCCGCTGCATGCGGGCCGGCAAGGACTACCTCGCCGACAAACCGGGCATCACCACGCTCAAGCAACTCGCGGACGTGCGCAAGGCGGTGAAGGAAACCGGCCGCAAGTTCGCGATCATGTATTCCGAGCGCCTCGAAGTGCGCTCGGCGGTGTACGCGGGTGAGCTCGTCAAGCAAGGCGCCATCGGGCGCGTGATCCAGACCGTCAACCTCGCGCCGCATCGCATGAACATTCCGAGCCGCCCCGAGTGGTTCTTCGACAAGGCGCGATACGGCGGCATTCTCTGCGACATCGGTTCGCACCAGGCCGACCAGTTCCTCTACTACACCAACAGTACGCGCGCGAAGGTGGTTGCGGCGCAGGTCGGTAACGTGGCCTACCCGCAATATCCGAAGTTCGAAGACTTCGGCGACATGGTGATGTCCGGAAATGGCGGCACCGGTTACGTGCGCGTGGACTGGTTCACGCCCGACGGCCTGTCAACCTGGGGCGATGGCCGGCTCTTCATCCTCGGCACCGAGGGCTACATCGAGCTGCGCAAGTACATCAACGTGGCGTCGAATCTCACGGGCGGCAACCACCTGTACATCGTCGACAAGAAACAGGCGCGTTACATCGATTGCAAGGACGTGGAGCTGCCGTTCGGTCCGCAATTCGTGGCGGATATCGTGAACCGTACCAGCGTCGCGCAGGACCAGGAGCAGGCGCTGCTCGCCGCCGAGCTCGTGCTCAAGGCACAGAAAGTGGCGAAAACGCCCATCGCCACCTGACCCTCAATGCGAGGGAACCCAGGCCGGCGTGCCGTCCTCAAATGCATCATCGGTGAGTATGCGGACATCGGTCCCGTCCGCGCGCATGACTGCGATCTCACCATAGGCCTGCGGATTGCCATTGCGTAGTGGCGTCTCATCCTTGAAGCCCCCTCGCCCCGTGGTAAATGCCAGCCATTGGCCGTCCGCAGACCATGACGGATGCGCATCGTGCAACGGCGAATGCGTGAGCCGTTGCAGGTTCCCGCCATCTGCGTCGATGGCATACAGCTCGTAATCTCCTTCCATGTCCGACATGAAGACGATGCGATCACTCACGGGCGACCATGCGGGCTGGTTGAAGTGCGCCGTCCCGGCAACCAGCTCCCGCTGGACGCGGGTACTGACATCAATGATCTCGATCGCATTGCCATTCGGCCCCGCGCGACGATAGGCAATGCGCCGTCCATCGGGCGACCAGCTGGGCAGCGCGTAGTTAGCCGTGCCGTCGGTGACGATCGTCAATGCGCCGCCTTCCGTATCGATCACGGCGATGTCGCCAATTGCCGGCCCCAGAAGAACCTGGAAGAACTGTCCCAACGAGAAGGCGATGCGGTCACCTTGGGGTGACCATGCAGGCCCCATCGCATTCTTGGTTTCATGGCGGAATATCGGTCTGACGGAACTGCCATCCGCGTTCATCATCATGATGGAGTTGTGGCGCGCTGCTCCAGGTTGATCATTGCTCACGCGATGAGTCCCATCGGGGGAATAGGACGCAAACACGCCGACGCGCAGCAGCGCGAAATCCGGATCGCGCGACACCGCGTCGCGATGCGGCGGCCATTGGCCCAGTGACTCTCGCTCGAATACCAGGCGTCTGCCGTTTCGCGTCCAATCCGGATGCCGAAAGACGCCGCGGGCACCCGGCGTGCCGGAGGTGAAATCGATTCCGCCATTGACGGAGCCATTCGCATACCCGATACGGCCGTCCCTGAGCCATCGCGCGGAAAACTTTTCCCCTTCGCCCCGCGTCAATACGACCCGCTTGTGAGTGCCGACCTCGACGGCTTCCAGCTGAGTCGTTCCAGGCTCGCGTCGTATGCTGGTGAGCTTGCGAAGTTCCGTGAGATTGGCTGTCTGGAACACCACACTCTTGCCATCCGGGGACCATGAGGGACTGCCCGCGTACATGCCGTCGGCCGTGAGTGCGCGCAGACCCGTACCATCCGGCTTGATGATGTAGATCTCCGTGGAATGGCGAATCACGAAGTCGTTGGCTGGAATGTGCGGCGACTTCGAATTCCGATCCGATGAAAAGGCCAGCCATTTGCCATCAGGTGACCAGGCGGGCCGGAAATCTCCTGCCTGGTTTCGGGTGAGGTTACGGGCCTTGCGCGATAAGAGGTCCATCAGCCAGATATCCGCCTGTCCTGAACGAGTGGAGACGAAGGCCAGCGTCCGGCCATTCGGCGACAGAGCCGCTTGCGCGTCGAAGGCAGGATCGTCCACCAGCCGCTCCAGCGCCGTGCCATCGGGATGCACCCGGTAGACATCCGTGGAGCCGTCGCGAGTCGAACTGAAGACGACCCAGTGGCCATCAAAAGAAAATGACGCGTCGAACTCGAGCGCCGGACTCGACGCGAAGGGCCGCTCGTTACTGCCATCGGCATCGGCAAGAAACAAGTCGCTCTCCAGCGGAGCGAAACTGGTGAATGCAACCTGATACCGGGGTCCGGACGCCAGGGCCCGCCCGGGGGCGACGAGTGTCGCCGCACAAAGAATCACGGGAAGCAGGACAGCGATTCGCATGCGGGCTCCACTGCCATTGTGCTGGGAGTATGGCGCGCGTTGCCAGAAATGTCCCAGAATCGGGGTGCGTCCGATCAGACCTACGAGAGAGATATGAAGCTTCAACGACTTTCATGGCTGGCACCGTTGCTGATCGCGCGGCTGGCGTTCGCAGACGAACACGCCGGAACTAGCTACGTGCCATACCACGCCAACAGCATGTACGCGCTTGGTGACACCGTGGGCTGGAACATGACCTTGCCGTGGACCGCGCCGGGCGCGAGCTACGTGATCCGCAAGAACAACCTCGACGAGATCGGTCGCGGCGTCATCAAACCTGGCGCGCCTTCGAAGATCGAGGTGAAGCTCGACGAGCCCGGCATGGTGTACGTCGAGGTCACCGAGAACACGAAAGATGCGAAACCCAAGGCACTCGGGGCGGTCGTCGAGGCCGGGAAGATCGCGCCTTCGATCCCGGCGCCCAAGGATTTCGACGCGTTCTGGACGGCCAAGATCAAGGCGCTGCGCAAGGTGCCTGCGAACCCGCGGCTCACGAACAAGCCCAGTGAGAAAGACGGCGTGGATTTCGCCATCCTCGAGATGGACCACCTCGATGGCAAACATGTCTGGGGCCAGGTCGCGAAGCCCGCGGATGCGACCCACAAGAAGAAGTATCCCGGTCTCGTGATCCTGCAGTGGGCGAGTCCGCCCTATCCATTGCAGAAGTCCTGGGTCACGGACCGCGCGGCCGAAGGCTGGCTGGCGGTGAACATCGAGCCGCACGACGTCATGCCCGACCAGTCGACGGAGTACTACGACGCGTTGCCGAAGGAGCTCAAGGAATACAACACCATCGAGACCCGCAACCGCGACAGGAATTACTTCCTCTACATGTATCTCGCCGATTTGCGCGCCGTGGACTACCTCGCCAGCCGGCCGGATTGGGATGGCAGGACCCTCGTCGTCATGGGCACTAGCATGGGAGG
Source organism: Steroidobacteraceae bacterium (assembly GCA_035525785.1). Lineage (GTDB taxonomy): Bacteria > Pseudomonadota > Gammaproteobacteria > Steroidobacterales > Steroidobacteraceae > CADEED01. Next base: position 28,399 of record DATLDQ010000170.1, on the reverse strand, counting down.
GCAGCAAAGCCTCTGCACCGCGGGCCTGCACCCGAAGGTGACGCACATGCTGGTGAACGTGCCCGCGGGCGCCGACGTCAATGGCACCGCGCATGGGCGGCGCACCGGCTATCCGTTCTGGGATCCCAACGACGCCAAGGTGCTCGAGACGGCACAGTATTTCGACACTGCCAATTGCGCCGCGCGTATCAGGGTGCCGTCCCTGGTCGCCATGGGTTACATCGACACAGCCACCCCGCCGGTAGGCATCTGGGCTGCGTTCAACCAGCTCCAGGGGCCGAAGGAAGTGGCGCCCATGCCCGAGTCGCCGCACAACCACCTGGCGACACCCGAGCAGTCGAAGCCGTGGAACGATGCGTCGACGCGCTGGCTCAACGCGCTGGTGAAGGGACGTCCGCCGATCGAACCCGCGGACCAGCCGCTGCCGCGCACCGACGCGAACTCGATGAAGGCGCACGAGGAACTGCTGGTCAAACGCAAGGCCGGCACCATCGACGTGTACTTCATGGGCGATTCCATCACGCGGCGCTGGGGCACGAGCGACCCCCAGTACGCGGATCTCTTCGCCAACTGGAAACAGAACTTCACGGGCTGGAATGCCGCGGACTTCGGCTGGGGCGGCGACAAGACGCAGAACATGCTCTGGCGCCTGAAGAATGGCGAGCTCGATGGCGTGAACCCGAAAGTCATCGTGCTCATGGCCGGTACTAACAATGTCGGCCGTGCATCGCCCGTGGGCGACGCCGGGGCGCGCGCCGCCGATGTGGCCCGCGGCGTGTCGGCGGTGGTCCGCGAGTTGCGTCAGCGGGCGCCGAAAGCCACGTTGATCATCACGGGCATCACACCCCGAGACGACAATCTCGACGTCATGCCCATCATCGATGACGCGAATCGGCAGATAGCGCGGCTGGCCGACGGCAAATCCGTGCGTTACATAAACTTCAACGAGAAAATGGCCCTGCCGGATGGACATTTGCGCGAAGGAATGGCCAACGACGGCCTGCATCTGACCGTCAAGGCGTACCAGCTATGGGCCGATGCCCTGAAACCGGTGCTCACCGAGATCCTGGGAACGCCGGCGGCGAGCGACCATGCGCCGCCACCCAGCGGCGATCCGAGCGCAAAACCCGTGACCAATTGAGGCGGCGGGAGCAAGATAAGCCCAGGGAGAATCTCGGAGGTCTCGGGTGTTCACACCCGTGTACGCAATTGCGTATCGAGACGCAGCGTTCGTCGTGCAACGGACGTCGGTGGCCTTTTGGACTTCGTTCCGTCCGCATCGCGCGGTCTCCTCCGGTCTCGGCATTTCCGCGACGCTGCACCTCGCGGTGTTCCTCATCATCGGCAGCGCCATGTATTCGTCGGGCGAGGACGATGCGGACGTGCCCGAGCTCTCCGTACAGCTCGTATCGCGCGACGGTCCCAACGACCCCGAGTTCACTGACGCCGCGCTGCCGAAGCCCGCGCCGGAACCCGTCAAGGAAGTGCTCGATGACCCCGGCACTTCGGAGCAGACGGTCGATGCCGAGACCGTGACGAGCGCCATGCCTGTCAGGGAAGTGACGCCCGACGCCGAAGTGACCGAGGAAACCGAAGCGCGGTTCGAGACTCCGGCCGAAGTCGGCGCGGTACTGGCGACCACCGCGCCTTCGAGCGACGTGGTGCCGCTGGTCACCGAGCCCAGCGTCAAGGCCGCCATTGCGGAGATCCCGCAGCCCGAGAAGCAGATGCTCACGCGCAACGTCGAGCACCTCGCGCAAAAACTGCTCGACACCAACATGACGGACACCGAGCTCACGTGGCAGGAGGACGGCAAACAATATTCCGCGCGCGTCATGCGCCAGCCCGCGCCCGACAGCACCGGGATAGAACAGGTGGTCGCCGAGGTCATGACCGACAAGGACGGCAAGCGCATGAAGACGCACCTCAGCCTCAAGCGCCTGGCCTTCTCGCACTTCACGCAGCTCATCAACAACTGGGACCGCAACATCGCGCTGCACGATGACGTCATCGACGGCCGATTCCACAGCAATTCGGAGTTCTCGTTCGTCGCGACCAAGGACGCCTCGCCGCGCTTCTTCGGCAAGGTGACCACCTCCGCGTCCACGCTCACCTACGGTGGCTTCAACCGACGGCGCGACAAGGAAGTGTTCCAGGGCGGCTACGAGACCAAGACCGAGAAGGTGGTCTTGCCGCGTGACATGCCCGACGTGGTCACCGGCGGCAACGAGAAGACGCGCCGCGTGTTCAGCGACGACACACGCATCATCTTCAACTCCGACGGCAGCTATGCATGGCGCAATGCCAACGGCGAAGGCGAGCTGCATCGCGAAGAGTCGAGCCAGGAGCCGCGATATCTCATCGGTGAAAAAGGCGCCAAGCTCTACGTGCGCGGCACGGTCGCGGGCCTGTTCACGGTCTACACGCCCAATGACATCGAGATCGAGGACGACCTGGTGTACGTCAAGGACCCGCGGCAAACGGTGCTGTCGCGCGACTTCCTCGCGCTCATCGCGGGCCGCGACGTGTGCATCGCCGCACCCGAAGTGACCGGCCCTGGCGACCTCACGGTGCACGGCGCCATCTTCGCGCGACGCCGCTTCTATATAGAGCTCACGGACCGCGGCCGCAGCGGCGACGCTACGCTGGTCATCTACGGCAGCCTGACCGCGGGCACTCTTTCCGAGACCGAGCCGCGCTATGCCACCAAGGTGGATTACGACAAGCGCTTCGAGTACCTGCGTCCGGCCAGTTTCCCCATGACGCGGCGGTACGAGGTGGAGGCCTGGGACCAGGACTGGCAGGAAGTGGAGCGCGACGACCTGCCCGCGGGCCTGGCGCAGGCTCAGTAGATGCAGGTAGCCCGCTGACATAAACCGGCCCTCGGGATCTCGGCATAAGCGCCGGATTTCGCGTAGAGTTCGCGCCCCCGGGCAACCGCCCGGCATGAACCCGCGGGCTCTCAGCCCCCATCGAGGCCGACCGGCCTCCGCACGAGACCATGAACGAATCCAGCACCCCGACTTTCGCCGACCTCGGCCTGCACCCTGCCGTCGTCGCCGCGCTCATCGATATCGGTTACGAGGCGCCCTCGCCCATCCAGGCGCAGACCATCCCGCTCCTTCTCGAAGGCAGAGACCTGCTGGGGCAGGCCTCCACGGGCACCGGCAAGACCGCGGCGTTCGCGCTGCCCATCCTGTCGAAGATCGATCTCGCACAGCACGCGCCGCAGGCGCTGGTGCTCACGCCCACGCGCGAGCTGGCGATCCAGGTGGCCGAGGCCTTCCAGAAATACGCGGCCAAGCTTCCCGGCTTCCATGTTCTGCCCATTTACGGCGGCCAGAGTTATACGCCCCAGCTCAAGGGACTGAAGCGTGGCGTGCACGTCATCGTCGGTACGCCCGGCCGACTCATCGATCACGTGCAGAGCGGCGCGCTGGATCTCAGTCAGCTCAAGTTCCTGGTGCTCGACGAAGGCGACGAGATGTTGCAGATGGGCTTCGTCGATGCCATCGAGGCGCTGTTCCAGCAGACGCCGGAAGACAAGCAGGTCTCGCTGTTCACGGCGACGCTGCCGCATGCCATCCGCCGCATCGCGCAGGAACACATGCGTGACCCGCGCGAGATCGTGGTCAAGGCGCGCGGTGAAGCCGCGCCGAAAATCCGCCAGCGCGTCTGGCTGGTGAGCGGGCTGCACAAGCTCGACGCGCTCACGCGCTTGCTCGAAGCCGAGAAGTTCGACGCCGTGCTGGTGTTCGTGCGCACCAAGATAGAGACCGTCGAACTCGCGAACCGCCTCGAAGCCCGCGGCTTCGGGGCTTCCGCGCTGAACGGCGACATGGAACAGCGCTCGCGCGAGCAGACCGTGCAGCGACTCAAGGACGGCAAGATCGACATCGTGATCGCCACCGACGTCGCCGCGCGCGGCCTCGACGTCGAGCGCATTTCGCACGTCATCAACTACGACATCCCGTACGACTCAGAAACCTATATCCATCGCATCGGCCGCACGGGGCGCGCCGGCCGCACGGGTGATGCCATCCTGTTCGTGAGCCCACGCGAGCGGAACATGCTGCGCGTCATCGAGCGCGTCACCCAGCAGCGCATCGAAGAAATGAAGATGCCGACGGTCGCGGACGTGAACCAGCTGCGCCTGGTCAAATTCAAGGAGAGGGTCACCGAGGCCGTGCTGTCGGGGGCCGGCAAGGATTTTCAGCCGCTGCTCGAGCAGATCGAATCCGAAGCCAACATTCCGGCGATCGAGATCGCCGCGGCTCTGGCGAGCCTGATGCAGGGAACCACGCCGCTGCTGCTCACCAAGAAAGACGAAGCGGTCGAGCACAAGCCCGCTTCCATCGCAAGCGACGCGCCCACGTCCACCTACCGTATCGCTGTGGGCCACGCTCATGGCGTGCTGCCCGGAAACATCGTCGGCGCGATCGCCAACGAAGCCGGTATCGAGGGCAAACGCATCGGCCACATCGACATCCGCGAGGATCACAGCTTCGTGGACCTGCCCACGCTGCCCGACGAAGTGGTGGGCCAGCTGCAGAAAACGCGCATCCGTGGCGAGGAGATTCGCATCACGCGCGTGGACACCAAGCCTGACAAGCCGAAGTTCAGCGGCCAGTCGCGCCGGCCCGATCGCATGGCCGAGGAGCGCGGCGAGCGTCGCCCCTACACCGGCGGTGGCAATCGGTTCGAGCGCGAGGGCGGCAAGCGCCCGCATCCGTCATCAGAGGGCGGCAAGCGCCCGTATCCGTCATCAGAGGGCGGCAAGCGCCCGTATCGTTCGAGCGAAGGCGGTGGCAAGTCGTACGCGGGTACGCCGCGCTTCTCGCGCGACGACAGCGCCCGCCTGCCCGCCGAGTTCCGGGAGCCACCACGCGAAGGCGCGGAGCGGCCCGAGCGGTCCGAACGTCCCCCTGGCGACAAGCCCTTCTTCAAGAAGGAGGGCTTCAAGAAAGAAGGCTTCAAACCCGGGTTCAAGAAGGAAGGCTTCAAGAGCGGCTTCAAAAAGGACGGCCCCGGCTTCAAGAAGGACGGGTTCAAGAAGAAGTTCACCGGCAAGGCCGCCGGCGCCAAGGGCTCTTACAAGGGCGGCAAGGCGTTCCGCGACAAGGCGCGCTGAGCCGCTACTCGAGCGGCTTCGACCACTTCGGCGGCCGCATCGATTCCGGCTCGCGGCCGTTGCCCTCGTTGGTTGCCGGGCGCCGCTGCTCGTCGAAGTACAGCCGCATGTCCTTGAACATGTCGCCGTAGGCCGGCGGCTTCTTGCCAAGCGCGCAGGAGATGATCGAGAAGTTGACCAGGGTGCAGCCCTCGCTCACGTGCCAGAGTGTGTTGCCCTTTTCGTCGCGCTCGAGTCCATCGACGCCGGGCTTCCAGCGGAAGTGATTGAGCTCCGACTGCTGGCGCTTGGTGAGCGAAGCCCAGGTGCCCTGCGGCCCGGCGAACAATTTCGCCACTCGCTGCGATTCGGCTTCGCGCGCAAGCACGCGCGCGGCGGCATCGTGACCTTCCTTCGGCCAGTCGACGAAGCCGGGGGAAGAACTGGCGCCCTCTTCGCCCGCGGCACCTGCCGCGAGTGAACCGGATGACATCGATGGCGGCGCGAGCTGCGTCGACATGCTGCGTTCGTTACGGCGGAAGAATTCGCCCTGGTCATAGGACTCACCACCATCGAGCGCGGTCTCCAGGTAGATCGGCTCGCTGGCGAAGCTGGGGTATCCGGCCTGAGACTCGGCGGCACGCCGCTCTGGCGAGCGCGTGAGGTTGATGAGCATGAATACGACGAGCGCATGCCCGAGGAGCACGCAGAGCATCGCCGCTGTGCGTCGCCCCTTCATTGAGGCAGTGTGACAGGAATTTTCCGACGGTAGTTCCCGCTTTCCCGGCCGAAAGTCGGAATCCACCGACGCCACCGCGAGTGGTTGGCCCGCGCGATCTTGGGCGAACGAACCTTCTTTCGTGTCAGCGCTTCACCGACATTTCGGAGGTGCAGACCGCGCTCAAAACCAACGAAACGCCGCCGGATCCCAAGCTGGTCAAAGCCGTATGGCTCGTGGCCATCATGGGCCTCGGAGTGATCCTCTACTTCGCCCAGGATGTGTGCATCCCGGTCGCGATGGCGCTGTTCCTCGCATTGCTGCTGACGCCGGCCGTGGACCGCCTGTGCCGCTGGCGCATCCGCCGCGGCTTCGCGGTCGCCATCGTGATGTGCGTGGTCTTCGCCACCGCCGCGTTCGCCATCGTCAGCGTGTGGTCACCCGCCACCGAGTGGCTGTCGCGTGCGCCGCAGACGCTACGCAAGATCGACCCGCGGCTGCAGCCGCTGCGCGAGATGTTCGAGCGCGTCGACTCGCTGGCGCAGCGCGCCGGGCAGCTCACGCAGGGCGGCGCGGTAGTTAGCGGCAAGCCCGCCATCGTCACGCCGGTCGCGGGCGAGAGCACGGCCATCGCCCTCACCAAGAATTTCATCGAAGCGCTCACCGTGGTGCCCCTCACGCTGTTCTTCCTGCTGGGCGGCCCACCGCTGCTGGCGCGCATGGGCGCGTCGCTTTCCGGCAGCGAAGCCAACGGCAAGGCGCTCAAGCTCACCGAGGCCATCCGCGTCGAGGTGGGACGCTACTTCGGTACCGTGGCGCTCATCAACGTCGGGCTCGGCCTCGCGACCGCGCTCACCATGTATGCACTGGGCATGCCCAACGCCATCCTCTGGGGCGTGATGGCATGCCTGTTCAATTTCGTGCCCTACCTCGGACCCATCGCCGCATTCTTCATCATCGCCGTCGCGGCGCTGCTGACGTTTCCGAAGATCGGCCAGGCGATGGTGGTGCCGGGAGCGTTCCTGGTGCTGCATCTCATCGAAGGGCAGATCGTGCAGCCGCTCACCGTGGGCCGGCGATTCGAAGTGAATGCCCTGGTGGTGCTTCTCGCCGTGTGGTTCGGCTACGGGTTCTGGGGGATTCCGGGAATGTTGCTGGCCACACCCGCGCTCGTAGCCGTGAAGGTGGCCGCGCAATACCAGCCATCCTGGAAGACCGTGCGCGATTTCCTCACGCCCAATGATTTCTGGCATCCGAAATCATTGAAGCGCCTGCGCCGCCCCGGTGAGGTGGCGAAGACCGGCAACGACGCGGATTCGGTGGCGGCGCGCCCGAATTCGTGATGAGTATCGTCACGAGAATACTGAGCGTGGGCCAAACAACCCGCGACCACACGCGCGGCGCTTGCGGAAGTGCCGGACGGCGAAGGACTATGAACACGTGAACGATTTCACCGCCACGTCCGCTACCTGATGCTGGTCGCCGTACTCTCGACGTTGCTGGTCGCCGCGCTGGTGCTCGCTGTGGGCGCAAACCTGCGCACTACCGAGAAACGGCTGCTCTATCGCCCGCGCCGGCTGTACACCAGCGGCGATGCGGATTTTCGCCGCGCGCTCGGCATCCTGCTGGGGCCGCCGCTGGTCAGTGGCAATCGCGTGACTTCGCTCGTGAATGGCGACCAGATCTACTCCGCCATGCTGAACGCCATCCGCACGGCGCAGAACAACATCACCTTCGAAACCTTCGTGTTCCGCGACAGCGTCGGTGCGCAGTTCGTCGAAGAGCTGTCGAACGCCGCGCGGCGCGGCGTCCAGGTGCACATGCTTCTCGACTGGCTCGGCTCGCGCACCATGAACCAGTCGTTGTTGCAGGCGGCGCGCACGGCGGGCTGCGAGCTGCACGTCTACCACCCGCCATCCTGGTATCACCTGGGCCGCATCAACAATCGCACGCACCGCAAGCTGCTCATCGTCGATGGCAAAGTCGGCTTCACCGGTGGCGTCGGCATGGGCGTCGAATGGAAGCATGGCCTCGAGGGTCTGCCGCCCTGGCGTGAAACCCACTTCAAGGCCGAAGGACCCGTGGTCGCGCAGATGCAGGCAGTCTTCGTCGACAACTGGATCAAGGCTACCGGCCGCGTGCTGCATGGCGCCGACTACTTCCCCAAGCTCGCGACCTGCGGCGACATGGAAGCGCAGATGTTCGGCAGCTCGCCCGTGGGCGGATCCGAGAGCATGCATCTCATGGTGCTGCTGGCGCTCACGGCGGCCAAGACATCGATCGACATCGAGAACGCGTACTTCGTGCCCGACAATCTCACCGTCGAGGCGCTGTGCTCAGCCGCGCGCCGCGGCGTGCGGGTGCGCATCGTGGTACCCGGCCGGCACACCGATGCGCGTGTCGGGCGCTGGGCGGCGCAAGGTCTCTACGGTTCGCTGCTCGAGTGCGGCATACAGATCTTCGAGTACCAGCCAACGATGATGCACTGCAAGGTCATGGTCATCGACGGACTGTGGAGCTCGGTGGGTTCGGCCAATTTCGACGACCGGTCGTTTCGGCTCAACGACGAGGCCAACCTCAACGTGTTCAGCGAAGACCTGGCGCGCGAGCAGGTGCGGCTCATCGACGCGGACATCGAGAAGTCACGGCGCATGGCCTTGGGCAAGTGGCGCCACCGCAAATTCGGCCGGCGCATCAACGAACGACTGGCGCTTCTGCTGAGGTCGCAGCTATAGCACCAGCGAGTCGCCTACCGGCAGGCTCTGGAAATGCCCGATCGCATGGCCGGTGCAGCGCCTGACTTCGCTCTCGAGATGGCGATATTCCACCGAGCCGCGCCTGAAGGCATAGAACCCACCGATGCGATGCACGGCGACACCTTGCGCACCCGTGACCGTCGAGTGGCCAAAACCGGAGAGCAGCAGCGCGCGGACGTCCGCGCCCGACGCCACCGACAGGCGCCATTGCACGGGCTGGTGCGAGGACAACACCATGACCAGCGAGCGCTCGGAAGACGTCACGGAAATGCTCACCCGGGCCTGGGAACGCGGCTGGCCGGGTGGGTTCATGGCCACCGCCTCGTAGACGCTCACGGCGTGCGCGTCCGCCGAACGGTTCACCCGATCGGTGTGGAGCGGCCCGGAAATCACCCGGAGCAGGTTCACCGGCGCCGCCTCGGGCTGGGCCGCGCGCGCCGCACGCACCGTTGCGGATTCCGTCGCCATGGCGTTCCTGCGTAGATAGTCCGCGAATCCGAGTGGCCCGTAATTCATCGCGACTCCTTTCGTGACGAAAGGATCTCTGTCACGACTCGGCAATTTCTCACGTGCGCGACTCTAACCACCTACGGGCATTGGCCGCCTTGAACATGCCGATGTCGAGCAAGGCATCTCAGGACGCCGTTCACGCCACGGGTGGCGGCTGACCCTTGTGACTCGGGTGGGACTCGTCGATCCAGGCCCATTCGGGCGCCGACTCCGTCCAGATCGTGGCGCTGGGTTTCAGCAGCGCGGTGTCATCCAGCGCACCATTGCGCACGATGACCAGGTGCGGCCGTGACTCCGCGGCGCTGAACACCGGCGTGCCGCAGGTCGGGCAGAAACGCCGGTGCATCCTGTTGCCGCTGTCGGCCACGCTCTGGTAGTCGCGCAGCTCGCCTCGCACCTGCAGCGCTTCGCTCGGGAATACCACGTTGACCGTCGCATTGCCGGCGGCGAAGTACTGACAGTCGCGGCACCAACAAAGGCGCATGGCGATGGGCTTGGCCGTCAGTTCGAATCGGACCTGGCCGCACAGGCAGCCACCGGTGATGTTGCTCATGTTCTCGCCCTCACTTGGCGGCGGCGGCCCGCACCGCCGACCAGTCGATACCCAATGGCCGGCAGTCACACCGGAGCGTGACCGCGAGCTGCTCGAGGTCGGCGATGCGCTCCTCGGTAGCCGGATGCGACGAAAGCAGCGCCGGCCCTTCGCCGCCGCGCTTTTTCTCGTCTGCCTGCAGCCTGCGGAACAAGGTCGCCATGCCATCGAGCGGGATGCCGGCGCGCGCCAGCGCTTTCATGCCCTCGGTATCCGCCTCGGCTTCGAGCTTTCGGCTGTTGCGCAGGTTGCCGAGCTGGTGGATCACGATGGCCGTGATCGCGCTGACGTCGCCCAGCACCACGGCGAGCGTCGCGGCCCAGCCGGCCGAGGCGATCATCTGTTGCAGCGTGTGGCGATGCTCGATGTGCTGCACCTCGTGCGCCAGTACGCCCGCGAGCTCCTCGGCATTCTCGACCTCGTCGATCATGCCCTTGTTCACCACCACGATGCCGCCGGGCAGCGCGTAGGCATTCACTTCCTCGTCATCGCTCAGGTACCAGCGGTACTCGTACTTAGAACCCTTGGTGAGGCGTGCGCCGATGTCGGCGATGGCTTTCGCGGCCACGCCGTCCTGCGTGAGCTCGTGTTCTCGCTCGAGTTGCGCGAGCGCGCGTTCGCCGATGCTGACCTCGGTCTCCATCGAGACGCGGCCGGCGATCCACGCGGTGATGCGATCGCTCTGCCACCAGCCGACGAGCACCAGCAGCGCCAGGCCCGCGAGCACGCCGATGACGGAGTTCCACTTGCGGCGGTGGTAGTTGACGGTCGAGTGCCCGCGCGCGAGCTTCGGCGCAAACCCCGCGGGGGCGCTCTCGACCAGGGCGCGCGTCGCCGAGGGGTCGCTCACCGTCACTGCGTGGGTGTGGCCCGCGCGCTCCCAGCTCAGCTGCAGCGTGTCTTCGTTGAAGCCCGTGACGCTGACGTCGAGCGACTGCGCCGCGATGTCCTCGAGGGTGCCGTCCGCCCTCGTCACGCGCAGGAAGTCACCGCGGAACTGCAGCTGCGTCGGTACTCCCGAAGCCGGCAGATCGGGCCCGTGCAACAGGCCCGTCACCTCGATCATGTCTGCTCGCCCATGATGGTGGCGATGACGATGAAGATGACCACGAGGAAGTACCAGATCTTGGGTCCCACGCCGCGCGACTGCACGCCGCCGACCAGCGTCGCGCGCAAGCGCTGGATGGGCAGGCTCTGCAGCCACACGGTGCCGGGCCCCTTGAGCGACGCGAGGAACAGCCCTTCGCCGCCCAGCACCGAGGTCTTGAGGCTGCCGACGTATTTCACGTCGTAGTTGACGGTGCTCTGCAACGCCGCGAGACAGCCTGTGTCGACCTTGAGCTCTTCGCCGGCGCGCAGCTCGAGTGGCGCGAGGGTGCCGCTCGCGTGGATGAACACCGTGCCGTTACCCGTGAGCTTCTGCATGATGAAGCCTTCGCCGCCGAAGAACCCGGCACGCAGCCGCTTCTTGAACGCGAGGCCGAGCTTGATGCCCTTGGTTCCGCCGAGGAACGCGCCCTTCTGGCAGATGAGCGTGCCACCCACGCTCGCGAGATCGACGGCGATGATCTTGCCGGGCGACGGCGCCGCGAAAGCGACGCGCAGCGGGCGCTGACCGTTGTTCGTGAAGATCGAGGTGAAGAAGTTCTCGCCCGTCATGCTGCGTTTGAAGCCCGCGGCCAGGCGCTCGCCGAAACCCGCGTCGCTGCCGTCCCCCATCCGGGTATCGATGCTCACGCCTGCATCCGCGTACATCATTGCGCCGGGCTCGCCCACGGCGGATTCGCCGGGCGCCAGGACCATCTCGACGTATTGCAGATCCGAACCCTCGATGCGGTATTGCAGCGGCATTGTTTCGCCCTCCCAGGCCCATTTCTTCTCTTCGGAATAGCAACCAACTATACAATGCCGTCATGAAATTCTATTCATGGAACGTCAACGGCATCCGCGCTGTCGTCAAGAAAGGCACCTTCCAGAAATTCATCGCGGCTCACAAGCCCGACATCCTGTGTCTGCAGGAAACCAAGGCCGCGGAGGGTCAGGCCGAGGTCGATCTCGCGGACTACCGCGAATATTGGAACTCGGCGGAGAAGAAAGGCTACTCGGGCACGGCTATCTTCTCGAAGGAGGAGCCCATCAAGGTGACCAACGGGTTTCCGGATGCGTTCGCGAAGAAGTACACCTTCGCCGATGAGCTCAAGCGCGACTCGTCGAATGAAGGGCGGGTCATCACCGCCGAATTCGCGAAGTTCCATGCCGTCACGGTGTACACGCCCAATGCCAAGGACGACCTGTCACGAGTGCCCCTGCGGCACAAGCATTGGGACCCCGCGTTCCTCGCCTATTGCAAGCAACTCGAGAAGAAGAAGCCGGTGATCTTCTGCGGCGACCTGAACGTCGCGCACACCGAGGACGATCTCGCGAACCCCAAGCCCAACAGGGGCAAGAAGGGTTTCACGGACGAGGAGCGCGAAGGTTTCCAGAATTTCGTCGATGCCGGGTTCGTGGACACCTTCCGCATGTTCACCAAGGGCAATGGTCACTACTCGTGGTGGTCGCACTTCGCGAACTCACGTGCGCGCAACGTGGGATGGAGGATCGACTACATCCTGGTATCGGAATCACTGAAGAAGAAAGTGAAGAAGGCGCAGATCCACGCCGACGTCCTGGGCAGTGACCACTGCCCGGTGAGCATCGAAATCGATATCTAGAGATTCGCCTCGGGCCGCAGCTCGTTGCGAATGAAGGCGACACGCGAGAGCAGCGCCTCCGCGTTCTCGCTGGTCGGCTCGGCTTCGACCGGGAAGCACTCATCGACCGGCTCGCCGTCCCGGGCCGCGAGGGCCCACTCCTCCATCAGCGCGCAATAGCACTCGAGCGCGACGGCCTTGTCCTCATTGCCTTCGTAGATGAAGTACGCGCTTGGAATGTCGCCTACGACCACCCACAGTTCGCTGTCATCCGTACCTTCGATGGCGTGCGCGAACTCGAATTGGAACAGCGCGAGAACCCCGCCTACCCCATATCCCAATGACACCTCCTCGATAGGTGGGCACCAGTCGAAGGCCTCGATGTACGCACGGGCGTCGCGCGCCATTTCGTTCAACAGCGCGGTGTCTTCGGCATCGTCGCCGTCGGTTTCTTCGATGTGTTCGGGCATGGAGCGAACCATACCCGCAAAGACATTGACTCGGCCATCCCGATCCACCTATATTCACCCATATGGGTGAACGTATGGATCCGCTCGACGATGTCTTCAACGCACTCTGCGACCCGACGCGGCGCGCGATTCTTGCCCGCCTCACGGATTCCGACGCGCGCGTCACCGAGATCGCAGGCGACTTTCCCATTTCACTCAACTCGATCTCCAAGCACATCCGCATGCTCGAACGTGCCGGCCTGTTGCGCCGCTCGGTGGTCGGACGCGACCATGTGCTGTCGCTTAACGCAGGGCCGCTCGCCGAGGCCCAATTGTGGATCGAGAAATATCGGCGCTTCTGGGAAGGCCGCCTCGCCTCCCTCGACGCCTACGTCACCCGCAAGAACAGGAACCGCAAATGAACGCCGCCACCCACCCCTCGCTGGCCCCGGCCGCCGTCGTCGTCCGTCGCACAATCGCCGCGCCGGCTGACGACCTGTTCGACGCCTGGCTCGATCCCGAGGCTCTGGCCGAATGGATGCGTCCCGGCACCATCCAGCGATCGGAAGCACGTACCGATCCGCGCGTTGGCGGTGAATACGAAGTGATCATGTACGGCGAGAAGGGGCCGATTTCGCACCGCGGCGTCTACAAGCTGATCGATCGCCCTCGCCGCCTGGTATTCACCTGGGCCTCGCCGCTCGCCGGCGCCGAGACCCTCGTTACCGTGGACTTCCGCGCCATCGATCGTAGAACCGAAGTCATCGTCACGCACGAACAGTTGCCGGCCGCCGAGATCGCCTCGCACACGCGCGGCTGGACCAGTGGACTGCAGCATCTCGACGAAGCCTGCCAGGCGGGCAAGATCTGATGTACACGCTCATCACCATGCCCTGGGTGCCGCCGACGTTCCAGGGCCAGGTGCGCGACCTCCCGGTGCGCTGGGCACTCGAGGAGATCGGCGCCACCTACGAGGTGCGGCTCGTCGACGATGCGCATCGCGAGAGCGAGGCCTACCGCGCCAAACAACCTTTCGGCAAGGTGCCGGTGCTGGAGATCGATGGGCTCACGCTGTTCGAATCCGCGGCCATCGTGCAGCACCTGGGTGAGACGTCGTGGTTGCTGCCCGCGGACCCCTCGCTGCGCGCACAGGCGCGCGCCTGGATGTTCGCCGCTATGAACTCCATCGACCCCGACGTGATCGCCCTCGGCGACATCGACCACTTCGCCGCCGATACGGCCTGGGGCCGCGAGCGCCGGCCCGAGCTCGAGAAGTCGCTGCGGAATCGGCTGGACGACCTCGCGCAAGCCCTCGGCGCCCGCGAATACCTCGTGGGCCCCTTCAGCGCCGCGGACATCGTGATGATCACGGTCTTTCGCGCGCTGCGTCATACCGCGCTGATATCGCAGAACCCAGCGCTGCGCGCCTACCGCGACCGCTGCGAAACCCGCGCTGCTTTCCGGCGCGCGCTCGACGCCCAATTGCAGACCTTCCAACTTCACGAGCCGTCCGCGGCATGAGGAGAAACACATGAGCAAGATCACCCTCGTCGCCTTCCAGTGGGTGCCACCATTTGCCCAGGGCCTCGTACGCGACCTGCGCGTGCGCTGGGCACTGGAAGAAGCCGGGGTCGAATACGAGCAGAAGCTCCTGGCGCCGGGCGAGAACAACACGCCCGAGTACCGCGCGTTGCAGCCCTTCGGCCAGGTGCCCGTCTACCACGAAGGCGACCTCACGCTCTTCGAGAGCGGCTCGATCGTCATGCACGTCGCGCAACGGTCTCCTGTCCTGTTACCGATGGACCAAGCCGGCCGAGCCAAGGTGCTGCAGTGGATGTTCGCCGCGCTCAACTCGGTGGAACCCCACGTGCTCAATTACACCGCGCTCGACACCTTTTTCGCCAACGAGGAATGGTCCAAGGGACGCCGCCCCAGCGCCGAGAAGACCATGCGCGGACGACTCGAGGGCCTGTCGCGCGGTCTCGGCACGCGCGAGTATTTCGTCGACCGCTTCACCGCGGCCGACCTGCTCATGACCACGGTGCTGAGATTCATGCGCGATACGAAGGTGGTCGCCGACTACCCGAACCTCGCGGCGCTGCAGGCACGTTGCGAGGCGCGCCCGGCGTTCAAGCGGGCGCTGGAGGCGCAGATGGCGAACTTCGTGAAGTACGCGCCGAAGGCGGCCTGATTCAGAGCGGAGCGCCGATCACGAGGCGCCAGGCGGTGAGCTCGCCGGCCAAACGATAGCCGAAGCCCAGCCGTGGCATGTCGAAACGCCAGATCTTGATGCGCGGCCGCGACGCGAAGGTGATGCCGAACTCGGCTTGCATCGGCGCCTGCTCCGCGTTGGCCACGGGCGCGGTCGGCGGATCCCCGATGACATCCAGTATGGCGTAGACACCGAGCTCGAGCTCGCGGCCGCGTGCGCGCACTTTGACACCGCGCGTGAAGTCGAAGCCCTGGCGCAGGCGGACGAACCGGTCCCCGGGGGCGTCATGCCGGTATTTCACACCCGCGTAGGCGAGGTCGGTGAGTGCGAACCCGTCCCAGCCGTGGAAATCCGCGCGCCGTTCGGCGCGGATGCCGGCGCCGTACAACCAGCCGTCGACGCTGCTGGAAGCGACACTGAAACCGGTGCGGGCATACGGCAGGATGTGCCAGCCGCCGGGCAGTAGATAGTCGAGCTCGAGGCCCGGCACCACGCTGAAGCTGTCCACGCGCGTCGGCGGGCCACTGGTGATCACGTCGACAGGGCTGAAGTCGAAGAAGCCCGCCGTCACGGGCAGCACGAATCTCGCACCGAGCTGATGGTCGGTGGGCGGGTCCTCCGACTCGAGGCGGGCCTCGCGCAGCTCCTTCTTGTACGTGAAGCGATAGATCTGCAGCGTGCGCCCACCCAGGTCGTAGACCCCCGAGCCGAGGTCGGTGGCGAACACATAGTTGATGGAATCGCCGACCGCCTGGTCCTCGCGCACTTCCGATTGCGCACAGGCCGCGGCGGCCGCGATCAGCAGGAAAAAACCGGCAAGGGTACGCAACATCGCGGGCATTCTACCCGCGGGATCCCCGGATCGAGATCAACGCCCGCCGACGTCGGGGGACTTGGACATCGCGCCGCCAAGCTTCTGCGCGAGCTGGCGATGCTCGCGCAGCGTGGGCAGAGTCTTCCTGGCGAAGTTCGCGATCACGGCATCGGGCGAATTCGCGGCGGCCTCGAACAGGGCCACCGCCTTGGTATGGCCCATCTGCATGTGTTCGGAATAGCTGCGATCGAAATCCGCGCCGGTCTTCGACGTGATTTCGTCGAGCATTGCCTTGTGTTCGGCGTCGAGCGCCTTCGGGGCCTCGATACCCTTCACCGTGGCCAGCGATGCGAGCTCGATGTTGGATTGGCCGTGGTCCTTGACCATGCGCTGCGCAAAGCTGCGGATGCCGGGGTCCTGCGAACGAGCGAGCGCCACTTTCGCGGCTTCGATCTCGGTGAGACTCGTCTGTGCGGCCTGCTGCACGAACGTGTGCGGCTCTGGAACTGCGCTTTCGGCCTCGGCGGCCTGAGCGCCATTATTGATGCTCGCGAGCGCGAGCAGCAGGATGCTCCTGGAGATGTTCATGAGCCGTTTCTTCGACCGCCCGGCATGCCCGGGCTTGCGGCTCAGGCCCGTCCAAGCCTGGCTTCGTACAGCCGCTTCTTGAGCATGTAACCCACGAGGGCGCCCGAAACTGCCGCGGCGAACGCGGCCCTGAGTATGGCTTTCATGCCGCGAGCGTACGCCCGCACGCGCCGCACCATTGTACGACGCTGGCGACGATCCTCGTGGGCGGATGCCGACCGACGAAGTCAGGCGGCCTCGTACGCGACGAAGCTCCGGCTCGGCTGCCCAGCATGCGGGGCCGCCGCTGAATTCATGGCCAGGGAACACGCTGATGGGTGGGGCGCGCGCGCGGAGGGTAGTTAGGCTAAGACCCGCAGGCTGCAAGGAAAGGGGCCGACAGATGCGCGGTGAATATCTGTCCTGTCCGGGCCACTGCAAGGATCTGGCGGAGAGGGTGAGATTCGAACTCACGGGCCCCGTGAGGGGCCGCCGGTTTTCAAGACCGGTGCATTCAACCGCTCTGCCACCTCTCCGTGGGTCCGGTCACGCGCGCGAAACGTACTGGAAACGGCTGGGCTGGTCCAGCATTGGCCGCAAATTCTCCCTCCGCCCCGGGGGCCACTGGCGCGTTGGCACCCTGTTGGGTACAACTCGCTCATGAGCTTCTGGCACGGTTTTGCGGTCATCACGGTGGTGCATCTGCTGGCGGCGGCGTCGCCGGGCCCGGACTTCGCCTATGTCACCCGGCAATCGCTGGTGCAGGGTCGCAAGGCCGGCCTCCTGGCGAGCGCGGGCATCGCGCTGGGTCTCGCCATCCACATCGTGTACTCGGCCGCGGGGCTCGCCGCGGTGATCGCGCATTCGGTGCACTGGATGACGGTCATCAAGCTGGTCGGCGGCGCTTACCTGCTGTGGCTCGGCGTGAAGGGACTACGTGCGCACAAGGACGCGGGCGGCATCGTCGAGGCGCGCGGCGAGCTGCCATCGTCCGCGTCGCGCCAGGTGCTCGGCGGTTTCCTCTGCAACGCCTTCAACCCCAAGGCACCTATCTACTTCCTCGCGCTGTTCACCGTGGTGCTGTCGCCCGGGCTGCCGGTGCCGACGCTGCTCGCCTACGGCGCGTGGATCATGCTGCTGCAGTGGCTGTGGTTCTCGCTGGTGGCCACCGTGTTCGCGCATCGCGTGATCCGCGACCGGCTGTTAGCCGTGCGCCACTGGATCGACCGGGCCTTCGGCGCCGCGATGGTGGCGCTCGGGTTTCGCGTGCTGGTCTCCGCCCGCGAGTGAGGCGGCCAATGGCCGCTAACGGACATCCACGGCTTACAACCCTGTCCTGACTGTCCGCGTCGATGTCGCGATCGCGACATTGCGGTTTCCCATCCTTGACAGCGCGCACACGCGGAATGAAGCTTCGCGGGCCTTGGTGGCATGGATACGCCACCGATGCCGGGATCGTGGCACATGGATGCAGCGCCTTTCCTAGCAAACTCGTCTGATCGCTGTCTTCATCGCGATCCCCCGTTTCACAACACAGGGGGACGACATGTTCAACAGGCTCGGCCGCGTCCGCGCGGCATCTATCTTGTTTCTTTCCTGGGTCTTTCTTTCCGGGGCGATGCTCACGCCCGCCTTCGCGCAGACCTTCAACTACGGTGAAGCGCTGCAGAAATCACTGTTCTTCTACGAGGCCCAACGCTCGGGCGACCTGCCACCCAACAACCGCGTGAATTGGCGCGGCGACTCCGGACTGTTGGACGGCTCGGACGTCGGCGTAGACCTCACGGGTGGCTGGTACGACGCCGGCGACCACGTGAAGTTCGGCCTGCCCATGGCGGCATCCGCCACCATGCTCGCTTGGGGCATCGTCGACTACCGGTCGGCGTATGTATCCACGGGGCAGTTGACCACCGCGCTCGACCAACTGCGCTGGGCGACCGACTACTTCATCAAGGCGCATCCATCGGCCAACGTGCTCTACGGGCAGGTGGGCAATGGCGGCCAGGACCACGCGTGGTGGGGACCCGCCGAAGTCATGCAGATGGCGCGCCCGGCCTATCGCATCACCACGGCCTGCCCGGGCTCGGACCTTGCGGGTGAGACGGCGGCGGCACTGGCAGCGGCGTCCATCGCATTCCGGACCACCGATGCGACGTACGCGAACACGCTGCTGTCGCACGCACGCCAGCTCTACACGTTCGCCGACACATATCGCGGCAAGTACTCGGACTGCATCACCGATGCGGCGGGGTATTACAACTCGTGGAGCGGCTACAACGACGAGCTCGTCTGGGGCGCCCTCTGGCTGTATCGCGCGACCAACGAGACGGCGTATCTCGACAAGGCGCAGAGCTACTACGCGAACCTTTCAAACCAGCAGCAGACCTCGATCAAATCGTACAAGTGGACCATCGCCTGGGACGACAAGTCGTACGGTGCGTACGTGCTCCTCGCGAAACTCACCGGCGCGGCCCAGTACCACGACGATGCGCAGCGCTGGCTCAACTGGTGGACCGTGGGCGGCACGGCGCTCGGCGCCGACGGCACGCGCGTCAATTACAGCCCTGGCGGCCAGGCCGTGCTCGACCAGTGGGGTTCGTTGCGTTACGCGGCCAACACGGCATTCGCCGCGCTGGTGTACTCGGATGCGATCACGGATGCCACGCTGAAATCGCGCTACCACGATTTCGCCAAGCGCCAGATCGACTACGCGCTCGGACAGAATCCGCGCAATGCCAGCTTCGTGGTGGGCTTCGGCGTGAATCCGCCGAAAAACCCGCACCACCGCACGGCCCACGGTTCATGGACGGACCAGATCACCTCGCCGGTGACCAGCCGCCACACCTTGTATGGCGCGCTGGTCGGCGGGCCGTCCTCCGCCAACGACGCCTACACCGACGATCGCTCCAACTACACGAGCAACGAGGTCGCGACCGACTACAACGCCGGCTTCACCGGTGCGCTCGCCCGGCTCGCGCAGGAATACGGCGGCACGCCGCTCGCCAACTTCCCGCAGCCGGAAGCCGTGGTCGGCAACGAGATGTACGTGGAAGCGGCCATCAATGCCACGGGCTCTAACTTCACCGAAATAAAGGCGCTGGTGAACAACACCTCGGGATGGCCGGCGCGCATGGGCGACAAGCTCTCGTTCCGCTATTACTTCACGCTGGAATCGGGCGTGAGCCCGAGCCAGATCACGGTGACGGCGAACTACAACCAGTGCTCTGCG
Source organism: Steroidobacteraceae bacterium (assembly GCA_035525785.1). Taxonomy (GTDB): domain Bacteria; phylum Pseudomonadota; class Gammaproteobacteria; order Steroidobacterales; family Steroidobacteraceae; genus CADEED01. The sequence continues at coordinate 8,752 of DATLDQ010000170.1, read as the reverse complement.
CCGTCGGGCCCGACGCAGCACGCTGGCAGCGTCTACTACGTGAACATCAGCTGCGTGGGCACGAAGATCTACCCGGGCGGACAATCCAACTTCAAGAAGGAAGTGCAGTTCCGCATCGCGAGCTCGGGCGCCTGGGATCCGAGCAATGACTGGTCGATCACCGGCGTGAACACGACACCCGGTGGTACCCCCGCGCTGGTGCAACGCATCCCGTTGTACGACAACGGCGTGCGCGTGTTCGGCAACGAACCGGGCGGTGGCACGCAGGACCAGTCGCCGCCGACCACTCCCGCCAATCTGCGCGTGACGGGCACCACCTCGTCGAGCGTCGCGCTGGCCTGGGATGCGTCGACCGACGACGTCGGCGTGACCGGGTACCAGGTGCTGCGCGGCGCCACGGTGGTCGGCACTCCGAGCGGGCTCACGTTCAACGACACCGGGCTCGCCGCCAGCACCACGTATGCGTACACCGTGCGCGCGCTGGATGCGTCCGGCAAGCAATCGTCCGCGAGCACTGCGGTCAACGGCACCACCCAGGCGGTGACGCAGGACTACAGCGTCGGGGCATCGCCCGGCACCTTGTCCGTGGCGCGCGGTGCGAGTGGCAGCACGTCCGTGGCCATCAGTCGTACCAACTTCACGGGTGCGGTGGCGATGAGCGCAAGCGGACTGCCGAGCGGTGTCACGGTTGCGTTCAACCCGTCCGCGGCCACCACGGGCAACGCCGTGACGGCCACGTTCACCGCGGCCAGCACGGCCACACTGGGCGCCGCGACGGTGACGCTCACGGCCACGTCGGGTTCGCTGTCGCGTTCCACCACGGTTTCGCTGACCGTGACCGGCACGGTGAGCAGCGACTTCACGGTCGCCTCGTCGCCCGGTAGTTTGTCGGTGGCGCGCGGCGCCAGCGGCAGCTCGACCATCGCGATCAACCGCACCAACTTCACCGGTGCAGTGACGATGAGCGCGAGCGGGCTGCCTGGCGGCGTGACGGTGACGTTCAATCCGTCGACCGGCACGACGGGCAATTCGGTGACTGCGACATTCACCGCGTCGGGCTCGGCGACGCTGGGTGCCGCCACCGTGACGCTCACGGCGACCTCGGGCACGACCACGCGCAGCACCACGGTCGCGCTGACGGTCACGGGTGGGACATCGGGCACGCTCACCGCGACGCCGGTCGTGGCCACCAACAGCCCGTGGTTCAACGAGCTGCAGCTGCAGGTGGCGAACACCGCGCCCATCACCGCGATGACGGTCACCGTGGTCGTGCAACGGACGGCCGGTGTGAGCTACTCCGGGCAATACAACACGGTGGGTGGCCAGATGACCCAGGCCAGCAGCAGCACGACATCCGCCATCACGTACACGTTCACGCTTAACGCGGGGCAGACGCTGCCGGCGTCCACGGGCCGCACGTTCGCCGTGCAGACCAGCGGCAATGGCACCCTGCATCCGACTTCGGGTGATACCTGGACGGTGGCCTACACGAGCGGAGGCACCGCGAGCACGACCTCCGGGACGTTCTAGACCAACCGTCGGGGGCCTCCCCGGCCCTCGCCTTCAGGGACGCATCGCAAGATGCGTCCCTTTTTTCATCGCGGCCGCGGTCAGATCCGGGCGGCGCCGCCCATGTACGAACGCAGCGCGTCCGGCACCGTGATGCTGCCATCGGCGTTCTGATAGTTCTCGAGCACCGCCACCAGCGCGCGACCCACGGCCACGCCGGAACCATTGAGCGTGTGCAGCGGCTCCGGCTTGCCGGTATCGGGATTTCGCCAGCGCGCCTGCATGCGCCGCGCCTGGAAGGCCTCGCAGTTGCTGCACGACGAAATCTCGCGGTACTTCTCCTGGCCGGGCAGCCAGACCTCGATGTCGTAGGTCTTGGCGCTCCCGAAGCCGATGTCGCCGGCGCACAGCGCAACCACGCGGTGCGGCAGGCCGAGCTTCTGCAATACCTTCTCGGCGTTGCCCGTGAGCTCCTCGAGCGCCGCATATGAGTCCGCGGGCTTCGTGATGTGCACGAGCTCGACCTTCTCGAATTGGTGCTGGCGGATGAGACCACGCGTGTCCTTGCCAGCCGCGCCAGCCTCGGAGCGGAAGCATGGCGTGTGCGCGACGAATTTCTTGGGCAGGTCTTTCGCCTCGATGATGGAATCGCGCACCAGGTTGGTCACCGGCACTTCGGCCGTAGGGATCAGGTAGAAGCCCTGCTCCCCCTGCACGCGAAAAAGATCCTGCTCGAACTTGGGCAACTGGCCCGTGCCCTGCAGCGCCGGCCCGAGGACGAGATACGGTACGTAGGCTTCGGTGTACCCATGTTCGCCCGTGTGCAGGTCGAGCATGAACTGCGCCAGCGCACGGTGCAGGCGGGCGATGCCGCCCGTCAGCACGGCGAATCTCGCGCCGGAAATCTTCGCCGCGCCTTCGAAATCGAGACCGCCAAGCTTCTCGCCGAGCTCCACGTGATCCTTCGGCTTGAAATCGAACTTGCGAGGCTCGCCCCACCGCCGCACTTCACGGTTCGCGGATTCGTCGCGGCCCTCCGGTACGGACTCGTGCAGCATGTTCGGCAACCCGAGCTGCCACGCATCGAGCTCGGCCTGCACCGAGTTGATGGCCGCGTCGCTGGCCTCGAGCTGGCGTGTGAGCTCCTCGGCGCGCGCGAGCAGCGCGGTGGCGTCTTCCTTCCTTCCCTTCGCGATGCCGACGGCCTTGGCGTTGGCATTGCGTTCCGCGCGCACGCGGTCCGATTCGATCTGCGCGGACTTGCGGCGCTCGTCGAGCGCGTTGAACGCGGCCACATCGAGCTGAAAGCCCCGGCGGGCAAGATTGGCGGCGACGGCGGCGGCGTCGGAACGCAACTGCTTGGGATCGAGCACGGATACCCCGTTGTTTGTGAGAGACCTGTCTAACTTCGCGCGAAATGCTGAATCAGCAGCGCCGAAGAATTCACGAGCGCGTGCGGCAGGGCTGCCGCGCCGAACGCATGTTTGTATGAAACCGGCCGCCACGCAAGCCAGCCGCGCGAGAACACGTAGAAGCTCCACACGGTGCCGAAGAACCACATGGGATGGAACCAGGCATGCGCGCCGCCCCAGGCCAGCGCCGAGAGCAACGCCAGCCATTGCCGGTTCTTGGTCACGAATTCCAGCAGGCGCAGCACCGCGCCGAGCACGAGCGTCTCCGTGACCGGCGACACCACGGTTGCGATCCACAGGTTGCGGGTCTGCATGTCCACGGCGGGCCTCTGCAGCGGGCTCACGTCGACACCGGCCTGGGAAAACAGCGCGTGCGCCCCGATCACGATGAGAATCGACGGGATCAGAGCGACGTGCCAGGCAACGACGCAGTAAATGCCGAAAGACTCCCTCGGCCTTAAAGGGGACAGATCTATTTGCGCCACATTGAATCCGGCACAAATAAATCTGTCCCCTTTTCAGGCTCGGACATCAGGCGTGCGCGATCAGCGCAGCGCCGACCAGCCTGCCCAGCCACGCGAGACCGATGCAGCCCACGGTCGTGACCAGCACGTACGCCACGCCCGTCAGCGATAAACCGAGCAGCGTCGATTCGAGCGCGAACGCGGAATAGGTGGTGTACCCGCCCAGCACGCCGGTCAGCCAGAACAGCCGCGCGCCGTCATTCCCGAGTCCGGCACGGGCGCTGAACCACATGTACAGGAGCCCGATGGCGAAGCTGCCGATGAGGTTCACGGTGAGCGTGGGCACCGGGAAACCGCCGGGCGTCATGGGCCACAGGCGCGAGAACCCGTAGCGCGTCATGCTGCCCAGTGCCCCGCCGATCGCAACGAATAGCCAGCTCACCCGTCGCCGTCCTTGTTCTTGTCCTCGGGCCCGGGGTTGTCGGATGACGCTTCGTCCGCGCGCAGGCGCTGTGGTCCGTCTTCCGCGCGCAAGCGCGCGAGTGCCTCGCCGATCTTGATCTCCAGGCCGCGCGGGACAGGGCGGTAGTAGCGCCGGTCCGGCATCTCGTCGGGTAGATAGCGCTCGCCTTTCACGTAAGCGCCCGGGGCGTCGTGCGCGTACTGGTATTCCTTGCCGTAGCCGAGCTCCTTCATGAGCTTCGTGGGCGCATTGCGGAAACGCAGCGGCACGTCGAGCGTGCCGAACTGCTCGACGTCGGCGCGCGCTTCGCCCATGGCCACGTATACGGCGTTGCTCTTGGGAGCGACGGCGAGGAACACCAGCGCATTGGCGAGCGCGAGCTCGCCCTCGGGACTGCCGAGCCGGTCGTAGGTGGCCCAGGCGTCGAGCGTGATCTGGTGCGCGCGCGGATCGGCGAGGCCGATGTCTTCGATGGCCATGCGCACGATGCGCCTCGCCAGGTAGTGCGGGTCGCAGCCGCCATCCAGCATGCGCGCGAACCAGTAGAGCGCCCCGTCGGGGTCGGTGCCGCGCACGGCCTTGTGGAGCGCCGAGATCTGATCGTAGAACTGCTCGCCGCCCTTGTCGAAGCGGCGGCGGCCACCCGCAGCCACTTCACGCACCTGCTCGAGCGTGATCAGCGAGCGGCCGTCATGTTCTTCCGCGAGGTCCGCCACCACTTCGAGCATGCCGAGCGCGCGGCGCGCGTCGCCGTCACCGCCATGGGCGAGCGCGATCAGCGCCGGGTCCTCGATCTCGAGGTTGCGAGCGCCGAGCCCGCGCTCCTTGTCTTCGAGTGCGCGGCGCAGGACCTTGACGATGTCGTCGACGGTCAGCGATCGCAGCACGTACACGCGCGCGCGCGACAGCAACGCGCTGTTGAGCTCGAATGAAGGGTTCTCCGTCGTGGCGCCGATGAAAGTCAGCGTGCCATCCTCGACGTACGGCAGAAAGGTGTCCTGCTGCGACTTGTTGAAGCGGTGCACTTCGTCGAGGAACAGCACCGTGCGGCGGCCGCGCTCGGCGCGAACGAGCTTGGCCTGCTCGACGGCTTCGCGGATGTCCTTCACGCCGGCCATCACGGCCGAGAGCTGCTGGAATTCCGCGTCGGCGTGCCGCGAGATCAACCTCGCGAGCGTGGTTTTGCCCGTACCCGGAGGCCCCCAGAGGATGAGCGAATGCAGCTGGCCACGCTCGAGCGCCTGGCGCAGCGGCTTGCCGGCGGCGACCACCTGCTGCTGGCCGACGAACTCGTCGAGGTTGCGGGGCCGCATGCGGTCGGCGAGAGGACGCAGCCGGTCATCCACCGGCGCGTCGCGCAGCAGGTCGGGTTGCGAGCCGCGCGCGCCCGGCTTCATTGCGTGACCTGCTGCCCCGTGAGCCGGGCCGCCCATTGCGTCCAGCGCGACAGACCCAGCCATGCCAGCAGCAGGCCCAGTCCCGCGCCCGTGCAATTGGCGATGACGTCGCGAACGTCGCCTTGCCGGCCGAGATTCATGTAGTACTGGGCGAACTCGATGCCGGTGCCCAGCACCAGCAGGAAGACGAAAATTTTCCACCAGGAATGCCGGGGCACGAGGCCGGCGAAGTAGATAGCCAGTGATGCGTGGCCGAGCACGTGATTGAGCTTGTCGTTGAAGTCGAAGGCGCCGGGTATCTCGTCAGCGGGTATCAGGCAGTAGTAGATGGCGACGCCGACCAGCACCACGCCCAGCCCCCACCACAGCTTCATTATCGCGGGCTTCACGGCGTGGGTGTGCCGATCACATCCGCGCCGGGCGGCGGCGCAAACTGCACGTCGGTGTCCGGCACCACGGGATTGCGCTCGCTCTTCAGGAAATCGAGTTGCACGGTCTGGCCCAGCTTGTCCTTGAGGACCATGCGCCGCAGATCGGTCTTGTCGAAGGCGAGCTGCGCTTCGCGGATGTCCGCGTCACCTTGTTTGGGCACCACCTTCACCCAGTCGAGACCCTCACGCTTGCCGGCGCCCGACACCGTGAACCACTGGCGCACGTCGCTATCGCCAGCCAGCAGGCCCGCGGGAGTGGCGGTGAGAGCCGAGGCGGAAGGCTTCACCGAGACCTGATCGAGATCGCGATCGTAGAACCAGAGGTTCTTGCCGTCGGCCACCATGAGCTGCGGCGACGCCGCACCCCCGTTCGACCCCGTCGGCGTTAGCTCCCAGCGGAATTTGCCGGGCCGCACGATGGTGAGCTTGCCAGTGGCACCCTGCACCTTCCTGCCCTTGCTGTCGGTGACGGACTGCGAGAACTCGGTACGCAGCGTCTTCAGTTGCGACAGGTAGGAGTCGAGCGGCGTCTGGCCGTCGAGCGCGCTCGCGGTCTGTGCCAGCAACAGCGCGAACAGCGGCGCGATGAGTCCCGTGAGGCGCACGTCAGTCGTTTCCTGCCGGCGCCGCGGCGAGGATTTCGCGCGCGCCATTCGGCTGCAGCGGACCCACGACGCCGGCGTTCTCCATGCTCTCGAGCAGGCGCGCGGCGCGGTTGTAGCCGATCTTGAGCCGCCGCTGCACGTACGAGATCGACGGTTTGCGCTCGGTGGTGACGATCTTCACGGCTTCGTCGTACAGCGCATCCTGCTCGCCGCCCGCATCGGCCGCGTTCGGATCCGCGGGCTCGCCGGAGATGCCCGCCAGCGGCGTGGTCGGGCCGTCGAGGATGTCCTCGATGTAGTTTGGCGCGCCGGCTTTCTTGAGCGCTTCCACGACGCGATGCACCTCGGCGTCGGCCACGAAAGCACCGTGCACGCGCGTCGGCACCGAAGTACCGGCCGGAAGATAGAGCATGTCGCCATGACCGAGCAGCGCTTCCGCACCCATCTGGTCGAGGATGGTGCGCGAATCGACGCGCGCCGACACCTGGAACGCGATGCGCGTCGGGATGTTCGCCTTGATGAGACCGGTGATCACGTCCACCGACGGACGCTGCGTGGCGAGCACGAGGTGGATGCCGGAGGCGCGCGCCTTCTGCGCGAGGCGCGCGATCAGCTCTTCGACCTTCTTGCCGACGATCATCATCATGTCGGCGAGCTCGTCGATGATGACGACGATGTACGGCAGCGGCACGAGATCCTGGATCTTGCTCTGGTCGAGCGTGGGGTCGTTGGCGGCCATCGCCGTCATGACCGGGTCGCGGATCGGTTTGCCAGCTTCGGTGGCGTCCTTCACCTTGCGGTTGAAACCCGAGATATTGCGCACGCCCAGCGCGGACATGAGCTGGTAACGCCGTTCCATCTCCGCCACGCACCAGCGCAACGCGTTGGCCGCGTGCTTCATGTCCGTGACCACGGGCGCGAGCAGATGCGGGATGCCCTCGTACACCGAGAGCTCGAGCATCTTCGGGTCGATCATGATGAGGCGCACGTGCTCGGCAGTGCTCTTGTAGAGCAGCGACAGGATCATGGCGTTGATGGCCACGGACTTGCCCGAGCCCGTGGTGCCCGCCACGAGCAGGTGCGGCATCTTGGCGAGGTCCGCGGTCACCGGCGCGCCACCGATGTCCTTGCCGAGCGCCAGCGCCAGCGGCGACTGCACTTCGTCGTACGACTTCGACTTGATGATCTCGCCCAGCGTGACGATCTCGCGCTTCTCGTTCGGGATCTCGAGTCCCATGACGGACTTGCCGGGAATCACCTCGACGACGCGGACGGAGATGGCCGACAACGAACGCGCGAGGTCCTTGGCGAGACCGGTGATCTGGCTGACCTTGACGCCTGGCGCGGGACGCATCTCGAAACGCGTGACCACGGGGCCAGGCTGCACGGCGACGACTTCGACTTCGACGCCGAAATCCTTGAGCTTGAGCTCGACCAGGCGGGACATGGCTTCGAGCGCTTCCTGCGAATAGCCCGACTCGCGCTTCGGTGGATCGTCGAGCAGCTGCAGCGGCGGCAGCTCGCCGGCCTTGCCCGACTCGAACATGGGCACCTGGCGTTCCTTTTCGACGCGCTCGCTCTTCTCGACCACGGGCGCCGGCGCTTCGATGCGCGGCTTCGGACGCGCGGCGGCCTTCTTCTCTTCGACCCTCGCGGCCTCGACGCGCGCCTTCTTGGCTTCGAGCCCGACGGCCACGTCCTGCGCCTTGCTCTGGCGCGCCTTGATCCAGCCGATGCCGCTCCAGAACGCGAGCCCGATGCGATCGACGATGGTCAGCCAGGAGACACCGAAAGCCAGCGACACGCCGGCCATCCACGCCGTGAGCATGATCAGCGTGGCGCCGAGGAAATTGAAGTTGTTCGCCAGCCCCACGCCGACGAACTGCCCCACGACGCCACCCGCGGTCTCGCGCAGCGCACCCGGACTCCAGTGCAGCGATGCCAGTCCGCAGCTCGCGAACAGCATCAGCGTGAAGCCGCCGATGCGCACCGCCGTGTTGAAACGCGTACGCCCGTCCTCGTCATCGCGCTGGCGGAACATCACGAAGCACGCGACTCCCAGCATGATCGGGAATAGATAGGCCGGCTTGCCGAACAGGAAGAACAGGATGTCGGACAGCCAGGCGCCGAAATGCCCGATGCCGTTGGCGACACCCTGGTCCGAACCACCCGTCGACGAGAACCCGGCATCTTCGCGGTGATACGTGAGCAGCGCGATGAGCATGACCAGCGCGATGACGCCGATCGCCAGAACCGCGCTCTCACGCAGCCCGCGTGACACCGCCGCGGTGAAGCGCTTGGGTGCCTTGGTCCGGTCGTAGGTGGTTTCAGCCATTGGTCTGAATCTAACCCAGCAGGGCCGGATGGGTGACCTTCCCGGCTTCCACGTTGATGCCTTTGACCATACCCGGGTCGTCACGCCATTCACCATCGGCCAGCCGCACCGCGAAGGGGGCGATCGCCGCCGACAG
>DATLDQ010000163.1:0-36821 GCA_035525785.1 Steroidobacteraceae bacterium | reverse complement strand
TGAATTCCTTGTCCTCGCCTGGGGACGCGCCGATGAGGGCGTCCTCGAATTCCTTCATGACCTGGTTCGCGCCCAGCACGATCGGCACGTTCTCGCCGCTGCCAACTTCGAACTCGGCGCCTTCGATGCGTCCGACGAACGAGACGGTCACGCGATCGTTGTTGGCAGCGGCGCGCGCGACTTCGTGGAACAAGGGCCGCTGTTTGCGCAGCGTCAACAGCATCGCGTCGAGATCGGAATCCGCCACCGACGCCACCGGCTTCTCCAGCTCGATGTTGGAAACCGGCGCGAGCTTGACCTCGGGCAGCACTTCGAACACCGCCGCGTACTTGAGGTCAGCGCCAGGACCCATCGCGATGGGCTCGATGCGCGGACCGCCCGCGGGGTTGAGCTTCTCGCGCGCGACGGCCTCGGAGAATGAGGAGCGCATGAGATCGCTCACGACTTCGCCGTGAACCTGCTCACCGTACTGTTGGCGGATGACCGCGAGCGGCGCCTTGCCGGGGCGGAAGCCTTTGAGGCGCGCGGTGCGCGAGATCTTGTTGAGCCGCTGCGCGACCTCGCCGTCGATCTGCGACGCGGGAATCGCCACTTCGAGGCGACGCTCCAAACCGCCCGTGGCGGTCAGTGAAACCTGCATATCCATTCCTTCATCGTTAACGCTGCTGGCGAGGCCCTGAGACTGGTGCGAAAGGAGAGACTCGAACTCTCACGGGTTGCCCCGCTGGAACCTAAATCCAGTGCGTCTACCAGTTCCGCCACTTTCGCCCGGATTCAGCCACGGCCCGCGCGAGGGGCGCGGATTATAGCCTCGCTCGCGGCGCGTGCGCGCGTGGGGCGCGCGAAGAGCGAAAAATACGGGATTTGGCTATCCTTCGCCCGCCTCTGATTCGGGGCAAAGCGGGGACATAAGATGGGTCAAGTCGGCAATCTCGTCGTCGTCGGGCTCCTGACCATCGGCTCAGGTCTGCTGGATGCCCGAGGTTTCGTCTTCGCGGCCCGGGCCTGGCCCGGGGGACACCTGGATCCCAGGATGGGTTTTCTCTCGCTGGCGTCGTTCGCGGGCGGACTGACGGCGTACATCCTCGCCGTGAAATTCATGCAGAACTCCGGCATCCAGGGCGTGGCCGTGCAGAGCAGCATCTGGTTCGTGATCACGGCCGTGGGCATCGCGGCCATGGACGGCACCATCGTCAACTGGAGCCGCACACAACAGGTGGTCGGCGTGACCGTCGCCGTGGCATTGTGCTGGCTCATCGCCACCACTCGGGCCGCCCAGGCCTGACCGAAGACCGAAACATGGATTCACGACTCATCGAACTGCTCGCCTGCCCCGTCTCCAAGGCCCCCGTGTTCTTCTCCGAGGCCCGACAGCTGGTGGTTTGCCCGACGAGCAAGCTTGCCTATCCCATCAAGGATGGCATCCCGGCCATGTTGCCGGACGACGCGATCAAGCTCGAGGACAACGACCCCGTCCTGCAGAGGTGAGCTCGATCCTCACGCGGCGGTAGTGTCGTCCTTGTAGAACTTCAGCAGCTTGCGCTCCACGCGCTCGAAGTTCTGGAAACGCGCCAGCTTGCGCAGGTCGCGCGACCCCTTGCCTAACAACCCGAGCTTGAGCGCCAGGCCGATGAACGGGTTCTGCGGCCGTTCCGTGAACGGAATCTGGTTGAAGTCGAAGAGCTTGGGACCGCCGGCCTGGCGATCCACCATGACGTTCATGGCGTGCAGGTCGATGTCATAGAGCTTGGCCTGGTGGCTGAGCGACACGAGTTCGGCAAGATCGTCCATGAAGTGCGGCGAGATGAACGTCGCGTGTTCGCGCTGCGCGAAGTAGTACACCTCGCCGTCCAGGCATTCCTGCAGCGACATCTGGAAACCGGGCTCGACCACGAACCCCAGCGGTTCGGCCACGTACTTGGCCATGCCCCGCGCTTCGAAGAAAGCCCTGTTGCGACGATGCTCGAATTCCGCGAGCGGCAGTGCGTGCTTGCGGGCATGACGCGCGATGGCTGCCGGCTTGTAAACCTTCACGCCCACGTCGCGACCGCGCCAGCGCGCGCGGTACACCACCGAGCGCTTGCCCTCGCCCAGCTTCTCGGTGACCTCGAGGCCTTCGTATTGCGTCCCCTTGAGCTTCACCTTGAGGCTGGCGGGGTCGACGTGCCCGGATTCGGCGAGCACCACCCACTTGTCGGACAGCCACCTCCGCACCGCGATGATCTTGATCACGCGCAGGCCCGCGTCCTCGAACTCCGATTTCATGCTCTTCACCGACACGCGCTCGAAAGGCCGCTTCGTGAGCCCCAGCATGCGCGACAGCTTCCACACGCCGTAGCGGAAGGAATACCGGTGGCGGTAGTCGGCGATGATCCAGCGGCGGGAAACGCGGCCGAACTCGCGCAACATGCGGCGCCGTGTTTCCGGGTCGACGTGGAACAGGAAGCGGATGCTCATCACTGCGTCCACGGACTTGGCCGCGAACGGCAGTGCCTCGGCATCGGCCCGCACGTACCCTGCGATGTTCTCGTGCTGGACGGACGGCAGCTTCGCCGCCTGGTGCATCATCTCGAGCGAGATGTCGCTGCCCACCACCCGGTAACCCGCGCGCGCCAGATGTCCGGTGAACCGCCCCGTGCCGCAGGGAAGATCGACGATGGTGCGCACACCTTCGGTCAGCGCGAGCGCCTTCTCGATCGCGGCCCACTTGCGCGCGTTGCGGCGCTGGCGCTTGGGCGTACGGAAGCGGTGCTCGTCGTAGTCCGCCGCGACTTCGCTGCTCTGGTAGAACTGCTTCTTGTATTCGTAGCCGTGTTGCTTCGGCTTCGACGGATCATCGCGGGAGGGTTGCTTCGCCATGGCGCGCAAATTTACATGCGCGTCGGACGATCGGCGGAGGAAATTGGTGGGCCGTGTAGGGGTCGAACCTACGACCTACTGATTAAGAGTCAGCTGCTCTACCAACTGAGCTAACGGCCCAATTTCAGGGGCGCGCACTCTATCAAAAATCCACCGCATGGCAACGAGCTTCAAAGAGCTCCACGGCTGGGATTGGCTGAGGCTGGATATATAAGTAGGGGAAGGTCTGGCGGGTATCGATCAATTACGCTAAAAAGCGATCAATCTCGCTCGCAAGCGGGGACCGGGGGTTTCATGGGTCGAAAGGTCGAGAGCCGGGGCTGGGTCGCCCTGCTTCTGCTGCTCGCAGTCGGCGCCAAGGCCGACGAGCCGATGCATTTCGATTTCGGAAAAGGCGGGAATGCGGCCGGCCACCCGGCCTACGACCCCGCGCGGGGTTTTGGTTTCGAGGCGACCGCCACCGGTCAACCCGAACGGTTCTCGATCAGGACGCCGGAAGGCAATTACCGCGTGACGGTCGAGGCCAGCCGTTCGCGCGGAACCGCGCTCGCCATGATTCACGCCGAACAACGCCGCCTCATGCGCACCGATACCACGCGCGGGCGCGGGCGGACGGTTTCATTCGTGGTCAACGTGCGAACGCCAGACCTGCCGGCGCTCCCCGAAAATGCCACCGGTGGAACTCGCGTCGCCCTCAAGCCACGCGAAATCGGCAGCCCCACGTGGGATGACAGGCTGACGCTGCAAATCGCGCCGGACTTCCGCGGCATCTCGACCATCCGCATCGAGCGAACCACGGTGCCGACGCTTTATCTTGCCGGTGACTCCACGGTAACCGACCAGCCAGTGGCGCCGAATGCCAGCTGGGGCCAGTTCGTCACGCGCTACTTCGACGATGGAATTGCCGTCGCGAACCATGCCGAGTCCGGGGAATCGCTCAAATCCTTCGTCACCGAGCACCGTTTCGACAAGCTGCTGTCGAACCTCAACGCCGGCGACTGGGTGATGATCCAGTTCGGCCACAACGACCAGAAAACCCAGTGGCCGCAGACCTATGCCGACGCCGCGACTACCTACCGCTCCTGGTTGCGCACCTACATCGCCGAGATCCGCCGGCGCGGCGCGACGCCGCTGCTGGTCACTTCACCCGAACGCCGCAACTTCGACACGGACGGGCACATCCGCCCGACGCTCGCCGAATACGCCACTGCCATGCGCGCGGTCGCATCCGAAGAGAAGGTCGCCCTCCTCGACCTCAATGCGGTCAGCATTCGCTTTTACGAGGCGTTGGGACCGGCTCTGGCGGCTCGCGCGTTCGCGGAAGGTGGCGACGACAAGACTCATCACAACGAATACGGCGCGCAACAGCTCGCGCGCTGCGTGATCGAGGCCTTGAAGGCCGCCAACACCGCGCTCACCGCGGGGCTCGAAAAGCACATCGCCCGCGATGCCGGGACATTCGACGTCACCCATCCGCCGTTGCCCAACTGAGAGTCACGCACCCCGAATGAACTTGCGTATTTCATTGCCAGCGGGTCTCGCCAGCGCAGCGGCACTCGCACTGGCGACGTTCAAAGGCGCGACTCTCACGGGCGGCACGCTGCGACTCGAGATTCCCGCCAAGTCGGTCATCGTGCTCAGCGAGGTGCAGTGATGCGGCACGCGTTCAGGATGAAGCTCAAGCCGGGCAACGTCACCGAGTACACGAAGAGGCACGATGAGATCTGGCCGGAGCTCGCGAAGTTGCTGCGCGAATCCGGCATCAGCAACTATTCGATCTACCTCGACGAGGAGACGCTGCTCCTGTTCGCCGTGTTCGACCTCGACGTATCCAACTCGGTCGAGCGGCTGCCGCAGCACCCGCTCATGCGCAAATGGTGGGACTACATGAAAGATCTCATGTACACGCACCCCGACGGCCGCCCCATCGACTGGCCGCTCATCAAACTGTTTCACCTGGAGTAGACCCTTGCCGAATCTCGCTCATGGCCTCGAGGCCGCCGCTATCGACGCACAGATCCAGCTGCTGATCCGCAACCTGGTCGAGATCAAGGACACGTCCGGCGAATTCCTGCTCAAGCTCGACGATGGCCGTGTCATCGACACCAAGGGCTGGAACGATTGGGAATGGACGCACGGCATCGGCCTGTACGGCATCTGGAAGTACTACCAGCAGACCCGGGATGCGCGCTGCAAGCAGATCATGGTGGACTGGTTCCGCGACCGCTTCGCGGCCGGCACGCCCACCAAGAACATCAACACGGTGGCGCCATTCCTGACGCTCGCCTATCTATACGAGGAAAGCCCCGATTCCTCCTGGCTTCCCTACCTCGAGGAGTGGGCCGAGTACCTCATGAAGGGCCTGCCGCGCACGGAGGAGAACGGTTTCCAGCACATCGTCTTCAACAGCGAGAACGCCCAGCAGCTCTGGGACGACACGCTGATGATGAGCGTGATGCCGCTCGCCAAGATCGGCAAGCTGCTGGGCCGGCAGCGATACGTCGAAGAGGCGCGCCGCCAGTTCATGCTGCACATCAAGTACCTGGTCGATCGGCGGACGGGCCTGTGGTTCCATGGCTGGACTTTCGATGGCCGGCACCACTTCGCCAACGCGCTCTGGGCGCGCGGCAATTGCTGGGTGACCATCGCCATCCCCGAATTCATCGAATTGCTCGACTTGCAGGTGGGCGAGAGCTTGCGTGAGTTCCTGCTGGAAACCCACTCGCAGCAGATCCGCACGCTGGTGAAGCACCAGGACAAGGACGGCCTCTGGCACACGCTGATCGACGATCCGGGCTCATATCTCGAAGCTTCGGCCACGGCGGGTTTCGCGTACGGCATCCTCAAGTCGGTGCGCAAGGGATACATCGGCGCGGAGTACCTCGAGCCGGGTGTGCGCGCCGTGAAAGCGGTGCTGTCCAACATCGATGCATCGGGTGAGCTCAAGAACGTTTCGTTCGGTACGCCGGTCTTCAATGACCTCGATGGCTACCGCAACATCCCGCTGACCTCCATGCCCTACGGCCAGGCCATGGCCATCCTCGCGCTCGGCGAGTTCAAGCGCGCGTTCATCTAGCTACCGTCGGGGCGCTCATGGCTGCAAGGCAGGTCAGGCTCGGAAACTACGTCGCGTACGGCTCCAACGATTTCCTCGGTGCCGGCGCGATGTCCATCATCGGCCTCTGGGTCGCGTTCTTCTATACGACCTACTGCGGCCTCACGGTGGCCGAGGCCGGTATCATCGTGGTCGCCGCGAGGTTGCTCGACGCGTTCTTCTCGCCGCTGATCGGCTACGTCTCCGACCACTTCCACCACACCTGGGTGGGGCGCAGGTTCGGCCGCCGCCGCTTTTTCATCCTGCTGGCGATCCCGTTGCTCCCGAGCTTCGCGCTCATGTGGGTGGAAGGCCAGACGTTCTGGTACTACCTCATCACGTACTGCTTCTTCGAGCTCGTTTACGCGATGGAGATCATCCCGTACGAGACACTGGCGGCGGAGATGTCGCCCGACTACGCGACCAAGGCGAAGTTCGCCGGTGCCCGCATCATCTGCGGCCAGGTCGCGAACATCGCCGCGCTTTGGCTGCCCGCGCTCATCGTGGACCAGCTGGGCGGCAAGGACTCGCCGTCCACATTCCTGTATCTCGGCGCGATCTTCTCGGTGTTCTTCGTGTTCGTGGCGCTGGCTGTCTATCTGTTCACCTGGGAGAGACCGCGCTCGGAAATCCCGGACGCGGACAAACCACCGGCACGTTCGCCTTTCTCCAATCTCGGTCAGCTGTTCGACGATCTGCTCGCCACCCTGCGTATCCGCGCATTCCGACTGCATCTCGGCATGTACCTCGGCGGGTACGTGAGCCAGGACATCCTCAACGTGGTGTTCCCGTATTTCATCGCCTTCGCGCTCGCGGGCAGCGTCGCGACGACCGCAAACATCTCCGCCGCCATGGCCATTGCGCAGCTGTTCTCGGTGTTCATCGCCATCTGGGCCTGCCTGCGCATCCATCCCGCACCTTCCTACCGCATCGCACTGGCATTCTTCGCCGCCGGTGTCTGCGGACTGCTCGCGCTGTACTTCAGTGGCGTCACCGACATTGCGTGGTATTGCGCGGTGGTCGTGGTCGCGGGCCTCGGGCGCGGCGCGCTCAACTACATCCCCTGGAGCGTCTACAACTACATGCCCGACGTGGACGAAATCGTCACGGGCCGGCGCCGCGAAGGCGCGTTCGCCGGCGTCATGACGTTC
Organism: Steroidobacteraceae bacterium; assembly: GCA_035525785.1. GTDB lineage: Bacteria > Pseudomonadota > Gammaproteobacteria > Steroidobacterales > Steroidobacteraceae > CADEED01. The sequence continues at coordinate 29,717 of DATLDQ010000163.1, read as the reverse complement.
GTGCGCAAGGTCATGCAGTCAGCGGCCATCCTGCTGGCGACGCAGGTGTTGAATTTCGCCGGACTGGTGCCGAAAACCCTGCAGCAGCCGGCGTCGGTGGTCACCACGGTCGTGGCGGTCGTGGCGTTCGGCCCGCTGCTCATCATGCTGTTCGGCCTGGTGGTATCTCTGCGCTTCCGGCTCAACAGCCAGACGCATGCGGTGCTCATGCAGGAGATCGAGCGTTTCAGGAACGCGCCGGGGAGTCAGCCGCCACCGGAGAATCGCGCGATCGTCGAGGACCTCACTGGCTGGAAGTTCGAAGAGCTCTGGGGCAAAGGGAAACGGTCGTGAAGTCCTGGACCTGGGTGCCTGTTGCCGCGCTCGCGGTGCTCACCTGCGCTCCGGTTCTGCCAGCCGCGAAAGCGAAGACGCGCTTCCTCGAAAAGCTCGACCGCGGCCTCGTGGCCGTGCACCAGTCCGACGGCCGGGTTTTCCTGAGCTGGCGCCTGCTGGCGAGCGATGCGGACGGAACGGCCTTCAACGTGTATCGCGAGACCGCGGCGCCCACCGGCTTGCCCGCGGAGGCAGGCCGCTTCGCGGCGCGCCCGGACGCGCCGCCGGGAATGTTGCGGATCAATACCGAGCCTCTCGCCGCCGGCACGTGGTTCATCGACGCCAATGCCCGGCTGGACCGGCAGACGAACTACTCGGTGGCCGCGGTCGTGGACGGCGTCGAGCAGCCGCGCAGCGCGCCCTTCCGGTTCGTGGCCGGAGCTCCCGCTCTCCCTTACCACTCCATTCCGCTGCAGACGCCGACGGGATACACGCCGAACGACGCCTCGCTCGGCGATCTCGACGGCGACGGCCAATACGAAATCGTCCTGCACCAGGCGGGCGTGGGCAAGGACAACTCGCAGCCCGGCACCACCGACCCGCCCATCCTCCAGGCATACCGGCTCGACGGCACGCTGCTCTGGACCATCAACCTCGGCACCAACGTCCGTGAGGGCGCGCACTACACGCAGTTCCTGGTGTACGACTTCGACGGCGACGGTCGCGCCGAGGTGGCCTGCAAGACCGCCGATGGCACCCTGGATGGCACGGGACAGATGCTCGGCGACAAGTCCGCGAACTGGCTCACGCCGGAATCGTCCGGCGAGAAACCCGGCTCGGTGAACGGGCCGCGCCGCGAAGGCACCAGCCTTTCCGGCTTCATCCTCAAGGGACCCGAATACCTGACCGTGTTCGAAGGTCTCACGGGCAAGGCGCTCGACACGGTTACCTATCTACCGCGCCGGCACCCGGACACCGACAGCCCGACGCCCGGGCAGATGAAGGAGGCCTGGGGCGATGACCACGGCAACCGCATCGACCGCTTCCTGGCCGGTGTGGCCTACCTCGATGGCGAACGACCCAGCATCGTCATGGCGCGCGGCTATTACACGCGCGCCGTGCTCGCGGCCTGGGACTTTCGACCAGAAAGAGGCCGCGCGAAGGGCAAAGGGAGAAGCAGGCTTGAATCACGCTGGGTGTTCGACAGCGATTCCTCCGAGGCCAACAAGGCCTGGCGTGGCCAGGGCAACCATAATCTCTCGGTTGCCGACGTCGACGGCGACGGTCGGGACGAGATCGTCTATGGCGCCGCGGTCATCGACGACAACGGCAAAGGCCTGTATTCCACGGGCTGGGGCCACGGCGACGCGCTGCATGTCGGCGATCTCGATCCGGCCCACCCGGGACTCGAGGTCTTCGACATCCAGGAGCGGTTCGGTGACCAGGGCATGAGCCTGCGCGATGCGCGCACTGGCAAGCCGCTGTTCACCATTCCTTCGGTGAAGGCCGACGAGAGCGGATCCGACAAGGGCGAAGGGCCGGGCCGTGGTGTCGCCTTCAACATCGATCCGCGATTCCCGGGCGCGGAGAGCTGGGCGGCGGGCGCCGGCATGAGTGGCATGTACGACATCACGGGAAGGAAGTTCGTCGACGGCAGGCCAGCCGGCCTATCTACCAACTTCGCGGTCTGGTGGGACGGGGACCTGCTGCGTGAGCTCCTCGATCAGAACCACGTCGACAAGTGGAACTGGCAGACGCAGTCGGTCGACAGGCTGCTCATCTGCCACGACTGCAGCTCGAACAATGGCACCAAGGCCACGCCGACGCTGTCCGCGGACCTCTGGGGCGACTGGCGTGAAGAGGTGATCTGGCGCACGCGCGACAACCGGGAGTTGCGCATCTACACTTCGACGATCCCGACGCCGCATCGCCTGACCACGCTCATGCAGGACGCGCAGTACCGCCTGGCCATCGCGTGGCAGAACGTGGCGTACAACCAGCCGCCGCATCCGGGCTTCTACCTCGACGAAGCCGCGCCGCTGCCGTCGCGGCCGCAGATACGCTATGCCGGCCCGTAGCTGAACTACCGCGGCTACAGCGCCGGGCAGACCGCGTCCGGCGACGGACCCGGATCAGCGCGCACGGCGCGTCCGCGCGCCGAAAGCATCTTGCGGAATGGCAGGTCGCGCAGCGCGCGCAGACCCGACACCGCATCCGCGGCGTTCTTCTCCGCACCCGTGACATTGGTGTGGACCGTGTCGTTGATGAACTGCGCCGTCACGACGTCCGCGCCCTCGCGCTGGTAGCGGTCGGCGATGATGCGCGAGAGATCGACGAAGGCCACCTTCTCGTTCTGCGCCGTCTGCCAGTCCCAGAGCCGGTAGGTGTCCGAGGGGCAGCTGATGCGCCCGTTCTGCCAGCTGTTGGTGCGCGTGAGCGTCATGAGAATCGGCGTGGCGCCGCGGGAGCGCGTGTCCGCGATCATCTTGCGCAGGTACCAGCCGAACGAATAGACGGTCTCGTGCTTGCCGGTGACGACGTTGTCGATTTCCTCGGACTCGCTGCCGATGCCCGGAATCGTGCCGCGCGCGCGCAGCGGACGCGTGGAACCCGGCGGTTCCTGATTGAGCGCGCCGGCATCGTTGTGGCCGAACTGGATGATCACGAAGTCGCCCGTGCGTACTTCGGCCAGCATCTTGTCCCAATGGCCCTCCGTGATGAACGTGCGGCTGCTGCGCCCGCCCCGCGCCGCGTTGACCACGCGAAGCTTCCGCTCGTTGAAGAACGGTTGGAGCACCGCGGCCCAGCCCTGCTGGTTCTTGTCGGTGTTCGTGTACGTCGCCGCCGTGGAATCGCCCGCGATGAACAGCTTCGGCATCGAATCCGGCGGCGGGGGCCGCATGGTGCAGGCCGTCGACGACACCAGCGCGCACAGGGCCAGGGCAGCCCACCCGAATGAATATGCCTTCATCGGCCCGATCATCACATTTCAGGCGACTGGAATAAATCGGCACGCCAAACGATCTCCCATGCATCGCCAATCCCGGAGGACCGCATGAGTGATCCCGTGACCGACATCCACCTCAGCCGGCGCAAGGCTCTCTCCTGTCTCGGCGCCTGGTCCGGTGCGGCAGTGCTGTGGAGCGTGGCCGGCGGCGTGCCGCGCGCGCTGGGCAGGACCGGGGACGTCGTCGCGCCGCGCGTCACCGGCTTCACCTTCGCGCAGATCAGCGACACGCACCTGGGTTTCCACAAGGATGCCAACCCCGACGTCGCAGGCACGCTGCAGCGCTGCATCGCAGATCTGAACGCATTGCCGCACCAGCCCGCCTTCGTCGCGCACACCGGCGACATCACGCATCTGTCGAAGCCCGCGGAATTCGATGCCGCGGACCAGCTGTTGGGCACGCTCCGCGCGGGGCGCATCCACCATGTGCCCGGGGAGCATGACGCGCTCGACAATGGACTCACGGGCTACCTGCAGCGCCACGGCAAACAGGGTGGTGGCAAGGCCTGGTACAGCTTCGACGACCATGGCGTCCACTTCGTCGGGCTGTCGAACGTCGTGGACTTCGAGGCGGGCAGGATGCCGGCGCTCGGCGACGAACAACTCGCCTGGCTCGAACAGGACCTCGCCGCCCGTTCGGCAAGCACGCCGATCGTCATCCTCGCCCACATCCCGCTCTGGACGGTGTACGAGAAGTGGGGCTGGGGAACTGCCGATTCGCCGCGCGCCCTGTCGGCGCTCGGCCGCTTCGGATCCGTGACCGTGCTCAACGGCCACATCCACCAGGTCATGCAGAAGGTCGAGGGTCACGTCGCCTTCCACACCGCGATGTCGACGGCCTATCCGCAGCCCGCGCCCGGCACCGCCGACTCACCCGGACCGCTCACGGTGCCGGCAGGCGAGCTCGGCCGGTACCTCGGCACGCGCGAGATGCACGTGGTCCGTGGCAAGGAGCTCCTCGCGACGGTAGATAGACCGCTGGCCGGCATGGCGGACCTCGCCGGCGCACGGTCATGAGCCGCATCGCTGCGCCACTCGGGCTCGCGGTGCTGCTGGCGACCGGCTCCGCTTGGCTGACTACCGGCTACGCCGGGCGGGCCGCCGCCCGCGCGCCGGTCACGATCAAGATCGTGGATTTCCAGTTCAGTCCGGCCGATGTGACTGTCGAACCGGGTACGATCGTCGAATGGGTGAATCGCGACCAGACGATCCACAACATCATCCTCACGACGGCGAAGGTGTCGTCGCCCGGCATGGACACCGGCGATCACTACACGTTCAGGTTCGACGCCCCCGGCGACTATCCATTCCTGTGCGCTCTGCACCCGCACATGACGGGCGTGATCCACGTGAAGCCGCGTTGACGACCTGAGCATGCCACCGCGCGCGTCCGCACCGCTCGACGTCGGCCTGGTCCGTGACCTGACGCTGCCGCACCTCGACTCGGCCTACAACCTGGCGCGATGGCTCATGGGCAGCCCGCAGGATGCATCGGACGCGGTGCACACCGCCTTCCTCCGCGCCGCCCGCTACGTGCACACGTACGCGGGCGGCAACGCGCGCGCATGGTGGTTGTCGATCGTACGCAACTGCTGCCTCGCGACGCTGGCCGCCCGCCGTCCGCGTGACGTCTCGCTCGACGACATGGAAGCCGACAGCGCGGCCGCGCTCGTTGCCACCGCGCCGGACGAGCCCGAGGAGAAACTGCACCTCGCGCAATCGGCCGCGCGCGTGCTGCAACACCTGGAGCGACTGCCACGCGAGTACCGCGAGGTGCTGGTGCTGCGGGAGATCGAAGACGCGTCGTACCGCGAAATCGGCGCAATACTGAGCGTGCCCATCGGCACTGTGATGTCGCGCCTCGCGCGCGCCCGACAGATGATGCGCAAGGCGCTGAACGCGCCAGCCGGAGCCGAGACATGAATTGTGAAGCCGCACGACCGCAGCTCGAGGCCTATCTCGATGGCGAGCTCGACCGGTCGTCGGTCGACGCGCTCGAAGGCCATCTGGCCACCTGCGCCGCGTGCCGCGGCGAGCTCGCGTCGCTCGAGGAGTTGCGCACGGCATTGCGAGCCTTGCCCGCACACCACGCGCCGGCCGACCTGCGGGCAAGGCTCGCCGCCGTCGCAGACCTTCCGGTCGTTGGCATGCCCCGCTCCGCGCCCCGTACCACCGTCTGGCGCATGGCCGCCGCGGTGTCTTCAGGCATAGCCGCTGGCGTACTGCTGACCATCGGCGCATCGCAGTGGAACGGCGCAGGTCGCGGCGCGTCCGGCGACGGCGCGTTGCTCGCCCGCGATCTGCTCGCGAGCCACCTGCGCGCCCTGGCCGCGAGCAGTGCGGTAGACGTCGTCTCCGAGGACCGCCACACCGTGAAGCCCTGGTTCGCCGGCAAGATCGGCGTGTCGCCACCGGTCGTGGACTTGCAAGCCGAAGATTTCCCGCTGCTCGGCGGACGCATCGATTACGTCGCAGACCAGCGCACCGCGGTGATCGTGTACGGCCATCGCAAGCATGTCATCGACGTGTTCATGGCGCCGGGCGCGGCGCATGCGCGCGCCTCGGAGTCGCAAGGTCATGCGCTCACGCCATGCGTGCTGGCGGGACAATCGGCGTGGATCGTCAGCGACATCGATGCCGACTCGCTGCGGCGCTTCAGGTCGTTGCTGGGATGCGGAGCCTGACGCGGACGCGCCAGGCGGAAATGGGGTGGCCGATGGGACTCGAACCCACGACAGCCGAGATCACAACCCGGGGCTCTACCAGCTGAGCTACGGCCACCATCGTCAATTCATCAATCTACTACTCGAACCCTTATCCAATTCCTTCCGGTCCAGTTTGGCGCGCCCGGCAGGAGTCGAACCTGCGACCACCGGCTTAGAAGGCCGGTGCTCTATCCAACTGAGCTACGGGCGCACAGCCGGAACCGAGACTACCTGACTCACGCCTGATACTCATCGGGTGGTCGGGGCAGCAGGATTCGAACCTGCGACCCTCTGCTCCCAAAGCAGATGCGCTACCAGACTGCGCCATGCCCCGTTTGCCGATGCCGCCCATCCGTAGTTTCCCGGCGGAGGGGCCCGGCGGACGGGGCGCGAATCATACCCGAGCCGGGCGCCCCGGGGTCAATTTAACCGCGATGCCGGTCAGCCCCGGCGCCACGTGGTGACTCCACCGGGCTTGTCCTCGAGGATGACGCCCGCCTCGGCGAGCTCCTTGCGGATCCGGTCGGATTCGGGCCAGTTCTTCGCGCTCTTCGCGGCGGCGCGCGCGGCGATGCGCTCGTCGATGTCGGCATCGCTGAGGCCAGCCGTGGCAGATGCACTGGCGCGGAACCACTCCTCCGGCGCGATCTTCAACACGCCCAACACCGCACCCAGCGCGCGCAGTTCGCCCGCCAGCAGCCTGGCGTGATGCGCATCCCCACCTGCCGCACGCGCCGTGTTGAGCTCGCGCGCGAGCCCCTGCAGCACCGCGATGGCCTCGGGCGTGTTGAAGTCGTCGTCCATGGCCGCGTCGAAGTCCTTGGCCGCCTGTGTGGGTGAGTACAAGTCGCCGCCCACCACCGGCACGTCGCGCAGCGCGGTGTACAGGCGGTTGAGCCCCGCCTCGGCCTGCGCGAGCTGATCCGGCGAGTAGTTCATCGGGCCGCGGTAGTGGCTCGACAGCAGGAAGAAGCGCAGCACCTCCGGATGCTTGATCTTGGCCAGCACTTCACGTGTCGTGAAGAAGTTGCCGAGCGACTTCGACATCTTCTCGTTGTCGATGTTGAGGAATCCGTTGTGCATCCAGATCTCAGCGAACTTGCCGCCAGTCGCGCCACAGGTCTGCGCGATCTCGTTCTCGTGGTGCGGGAACTTGAGGTCGAGTCCGCCGCCGTGGATGTCGAAGTGCTGGCCGAGTTCCTTCGTCGACATCGCCGAGCACTCGATGTGCCAGCCGGGGCGCCCTTCACCCCACGATGAAGGCCACGCCGGCTCGCCGGGCTTGGCCGATTTCCACAGCACGAAGTCGAGCGGATCGCGCTTCGCGCCGTCCACTCCCACGCGCGCACCGGCGCGCAGATCCTCGAGCCGCTTGCCCGAGAGCTGCCCGTAGGGTGCGAACTTGTGGACGTCGTACATGACGTCGCCGTTCGTCGCCTGGTAGGCGTACCCATTGGCGATGAGCTGGCCGATCATCGCCAGCATCTCGTCGATGTACTCGGAGGCCTTGGGCTCCTTCTCCGGGCGCAGGCAGCCGAGCTTGTCCAGATCCTCGTGCATGGCCGCGGCGTATCGCGCGGCCCACTCACGCCAGTCGACGCCGGCTTCGCGCGCGCGATTGATGATCTTGTCGTCCACGTCGGTGATGTTGCGCACGTAGGTCACGCGCAGCCCGCGGTGGCGCAGGTATCGGCTCACCATGTCGAACACCACCAGCATGCGGGCATTGCCCACGTGGAAGTAGTCGTAGACGGTCACGCCGCAGCTGTACATGCGCACGTGGCCGGGCTCGATGGGGCGGAGTTCCTGTTTTTCGCCGGTGAGCGAATTGTGGATGCGGATCATGCGGCGAAGCGGACCAGTCGTTCGTGGATGGTGGCGGCCGTCATGGAAGCCAGGAGCGGCGCGAGTTCGGGACCTTCGGGCGTGCCGGTGAGCGCGAGACGCAGCGGCTTCCAGAGCGCCTGTCCCTTGGCGCCGGTCGCGGTCTTCACCGCGTTCACGATGGCCTCGAGCGACGGATCGCGAGCGGCGGCATCGGCGGCCGCGCGAAAGAACTGCGGTCCGGCCTCGCGCACGCGCTCGAGCGCGGGGGCATCGAGCTGTGGCGACGCGCCGAACACGACGTCGCGCCAGCGCGCCACTTCATTGGGCAGCAATACGTTCCGGCGGATCGCGGCGACGAATGCGCGCCGGCGCTCGGGTTCGATGTCGCCGGGCGTCTCGGCCTCGAGCCAGCGCTCGCTCTCTTCGAGCGGCATGTGATGCGCCACCTCGCGCTGCCACACGTTGAGCTGCGACTCCTCGAAGCGCGCCGGCGCCCGACCGAGATGCTTCACGGTGAAATGCCGCGCCATGACGTCCGCGGCCAGCACGCCGTTCTCGCTGCTTGAATGACCCAGACGGAACAGGTGGTTGGTCAGCGCCGCCGGTAGATAGCCGCGCTCGCGGAACTCGCGCACGCTGGTCGCGCCGTGGCGCTTCGACAGCGGCGACCCATCGGCGCCCACCAGCAGGGACAGATGCCCGTAGGTGGGCGCCCGCAGCTCCAGGGCGTCGAGCACCAGCAGCTGACGCGGCGTGTTGGTGAGGTGATCCTCACCGCGCAGCACGTGCGTGATGCCCATCTCCGCGTCGTCGATGGCGTTGCTGAAGAAGAACGCGGCGCTGCCGTCGGCCCGCCGCAGGATGAAATCGCCGATGTCGTCCGTGGCGAAGCGCTGCGCGCCGTGCACCATGTCGTCGAACTCGACGAACTTGCCGGTGGGCACGCGAAAGCGCGTGGTCGGCGAAATGCCCTGCGCGCTCTTGCGCACGCGCGCCTCGGCCGAAAGCTCGCGGCACGTACCGGCATAACGCGGTGGACGCCCGGCGGCCAGCTGCGCCTTGCGCGACAGATCGAGCTCGAGCGGCGTGCAATAGCAGGGGTACGTCAGCCCGCGCGCGTCCAGCGTGGCCGAATGCCGCGCATATACGACGCCGCGACGCGACTGGCGATATTCCCCGGAAGGTTGCCCGGAACTCTGGCCGCCCGTGTTGGCCTCATGAGCGGGTCCCGCATCCCAGGCCAGGCCCAGCCAGGCCAGGTCGTCCATCAACGCGGAGGTGTAGGACTCGCGGCTTCGCTCGGTATCCGTGTCCTCGATGCGAAGCACGAACTGCCCGCCGTGATGGCGCGCGAACAGCCAGCTGAAGAGCGCCGTGCGGGCATTGCCGAGATGGAGCTCGCCCGTGGGGCTGGGTGCGAAACGAGTGGTGATACGGCCTGGAGACACCGGCGAATGTTACGTGAAAGCAACGCCGGGTCGCAGCTTCGGTAGAATCGCCGCCCATGAAAAAGTCGTCGTTGTTGCTGGCCGCCGCAGGCGTTTTGTTCACTTTTGTAACCCAGGCCGTGGCCGCCGAACGCGTGCGCGTCACCACCAACCTCGGGGCGTTCGTGGTGGAGCTGCAGCGGGATCGCGCCCCGCTCACCGTGGAGAACTTCCTGAGCTACGTGCGCAGCGGCTACTACTCGAACACGCTGTTCCACCGCGTGATCTCGAACTTCGTGGTCCAGGGTGGCGGCATCAGCCCCGACTACAAGTCGAAGCCCACCAACAAGCCGATTCCGAACGAGTCGGGCAATGGCCTCAAGAATCTGCGCGGTACCGTGGGTCTCGCGCGCGCCTCGGGCCCGCACTCGGGTGACGTGCAGTTCTACGTGAACGTGGCCGACAACGCCGATCTCGATCCGCTGCCCACGCGTTGGGGTTATGCCGTGTTCGGCCGTGTGGTCGAAGGCATGGAAGTCGTCGACCGCATCAGCGTATCGCCCACGGGCACCGCCGGCCCCTTCAAGCAGGATGCGCCGCTTCAGCAGGTGATCATCCAGAAGGTGGACATCATCGCGGATCAGGGCGCCGCCCCTGCCACGCCAGCACCCGTGACCAAACCCGCACCGACGCCCACCCAGACACCGGCCAGTGAATCCACACCCGCTGTCGCTCCGCCCGCCGAAGGCGCTGCCCCTGCTCCTGCCCAGGAACCCGCCTCGCCGCCGCCGACCGACGCTTCACCGCCGAAGTGAGCTCCGCGGCTCGAACTCTTCTCGCCTCCGACCTCCATCTCGACGCCGAGGCCCCCTGGGCCATCGACGCCTTCCTGGCCTTCCTCGACGGGCCCGCGCGCGACGCGGACTCGCTCTACCTGCTCGGTGATCTGTTCGAAGCCTGGGTGGGCGACGATGATGACGACGCGGCCAATGTCCGCGCGTGCGAAGGCCTGGCGCGGTTGACCCGCGCGGGCACGCGGGTTTATGCCATGCACGGCAACCGCGACTTCCTGCTCGGCGAACTCTTCGAGAAGCGCACCGGCGTCAAACTACTGCCCGACCCGGTGTGCGTCGATCTGCACGGCGTGCCGACGCTGCTCAGCCATGGCGACGTGTTCTGCACCGATGACCTGCCCTACCAGCAGCTGCGCAGCATCGTGCGCCAGCCCGCGTGGCAACGACGCTTCCTGTCGCTGCCGCTGGCCACGCGCCGCGAACTTGCGAGCGCCGCACGTGCCGGCAGCAAGGCGCACACGGAGCGGCAGATCCCCGTATTGATGGATGTGAACCCCGACGCCGTGACGGCTGCGATGAAAGCCACGGGCGCACGTCGGCTCATCCATGGTCACACGCACCGGCCGGCGATCCATCAGCTCGATGTGAATGGTGTGCGATCCGAACGCATCGTGCTCGCGCCCTGGTACGAATCGGCGAGTTGCGTGGCGATCGACGCCGCGGGCGTGCGCGAGGTACCCCTCCCGCGCTAGTCGCGCGCCCGGGCCGCGTTGATGTGTTTCGTCAGATGCGCGGTGGCGAAATCGCCGTCGCGACTGGCGGACTAGCCCGGAGGCCCCGAGTGGAATCGCAGCTCCGGGTCGGGCGAGGTCGCGAGCTCCGCCTCGCGCGCCGCGATGAGCTCGAGCCGCTGCGCCACCTCTGCCGAGTCGAACTCGCGCTCGGCGAAGCCCAGGTACATCTCGAAATGACGCGCCTCCGACCGCTCGAGCTGCGCATAGAGGTCGCGCACCTCCGGTGGCAGATGCTTCGCCAGCAGACGAAACCGTTCGCAGGAGCGCGCTTCGATGAGCCCGTGCACGATCATGAGGTCGAGCTTTCGCTTGGGCTCGTGGTTACGCACCAGCTTGCGCAGCTCGCTCGCGTAGCGCCCGGGCTTCATGCGCTGGTACGGGACGTCGAGCTTTTTCATGAGCCGCTCCACCTGCTCGAAGTGCTTGAGCTCTTCGCGCGCGAGCCGCGACAAAGCGACGGCCAGTGAACGATCCTCGGGATAGGCGAAGATGAGCGCCATCGCCGTCGACGCGGCTTTCTTCTCGCAGTTGGCGTGATCCACCAGCAACGTCGGCAGGTCGCTCACCGCTGCCTCCACCCACGCGCGCGGCGTCGCGGCCTTGAGTATGGGAGTGCCCGTCGCTCGCGCGAATCGCTGCGCGGCGGCGGTCTCGCGTCGCTCGCTCATGAGGCCGGCGAAACCAGGGGCGCGGCCGGAATATCGGAGTGCGACGATGTCAGCGCCGGCATCGGCGCGGTGGCCGTGGCGCCCGTGCTGGGCGGCGGCAGCGCGCCAAGCGCATCGGCGAGCAGCCGGGCCGCGGCCGCAGCGTCGGGCGGACGATCGCCAGGATCCTTCGCCATGAGCCTGTCGAGGATGGGTTGCAGCGTCGCGAGCCTCTCCGGCAACCGCGGAATCGGCGCCTTCGCATGGTGAACCAGGATGGCCATGTGGTTCTCCGCGTCAAAGGGCTTCTTGCCGGTGAGCATCTCGTAGAGCATCACGCCGAGCGCGTAGAGATCGCTGCGCCCGTCGATGGGTTTGCCATGGCCCTGCTCCGGGCTCATGTAGTGAGGCGTGCCGAAGATGAGCCCCTTGTCGGTCACCTCCATCTTGAGCGCGACGTGCTTGGCGAGACCGAAGTCGATGAGCGCGATGCTGCCGTCGTCGCGCAGCATGACGTTGCCCGGCTTGAGATCGCGATGGAAGATGCCGACCTCATGGATGGCTTCGAGCGCGTAGGCGAGGTCGCGCGCGAAGCCCAGTGACTGCCGCGCCGTGAGCCCCTCGGACATGCGTTTACGCAGATCACCGCGCGCGAAATGTTCCATCGCGAGATACAGGTGATCGTCGGTGACGCCGAGGTCGTAGATGCGCACGATGTTGGGGTGCTGCACGCCGCGCAGGATCTCGAACTCCTGCAGGAAGCGCTCCATCGACTGGTCGACGCCGGTTTCCTTGCGGATCGCGGGCGTCACCTTCAGCACCACCACGCCACCGAGCTCGGGGCTCTCGGCGAGGAACAGGTCGGACACCGAACCCCTGGCGATGTGGTCGATGCGACGGTACGCCTTGAGCCGGCAGCCTGCGAAATCCTGCGCCAGCTTGGCGTCGGGCGACATGCGCCAGCGGCTCTGCGCCTTGGCTTGCTCGTCCGCGGCACGCTTGATCGCGTCGTTGAGTTTCGTGTGCTTGATCTTGTCCTTGCCGAGCACCTCGAAGGCGCCGCGTGCGCGCGCCTCGGCCGCGTCGGGCGACTCGTCTTTCTCGGACAGGAATATGACTGGCGCGAAGCCCTCGCGACCCGTGAAATCCCGCAGCCAGTCGAGGCCCGAGCCGCCATTCCAGCCGTGATCGAGCAACACCGCGCTGAAACCCTGCGCGAGGAAGCCGGGAGTGAGCGGTCCGCGCACGCGCGGGTTGTAGCTCACGAGATCGACATCCGGCCACGCGCAGGAGATGTGATGACGCAGCAGCGTGCGATAGCGCGGGTCGGCGTCGATGAGCAGGATTCGCATCAGGGCCCGGATTAGAGCATGCGTGGCAGCGTGGGGTCACGAGCGCGCGGCGCATCCTGTTTGATGCCAATCAGGAGATCCCCGACGTTGGTGCCGGTCGGACCGGTATGCAGGAGATCCTGGGCGGCCTCGAGCGCGAGACCCGAGTCGTAGTCGCGCAGCGCGCGTTCGACGTCCGCTCCGCCGAGCTCCGCGCGTTCCACGGTCAGCGAATCGACGATGGCGCCCGCATCGTCGGTGGGCCCATCGGTGCCATCGGTGCCGGCGGCGAGAATGGTGAACGACTCACCGGCGCGCAATGCGCGCGCGGCTGCGAGCGCGAGATGCTGATTGCGGCCGCCGCGCCCGGGGTTGGCGGGCAGCATCACGGTGGATTCGCCGCCCCACACCAGGCCATCGGCGCGCGTCTGGCGCAGGGCATCGAGGAACTCGGCGGCGACGTTCGCGGCCTCTCCCTCGAACGACGCGCGGCGTTCCTCGAGCTCCACGCCGCGCGCCCGGGCGGCGTCCGCCACGCATCGCGTGGCGGCGCCCACGTTGGCGACGACGAGGCGATGCACGCGGTCGGTGCGTCCCACCGCGGGGCCTAACAAACCCGAGCCGATGACGCCGGGATCGTCGCCGGGTACGTCCGAGATGAACAGCGCGTGAGCGGGGCGTCCGTCCAGCAGGGCCGCCACGCCGCCGCCCTTGATTCGTGACAGCTTGCCGCGCTCCGTGTTGAGGCGCGCGATGTCCCAGCCGGAACCCATGCCGCGCACGTTCAACGAACGAAGGTCGTCGAGCGTGCTGCCGGCGCGCAACGATTCGACGAGGCTGGAGCTGCCACCGGACACCAGGAAGATCGGGTACACGCCGCGCGGCAACTCGACGAGCTGGCGCTCGAGCTCAGCGCCTGCCGCAAGGCTGCGCTCGTCGGGTATCGGGTGCGCGCTTTCGATCACCCGAACGCGTGGCCTTGTCGCCACCCGTGGATCGACGTGACCGTCCTTGGTGATGATCAAGGTCTGCTGGACGTCATCGCCAAGCGCCGCGAACGCGCCGAGCGTCATCGAGCTCGCCGCCTTGCCTATGGCGAACAGCGCGACCGGGCCCGGGCGCAACTCGCCAAGCGCGGTCGCGACACTGCGCTCGCCATCGACGGATCGCAGCGCTTCGTGGAACAACTCGAGAAGGAGGCGGCGCGGATTCATGTCGCCGCCCGGAGGTCGGACCGGCTCAGCCCTTGCTGATGACCTTGAGCCCGCCGCGCTCGCCATCGCGCCGCGAGGCCTTGGCGGAGTCCGAACGCTCGGCCTGCAGCCGCGCGAGATATTCGACCGTGACGTCGCCGGTGACGTACTGGCCCGAGAAGCACGACGTGTCGAATTCCTTGATGCTCGAGTGATCGTGCACGCAGGCCTGGATGAGATCGTGCAGGTCCTGGTAGATCAGCCAGTCGGCGCCGATGAGTTTGGCGACCTCGTCTTCAGTGCGGCTGCCGGCCACCAGCTCGCTCGCCGCCGGCATGTCGATGCCGTAGACGTTCGGGAATTTCACCGGCGGCGCGGCCGACGCGAAGTACACCTTGCGGGCGCCGGCTTCGCGGGCGAGATCGATGATCTGCGCGGAGGTGGTGCCTCGCACGATGGAGTCGTCCACCAGCAAGACGTTCTTGTTGCGGAACTCGAGATCGATGGCGTTGAGCTTGGAGCGCACACTCTTCGAACGCTGCTCCTGTCCCGGCATGATGAACGTGCGGCCCACGTAGCGATTCTTCACGAACCCCTCGCGGTATTTCACGTTGAGGTGCTGGGCCACCTGCATGGCGCTGGTGCGGCTGGTGTCGGGAATCGGGATGACCACGTCGATGTCGTGGTCGGGCCGCTGGCGCACGATCTTCTCCGCCAACCGGTCACCCATGCGCATGCGCGCGCGGTGCACGGAGATGTTGTCGATGAGCGAATCGGGGCGAGCGAAGTAAACGTACTCGAAGATGCAGGGCGCGTGGCGCGTGGTGGCCGAGCACACCTGGGAGTGCAGGCGCCCGAGCACGTCGATGTACACCACCTCGCCCGGCGCCACGTCGCGCACGAGCTTGAAGCCCAGCATGTCCAGGGCGACGCTTTCGGAGGCCAGCATCCATTCCGCGCCCTTTGGCGTCTCGCGCTGGCCCAGCACCAGCGGCCGGATGCCGTTGGGATCGCGGAAAGCCAGGAGACCATGGCCGATGATCATGGAGATGACGGCGTAGCCGCCGCGGCAGCGGCGGTAAACGGCGCTCACGGCGGCGAAGATGTCGGCGGGCGTCACGCGCCGCGTGCCGACACGTTGCAGCTCCGAGGCCAGCACGTTGAGCAGTACCTCGGAGTCGGAAGAAGTATTCAGGTGGCGGCGGTCCTCACGCTCGATGACTTCGCCGAGCTCGCGCGCATTGGTGAGGTTGCCGTTGTGGCCGAGGCAGATACCGTACGGCGCATTGACATAGAAGGGTTGAGATTCGGCCGCGCCATCGCTACCCGCCGTGGGATAGCGCACATGGCCCATGCCCATGTTGCCCTTGAGATCCTGCATGTCGTGCTCGTCGAACACGTCACGAACCAGGCCCTGCCCTTTGCGCACGAACAGCTCGCCCTCGTGCACCGTAGCGATGCCGGCGGCGTCCTGCCCGCGGTGCTGGAGCACCGTCAGGGCGTCGTAAATGCGTTGATTGACTCCACTGGTTCCGACGATGCCGGCGATGCCACACATGCGTTGCTGCGTCCTTGTTGACCGCTCAGGCGGCCGTATCCAGGGGGGCCTTGGAGTTGAGGGTCTTTTCCAGCCGTTCAAGCTTTTCGCCGACGATTCCGCGCAGGGCGTCGGCCACGCCGATGGCGTAAGGCATGAGCTTCGAACGCTTCCAGGACTCGTCTTCGTCCATGCGCAGCGCCTGTACGGCGATCGTGAAAGCGCCGACGATGACGATGCCGCGGATGATGCCGAACACCAGGCCCAGGAAACGGTCCATGCCGGCGAACATCGACACCCGCACGAAGTTCGACACGATGACCGAGACGGCGCCTCCCAGCAGCAGGACGCCCGTGAAGATGATGGCGCGGGCCGCCCAGATGCGCAGCGGCGAGCCCTCGAGCACCCCGCCCAGGTGCGGCTCGAGCGAGGGGCCGAAGCTCCAGGCCAGCACGATGGCGAGGAACCAAGTGACGACGGCGATGGCTTCGCGAAGGAGTCCGCGCACCAGGCCCATGACCGCGGAAACGATGATGATGGCGAGGATGATGTAGTCGACGGCGATCATGAGTGATGGGGCTCGTGATGTGCGCTCATGCTGGTCGTGTGCCCTCGCGAATCGGGTGGTCGGCCAGTGACGGTCAATGACCGTTCAACCGTGGCCGCGGATTGTACTCGACCGGTCCGGCCCGTGAGGGCAGCAATTGGGGCCGCCAGGCGCCCCATCACGAAATCGGCACGATGCTCCCGGACTGACCCATGCGCTTGAGCTGAGCGGCCAGCGCCTCGGCCGAGGCGCGGTCTCTCGTAGGGCCAACTCGCACACGGTAGAGCTCGCGGCCATTGGTCTTGATCGGCGGTGCAATGAAGGTGGCGAAGCCTTTGGCTGTCATATCGCGCACCAGCCTCTCCGCGTTCTCTCGGCTGCTGAAGCTGCCGAGCTGCACGACGAAGCTGCCCGCCGCGGGCTTGCGCGTATCGGCGCGGGGCGCCGGCTGGGCGGCCGCGGGCGTCGGCACCGGCGCGGAGATGGTAGTGACGGGTGCGGGCGTCGCCGCAGGCGCAGACCTCTGCATTGCCTGGCTCGAGGCGGGATTCGGCGCGACCGTCGGCGGCGACCTCGAAGCGGGGGGCGTCGCCTCCGCGGAGCCAGGCGCGGACTGCGGCACGGCTTCTGCCGGCGCAGCGGCCTCGCCCGGCTGCGCGCGTTCGCCTTGCCCGGTGGGCGACTGCGCGACAGGCGGCAAAGCCATGGCCGCTTCCGCCGGCTGCCCGCCCGGTGTCGACACGGGCGCGTCCAGGTCGATGGTGTACCGGCGCATGCCGTCTTCCTCGGCGGTCGATGGCGGCGCGTTCTTGGGGCCGGTGAGTAGTTCGGGAACCAGCAACACGAACAGCGCCACCAGAATGACGGCGCCCGTGAGGCGTTGCTTGGCTCGTGAATCCATGCGCGAACTATATCCCAAGGAATTCGAGCGCCGGTCCCACCGTGAGGAACGAACCGAACACGACGATGCGCTCGCCCGGCGCAGCGGCCGCCAACGCGGCGCGGCAGGCGGCCGCCACGCTGGTCTCACGGGCGATCACGACGGCGCCCGCGGGCAGATGCGACTCGAGATCCCGCGTGGAGATGGCGCGTGGTCCTTCGAGGCCCGTGAGGGTCCAGGTATCGATGGCCGGCGCGATCGCGGCGGTGATACCGGCGATGTCCTTGTCACCGAGCACGCCGCAGACCGCCTGCGTACGTCGTGGCGGCAGGGACGCGAGATTGATGCGCAAGGCCTCGGCGGCGGGCACGTTGTGCGCCACGTCGAGCACCCACTCGATATCGCCCGGAATCACCTGAAAACGGCCACGGATCCGCGTGTCGCGCAGCGCGCGCGATATCACGTCCTGGTCGAGTGTAAAACCCGCGCAGACGAGCGCGGCGAGCGCCGTCGCCGCATTGGTCAGCTGCAAATGACCGGCGAGCGCCGGGCGCGGCAGGCCGCGCAGCTGGAGCGCGCCGAATTCGAAATCCCAGCTCTGCGCGTGCGCGCTCACCTGGTAGTCGCGGCCGGGCAGGCAGGCCCGCGCCTTCACCTCGTCGATGACGTCGAACATCGAGCGCGGCATGTCGACGCTGCCGAGCACCGCGGGCCGCCCCGCGCGAAAAATGCCCGCCTTTTCGCGCGCGATCCCGGCGGCGCTGTGGCCTAACCAGTCCACGTGGTCGATGCCGATGGAGGTCACCACCGACACGTCGGCGTCGATGATGTTGGTGGCGTCGAGCCGGCCACCGAGCCCCACTTCGAGCACGGCCACGTCGACCTTCGCGCGCGCGAAGAGATCGAGCGCGGCCAGCGCGTTGTATTCGAAGAAGGTGAGTGTGATGTCGCCGCGCGCGGCGTCGATGCGCTGGAAGGAGGCGATGAGCTCCTCGTCACGCGCCTCGGCACCGTCGATGCAGATGCGTTCGTTGTAGCGCGTGAGATGCGGCGACGTGAATCGCCCCACCCGCTTCCCGCCGGCGCGCAGGAAACCGTCGACGAATGCGACCGTGGAACCCTTGCCATTGGTGCCGCCGACCGTGATGACCCGATGCGCCGGCGTCAGCAGACCCATGCGCCGCGCGACTTCGCGCACGCGCGTGAGCCCCAGGTCGATGGCGCTTGGGTGAGATTTTTCCTGCCGCTCGAGCCAGGCGGCCAGCGCGGACATTACTGCGCAGGAAGGTTCGCGGCCGGTGCATCCGGCGCAGCGGACGCAGCGGATGCAGAGGACGCAGCCGACGCGGCTCCCAGTGCCACGGCCGGCGGCTGCCGCATGAGCAGTCGCAGCAACGCGCCGAGTTTCTCGCGCATGTCACGCCGGTCGATGATGAGATCGAGCGCGCCGTGATCGAGCAGGAACTCGCTGCGCTGGAAGCCCTCGGGCAGGGTCTCGCGCACCGTCTGCTGGATGACGCGCGGACCCGCGAACCCGATGAGCGCGCGCGGTTCGGCGACATTGAGATCGCCCAGCATCGCAAGGCTCGCGGACACGCCGCCCGTGGTCGGATCGGTCATGACGGAGATGAAGGGCAGACGTTCGCGCGCCAGCCGCGCGAGGGCGGCGCTGGTCTTCGCCATCTGCAGCAGCGAGAACAAGGCTTCCTGCATGCGCGCGCCGCCGCTCGACGAGAAGCACACGAGCGCACTGCGAGTCGCGATGCAATGGTCGACCGAGCGCTTGAAGCGTTCGCCCACGACCGACCCCATGGAGCCACCGAGGAACCTGAACTCGAACGCGCAGGCGACGATCTTGAGACCCTCGAGCGTGCCGGCGATGGCGATGAGAGCATCACGCTCGCCCGTGGCCTTCTGCGCGGCGGCTAGCCGGTCGCGATATCGCTTGCTGTCGCGGAACTTGAGCGGATCCTCGGGCGAAACCTCGGTGCCGATTTCGACCTGACCGCCCTCATCGAGAAAGCGCGCCAGGCGCTCACGCCCGCCGATGCGCATGTGATGGCTGCACTTCGGGCAGACATTGAGGTTGCGCTCGAGCTCGGCGCGATACAGCACTGCATCACAGGCCGAGCACTTGATCCACAGACCCTCGGGGACCGAACGCGTGCGGCGCTCGGTCTTGATGCGCGAGGGCATGATTTTCTCGAACCAGGACATTCTTTCGACGGTTCCTATTCGGTCAACGAGTTGCGGCGGATCATAGCGGATTGGGACTGGCCGGCGGGCAGGCCGAATTCCGCGGGATACCGCACCCCGGCCAGGTACAGGCCGTCGGGCGGCGCCGTGGCGGCATTGGTCTTGCGGTCCCGGCTGGCGAGCAC
This sequence comes from Steroidobacteraceae bacterium, assembly GCA_035525785.1. GTDB lineage: Bacteria > Pseudomonadota > Gammaproteobacteria > Steroidobacterales > Steroidobacteraceae > CADEED01. The sequence continues at coordinate 10,332 of DATLDQ010000163.1, read as the reverse complement.
GGCGGCCACGCGTTCCGGCGGCGAATCCCCTTCGCCCACGGACATCAGCAGGCCTGCCACATTGCGGACCATGTGATGCAGGAAGGCATTCGCGGTGATATCCAGGCTCACCCAGTCGCCGTTTCGGCGCACCGACACCTGCTCCACCTTTCGCATGGGCGACTTGGCCTGGCACTCGATGGCCCGGAAGGCGCTGAAATCATGTTCGCCGACCAACACCTGCGCACACTCGTTCATGAGCGCATGGTCGAGCGGACGCCGCTCCCAGGTGGCGCGGCCGCTGTCGAGGCCGGGCCGCGAATCGCGGTTGAGGATGAGGTACCGATAGCTGCGCGCGGTGGCGCTGAAGCGCGCGTGGAACTGCCCGGGCACCTCACGCACCCACAGCACGCTCACGTCGTTGGGTAGATAGGTGTTGGCCCCGAGCCGCCAGGCGCGCTCGCTGCGCTGCGCCTCGCTGTCGAAGTGGAGCACCTGCGCATTGGCATGCACGCCGGCATCGGTGCGCCCGGCACAGACGGTCGCGATGGGAGAATCGGCCACGCGCGCGAGCGCGCGCTGGATCGTGTCCTGCACGGTGTTGAGTCCGGGCTGGAACTGCCAGCCCGAGTACGCGCTTCCGACGTACTCGAGGCCAGCCGCGAACCGAGGCACTGCCGCGGACTAGCCGGGCAGCGACTCTAACAAGCGCTGTGCTTCCTGCTTCTGCGAAGCGGAACCTTCCGACAGCACTTCGTTGAGGATGTTGCGCGCGCCGTCCGGGTCACCCATGTCGACGTAGGCGCGAGCCAGGTCGAGCTTGGTGCCGACTTCCGAAAGCGTCACCGGCTCGAGGTCGGGCACCGCCAGCTCTTCGGTGGGGCTGCCCGGCACGTCGAAGCCGTTGCCGATGTCGAGGTCGACCTTGCCGCGGCCCACGAGGGGCTGCTGCTGGGTCGGCTCGACCGGGAAGTCGAGGTTGTTCCTGTCGATGGCCGCAAGCCGCGAAGTCGACGAGATGTCGAAATCGCCATTGGGCATCTCGAACTTGGCCATGGACGCCGTCGAGTTCGGGTCGATGGAACGACCCTTGGTCAGGTCCACGTCGCCGCCGAGCTCGCGCTCGGTCAGGAACCACGTGCCGCTGGCGCCGTGCTCCGTCAGTTGCGAGTCGTCGGCATCATCGTTGCCGCTGATGCCCGCGCGCGCCGCCGCGGCCGCGAGCAAGCGCTGTGAATTCTCGTCGAGGCCCGCGACCATGGTGGGCGCGTTCGCATCGGGACCGCGCGGCACGCCGGTCACCGGCTTGAGGCCGATCTGCGAATCCGTCTGTTCGAGCGAACCGAGCTCGAGACCCAGGTCGTCGAGCGCCAGCTCGGCCGTCTGGTCGGAGCTCAGCTTGCGGCGCATGGCGTTGTCGACCTTCTCGCGGATGGTCGGCTCGTCGAGCGGACGCAGCGCCGGCTGCTCGACGGTCGGCGCTTCGGAACCGGCCGGCGTCATCCTCACGGTCATTTCACGCGTGGTCTGACCGCTCTTGTCGGGATCGAGGCTGCTCGGGATCGCGAGGCCTTCGCCGGTCGCATCCGGATCACGCAGCGCCGAGCTCAGGTCGAGGTCGACCGGCTCATGGTTCGCGCCGCCCGTGACGTCGAGACGCGAGCTCACGTCGAACGGATCGAAATCGATGCCGCCGCCCGAGCCCGTGCCATCGAAGTTCAAGTCCACGCCGACGGCGCTGCCAGCGCCCCCTTCGGTGAACATCGAATCCTCGGGCGCGATCTGCTTGCCCATGATGACGATCTTGTCCCACTCGCCCGGCTCGCCTTCGTTGCGCGACTCGGAGAGGTCGCGCGCAAGCTTGAGGAATTCTTCCTTGTTGCCCCAAACGAAGAAGACTTCGAGGAGCTTCAGCTTGAGGTCGCGGCGCTGCGGCTCGCGCTGCAGGGCGATGCGCACCAGGTCAGCGGCCTGGTCGTAGAGACCATAGGCCATGTGGAAATCGGCTTCGGCCAGAGGATCGCCCTGGTCGAGGTTGACCGCAGTCTCGCTGCTGATGGTCTCGTCCGTGCGCACCGTGGGCGAGAGCGGAATGTCCTGCGTCTCCTGCAGCGCGCGATGCGTGCCCGACTCCTCGACGAGGATGTCATCCGGCACGTCCGAGTCCATGACCGGCGCGCGCATGCGCCCGGTGTCGGACAGCGTATCGGCGGGCTGCGACAGGCGGTCTTCGCCCACGTCGGCGAGGTGGCCCAGGTTGTCGTGGAACTCGGCGGTCTTGCGCTTGCCGCGCGACTTCAGGAGCAGCAGGCCCAGCAGGACGACGATGATGCCCGCGAGCACCATCCAGTAATCCTTGAGCAGACCCATGATGCCGCCGGAGTCGTCACCGGCGGAGTCGTCCGCGGCGGCCTTCGGCTTCTTGTTGCGCTCGGGCTTCGGCCTGGCTTCGGTAGCGGGCGTCGGCGCGGGTTCGGCGGCAGCGTTCGCGTCCGGGGTGGGCTGGGGCGTGACGGCCTCAGGCTGCGGGGCAGGCGCCTCGACCTGCGGGGTTGGCGCCGGCGGCTGCGCGGCAGCCTGGGCAGGCTGCTGCGACGCTGCGAGCTTGGCCTGCAGATCGGCGAGTTCGGTGTTGCGCAGCTCGAGCAGGCGCTTGGACTCGGTCACCTGGTCTTCGAGTTCGCGTACGCGGCTCTGCAGGCGATCCACTTCGGCGGAGCTGCCGCCGGCACTGCCCGCACTGGCGCCATCGGTCGGCGCGACCAGGCGCAGGCGCCCGGCACCGGACTCACCGCTCGACGATGCCCAGCTGCCCGCGAGACGGCGCACTTCGCTGTTGGCCTCGGATGGCGACACCGCGGCGATCTCTTCGCCGCTCGGGATGCGCAGCACCGAACCGGCGCGCAGCCGATTCATGTCGCCTTCGAAGGCGCCGGCGTTGCCGCGGTAGATAGACACCATGAGCTGCGACGCGGAGGCGCCGCTGCTCGCCGACAGGCGGCGGGCGATCGCGGAGAGGCTGTCGCCGCGCTGCACTTCATAACTGTCGCCGCCACCGGCGGCGACCGGCGCGGCGTTCTGCGCTTCAGGTGCGGCGGGACGGGAAATCTGGCCGGAAGCCTGCGCATTGTTCACGCTCGGTGCGACGGGTTGCGCGGCCTGCACGCTGTTGGGCGCGAACACCGGCGGGTCGAGCAGCACGGTGTATTCACGCACCATGCGGCCGCGGGCCCACGTGGCCTCGATGAGCAGCGTGAGGAAAGGTTCGGTGACGGTCTCGGCGGAACGGATGCGCAGCACCTGCGCGCCATTGGCCGAGCGATCACGCGTGACGGTGATATTCGCCATGAACGACGGCCAATCGAGGCCGTAGCGTTCGAAGGTTTCCTTGCTCGCGAGCTTCGCTTCGAGAGTGGCGAGGTCTTCGGTAGTCGCGTTCAGCAGCTCGATCTCTGCGTCCAGCGGAGCATTGAGCGGCGAATTGAGCCGAACGTCGCCGAGGCCCAATGCAAATGACATCCCGGGCAACAGCAAACACGCCAGCAAAACCCGGGCGAGACCCTTACGCTTCATTCGCGTCTCCACATCCACCGTCGGCTAAGGAATTTCTTTATCGAAACAGAAACTTAGAGCACAAACTTGCAGCCCTAAGCTGAAACCGCCCGCAATATAACTTAAATATGCTCGCGCACCAAAATCTCCGCGATCTGGACGCTGTTCGTGGCAGCACCCTTCCGGATGTTGTCTGAGACGATCCATAAGTTAAGTCCGCGTTCGTGACTTATATCCTCCCTAATGCGTCCGACATAAACCGTGTCGCGGTTCGCGGCTTCGGTGGCTGCCGTCGGATATCCGCCCGGCTTGCGCTCGTCTAACACCTCGACGCCCGGCGCTTTTTTCAGCAATTCACGGGCGGCTTCGGCAGTGATCTTCCTCACGGTTTCGAGGTGCACGGCCTCGGAATGGCCGAAGAACACAGGTACGCGCACCGCGGTCGCATTCACCCGGATACTGGAATCCCCGAGGATCTTCCGGGTCTCCCAGACCATCTTCATCTCTTCTTTCGTGTAGCCGTTGTCCTGGAACTTGTCGATCTGGGGCACGGCGTTGAACGCGATGCGCTTGGCGATCACCTGGGGCTTGGGCGGCTCCATGCCGCTCATGAGCGCGGTGGTCTGCGCCGCGAGCTCATCCACCGCTTCCTTGCCCGCGCCGGAAACCGACTGATACGTGGCCACGTTGATGCGCGAGATGCCGACGGCATCGTGGATGGGCTTGAGCGCCACCACCATCTGGATGGTGGAACAGTTCGGGTTGGCGATGATGTTGCGCGTCTGGTAGCCGGCGATGGCCTGCGGATTCACCTCGGGCACCACCAGCGGGATGTCGTCCTCGTAGCGATACTCGGACGTGTTGTCGATGACGATGCAGCCCGCGGCCGCCGCCTTGGGCGCGTATTCGCGCGATACCTCGCCGCCGGCGGAGAACAGTCCGATCCGCGCTCGCGAGAAATCGAAAGTGGCGACGTCGATGACCGGCAGGTGCCGGCCGCGGAATTCCACGCGCTTGCCCACCGAGCGATTGCTGGCCAGCGGAAACAGCTCGGACACCGGAAAATCGCGCTCTTCGAGCACGCGGATGATGGTCTCGCCGACCAGCCCCGTGGCCCCGAGCACACAAACTCCGTAGCCCTTCTTCTCTGCGGTCACGTCTAACTACCTCGGTGAAGTGATCACCGGCGTGGACGAACGCACGTCGGCATTCTGCGCGCGGTGGCGTAGCAGATGGTCCATGAGCACGATGGCCATCATGGCCTCGCAGATCGGCGTGGCCCGCAGGCCCACGCAGGGATCGTGGCGGCCGGTGGTCACCACGTCCACCGGATTGCCGTCGACATCGATTGACTTGCCCGGCACCTGGATGCTCGACGTGGGCTTGAACGTCACGTGCACGATGACGTCCTGGCCCGAGGAAATGCCGCCGAGGATGCCGCCGGCATTGTTGGTGACGAACCCGCTGGGCGTGAGCTCGTCCCGATGCTGGCTGCCGCGTTGCGCGGCCGCGGCCACACCCGCGCCGATCTCGACCGCTTTCACGGCATTGATGGACATCATGGCGTGTGCGAGATCGGCGTCGAGGCGATCGAACACCGGCTCCCCGAGGCCCGGCGGCACACCGCTCGCGAGCACGGTGACCTTGGCGCCGAGCGAATCGCCTTCGCCGCGGATCTTCCACATGAGATCTTCGAGCTCCTGCAGCCGCGAAGGATCCGGGCAGAAGAACGGATTCTCGTATGCGCTCGCGGGGTTCACCGGCTGGATGACGTGCTCGCCGATCTGGCTCAGGTAGCCACTGACTTTCACACCCAGCTTCTCCCCGAGATATCTGCGCGCAATGGCGCCGGCTGCCACGCGCATCACGGTCTCGCGCGCCGAGGAGCGGCCACCGCCACGGTAATCGCGGAAGCCGTACTTCTGCTGATAGGTGTAGTCGGCGTGGCCCGGACGAAAACGATCCTTGATCTTCTCGTAGTCGCGCGAGCGCGCGTCGGTGTTCTCGATGAGGATGCCGATGGGCGTGCCGGTGGTGCGGCCTTCGAACACACCCGACAGGATGCGTACCGTGTCGCCTTCCTTGCGCTGGCTGACGAATTGCGACGTGCCGGTGCGGCGGCGATCGACTTCGGGCTGTATGTCTTCTTCGCTCAGAGGAAGACCCGGCGGACAGCCATCGACGATGCAGCCGAGCGCGGGGCCATGGCTCTCGCCGAAGGTGGTGACAGTGAACAAGCGTCCGATGGAATTGCCCGACATATCGTCTCGAAGGATCAGAAGTGAGTGATGAGTTGCTCGCGCGTCAGCAGGAATACGCCACCGCCGCCCCGCTCGAAATCGAGCCAGACGAACGGCACGCGGGGGTACGCCCGCATCAGTGCGCGCTCGGTGTTACCCACTTCCACCACGAGCAGACCGAGCGGCCGCAGGTGGTGCGCGGCGGAGCGCAGGATGGTCGCGACGGAATCCAGGCCCTCGCGTCCGGACGCGAGCGCATGGCGCGGCTCGTGACGATACTCGCGCGGCAAGCCGCGCATCTCGCGCTCCCCGACGTAAGGCGGATTGCTCACGATGATATCGTACGAAGACTGCGAAAGTGCCGCGAAGTGGTCCGACTCGATGAGCCGCACCCGCCGTGTTAGGCGCAGGCGCCGGCGGTTGATGGCCGCGACCGCGAGCGCCCCGGGGTCGATGTCCGTGGCATCGACGCGAGCTTTCGGAAACGCCTTCGCGCAAGCCAGCCCGATGCAGCCCGAGCCCGTCCCCATGTCGAGGATGTCGCGCACGCGCGCGGGCGCCCAGGGCTCGAAGCGCCGCTCGATGAGCTCGGCGATGGCCGAGCGTGGAATCAGGACGCGCTCGTCCACGTAGAGCGGCAACCCGGCGAACCAGCTCTCGTGCGTGAGATACGCCAGTGGCACACGCTCATCCGCGCGCCTCGCGAGCAGCGCCTCGAAGTTCGCCAGCTGCGCGGCGGTCACCCGCTTGTCGAGGACGCTGCGTGGCGCGTCGGGCGGCAACTGCATGACGTGGAGGACCAGCGCAACGGCCTCGTCGCGCGCATTGTCGGTGCCATGGCCGAAGAATGCCCGCGCTTTCCTCAGGCGGCGCGTCGCGCGCGCGATGAGCGCGGCGACGTCAGGCGTTTTGCCGGTGGCTTTTGCCGACTTCTCGGGCTGGCCTCTATGAAATAATCGCGGCATGACCAAACGTTACTGGATATTGGTGGCCGCGATCGCCCTGGCCGCCGCGGTCGCCGGCATGTACCTGGCGCGCTCCCTCGACCAGCCCGTGGTGCAGCTCGAGAGCGGGACGGCCTTGCCCGTGCCCGGAGAGCTCGCGGCATTCAGTCTGATCGACACCGAAGGCAAGCCCGTGTCTCCCGCCCAACTGCGCGGACACGCAACGCTGGTGTTCTTCGGCTTCACGTATTGCCCCGACGTCTGCCCCACCACGCTTGCGAAGCTCGCCAGCGTGCAGAAGGAGGTGAAGGTGCCGGGGCTCAAAGTGGCGCTCATCACCGTGGACCCGGAACGCGACACGCCCGAACAACTGGGCAAGTACATCTCGTCATTCGGCGGTGAGTTTATCGGCCTCACGGGCAGCCCGCCCGAGATTGTGAAGGCGCAGAAGAGCTTCGGCGTGGCCGCGAGCCGCGTCGAGCTCGCGGGCGGCGGCTACACCATGGACCACTCGGCGACCGTGTTCTTGCTCGACTCGCAGGCCCGCAAGGTGGCGGTCTTCACGCCGCCGCTGCGTGCCGACGCGATCGTGCGCGATCTCGTGAAGCTGTCGCCCACGCTGGGTGGAGCGGGCTCGTGAGCCAGGCGGCCCCGGGCGCGGGCGGCCGTGCCTTCGTCGCGTTACAGCACCTGCTGCCTCAGCATGGCATTTCGCGTCTGGTGCTCGCGGCCACGCGCTCGCGCGCGCCGGCATTCAAGAACGCGTTGATCACGCTGTTCGTGCGCGGCTTCCGTCCGGACATGTCCGATGCGGTCGAGACCGAGCCCACCGCGTACGCCAGTTTCAACGAGTTCTTCACGCGCGCGCTGCGTCCCGGGACGCGCCCGGTGGACACGGATCCGCGCGCCCTCGTCTCGCCCGTCGACGGCACGGTCAGCGAAGCCGGCCCGCTCACCGAGGACCGTCTGCTGCAGGCCAAGGGCCATGACTACACGCTGCGTGCGCTGCTGGCGGGCAACCCGGCATGGGAGCGGACCTTCGCGGGCGGCAGCTTCGCGACTATCTACCTCGCGCCCTACAACTATCATCGCATCCACATGCCGCTCGCGGGCGAGCTGCGCGAGAGTTTCTACGTGCCGGGGAAGCTGTTCAGCGTGAACCGCACCACCGCGCAGCTGGTGCCGGGCCTGTTTTCACGCAACGAGCGCGTGTTCTGCGGGTTCGATGGCGGCGGCATGCCGTTCGGCGTCATCCTGGTGGGCGCGCTCAACGTCGGCAGCATGGCCACGGTCTGGCATGGCGACGTCACGCCGCGCAAGCATCGCGAAGTGACCGCGTTGCCGGTGCGCGATGAACGCGGGCCCACCACCCTCGCTCCCCTCTCGCTCGCGAAAGGCGACGAAATGGCGCGCTTCAACATGGGCTCGACGGTCATCCTGTTGCTGCCGCCGGGCGCCGTCGCCTGGAACGCGACGCTCACCGCGGGCCGTACGCTGCGCATGGGCGAACGCATCGGCACGCTGCAAGGCTGGCAGGGGTGATCGACGCCGGACTCCGGGTCTCGGACATTTCGTCCATCGCGCACGCATGGCGGCCGACCGCGACACCCGCGGCGCTTCGCAAGCGTGCCGGGGCGCTGCGTTTCACACGCGAGTTCTTCCATGAGCGAGGCGTGCTCGAAGTCGAGACGCCGGCCATGGTCAACGCCGCGGTCTCCGACGTGAACCTCGGCAGCGTGCGCGCGCAAGTGGCCGGCTTCGATGCGCCACTTTTTCTGCACACCTCTCCCGAGTACGCCATGAAGCGCCTGCTGGCCGCGGGCAGCGGGGACATCTACCAGGTGTGCCACGTGTATCGCGGCGCCGAGCGCGGTCGCCAGCACAACCCCGAGTTCACCATGCTCGAGTGGTACCGGCTCGGTTTCTCACTCCAAGATCTCATGGCCGAAGTGGCCGCCCTGGTGCGCGGGTTGTTAGGGGTCGATCTCCCGGTGGAAATGGTCGCCTATCGTGACGCGGTGCTGCGTCACTCGGGCCTCGATCCGCTCGACGCCACGGACGCCGCGCTGCGCGATGCCGCGATGCGGCTCGGCATGTCCGTCGACCACGCCCACGGCGCAGGTCGCGACGAACTGCTCGACCTCATCGTCGGCGCGCAGGTGGGCCCGGCGCTGGGCGCGAACTCGCTGACCTTCGTGCATCGCTATCCGGCCTCGCAGGCGGCGCTGGCGCGACTCGATCCCGCCGACGCGCGCCTGGCGCTGCGATTCGAGCTCTATCGTTCGGGCATCGAGCTCGCCAACGGGTACCACGAGCTCAGTGACGTCGCGGAACAGCGGCGCCGTTTCGACGCCGATCAGGAGGCGCGTCGCGCGCGTGGCCTGCCCGTGAATTCCCTCGATCCGCATCTGCTGGCGGCGCTCGAATCCGGCCTGCCGGATTGCGCCGGTGTCGCGCTCGGCTTCGACCGGGTGCTGATGCTGGCCATGAACGCCGCGAGCATCGATGATGTACTGGCCTTTCCCGTGGAGCGCGCCTGATGAGCCATGTGACGCAAAGTTATGACTTCAGCGATCCCGACGCCGCGTATGCCGAACTCGCGCGCGACCTGACCGCGCTGCTCTCGGGCGAGAAGGACCTGATCGCGAACGCGGCCAACACGTCGGCGCTGATCTACGACGCCCTCCCCGACCTCAACTGGGCCGGTTTCTACTTATATAAGAGTGGCGAACTGGTGCTCGGGCCCTTCCAGGGCAAGCCCGCCTGCGTGCGCATCGCCATCGGCAAGGGCGTGTGCGGCACCGCGGCCGCGCGACGCGAGACCGTGCTGGTGGAGGACGTGCACGCGTTCCCCGGCCACATCGCCTGCGATTCCGCCTCGAACTCCGAGATCGTGATTCCGCTGGTGCGCAGCGGCGACTTGCTCGGCGTGCTCGATCTCGACAGTCCGACGCTGCGGCGGTTCGGCGCGGTGGACCAGCGTGGCCTCGAGGCGCTCGCGAAAATCTTTCTGGGGTCGCTCGATTAAAAGGGGACAGATCTATTTTCCGCGGACGGAAAAAAGATCAGTCCCCTGACTGGTGATCTTCAGTCGTTCTTGCCGCGCGAGATGTATTCGCCGGTGCGGGTGTCGATGCGCAACATTTCACCCTCGTTGATGAACAGCGGCACGCGCACCATGGCGCCGGTTTCCATCTTGGCGGGCTTGCTGCCGCCGGTCGCGGTGTCACCGCGCACACCCGGATCCGTCTCGATGACCTTGAGCTCGATGTGCGGCGGCGGCGTCACCAGGAGAGGCACGCCATTCCACAACGTGATGATGCAGACGGTGCCGTCCTTCAACCACTGCGCGGCGTCGCCCACGGCCGACTCGCCCGCCTGCAGCTGCTCGTAGTTCTCGGGATTCATGAACGTCCAGAAGTCGCCGTCCTTGTAGAGGTACTGCAACTCCATGTCCATGACGTCGGCGGCCTCGATGGACTCGCTCGAGCGATAGGTCTTCTCCACGGTGCGGCCCGTGCGCAGGTTGCGAACGCGGACGCGGTTGAAGGCCTGGCCCTTGCCCGGCTTCACGTATTCGTTGTCGATCACGGCATACGGATCGCCATCGATCAGTA
>DATLDQ010000128.1:0-20682 GCA_035525785.1 Steroidobacteraceae bacterium | reverse complement strand
ATGACCGGCAGCTGGGCGAGCTCGGGCCGCGAACGCACGTGCGCCGTCAGCTCCAGGCCGTTCATGTTGGGCATTTCGAGGTCGGTCAGCACCACGTCGGGGCGCGCCACGTCCATCGACTTCACGGCCTCGAGGCCGTCGCGCGCGAGCGCCACTTCATAACCGTGGTCCTCGAGCAGCGTCGCGACGGCGCGGCGCACGGACATCGAGTCGTCGACGATGAGCACGCGCGAGCGGCGCATCGAGCGGGCGGCGGCGCGGGATTCGGCGGCGGCGCGCAGCGCATGCTCGCGCGGCGTTCGGGCGAGCTCGGCGATGTCCAGCAGCGGCACCACGCTGCCATCACCGGTGAGACCGATGCCGGAGACGCCCGGGATGCGCTTCAGGAAACGCCCGACGGGGCGGGTGACCAGTTCGTTGGCGTCGAGCACCGCGTCCACGAGCACGCCGAGCGGGCCCGCTTCCGAATCCACGATCACGAGATTGCGGCGTTCGGTGTTGGTGGCCGGTGCCAGGCCGGTGAGAGCGCTGAGCTCCTGCGCCGGGTATCGATGCGAGTCCACGTCCGCGTACAGCACGCCATTCTCGTGGCGCAACGCCACGGCGACGGCCGGCACCGCGCGTTGCACGGTGTGGCTGGCGAGCCCGAACACCTGGCCGCCATCGCGCACGAACAGCGCGTGCGTCGCGACCAGCGATGCCTGGAAGCGAAGCTCGATGGTGAGTCCCTGGCCGGCCGCCGAGCGGATGTCTATGGAGCCGGACAATGCGCGCAGGCGCGTGGCCACCACGTCGAGGCCGACGCCGCGGCCGGAAATCTCGGACACCGCATCGCGCGTCGAAAAGCCGGGCAGCAGGGTGAGGCGCGCAATCTCGGCATCACTCGGCGTCGCATCGAAGGGGAGCAGTCCGCGCTCCATCGCCTTCGCGCGGATGTTCTCGAGATCGAGGCCGCGGCCGTCGTCGGCCACCTTCACCGTCACCACCTGGCCACGGCGGCCGACGGTCAGCGTGATGGTGCCGGAGCGCGGCTTGCCCACGGCCGCGCGATCTTCCGGCGACTCGAGGCCGTGGTCCACGGCATTGCGCAGGATGTGTAACAGAGGCTCGAGCAGCTGGTTCAGCACTTCAGTGTCGACCAGGATTTCCTGGCCGATGACCACGAGCGAAGCTTGTTTGTGGGTGGCCGCGGCCGTCTGGCGTACGTTGCGCTGCAGGCGCGGCACGATGGTTTCCACCGGCGCCATGCGCGTCTGTGAAGTGAGGTGCTGCAGCTCGCGCAAGAGGCGCTGCTGCTGGTGCAGGATGCCCGCGAGGCCGGCCAGCTCGTCCTTGATGCCGAGGCCGAGATCGCGCGCGTCCGTGGTCTCTTCGATGAGCGCGCGGGTCAGCGACTGCACTTCGTTGTACTGGTCGAGTTCCAGCGAATCGAACGGGCTGTTGAACGCGCCATTCGCCGGGGCGACTGCGTGCAACTGGTGGCGCGCGGCGACGCCGCGGATGTCCACCGAATTTTCGAGCTCGAACAGCCGCTTCTGGATGCTGCGATCCTGGTCCACCAGCTGGCGCGAGTTGTTCGACGCAGACTTGAGCTCCAAGTCGAGCTCGCCCACCTTGATCGTGAGCTCGCCCACCATGCGCACCAGCTCGTCGAGCAACTGCGTAGGAACGCGCGTCGTCGCCTTCAGTGGTGCCGGGGCAGAGTTGGCGGGGTTCGCAGCGAGCTGTGTTTCTGCGCTCGGTTGCTCGTCCGCGCGCGGTACAGCGGGCGCCGACGTGCTGGAGTTGTCGCGCGCGGCATCGAGCAGCTCGACGATCCCCAGCGCATTCTCCGGCGCGCGGTCCTCGCCCGCGACCGCGGCCACCATCTGCTCCAGGCAGTCGGCGGCGGACGTCAGCGCCTGTGCGCGCAACGGCGAGGGCGGCGCCGCGTCGGCTTCGCAGATTTCGAGGATGTCTTCCAGGCGGTGCGCGAGCTTCGCCACACCGCGGATGGCCAGTATGTTCGCGGAACCCTTGAGCGTGTGCGCGCTGCGTTTTGCAGCTCGCAGCAGCTCCGACTGCGTCGGATCCGCGATCCACCCCTGCAGCGACCGCGTGACCTCGGCGGCCTGCGGCGGCGAGTCATGGAGGAAGGCGTCGAGCAGCGCGGCATCGACGTCGGTGGAAATATCGAGCGTCAGGTCGTCAGCCGTCAGCGCCTCGGGTGCGGCCTGCTCGGTTTCATCGAGGGCGGCGCCGATCTCATTGGCCGCCTCCAGTTCGGCGCGCAGCGACCCCAGCGCGTCGGCATCGAGCGGCAGCGGCACCCAATCGCCGCCGAAGTGTTGAAGCAGGTCCTCGATGGGGCCGGGTTCGCCCGCCGCGCGCAGATGCCGTTCCAGCATGCGCGACCAATCGGTGAAGAACCCGCGCGTGAGCACGCGTTCGTCCTGTTGCTGGTTGATGTGCTGCAGGTTCTCGAGCACGCAGGCGGCGATGCGCTGCACGCCGGCGAGCCCCATGTATCCCGCGGCTTCAGAAAGTCGCGTCACGGACGTTACATAGGCGTCATCGGCAGTCCCCGCGTCATAGGCTGACGCGAGCTCGGGTCCGAGGCCCCGAAGCTCTTCGGCGAGCGCGGTAAGGAGATCCTGACCTCGCATCCTGGTATCTCAGGCCGCCCTGTTGGTGGGTAGTTTGAACACGCGCACCGATTCGACCAGCCGGTCGGCCGACTTGGACAGGTCCGCGGTCGCTTCGGACTGCAGCAGGATCTCCGCCGCGGTCTTCTCCGTGCTGGCGCCGATCTGGTGCACGCGGTTGCGCAGCTCGGTGGTGATCTTCATCTGCACCTGCGCCGACGAGGTGATGCGCTTCACCAGCTCCACGAGCGATGCGGTGGACTGCTGCGTTTCGCGCATCTGCTGACCGGAGCGGGTCGCCAGCTCCGAGCCGGTGACCACCTGCGAGATGGTCTTGTTCACGGTGTTGATCGTGTCCGACGTCTCGATCTGGATGTTGTTCACGAGCTGCGCGATCTGCTGGGTCGCCTGGCGCGAGCTCTCGGCGAGGCGCTGCACTTCTTCGGCCACCACCGCGAAACCGCGGCCCGCGTCACCGGCGGCGGCCGCCTGCATGGACGCGTTCAAGGCCAGCACGTGCGTGCGTTCGGCGATGGTGTTGATGAGGTTCACGATGCCGGTGATTTCCTGTGAGCGTTCGCCCAGGCGCTTGATGCGCTTTTCGGCCTCGGCGATGGATTCACGGATGCCTTCCATGCCGCGCACCGTCTCGTTCACCGAGCCGAGCGCGGTGCTGGTCGACGTGGTCGCCTGTTCGGCGGCGCGGTTGGACGCGGCGGCGAGCTCGGCCACCTGCGTCATCACCTTGCTCGCGTTCGCCAGGTTTTCGCTCGCGCGCTCGACGTCGGAGCGTTCCGCTGCGGCGGTGGCGTTCACCGATTCGGCCTGGCGCTTCACGCGCTCCGTCGAGAGCTTCACCTGCGCCGCGATGCTGGTCACTTCCGAGAGCACGCGTCCGGTCTCGTGGGCCAGCAGGTTGATGGAGTCGGACACGGTGCCGATCACGTTCGCCGTGACGGGCGCCTTGGCGGTCAGGTCCTTGTTGGAGAGCTGCGCCACGGCCTGCAGCAGCTGCACGACCGAGTTGTTGAGATCTTCGTTCTCGCGCTCGGCGTCGGCGAGTCGCGCCACGCGGTCGTCCAGCAGGTGGTCGAAGGCGCGGGACAGCTGGCCGAATTCGTCGTCGCCGCCGAGGTCCGAACGAGCGGCGAAGTTGCCGGCGGAAATCGCGGTCACGGTGTCCTGCATCTTGGTGATGGGCGTCGTGACCGAACGCTCGAGCAGGAACGCCACGCCGATACCGAGGACGAGCAGTACGAGCGCGATGGCCGAGGACCAGATGACCACCTTCTTGCGTACGGCGGTCACGGGCGCGAAGGCTTCGTCGGCGTTTTCCTCGGCGACGATGGCCCAGCGCAAACCCAGCACCTCGAGCGGCGCGTAGGCGCCCAGCACCTGCGTGCCGGCGTAGTTGGAGTACACGCCGAATCCGGCAGCGTTCTTCTCGAACACCGACGCAGTCGCCTGCGTCTTGATGGGCACGAGACCGATGCTGGTGCCCTTGGTACGCACGGCATTGGCGACGCCCTTGGCGAAGCCCGCGTCTTCCACGCTCTGCGCGTAGTCGTCGATGTCCTCGACCGCGCCGCGCGCCACCGAGCGGGGCGTGCCGTCGGCGGCGGACACGAGATAGGTCTCGCCCGTGTCGCCGAGGCCGCGCTGTTTCCACTGGCCCTCGTGCGTCATCACCGAGTTGATCTTGTCGATGGGCACCTGCACGACGAGCACGCCTATCTTCTTGTTGCCGTCGAAGACGGGCGTGCCGAGGAAGGCCGCCTGGTCGTTGTAGGAGGGCAGGTATTCACCGAACTCCGACAGCGCCACCATGCCGGGCTTGTCGAGGTTCCAGGTCTGGCGGAACGCGTCACCGAGACGCGTCCGCGCGTACGGGCCGCTCACGAGCGAGGTGGCGTAGTCCAGCTCCTTGAACACCGTATAGACGATGGTGCCGTTGCGCGGCTCCACCAGGAAGATGTCGTACAGCCCGAACTGGCGCAGCGACGTGCGCAGGAAGGGATGCAGCGCGCCGTGCAGCTCGGAATAGCGCGTGCCGTCGCTGGCCCGATCGAGGTTGCTCTTCGAGCCGAGCGGATGCGGGTTGGCGGCGATGTACTGGTACTGCAGGTTCATCGCGATGTCCGGCAGGTCCGCCACCGTCTGCGCCATGTTGAGCTTGCGGCCGGTGTTGCGCTTGTCGAACTCGCCCATGAAATCGCTGGTGTAGTAGCGCGCGAGGCGGGCGCGCTCGTCCGGCAGGTCCGCGATGCTCACCACCGAGTTGTCGAAAGCGGTCGGCATTTCGCGCATGGCGGCAACCACTTCGGGGGATGCGGCCAGCACCTTCACTTCGTTCGACAGCGAGTCGAAGTAGTCGCTGATCTGGCCGGCCTTGGAGGCGCGCTGCGCGATGAGCGATTCACGCGCCTGCGATTCGATGGCCGCGCGGCTCGAGTCGAGCGACTCCTTGCCCACGATCAGGGACGTGACCACCACCGGGATGATTGCGAGGAACAGGGTTCCGAGGCGCAGTTTCTGGCGGATGGACTGGGGGCCGAAGTTTTGGAGGAGGGCCATGACTAGCTCACGAGTTGTTCGAGGAGTAACGCGAAATCGAATTCGAACCAGGCCTCCGGTCCTTGGAGGTAGGTGGCGACGGCGGCATCGGCCGCCCTGGCCGGCAGCGAGGGCGTGATGATCTGGTGTTCGGGTTTGAAGACCAGGCGCCGCGGGAGCCCGTCGATGACCACGGCCGCCGCATCATTGCCGTGGCCGAAGACCAGCACCATGCGCTTCTCGCGCGGCAGGTGCTGCGTCTCGAACAGCTCGGCGAGGTCGAACAGCGGCACGATGCGTCCGTGCAGGTTCACGAGCCCGAGCAGGTTCGCCGGCATGCGCGGCAGTGGATAGACCGACGGCATTTCCACGAGCTCGCTGGCCTTCGTGAACGGCGCGAGCAGGCGCATCTGCCCGATGCGGAATGCCTGGCGGACGATGTCGTCCGGCGCGGCTTCCGCGGGCGCCTGCGCGCCGAGCAGCTTCGCCAGCTCCGGCGGGAGCGGCGGCAGTCCGACGATCGGCAGTGGATAGGTGGCGTTCAAGTGAGTCCGTGATCAGCGTGGGTTCATTGCTTCAGCGCCGCGATCGCGCCGAGTATCTGGTCGGGTGTGTACGGCTTGGTGACGTAGCCCTTCACGCCGAGCATCTGCGCCCACACGCGATCGGCTTTCTGGTTCTTGCTGGTGACCAGGACCACGGGGATGCCCTTGGTAGTGGGCTCGCCGCCGATCGCGCGCGTCGCGGCGAAGCCATCCATCTGGTCCATGTTGACGTCCATGAGGATGACGTCGGGGAGCTGCGACTTGGAGATCTCGACGGCTTGCTGGCCGTTCGTCGCGGTAAGAGTGGTGTAGCCAGCGCCACTCACGATCTTCTCGAGATTCATGAGATCCGGGCGCGCGTCGTCGACGATCAATACCTTTTGAATGGCCAAGACAGTCCTCCACGCAAATGGGGCCCCGCCGACCCTTTCGGACGGTTCTTCTCCCATTGGCACGAGGGAATCTTGGCGGGAATGTGACAAAACGACGGTGACGGGGGTCACACAGGGTTCCCCCGGGAGGGGGTGCAGTTCGCGCTTTGCTCGCAGTTTCCCCGGGGTCGGGGCCTTACGGGCAGACGGAAACGCCGGGTCATGGCATCGGCCCCCCGGAGTCGGCTGACGAGCGGTCGGAAACGAATCCGGGTCCCGGTGGGGTTGCGCCGGGACATCATCCCCGGGTTCGAGCACTCACGAAGGAGCAAGGGGAAGATTGACAGCTTCGATCGCGATCCTCGGCTGGCTCATGGTGGCCGCCACACTGGTCCCTCTCATTCGCTCCGATCATTGGGCCGTGCGTGTCCTCGATTTTCCACGCCTGCAGATCACGGCGGTCTCCGCCACGGTGTTCATCGTGTACCTCTGGATGCGCAAGGACCCGGATGCCGCGGACCACGTGTTTTTCGGGGTGCTGGCCCTCTGTCTCGGCTATCAGCTGGTGCGCATGTGGCCGTACACGCCGCTGCATCGGAAGCAGGTCCGGCGCATCACGTCGCCGGACCCCGCACGAAGCCTCAGTGTGCTCATCTCGAACGTGCTCATGACCAATCGAGACAGCTCGAAGCTGCGCGCGCTGATCCACCGGTACGATCCCGACGTCATCCTGGCCGTCGAGACGGACAGCTGGTGGGAGCAGGAGTTGCGCGAATTCGAGCGCTCGCATCCCGAGTGCCTGAAGAGACCCCAGGCGAATACCTACGGCATGCTGCTGTACAGCCGGCTGCCATTGGTCGATCCGCAAATCCGCACGCTGGTGCAGGACGACGTGCCGTCCATCGACACGGGGTTGCGACTGCGTTCCAACGATGTCGTGAACCTGCGCTGCCTGCATCCACGACCGCCGGTGCCGGGAGAGAGCACGCGCAGCACCGAGCGCGACGCCGAGCTGCTTCTCGTGGCGGAGGAGCTCAAGGGCCGGGACGGCCCGAGTCTGGTCGTCGGCGATCTCAACGACGTGGCTTGGTCGCACACCAATGGGCTCTTCCAGAAGATCAGCGGTCTGCTCGACCTGCGCATCGGCCGCGGCCTCTACAGCACCTTCAATGCGAATTGGCCCTTGATAAGGTTCCCCGTGGACCACGCGTTTGTTTCAAGCCATTTCCAGGTCGAGACTTTCGCGGTGCTGCCTCATGTGGGTTCCGACCATTTCCCGGTGTTTGCACGCCTGGTCCTCACGGCGGCCGCGCCCGTCGTCAACGAGCAGCCGCGCGAGGCGACGGCGGGTGACGAGCAGGAGGCACGAGAGAAGATCGCGCGCGCCGCGGCGATCGGCGGCGTTCAGGAGGAATCGCGCGCGCGCCAGTAGAGGTTGTAACGCTCATGCGTGAGGCGGAACCATGGGATGAGATCGACGCTCGTGTCTTCTGCGAACCCAGAAGTGCGGAACTCGAGCTTGTCCGGATTCGTGCGAGTGGTATGGGTCAACAGCGCCTCGAGCGGTTGTGTCCACCGCGGCACTTTCACGTCGGCCTGGAGCATGTTGCCCGATTCGCGCTCATTGACGATGAGTTGTGAACCTGGTTTCAGACCCTCGGTGCCCAGGCGACCGGCGAGCACGATGGGGCCATACACGAGCGCTGCCTGGTCGAGCGAATTCGGCAAAGTCTCGAGCCGCAAGCTCATCGGTATGCGTACCTCGATGACGTCGCCCGGATGGAATCTGCGCCGCAGCTGGTGATAGCGACCCGGCTTGCGACTGACGACCGTCCGGCTTCCGTTCACTGTCACGGGCATGGCGGGGCACCAGGCCGGCTGCCGTATGGATAGCGTGAACTCTCGTGCCTTCTCAGCGCGGATCGTCAGCCGCGTGGTGTCGCTGTCGGGGAATCTCGTGTCCTGCTCGACGACGACACCTGCTTCGCGCCATTGCAGCGTCGACGCGATGAACAGGTTGACGAACAGCGTATCGCGATCTCGCGCATATATGGCTTCCCCATACCGCGCATGGTTCTCGAGCCCCGACCCCGTGCAACACCAGAATGAATCGAACGGCGTGTGATACAGGCGCACATAGCCCGGGCGCGTCGACTGAAAGTAGGTATTCATGCCGCTCTCGGGGTCCTGCGAGGCGAGGATGCCGTTGAACAGCGCGCGCTCGAAGTAGTCGTAGTAGTCGGCGGCGGGTGACCGTCCGTACAACGACCGCGTGAGCCGCAGCATGTTGTGCGTGCAGCAGGTCTCCATGGTCTTGCCCGACTCGACATGCTTCGCGAACTCGTTCTTTGGAAAGAAGTGCTCGACGTCGCCGTGTCCGCCGGTGGCGAAGCTGCGCTGGGTGGTCACGGCTTCCCAGAAATAGTCCGCGGATCGCCGGTACTCGGGCTTGCCCGTGAGATCCGCCAGCCGGCTGAAGCCGATGACCTTGGGGATCTGCGTGTTCGCGTGCAAACCGTCGAGCCGGTCTTCCCCTCGCGCCAGAGGAGCGAGGATGGCGTGGTGGCAGAAGCGCATGGCGAGCTTCTCGTATCGCCGGTCGCCGGTCAGCGCGGAGAGGTCGGCCAGCACCTCGTTCATGCCGCCATGCTCACGGTCGAGCATTTTCTGGAAGCGGTCCTCGGGCACGTCCGCGCAGGCGCGGTCTATCCAGTCGGCGAAGCGCACCGCCACGTCGAGCGCGTTTTTCAGACCCGTGTGCAGCCACGCATCGCGCAGCCCTGCCAGCACCTTGTGCGTGGTGTACCAGGGGACGCCCGCGAATTCCTTGCCGGCGAGGCTGTCGGTGAGCGGCGCGACTCCGTCCGGAAATGCCGTGAGCCAGCCGCCGGTCTTCTTCTGGCACTGCATGAGCTCGACGACGATGTACGCCACGCGATCCGCGAATCGCGTGTCTTCCGTGCTCTCGTACATGCACGAGGCAGCCGTGAGGTAGTGGCCCAGCGTATGACCGTGGCAGCGGATCCAGATCCAGGGTTCGACCGATTCCCAGCCCCCGTATACCGGAGCTCTGGGCTCGAGGCCGGCGTTCGTGCGGAAATTGGCCAGCATGCGATCGGGCTCGAGCCGCAGAAGATAGGCCTCATCGAGCTTCTGCGCGTCGAGGAAAGGGCCTGGCTTCAGGCGCACGTCGGTGAGCCTGAAGTACCGCTCGCCGGGAGGGCTCGGCATCGAGGTCGCGGCATGCGCGGTGGAGAGACCGCTGAGCGTGGTGGCCGCGCCCGCGCCGAGCAGTTTCATGGCATCCCGACGCGAGTGGTTAGACATCGAAGCCGACCTCAGACCGAAAGCTGTACCACGGTGTACGAGCGCGCGGGCAGCTTCACCGACATCTTGCCGCCCGCCGTGCCCACGTCGAGCCTCTGCACGCCCACCTTGTTCGGCGCATCGAATGTGTTGAACGCCTTGAGATCCGGGCCCGTGACCGTTTCGCACGCAACCACGCTCGTGGGCGTGATGTCCTCGAAGTCGAGCGACAGCTCGCGCTCGTTCGAAAGATCGCGATTGAGCGCGAACACCGCCACGCGCTTGTTTGCGGCGTCGTAGGTCGCGACCACGTCGAGGAAGGGCACTTCCTCGTCACGCGCGAAGTCCGCGCGCAGCCCCGCGGCACGGATGGGGTAGGTTTCGCTTTCCACCTGGATATCCAGCATGCGCCCGTGGGCGTACTTCAGCGCCATCTGGTAGGGGAAGAAGATGCTCTGTCGCAGGATGCCCTTGTCGTTGGTCACGAGCGGCGCGATCACGTTGACGATCTGCGCGAGGCAGGCGAGGTGCACGCGGTCGCTCTGGCGCATCAACGTGTTGAGGAAGCCGCCGGTCAGCAGCGCGTCCTCGAGGTTGTAGACCTCTTCGAGCAGGTGCGGCGCATACGTGCCCTTGCCGTCGAGATGTTCCTTCGAGCGCGCGCGATACCACACGTTCCACTCGTCGAAGCTCAGCCACAGCTTCTTGGGTGAGCGATACAGGCCCTGCACGTAGTCGGCGACGGCGGTGATCTCCTGGATCTGCCGCTCCATGTCGAGGTTGCTCGCGAGGAATCGCTCGGACTTGCCTCCGGTGAGCTCCGGCTCGTTACCGAAGTAGTTGTGCAGCGAGATGCCGTCCACCATGTCGTAGCACTCTTCGAGCACCTCGCGGTCCCAGGTCAGGTAGGTAGGCAGGATCGTGTTGCTCGAACCGCAGGCGATGAGGCTCACGTCCGGGTCGATCACGCGTGCCTGCTGCGCGATGTCGCGCGCCTTGCGGCCGTACTCGCGGGCGGTGAGGCGGCCCATCTGCCAGGGGCCGTCCATCTCGTTGCCGAGACACCAGTACTTCACCTTGTGAGGCTGCTCGTAGCCATGCGAGCGTCGCAGGTCGCTCCACTTCGTGCCGCGGGCATAGTTGCAGTACTCGATGTAGGCGACGGCCATCTCGGACGTGCCGGTGCCGAGATTGAAGCCGAGCAACGGCTCGGTGCCCACGGCCTTGGCCCAGTCCATGAAATCGTTGGTGCCGAACTGGTTGGTCTCGATCTGGTTCCAGGCGCGTTCGAGCACCGTGGGGCGGTTCTTTTTCGGACCCACGCCGTCCCACCAGTTGTAGCCCGAGACCATGTTGCCGCCGGGGTAGCGGATGATGGGCACGGCGAGGTTCTTGACCTCGCGCAGCGTGTCGGTGCGGAAGCCGCGCTTGTCGGCCAGCGGCGAGCCCGGCTCGTACACGCCGGAGTACACCGCGCGTCCCAGGTGTTCGAGGAAGGCGCCGAACAGGCGGCGGTTGAAATCCGGTCGCGGGTCGATGAGACCGAGCCGTGCGCGCGCGACGCGGCCCGTGGTCTGCGAGTAGCTAGGCAGCGCGAAGACGGACGAGGCGGCGAGACCGGCGCCGGCAAGACCGGCTTGTTTGAGGAAGCGGCGGCGCGACGTGCGATTCATTTTTCTACCCCTCTTTGACGGACCAGCCAGTATAGGCAGCGTCGCTGCGCGTACCCATGTGCGCGCCGGTATCGATTACGCAGACATTTGATATTCGATCTCGGCGCGATAGCTGTCGCCCGGGCGAAGGATCGAATTCGGGAAGGCCGGGTGATTGGGCGCATCGGGCAGCCCCTGTGGCTCGAGGATCACGCCATTCCCCAGCAGCGGATGCGAGCGCGCCAGGAACTGGCCGTTGTAGAACTGCAGGCCCGGGCCGGACCCGCGCATGCGCAGCGTGAGGTCACGGTTGGGCGAGGTGAGTTCGCAGGAACAATCCGCGCCCGGTGCGAGCACCCAGCAATGATCGTAGCCGCCGCCCAGCTCGAGTTGCGGATGCGAATCCGGCGGAGGCGGGGCCAGCCGGCGCGACAGCCGGAAGTCGAAAGGGGTGCCGGCCACCGGTGCGACCTCGCCCGTGGGAATCAGCCCGGGGCCGACGGGTAGATAGTGATCGGCGGGGATGCGCAGCCGCATGTCGGTGGCCGGCGCACGAAAATCGCCCGTGACGTTGAAGTACGGGTGGTAGGTGAGGTTGATGGGCGTGGGCGCGTCGGTGCGCGCACCCAGCCGGATCGACAGCGACTCGCGGCTGACGATGAGCTCGATGCTGGCTTCGACATTGCCAGGGTAGCCTTCCTCGCCGGCGGGAGAGAGCAGGCCGAGCAGCACGCGATGCTGATCGGTGACGTCCAACACGCGCCACACCCGCTTGCTGAACCCCAGCGCGCCGCCGTGCAGATGGTTGGCGCCCTCGTTGGTGGTCACCTGGTGCGCCTCGCCGCCGAGCTTGAACTGTCCGCGTGCTATGCGATTGCCGAACCGGCCGACGATGGGGCCGACATACGAGCGATCACGCTCGTAGTGCTCGAGCCGATCGAAAGACAGGATCAGGTCGCGGCGCACGCCTCGCACCGGGAAGCTCAACCGCCTGAGGATGGCGCCATAGGTGAGCACTTCGACGTTCAGGCCGTCCGGCTCGCCCAGGCTGATGGCTTCGACGCTGCGGCCGTCCTCGAGCAGACCGAAGGAGCGCATCATTTCGATTTCTCCGAAGATGGCGCGCTTGCGCGCGACGCGCGCTTCTCGATGAGCTTCTGGGAAACGCAGAATACGAAGAGGAGGATACCCACGACGATGCGCGTCCACCACGAGCTCAAGGTGCCGTTGAAGATCACCAGCGTCTGGATGATGCCGAGTATCAGCACACCGACGACGGTGCCGGCCACGTAACCCACACCGCCCGTGAGCAGCGTACCGCCGATGACCACCGCGGCGATGGCGTCGAGCTCGAGGCCCACGGCGTGCAGGCTGTAACCCGAGAGCATGTACACCGTCATCACGAGGCCCGCGAGCGCGGCGCAAAAACCACTGAAGGCGTAAACACGGACGAGGGTTCCACCGACCGGCAGGCCCATGAGCGCCGCGGATTTGGCGCTGCCACCGATGGCGTACACGGTTCGGCCGAAACGCGTCGCGTGCGCGAGCCAGGTTGCTACCGCCACGGTCACGATGGCGATGATGGCGCCGCTCGAGATGGCCACGCGGCCCCCGAGGGGAATGCGTGCATAGGCGAGTTGCTGCAGCAGTGGGTTCGAGACCGGGATGGATTCGGTGTCGATGAGATAGCAAAGCCCGCGCGCCACGAACATGCCCGCCAGCGTCACGATGAAGGGCTGCAGCCGGTAGCGGTGCACGAGGAAGCCCTGCACGGCGCCGAACGCCGTGCCGCCCGCGAGCACGAGCAGCATCACCAGCCACGGATTCCAATGTGCCTTCTCGATGAGCGCCGCCACGACCATGGTGGTCAACGCGAGCAGCGAGCCCACCGACAGATCGATGCCCCCGGTGAGGATCACGAAGGTCATGCCCACGGCGACGATGAGCAGGAACGCGTTGTCGATGACGAGGTTCAGGAATACCTGCGGCGCGAGAAAAGCCTTGTACGACATCGCGCCGAAAATGATCATCGCGACGAACAAGGCCAGCGTGCCGGCGAGCGGAACGAGTCTGCGATCGAGCCCCAGTATCGTCAGGCTCCTGCGCGTGACATTTCCGTGGGCGACCGGGGCGGCGTTCACGATGTCTTCTCCGCGCCGGGCGGACGCACTGGCAAGCGCTTGAACGTGGCGCGGAAGTCGGGCGACTGCAGCAGCATGACGAGGAAGATCAGCGCGGCCTTGAACACCAGGTTCACTTCCGGCGGTACGCCGAGCGAGTAGATGGTCGAGGTGAGCGTCTGGATGATGAGCGCGCCCAGCACCGTACCGGCAAGGCTGAACTTGCCGCCGGTGAGCGCCGTGCCGCCGAGCGTCACGGCCAGGATGGCATCGAGCTCGAGCAGCTGGCCCGCATTGTTGGCGTCGGCGCTCTTCACGTTCGAGCTGATGATCAGCCCGGCGAGACCCGCCATGAGTCCGCCGAACGCGTACAGGCACAGTGTGATGGGCTGCGCGCGCACTCCCGCGATGCGCGACGCCACGGGGTTGATGCCGATGGCGCGGATGAAGAGGCCGAGCGGGGTGACGCTGAGCAGCACGTGCAGCAGCACGATCACCGCACCGGCGAGCAGGGCGGCGAACGGCAGGCCCAATAGATAGCCGTTGCCGATGAAGTCGTACGGCGCGTAGTACACCGTGAGGATCTGCCCGCCGGTGATCAGCTGCGCCACGCCGCGCCCGGCCACCATGAGGATGAGCGTCGCGATGATGGGCTGCATGCCCACGCCGACGACCAGCGCGCCGTTCCAGATGCCGCAGAGCAGGGCCACGCCCAGCGCGCCCGCGATCGCGAAGCCGAGATTGCCGGTCGGGCCGATGATCACTGCCGCCACGGCGGCGGAAATCGCCACCACGGCGCCCACCGAGATGTCGAGACCGCGCGCGGCGATCACGAGAGTCATGCCCGCGGAGACCAGCGCGAGTGGCGCGGCGCGATTCAGGATGTCGACGAGACTCCCGTAGAGATGGCCGTCACGCCACGCCAGCGCCAGGAAGCCCGGATTCATGACCGCATTGAGCCCGAGCAACAGGATCAACGTGACCGCGGGCCAGGCCAGCGAATGCCGGAACAACGATTTCATGCCGCGTTCCCGGCCGGTGCGCTCGCCGCCGGCGCTGCGATGAGTGCGTACACCTGGTCTTCACTGCAGCCGCCGGGGAGCTCGCCCACCTGCTCGCGGTCGCGCATGACCACGATGCGCGACGACACGCGCAGCAGTTCTTCGACTTCCGCCGAGATGAACACCACCGCCATGCCTTCGGCCGCAAGCTTGATGAGCAGGCTCATGATTTCCTGCTTGCCGGCGACATCGATGCCGCGCGTGGGCTCGTCGAGTACGACCAGGCAAGGCTCGATGGCGAGCGCGCGCGCGATCAGGCATTTCTGCTGGTTGCCGCCCGAGAGCTCGCCGATGGGCATGTCGAGCGAGGCGGCGCGCACGTCGAGCTGCTTCGCGAGCCGGTCGGTGATCTCGCGCCGATGCTGGGGCGAGAGCTTGCGCCAGAGGCCGAGGCGCGCTTGCAGTGACAGCACGATGTTGTCGCGGATCGACAGCTGGTCGACGATGCCTTCGGTCTTGCGCTCCTCGGGGCAGAACGAGACACCCTGGGCGATGGCCGCCGCGGGTTCGTGCATGGTCACGGCGACGCCTTTGAGGCGGATCTCGCCGTCATCGGGTGAATCCAGGCCGCAGAGCAGCCGCGCCACCTCGGTGCGGCCAGAGCCCAACAACCCCGCGAAGCCGAGGATCTCGCCAGGCCGGATCTCCAGGTTCACGCGCGAGACGCCACCCTGCCGTTGCACGCCGCGCGCGCTCAGGACGGCGGGCGTCTGCGAGCTCTCCGCCGCGACGCGCGCGGCTGGGGTGAAATCGTTCGAGACCGCGCGACCGACCATCGCCGATACCAGCGCGGCGTGGTCCAGTTCCGAGGCGGGGTATTCACCCACGAGCTTGCCGTTGCGCAGCACCGTGATGCGTTCGCAGATCTCGTAGACCTGGTCGAGAAAATGGGTGACGAACAGGATCGCGGTGCCACGGTCGCGGAGTTTGCGCAACGCCTGGAAGAGCTGCGCCACTTCGCCGCTGTCGAGGCTCGACGTGGGCTCATCGAGGATCAGGACTTTGGCCGAGATGTCGATGGCACGCGCGATGGCAACCATCTGCTGCAAGGCGACCGAGTAACCGCCGAGCTCGCGGCGAACGTCGATGTCGACGTCGAGCCGCGCGAGCAGCTCCAGCGCGCGCGCATTGAGTTGCTTCCAGTCGATGCCGCCGCCGCGCGCCCAGGGTTTGCGCGGCTGGCGTCCGGCGAAGATGTTCTCGGCCACCGAGAGGTTGGGGCAGAGATTCACTTCCTGATAGACCGTGCTGATGCCTGACTGCTGCGCGTCCAGCGTCGAAGCCGGACGTATCGCCGCGCCGTCGAGAATGATCGAGCCCGTTTGCAGCGGCTCGACGCCGGTCAGGACCTTGATCAGCGTGGACTTGCCCGCGCCGTTCTGGCCCATGAGCGCATGCACTTCGCCGGCGCGCAGGCAGAAGTCGACGCCGTCGAGCGCGGGCTTGCCCGAATAGGCGTGGACGATGCCGCGTGCCTCGAGCACGGGCCTGCGATCGCCGGTCGCCACCTTATAAGTCTCAGTACTTGCGCGTGGGCAGGACTTCGGCGGCTTTTTCCATCGGGAACACCGACTCCTCGGTGACGATGCGGCGCGGGATGGTTTCCCCCGCGGCCACCTTCTTCGCGGCGTCCATGAGTTGCGGGCCAAGCAACGGGCTGCACTCGACGGTCACATTGAGCTTGCCCGCGATCATCGCTTCGAAGGCGCCCTTCACGCCGTCGATGGACACGATGATGATGTCCTTGCCCGGCTTGAGGCCGGCCTCTTCGATGGCCTGGATGGCGCCGATCGCCATGTCGTCGTTGTGCGCGAACAGCACGTTGATCTTCTTGTCGGCCTTCAGAAAGGCTTCCATGACTTCCTTGCCCTTGGCTCTCGTGAAGTCACCGGTCTGCGAGCGCGTGATCTTGAAGCGCGGTTCCGCGTTCACGATCTCGGCGAAGCCCTTCTTGCGGTCGTTGGCGGGAGCCGAACCCACGGTGCCCTGCAGCTCGACGATGTTGATATCGCCCTTCACGTCTTTGCCGGCGCCGGTCGCGTAGTACTCCGTGAGCCAGCGGCCGGCACGACGGCCTTCCTCGATGAAATCCGAGCCGATGAACGTGCGATACAGCGTTTCGTCCGACACATCGACGCCGCGGTCGGTGAGGATCACGGGGATGCCAGCGGCCTTGGCTTCGCGCAGCACGGTTTCCCACCCGGTTTCGACGACCGGCGAGAAAGCGATGACGTCGACTTGCTGCGCGATGAAACCGCGCAGCGCCTTGATCTGGTTTTCCTGCTTCTGCTGCGCGTCGGAGAATCGCAGGTCGATGCCCGCATCCTTGGCCGCGCTCTGGATGGAAAGCGTATTCGCCGTGCGCCATTCGCTCTCGGCACCGATCTGGCTGAACCCCAGCGTGATGGTCTTCTTGGAGTCCTTGTTGCCGTCGGCGGGAGCCTCGGAACCCGAGCACGCCACGAGCAGCGCGGCGAGGCCGGCCATTGAGAGCTTGAGCAGTCGATTCATCATTCCCCCGAAGACTGTCTGTTTTTCAATTCTGGATTCTTCGAATCCGATCTACAGCTGGCGGACACCGCCGAGCGCGAAACCACCGTCAAACCGTGCGAGCGGGTTCACGAGCGGCGCGCCGAGGTCCGGCAGATCGACCTCGAAAACGTCTCCAGGTTCGGCATGCACGCCATCCGCGAAGCTCAGGGTAGCCGTGCCGAAGAAATGCAGGTGCACATCTCCGGGCCGGCGATGCGCCGCGTACTTGAAGTGGTGGTATTCGAGGTTGGCGAGAGAATGGCACATGTTGTTCTCGCCCGTGACAAAAGGACGCTCCCACAGCACCTGGCTTCCGCGTCGGATGCGACTCACGCCTGCCATGTGCGGCGGCGGCGTGCCCGTGCGCAGCTCTGGCCCCACCGAGCAGTGGCGCAACTTGGAATGCGCGAGGTAAAGGTAGTTCTTGCGCTCGGTGACGTGGTCGCTGAACTCGTTGCCGATGGCGAAGCCCAGGCGATTCGGCGTGCCGTCGGCACCGATGAGATAGAGGCCGACGAGCTCGGGCTCCTCACCGCCATCGAGCGCGAACGAGGGTGAGGGCAGCTGGGCGCCACAGCCGACGACGATGCCGCCGTCGCCCTTGTAGAACCACTCGGGCTGGGCGCCCGGGTTGCCATCGAGAGGGCGGCCGCCATCGACCCCCCACTTGAACATCTGCATGGAATCGGAAAGCGACTCGACATTCGCGGCCAGCTTCCGGTGCATCGCATCGCGGGCTGAGGCGCTGCCGTAATGCGTCAGGCCGGTGCCGGTGACCCGGCAACGCGCCGGGTCGGGGTGCGTGAGCGGCGGCAGCACGCGGCCGGCGGAGAGCAAAGAGGGGTAGGGCCGGTTGGCCGGTTCCATATGGAGTGCAGCGAACTCGTCGAGTGACTTGCCGGCGACCAGCGCCGCATTCGCCAGCGCGAACGTCGAGGCGAAACTCCCCAGGCCCCCGACGGATGAACCGTCCGGAGTCACCCAACCGGCGCGTGGCTGGCCCGTGTCGTCGATGAATTGGATGAGTCGCAAGCTTGGAATCATGGTATTCGTATCGATATCCAACAAGCCCGAGATTGCTACTCAGCTATATTCATCGATATATGTATGGCTACCGGGTGATCTGACACGATTTGGGGGAAGGAATAAATGTCGACGACCACGCCCTGGTTCATAAGAGCGCGCCTGAAGACGCGACAGCTGATGCTCCTCACTGCCATCTGCGATGAAGGAAACATCCACCGCGCGGCCGAAGTCCTCAACATGTCGCAGCCCGCAGCGTCGAAGCTGCTCAAGGACCTCGAAGACATGCTCGGCGTATCGCTGTTCGAGCGTCAGCCGCGCGGCATGCGCCCGAACTGGTATGGCGAAACGATGATCCGCCATGCGCGGATCGCCCTGTCGTCGCTGCGCGAGGCGGGCCAGGAAGTCGATGCGCTGAAGGCGGGCCTCTCGGGACATGTGAGTCTCGGCGCGATCACCGGCCCGGCGCTGTCGCTCATCCCGCAAGCCATCATGATCGTGGCGCGCGAGAACCCGAAACTGCGCGTCGAACTCCACGTCGAGTCGAGCAACGTGCTCATCGAGTCGCTCGCCCAGGGAAAGCTCGACATCATGATCGGCCGCCTGTTCGAGCGGCAGGACAAGACGGGTTTGCGCTACGAACGCCTCGCGGAAGAGCCCGTGGCCGCAGTGGTGCGACCGGGGCATCCCCTGCTGAACGTCGCCGGCCTGAATCTCGCGGCGGTCGAGAAGAAGCCGTGGATCGTGCCGCCCTCGGGCAGCGTGCTGCGCCATCGCTTCGATCTCATGTTCCGTGAAGCCGGGCTGGCGCCGCCCTCGCAGCTCATCGAGACCGCCTCGTTGCTGTTCGTCACCAAGATGCTGCAGCAGACCGACTTCATCGCGGTCGTGCCCACCGAGGTGGCCCGCTATTACGCCACCTACGGCATGGTGGCCTTGCTGCCCATGCAGTTGTCCTGTTCGATGGACGCCTTCGGGATCATCACGCGCACCGATTGGCTGCTGTCGCCGGCAGCCACGGTGTTGCTGCGCGCGCTCAAGACCTCGGCGGTGAGTAGTTATGGATGCGCGCTGGACATGAAAAACGCTTCGTGATGCCAAAGAGTGTATGGGTGTTCCTTAGAAAGTTATTTTTCGCGTATCGACGCCTTCGGTACGCTGCCGCGCGATGGATGTTCCAAAGAAGCGCACGCGCCGCAGCCAGGCGTGGTTCGGCCGAGAAGGCAAAGATGGTTTCCTGCATCGGAGCTGGATCAAGAACCAGGGCTATCCGGACGACCTGTTCGATGGCCGGCCCGTCATCGGCATCTGCAATACCTGGAGCGAGCTGACTCCGTGTAACGGGCACTTCCGCGAGATCGCGGAGTTCGTGAAGCGCGGCGTATACGAAGCCGGTGGCTTCCCGCTCGAATTCCCCGTGATGTCGCTCGGCGAGACGCAGCTGCGTCCGACCGCGATGCTGTTCCGCAATCTCGCCGCGATGGACGTGGAAGAGAGCATCCGCGGCAATCCCATCGACGGCGTGGTGCTGCTCATGGGTTGTGACAAGACCACGCCGGCGCTGCTCATGGGTGCGGCGAGCGTCGACATCCCGACCATCGGCATTTCCGGCGGGCCCATGCTCAGCGGGCATTTCCGCGGCAAGCAGTTAGGCTCGGGCACCGGTGTCTGGCAGATGTCCGAGGACGTGCGTGCCGGCAAGATGAGCCAGGAAGAATTCACGGCCGCAGAGTCCTGCATGCACCGTTCAAAAGGGCACTGCATGACCATGGGCACCGCGTCGACGATGGCGAGCATGGTGGAGGCGCTGGGCGTGGCGTTGCCGGGCAACGCGGCCATTCCGGCCGTCGACGCGCGGCGTTATCGCCAGGCGCAGCTCACGGGCCGCCGCATCGTCGAGATGGTCGAAGAGGAGATGGTGCTGTCGAAGATCCTGACGCGTCCCGCCTTCGAAAACGCCATCAAGACCAATGCCGCGATCGGCGGCTCGACCAACGCCGTGATCCACCTGCTCGCGATCGCCGGCCGCATCGGCGTGAAGCTGAGCTTGGGCGACTGGGACAAGCTCGGTTCGGAGCTGCCCTGTCTCCTGAACCTGCAGCCATCGGGCAAGTACCTGATGGAAGATTTCTACTACGCGGGTGGTTTGCCCGCCGTGATGCGCGAGATCGGGCACGTGCTCGACGGCAAGGCCCTCACGGTGAACGGTAAGACCATCGGCGAAAACTTCGCCGACGCGCCCTGCTGGAACCGCGACGTCATCAAGCCGCTCGCGCAGCCGTTCAAGGACCGCGCGGGCATCGCTGTACTACGCGGCAACCTCGCGCCCGACGGCGCGGTGATCAAGCCATCCGCCGCCTCGCCGCACCTGCTCCAGCACAAGGGCCGCGCGGTGGTATTCGAGAGCATCGAGGATTTTCACTCGCGCATCGATGACGAGAATCTCGACATCGACGAGAACTGCATCATGGTTCTCAAGGGCTGCGGCCCCAAGGGTTACCCGGGCATGGCCGAGGTCGGCAACATGCCACTGCCGCCCAAACTACTGCGCAAGGGCATCACCGATCTCGTGCGCATCTCCGATGCGCGCATGAGCGGCACCGCGTACGGCACCGTCGTGCTGCACGTGTCGCCCGAAGCCGCCGCCGGCGGACCGCTGGCGCTGGTGCAGAACGGCGACCTCATCGAAGTGGACGTGCCGGGCCGGCGCCTGCATCTCGACGTTGGCGACGCCGAGCTCGCGAAACGGCGCGCCTCGTGGGTGGCGCCGGAGGCTCCACTGCGTGGGTGGTACAAGATTTATGTCGATCATGTGCAGCAGGCACATCTGGGGGCAGATCTGGATGTGCTGGTGGGTGGGAGTGGTGGTGAGGTGAAGCGGGATTCGCACTAGAT
>DATLDQ010000116.1:0-10583 GCA_035525785.1 Steroidobacteraceae bacterium | reverse complement strand
CGTCCGTGTTACCACGTCCGCGGTGCGCTCTTACCGCACCGTTTCACCCTTACCGGCGTCATTGCTGACGCTTAGGCGGTTTGTTCTCTGTTGCACTTTCCGTCGGCTCACGCCGCCCAGGCGTTACCTGGCACCTCGTCCCCAGGAGCCCGGACTTTCCTCCCCATTTCGCGAGAAATGCAGCGACCGTCCGGCCGACTCCGGCGCGCACGATATCCACATGCGTCCTCGCACTCAAGGGAGATCCCACCAGCGCGCGTCCTGGCGTCAGTCAGTGGCCACTTGGCTGCTTTGCGAGCTCCAGCGCGCGCGCGTAGGCGTCGTTGCGCTTCGCGCCCGTCAGTCGCGCAGCCAGTGCCGCGGCCTTGCTGGGCGAGAGTTCGGCCAACAGCACGATCAACGTGGTGTCGAGCTGCTCCCGTGGACCCTCGTCGGCGTCGGTTCGCGGTGCACCTTCCACGACCACCGTGATCTCGCCGCGAGAAAAATTCGCGTCGCTCCGCGCCTGCGTCGCAAGCTCCGCCAGCGTGCCGCGATACACCGTTTCGAACACCTTCGTGAGTTCGCGCGCCACGGCCGCGCGGCGCGCCGCACCAAAACCCGCCGCGAGATCCTCGAGAGATTCAGCGATGCGATGTGGCGCCTCGAAGAACACGAGCGTGCGAGCCTCGTGTTTGAGCTCCGCGATGCGGGAGCGCCGCTCCGCGAGTCTTGCCGGCAAAAAGCCCTCGAACGTGAACCTCTCGGTAGGCAGGCCCGCGATACTGAGTGCCGCGGTGATGGCCGAGGGGCCGGGCACCGCCACCACCGGGATGCCTTCCTGGGACACGCGCCGCACCAGCTCGAAGCCCGGGTCGGAGAGAAGCGGCGTGCCGGCGTC
This sequence comes from Steroidobacteraceae bacterium, assembly GCA_035525785.1. Taxonomy (GTDB): domain Bacteria; phylum Pseudomonadota; class Gammaproteobacteria; order Steroidobacterales; family Steroidobacteraceae; genus CADEED01. Next base: position 9,703 of record DATLDQ010000116.1, on the reverse strand, counting down.
ACTCACCATGGCGATGCGCGCACCGCCGCGCAGTCGTTCGAGCAGCTCGACGATGCGTTCGGTCTCGTTGTGTTCGTGCAGCGAAACCAGCGGCCGCGACAGCCCCAGTGTTGTCAGCAATTGCCCCGTCCTGCGTGTGTCTTCCGCCGCGACGAGTTCTGCGGCCGCCAGCTCATCGCGAGCGCGCGGCGACAAGTCGCCAAGATTGCCGATGGGCGTCGAGATCACTGCGAGACGCCCTGTTTGCACTGCCACTATAATTCTCCGCCGCGGTCTGACCGGCTGTCCCTGAAGGCTATGCGACACATGACTGGTAAGAAAGCAGCACTGCGTAATTCTCTGGCTCTGGTCGCCGTCGTCGCGACCGCCCTGGTACTGAGCGGCTGCCCTACCACGCAAAGACGCGCGGGGCCTCCGAGTGTGGACCGCGCCGAGGCGATGACCCGCGGCGGGGACCACGCGTCGGCCGCCGCCATCTACGAACGCCTGGCCACCGAGACCACGGGACCCGACAGCGCGGAGTTCAACCTGCGGGCGGCGCGCTCCTATCTTGCCGCGGGCCGCGCGCTCGACGCGGATCGCATCCTCGCATTGCTTCCTGCCGGCCTCACGCAGCAGCAGGCGCTCGAACAAAAGCTGTTGCGCATTCAGTCTGCTCTCGCCCAGGGCCGCGGCGATGACGCATGGCGGGACATCAGCGCGCTGCAGCCGCCGACGGCGCAGCCGGGCGCCGCGCGTTACTACGAGACGCGGCAGCAGGTCGCCATCGCCACCGGTCATCTTCTCGACGGCATCCGCGCGGAGCTCTCGCGCGAACGCGTGATCAGCCCCGGCGAGGTGCGCACGGCTCGCTCCGAATTGCTGTCGCAGTTGCGCCTGGCGGCGGAGCGCGGCGCCTCGCTCGCGCCCCCAGCGGGCAGCGATGCGACGGTGCGCGGCTGGCTGGAAGCCGCGCAGGTCGCGCTCGACAACTCACGCAATCCGACCCTGGGCGCCACCAAGCTGAATGCTTTTCGCGCGCGTAATCCCTCGCACCCGGCGCTCGCGGCGCTTTCCGGTGAGCCGACCATCGGACTGCCGGAGGATGCCGCGAAGCTCGAGTCCGCGCCGCATATCGCGCTGATGCTGCCGCTGTCGGGCCGCACATCGGCGCCGGCGGCGCAGATACGCGATGGCTTTCTCACGGCTTACTACCAATTGTCGCCGGCGGCGCGGCCGCGGCTGCGCGTGTATGACACCGCCGTGGCGTCCTTCGCGGACTCGCTCGCGGAGGCCACCGCCAACGGAGCGGAATTCATCGTCGGACCGCTCACGCGTGAAGAAGTGATCGCAGCTGCGGACATACTGACTACCCGCCCGACGCTGCTGGCGCTCAATTTCCTGCCGCCCGATCGGCCCACGCCCGAGAAGTTCTATCAATTCGCGCTCTCGCCCGAGGACGACGCGCGCGCCGTCGCACGTTTCATCTCCAGCAGCGGGCGACGCCGTGGCGTGGTGCTCACTCCCGAGGGCGACTGGGGCACTCGCGTCGCCTCGGCATTCGACGAAGAGCTGCGCGCGGCGGGCGGATACGTCCTGGGCCAGGCGAGCTTCGGTACCAACACACGCAATGCCAACGATTTCGGTCCGAGCATCATGCAGGTGCTGCGGACCGACGACAGCAGCCTGCGTAGTCAACGCATCCAGGCCACCATCGGCCAGAAGCTCGAGCTCGAGCCGCGGCGACGCCCGGACATACAGTTCATTTTCGCGCCGAGCCAGCCGGCGGCCGCGCGACTGCTGCGCCCGCAGCTGCGCTTCCATCTCGCGGGCGACATCCCCACGTACACGCTGGGCGATGCATACGAGCCGCACCCCACGGCCAACCAGGAAATCGAAGGTCTCATGTTCCCGGACATGCCCTGGATGCTGAGCGTGGACAATCGTCCGGCCGAGATCCGCGAGGCAGCCACCGCGGCGTTCGGCGACTCGCCGTCGAAACGCGGTCGCCTCTTCGCGTTCGGATTCGACGCATTGCGCATCGCCGAGGCACTCAAGCGCGGCAGCAGCATCGATCCGCAGGGGCTCACCGGCACCCTGACGCTGGACGCGCAAGGTCGCATCCGCCGCGAGCTGCAATGGGTGCGCATCAAGTCCGGGCTGCCTTCGCCTCTCGAGCCACAGGATGCGGTCGCCGCGGTGGCTGCGCCCGCCCAGTAACGGCCGCTCACTCGCTTCTTTCAGGTGATGGCATGGATCGCCGTCAGACCGGCTCGCTGGCCGAGAACAGCGCCGCTGCGTTCCTCGAATCGCAGGGCTTTCATATCGTGGCCCGGAATTTCCTGCGCCGCGTGGGAGAGCTCGATGTGGTGGCGCGCGATGGCGAGTTGCTGGTGATCGCCGAGGTGCGCACGCGCGCCGACGACCGTTTTGGCGGCGCGGCCGCCAGCATCAGCTACGCCAAACAACGCCGCATCATCGCCACCGCCGCGCTGTTCCTGGACCATCACCCGGAACTGCGCCGGTGTCGCGTGCGCTTCGACGTACTCGTGGTTCGGCAGGGGCGCGTCCAGTGGATTCCTCATGCTTTCGATGCCTAGCCAAACCGCGCGTGGGCGGCTATGGTCGCGCCCACATGAAATCACTCGACGAGCTCTTCCAGAACAATCGTGAGTGGGCGGAGAAGATCCGCCGGCAGGACCCCGAGTTCTTCGCCAAACTCTCGCGCCAGCAGTCTCCCAACTATCTGTGGATCGGATGCGCCGACAGTCGCGTGCCCGCCAACCAGATCGTCGGCCTTCTTCCCGGCGACGTGTTCGTCCACCGCAACATCGCCAACCTGGTGGTGCACACGGATCTCAACTGCCTGTCGGTCATGCAGTTCGCGGTCGACATCCTCAAGGTCAAGCACGTCATCGTGGTCGGGCACTACGGATGCAGCGGCGTGGGCGCCGCACTGCGCAAGGCACGCGTCGGCCTCGCCGACAACTGGCTGCGGCACGTGCAGGACGTCCACGAGAAACACCACCAAACCATCTCCGGCCTGACCAACGAAACCATGGCGGCCGATCGCCTCTGCGAACTCAACGTCATCGAGCAGGTGCAGAACGTCTGCCAGACGAGCATCGCGCGGGACGCATGGGAGCGCGGCCAGGAGCTGCACGTCCACGGCTGGATCTACGGCATCGCCGACGGCCTCGCCCGCGACCTCAAGACCACGGTGTCGGATTTCCGCGAAGCTGTGCCTGTCTACCAGGCGGCGGTCGCCAAACTATCCGGCCTCACCAAGCCGTGATCTCGCGGCGGGGCTTCGGCGCCGCGTTGTTGCTGGCGGCCACTCTCGCCTGGTGCGGCGCTGCCCACGCCGCGTCCGCCAAAAAGCATGTCGTCGTGGCGGAGGGTTTCAACCTCACCGTCTGGGAAAAATCCGCGCGCAAGCCCAAGGCCGCCATCCTCCTCGTGCATGGCCGCACCTGGAGCGCGCTCCCCAATTTCGACTTGCAGGTGCCCGGCGAGAATCGCTCGATCATGGACGCGCTGTCCGCCCGGGGGTACGCGGTGTATGCGGTGGACCTGCGTGGTTATGGCGGCACGGCGCGCGACGCCTCGGGCTGGCTGACCCCGCAGCGCGCGGCCGACGACGTGGCGTCCGTGCTCGCGTGGATGGCGCAGCACCGGCCCGCGCTCGCGCGCCCCACCTTGCTCGGCTACTCGCGCGGCGCGCACGTGAGCCTCCTGATGGCCCAGCAGCACCCTGAACTCATCTCGTCGCTCGTGTTGTTCGCGCTGCCACGCGTCTCTGCCATCGCGGCGACAGTGCCGCCGGCCGACCCGCCGCGTCATCCGACGACGCGTGCAGCCGCGGCGGAGGATTTCATCACTCGCGACGCCGCATCACGCGCCGTGATCGACGCCTATGTCGAGCAGGCCGTCGCCGCGAACCCGGTGCGCTCGGATTGGCGCGACGAGCACCAATTCGCCTTCGACGCGTCCCGCGTGAGCACGCCCACGCTGCTGCTCTACGGGGCCAACGATCCGCTGCTCACGCCAGCCGTCGCGGATTTCTTCGCGTCATTGGCGGCGCGCGACCGCAGCTTCATCGTGCTGCCGGCCTCGGACCATGCGGCGCACGTGGAGAATTCGCAGGCCGCCTGGCTGCACGCCGTCGATGCCTTCGTGACATCGCCCCGCGCGACCGCGTCGGCCGTCGCGCGCTGAAGACGAGCGCGAGCTCGTCGGCCGTCGCGCGCTGAAGACGAGAGCGCTTACTTGACGACTTTGAGCTGCGGACGGCGGGCGCCGTCTTCGGGCTGCGGCGGCTTGGATGGGGGTTCCGGGCCGAGATCCTGCTCCGAGAACACCATGCCCTCGCCCGTTTCCCGCGCGTAGATGCCGAGCACCGTGCTCACCGGGATGCGTACGTGATGCACCACTCCCGCGAAACGCGCTTCGAACTCTATCCAGTCATTGCCCATCACCAGCCGCTGCGTGGCAGTGGACGAGAGATTGAGCACGACCTTGCCGTCCTTGACGTAAGCCCGTGGAACTTCGACCCCCGGCTTCTCGGCATCGACGATGACGTGCGGCGTCTCGCCGTTGTCCATCATCCAGCCGTGCATGGCACGGATGAGATACGGACGCTTCGAGTTGCGCGCGCGATCGTTCATGCCAGGCGCATCTCCCGCTCGAACTCGGAGAGGCTGGCGCGGAACGCCGGGCGCGAGAAGATCGTGCCGGCATATTTGAGGATGGGTTGCGCCTGCGGCGGCAGGTCTATCTCGTAGCGCGGCAGGCGCCACAGGATGGGCGCGATGGTGGCATCCACCATCGAGAACTCATCCGAGAGAAAGAACGGCTTCACCTTGAACAGGTCGGCGCTCGACAGCACGTTGTCGCGCAGCTCCTTGCGCAGCGTCGCGACGTCCTTCGAGCCGGGGGCGTCGAGCTTGCGCGCGATGTCGTACCAGTCATGCTCGATCTGGTAGAGCGCGAGACGCGCACGCGCGCGCGACACCGGGTCCACCGGCATGAGCGGCGGATGCGGGAAGCGCTCGTCGAGGTATTCCATGATGACGCGCGAGTCGTACAGGACGAGATCGCGGTCGATCAACGTGGGCGTCGTGTGATAGGGATTGAGATCGAGGAGGTCCTCGGGGTATTTCCCCGGAGCCACGTCCACGATCTCGATGTCGATGGCCTTCTCGGCGATGACGATGCGTGTGCGATGGCTCCACGGATCGTCGGGCGTCGAAAACAGCGTCATCGTCGCGCGACGGTTAGACACCTGGCCCTCCCCGCAACGGCACGTTTTTCACGGCCGCTCAGCGGACGTCCTTCCAGTATTCCTGCTTCAGCAGGTACGCGATGGCCGTGAACATGAGAAGGAACAGAACCACCCAGATACCCAGCCCCTGACGCTCCACCTGCGTGGGGTCACTGACGTACTGCAGGAAGTTGACCGTGTCGCGCACGAACCCGTCGTACTGCGCCGGGGTGAGGCTGCCGACCACGCCGGGCTCGAACGGGCTGTCGGAATGCCCGGACTCGGCCGCCGATTCACCCGACCCGTTGGAAGTCGCCGCGGCGCCCTCCTTCTTTTCCTCTTCTTTATGCACCGGCTTGAGCCGCTGCACGCCCTGCAGGCTCGAAAGCACGTGCGGCATCGCCGTGCCCGGCAGTTGCAGGTTGTTCACGCCCGTCTGGCGGCTGGCCGGATCGGCGTAGAACGTGGTGAGGAAGTTGAAGATCCAGTCGGGGCTGCGCGAGCGCGCGACCAACGACAGATCAGGCGGCACCTTGCCGAACCACTCCGTCGCATCCTGCTCGGGCATGGAGCTGCGAATGTAGTCGGTGAACTTGGCGCCCGGCTTGACCAGCAGCTGATCGCGGGTTTCGTCCGAGATCTTCAGGTCTTCCGCGATTCGCGAGTAGCGCGCGTACTTGAGCGAATGGCAGCCCGAGCAGTACGCCATGAAGTTCCTGGCGCCACGCTGCAGCGAAGCGAGGTTGGCGACTTCATTTTCCGCGGCACGTTGCCAGCTCGCGTGCCCGCCTTCGTTGGCCTGCGCCGCGGCGGCGCCGATCAACAGCGTGAGAACGATGCTCGTGAACTTAATGCGCATTGTAGGTGACTCGAGTCGGAACCGGCCCGTTGCCGTCCATCTTGGAAACGAAGGGCAGAGAGACGAAGAACAGGAAGTACAACGCCGTGAAGATGCGGGCCAGCAGCACGTAGAGGCCGTCGGCGGGCTTGAGGCCGAGCCACAGCAGCACGCAGAACGTGACGAAGAACAGGCCGAGGTGCAGCTTCGACAGCAAACCGCGGTAGCGATACGACTTGTTCTTCGCGCGGTCGAGCCACGGCAGGAACAGGAACGCCGCCACGGACAGCGCCATCAGCAGCGCGCCGAGCTTCTGGTCCGGCACTGCACGCAGGATCGCGTAGTAGGGCGTGAAGTACCACACCGGTGCGATGTGCTCGGGCGTGGACGTGGGGTTCGCGGGCTCGAAGTTCGGCGCCTCGAGGAACAGTCCGCCGAACGTGGGCACGAAGAACACGACGATGGCGAACACGGTCAGGAAGGCGCCGACGCCAACGATATCCTTCAGCGTGTAGTAAGGATGGAACGGGATACCGTCCACCGGCTTGCCGTCCGCGCCGAGGTTTTCCTTGATCTCTATGCCATCGGGGTTGTTGGACCCCACCTGGCGCAACGCGACCAGGTGCAGCGCGATGAGCAGCGCCAGCAGGAACGGCACGGCGATCACGTGCAGCGAGAAGAATCGCGTGAGCGTGGCATCGCCGATGCCGTAGTCGCCGCGAATCCACTCGGTGAGCGCCTCACCGATGCCGGGGATGGTGCCGAACAGGTTGATGATCACCTGCGCGCCCCAGTACGACATGTTGCCGTTGGGCAGCACGTAGCCCATGAAGGCTTCGGCCATGAGCGCCAGATAGATGAGCATGCCGATGACCCAAAGCAGCTCGCGAGGACCCTTGTAACTGCCGTACATGAGCGCGCGCGCCATGTGCAGGTACACGACCACGAAGAAGAACGACGCGCCCACGGCATGCATGGGATGGATCAGCCAACCGTACGGCACTTCGCGCACGAAGTACTGCAGCGAGTCGAAAGCCGTGTTCCAACCCGGCTTGAAGTGCATGGTGATGAAGATGCCCGTCAGGATCTGCATGACGAACACCAGCAACGCCAGCGAACCGAAGAAGTACCAGACGTTGAAGTTCTTCGGCGCGTAGTAGCCCGTGAGCTGGTCGGCCATGAACTGGTCGACGGGCAGGCGCTTGTTGAGCCAGGCGCGGAAGCCGCCCTTGTTCTCGAGACCCACGGACATCAGGCGACTCCTTTGCCGGCGGAATCGACGCCGATGATGAGCTTGTTCTCACCTTCGAATTTGTAGGGCGGAATGCGCAGGTTCACCGACGCCGGCGAACCCTGGAACACGCGACCCGCGAGATCGAACTTCGAGCCATGGCAGGGGCAGAAGAAGCCGCCCGGCCAGTCCGGCGAAATCGTCGTGTCGCCGGGCGTGAAGCGCGTCTTGGGCAGACAGCCCAGGTGCGTGCACGTGCCGATGAGCACCAGGACTTCGGGTTTGATCGCGCGCGACGTGTTCTTCGCGTAGGCGGGCTGATCCGATTCTTCGGACTTGGCGTCCTTGAGCTGACCGTCATGGCCGTTCAGCGAGGCCAGCATTTCCGGGGTGCGCTTGACCACGTAGATCTGCTTCTTGCGCCAGAAATGGGTGGTCATCTGCCCGGGCTCCATCCTGGAAAGATCGACCTCCGTGGGCAGACCCGCCGCGCGCGCGCTTTCGGAAGGATTCCACGACGCCACGAAGGGCACCGCGGTCAATACCGCGCCAACGGCGCCGGTACCGACGGTGGCAGCTATCAGGAACTTGCGCCGACTCTCGTCGACTTCCGGGACGATGTCGCCGGCCGCGTGATCGCTCATTAAATGACCTCAGGATCGTTCGTTCATCCCGACGCGTCGGTGCGAAAATGCGCCGCTGCGAGACCTCGGGAGGCGGCGCATTATACACATGCGGATCAGCGCTAAAGCCTTCCGCCGATGAGGATTATCAGGCTCATGTCGACTCGACCCTTCCTGCGTTTTCTGACGTTCGTCTCCGCCTCGGCCATCGTCGGTCTGGCGGCTGCTTTCATCGCCGTGATGGTGCGACCCGAGCTCGTCGCCCGGCATGCGCCGCGGCCGGAGCCGGCCCCGACCCCGGCACCCGCGCCCATCGCGACGCCGGTGGCCGCACCCGTAGTCCAGGCACCGGCGCTGGAGCTCGCGCCGGCGACCAATTCCTATGCGGAGGCGGTGCAGCGGGCCGCACCGGCGGTGGTCAACATCTACACCGCGCGGCTGATCACCGAGCGCATCCAGCCCAATGCCGTCGAAGAATTGTTTGGCGACGCCCGCCCTCGCTACCGGCAGCGGCTCGAGCAGAGCCTTGGCTCCGGCGTCATCGTCGATGACAAGGCGCACGTCATCACCAACCACCACGTGATCGCCACGGCCGACCTGATCCGCGCGCAGCTCGCCGATGGCCGCATCGCCGACGCGCGCATCGTGGGTCGGGATCCCGAAACCGATCTCGCCGTGTTGCAACTCGATCTCAAGAAGGGCATCCCGGTCATGCCGCTGGCCGATTCGGATCACGTGCGCGTCGGCGACATCGTGCTGGCCATCGGCAACCCGGTCGGCCTGTCGCAGACCGTCACGCAGGGCATCGTCAGCGCGACCGGCCGCGCGCAGCTCGGCGTTGCCACCTACGAAAACTTCATCCAGACCGATGCGCCCATCAACGTGGGCAATTCCGGCGGCGCGCTCATCAATGCCAACGGCGAGCTGATCGGCATCAACACCGCGGTGCTCGCGAAGAACCTGGGGGTCGAAGGCATTGGTTTCGCGATCCCGGTGAACCTGGTGCGCGGAGTGATGGGCGAGATCCTCACCAAGGGACGCGTCGTGCGCGGCTGGATCGGGATAGTGCCGGCCGACGTCGACCGCATCGAGGCGCAGCGATTCAACCTGCCACGGGCCGGTGTGGTGGTCGCCAAGCTCTACGTGGGCAGCCCCGCGGCGTCGGTCGGCATGGAACCGCGCGACATCATCCTCACGGTGAATGGCGCCAAGGTGGTGAGCGCGCAGGATGCGCTGACACGCATCGCCAATGCGAAGCCCGGCTCCAAGGTGAAGATCACCGGGCTGCGCAGCACCGGCGAGTTCTCCAACGAAGTCGAAGTGACGGAGCGACCCCGGAACCGCTAGTTAGGCCGGGACCTTACTGCAGGCAGACGACGACGTTCGCCGAGTAGCTGCGCCAGTTGATCGGGATGATGAACGAACGGCCGGTGGTGGCCGCGGCCTGGGCCGCGTTCGACCGGTCGCAGATCGTCGGCGTGCTGATGATGAAGTTGCGGCCGAAGTCCCGGCGCGCGTTGCCCGAGATGGTGTTCGCCACTTCGCCGACCAGGTCGCGCACGTTCTGCTCGCCCGTGTCGGTTTCGTTCATGCACATCAGCATGACCGAGAGCATGCCGCGGGGAGCCGTGAAATAGACCTTGCCTTCGCGATTGCCCGAAATGCCGATGACGCCCGCGTAGTCCTGGACCACGGCGGCCTTGTCGATGCACAGATAGGGCGAACCCACCGTCGCGGCGTGACCCGTGGCGGTCTCGAAGAAGTGCACG
>DATLDQ010000105.1:0-25943 GCA_035525785.1 Steroidobacteraceae bacterium | reverse complement strand
GCCTGGGGCTGGGCGCGCAAGCAGCCTGGCGGCAATGACGCCACGGCCAAGGAATACATCCAGAAGCTGTACAAGAACGTGCCGGTGCTCGACACGGGCGCGCGCGGTTCCACCACCACGTTCGTGCAGCGTGGCATCGGTGACGTGGCGCTGTCGTGGGAAAATGAAGCGTGGCTCGCGATCAAGGAGCTGGGTCCTGACAAGGTCGAGATCGTGTACCCGTCGGTCAGCATCCTGGCTGAGCCGTCGGTCGCGGTGGTCGACAAGGTCGCGCTGCGCAAGGGCACCAGCAAGGTCGCAGAGGAATACCTCAAGTATCTCTACACGCCGGAAGGCCAGGACATCGCGGCTCGCAACTACTACCGCCCGCGCAATCCGCAGGTTGCCGCGAAGTACCAGGCGCAATTCCCGAAGCTCGAACTCGTGACCATCAAGGATTTCGGTGGTTGGGCCAAGGCGCAGAAGGAACACTTCGGCGACGGCGGCAACTTCGACCAGATCTATACCCCGTGACGATTGATTCCCGACGGGCATGAGTTGCGTGCCATTGGTTAGTTCAACCTTTCCAGTGGCACGCATATCCTTCACTCGGACCGCGGGGAAGGTGAGAAAGCTGAAGAAGTCTCCCCCTCGACCGGATTCACGCTCGCCTTCTCCGATGGTCCACCAGGTTCCTGCCCCACGATGAAACTCATCCAGCTTCGCTATCTCGTGGCGGTCGCCGAGAACGATCTCAACATCACTCAGGCGGCGCGCGTGCTGCACGCGGCACAACCAGGCGTGAGCAAGCAACTCAAGCAGCTCGAGGACGAGCTGGGCTTTCAACTCTTCGAACGCAAGGGCCGCGCGCTGGTGCGGCCGACGCACGCGGGCGCCAAGGTGATCGACCGCGCGTCGCAGATCGTTCGCCAGGCGCGCAGCATCAAGGCGCTGGCGGCTGACCTGCGGCGCGACGACGCGGGCTCGCTGTCCATCGCCACCACGCACACACAGGCACGCTACGTGCTGCCGCCGGTTCTCAAGGCGTTCCGCGACAAGTATCCCAAGGTGCGGCTGCACCTGCACCAAGGCAACTCCGAACAGATAGCCGATCTCGCGTCGACGGACCGCATCGATCTCGCCATCGCGACCGGTGGTGACGCGATCTTCTCGGATCTCAAGCGCCTGCCGTGCTATCGCTGGCACCGCGCCATCGTCGTCCCCCATGGGCATCCGCTCGGTGAGATCAGCAAGCCGGGCTTCGCGGACCTCGCGAAGTATCCGTTGGTCACCTATTCCTTCAGCTTCAGCGGACCTTCTTCACTGGTGGAGTTGTTCGCAGAAGAAGGCCTGACACCGAACGTCGCTCTCACGGCGTGGGACTCGGACGTCATCAAGAAATATGTGCGCGAGGGGCTGGGCGTCGGCATCCTCGCCAACCTCGCCATCGATGGCGAGGAGGACGCGGACCTGAAAGTACGCGACGCCTCGCATCTCTTCCCCGTGCACACCACCTGGGTGGGCTTCCGGCGCGGCGTGCTGCTGCGCGCCTACATGTACGACTTCCTCGAGATGTTCGCGCCCCACCTCACCTCGAGGCAAGTGCAGGCCGCGGAAAACGCCGACTCGCAGGAAGGCATCGACCGCGTGTTCGCCGCGACGAAGATTCCGTTCTTGAGATAGCGCCATCCCGCCGTCATCGGGCCAGCGACGCGAACACGCTCTTCTCGAACCACCGAGGCTTCTGCGCGCGGTTCGCCACACGCACGGCGAGGCGCTTGGTGAATTCCTGATACGCACCGATGGCGCCTAGATCCACGGGCTGCTGCAGATCGTCCGCTACGCCGTGATATCGCTCGGCCTGCCACTTCTTCTCGATATCCGCTTCCGGCGAGCCCGGCGTGACACCGATCTTCGTGGCCAGCGACGGAATGCCCGCGCGGATGAAGCTGTACTGGTCGCTGCGGATGAAGCGGTTGCGTTGCGGTTGCGGATCGGTCTGCACGTCGATGCCGAGCTCGGATGCGACCGCGCGCGCGTCATCCGCGAGATCGGATTCCTCGAGTCCGAAAACCACCACGTGCTTCATCGGATACAGCGGCAGGAACATGTCGCTGTTGAGATCGGCGACTATTGTTTGGCCTGCTGCGCTGGCCGCCTGCGCCACGTAGGCGCGAGAACCCAATAGGCCCATCTCCTCCGCGGTCACCGCGGCGAACACGATGGAACGCTTGGGAGCCTTGCCCTTCTTGAGATCCCGCGCGGTCTGCAGCAGCACGGAGATGCCCGCGGCGTTGTCGAGCGCGCCGTTGTAGATGCGATCGGCGTCATTGTCCTCGCGCATGCCGAGGTGATCGATGTGACCGCTGAGCACCACGTATTCGTCGCGCAGCTCCGGATCCGAGCCCGGCAGGATGCCGATCACGTTCTCCGACGTCACCGACGTGACGTTCACGCTCTGCACGGCCTTGATGCGCGCCGGGAGATCGAAGTGCGGCATCGGCTTGCCATCCTTCAGCAACGCTAGCAATTCCTCGGCGTTGTGTGACGAACCCTCGAGCAGCTTGGCGAAGTTCGCCGGGTTGAACATCACCTGGGCTTTCTGGCCGACGAACTGGTCATCGACGCCACGCAGCACCATGAAGGGGTCGAGGCGTTGCTTCACGGCGCGCTCCCATGGCAGATCCATGGTGAATGGATTGGACATCAGGATCACGCCGACCGCTCCCGCGGCGGCGTATATCTTCCAGCGCTCAGCCGCCGACCCGAAGTGCGCGCCCACGGCGCCGGGCACCGACGCCGGCGCGGTGCCGAAGGCCACCACGACCTTGCCCTTGAGATCGAGGCCGGCAAGGTCGTTAACGCCGTAATCAGGCAGTACCAGGCCGTGGCCCACGAACACCAGCGGCGCATCGAGCTCGGGCGCGTAGTTGCCACGCAGATTGAAACCCGCGTCGTCGCCAAGCTTGAGCGGGCGCGACTCGCCGTTCACCACGAGCGCGAGCGACGACTTCGCTTCGTCGATCAGCCGCATCTCGAGCTGCACGGGTTGGAGATAGGCGTCGAGCCCCGAGCCTTGTCCGCCCGGCTCGAGACCGGCTTTCCTGAATTCGCCGGCGACGAACAGCGCCGCGCGGCGATGAGCTGCGGTTCCGGCGCGTCGGCCTTCCATATTGTCGTCCGCCAGCACTTTCACGTCCTGCCAGCAGCGCTCGCCGACTTTCACGGCCTTGGCCTGCGGATCGGACGCCACGGCGAGAGTTGTGATGAGGGCGGCGGCCAGCGTCAGCGAGAGCTTGGGCGTGTTCATGCGTTATCCGGAGGTGAAGGTGACCGTTAAGCTAGCACGCGGCGACTCCCTCGCCACCTCCGCCGGGCGCGGTTCGAAGTCGGGACGACGCTACGTCGCAACGATCTCGACCGTGACGTGCGCCAGCTCCTCGTGCACGCACAGCGCGCGCCGGAAGTATTCGCCGTCCTTGCCCGACTTCGTGGCGACCGTCACCACCACCGCATATTTCTCGCGACCCACGCGCCAGACGTGCAGGTCGGTGATGCTGGCGTCGATGTCGCCGTGTTCGATGACTTCGCGCACTTCGGCCACCACGGGTGCATCCATCTCGGCGTCGAGCAGGATGCGGCCGGAGTCGCGCATCAATCCCCAGGCCCACACCGATACCAGCACCGCGCCCACCAGGCCCATGACCGGGTCGAGCCAGCCGAGTCCCCAGACGAGCCCTCCGACCAGCGCGACGATTGCCAGCACCGACGTCGCGGCATCGGCCAGCACGTGCATGTAAGCCGCGCGCATGTTCATGTCGGCATGCGCGCGGCCGCCATGCGAGTGATCATGACCTTTGCCACGATGGTGATCGTGATCGTGATCGTGATCAACGTGCCCGCTCGGGTCTGATCGAGAAGCCCCGTGCGAGTGCGTGTCGCGCAACCACCACGCGCAAACCAGGTTGACGCCCAGCCCCACCACCGCGATGACGATGGCCTCGCGATACTGGATGGACTGCGGAACGAGCAGCCGCTCCAGCGACTGGAACACCATGAGCCCCGCGATGCCCAGCAACAGGATGGCGCTCGTGTATCCCCCCAGCACCTCCACCTTCCAGGTGCCGAAGGCATACGCGCGATGCCGCGAATGGCGCCGCGCGAATGAATAGGCGAACGCCGAGAGCCCCAGCGCCAGGCTGTGCGAGCTCATATGCCAGCCGTCCGCCAGCACGGCCATCGAGTTGAACCACCAGCCGCCCGCGATCTCGACCACCATCATGACAGTGGTCAGCCAGAACGCGCGGCGGATGCCGCGCTCGCCCAGCGGGTTGCCGGTGTCGAAGCGCGGTGACCTGCAGTGATGTTCGTCCATACCCCCGGAGGGTATATGATCAGCCTCCATGGCGCACGTCACCCAGCATCGCAGGAAGCTCCTGTCACGCACTCGCCGCATCGAGGGCCAGGTCGCGGCCCTGGCGCGGTCGCTCGAATCCGACATAGATTGCGGCGCCGTGCTCACGCAGATCGCCGCGGTGCGCGGCGCCGTGCAGGGCCTGATGATGAAAGTGCTCGAAGACCACCTGCGCGAGCATGTGGTGGCTGAGCCCAGGCGTCGTGGCCGCGCGCGCGAGATGGCCGCGGTCACCGCGCTGATGCGCACCTTCGTGAAATAGCGCATGGCCATCCGTGAGGTACTTCGCATGGGCGATCCGCGGCTGCTGCAGGTCTCGCAGCCGGTGGCGCCGCTGCCCTCCCCTGACATCGACGCGCTGCTGGTGGACATGCGCGACACCATGCGCGCGCTCGATGGCGCCGGGCTCGCGGCGCCACAGATCGGGGTCTCCCGCCAGGTCGTCATCTTCGGCATCGATCACAACCCGCGATACCCCGATGCCGAGCCGGTGCCACAGACCGTGCTCATCAACCCGCGCATCGAACTGCTGGGTGACGAGATCGAGGAAGGCTGGGAAGGCTGTCTTTCCGTACCTGGCATGCGCGGCCTGGTGCCGCGGCACCTTCGGCTGCGCTACAGGGGTGTCGACGAACGTGGTCAGCCGGTCGACCGCAGCGTGAGCGGCTTCCATGCGCGCGTGGTCCAACACGAGGTGGATCACCTGTTCGGCGTGCTGTACCCCATGCGCATCCGCGACCTGCGGAACTTCGGCTTCAGCGCAGAGCTGTTTCCCGGTCAGAACCTCGCCGACGACTGAGGTCGTTCATGCCAGGTGCGCGGCTACCACTTCGAGGTGCGGCACACCGGCCCCGACGCCCATCAGAGCTTGCCGCTGAACACCACGCCCCACCAGCGCGGGAACGCCGGTCCATAACTGTTCCATGTCTGGGCGACATGCGTGTCGTCGTCGAGCGCGTTCTTGAGCAGCAGGTTGGCACTGAAACTGCCGCTGCGCGTGCCCACGCCGATGGCGAAGTCGACCAGAGTGCGCGCGGGGATCCACGCGTAGTTCGAGAGCGCCACGTCGCTGTTGAACTTGCTCTGCCAGGCCGCGTTCGCACTGGCCTGGAACTCGAGCCGCTCCGAAAGCGGCACGCGGTAGTCGATGCCGAGATTGAATGCGTACTTGAACGAACCCGGCAGATTTTCGCCGCTGGCGTCACGGTACGGCGCCGCGAGATTGCCGTTCTCGGCTGACTGCGCGAGGTTCGGAAAATCCGCGTAATACGCATCGTTGTACGTGCCGGAGAACCGGATCTGCGTGTTCTTCAGGCCCGCGTAGACGCCATCAATTTCCACGCCCTTCACTTTGACCAGCGGTACGTTGCCCGTTGCCGAGGTGTAGGCGATGGGGTTCGTGACACCGGCGAGCGCGTTGAGATTGGTGGTGTACTCGTCGAGCACGCGCACCTGCTGCTGGTAGTCCTCGATCTCCGAATAGAACACCGCGGTGTTGAACACCAGCGAATCGTTGAATAGCACGGTCTTGAGGCCGATCTCGTAAGCGTCGGTCTTTTCCGCGCGCACCAGGTCGGATGTGCCGTTGACGAACTGGGAGATGCCGGCCTTCTCGCCGTGCTGCCAGGACACATACGTCGACACCTGGTCGCTGATCTTCCAGCTCGGGCTCACGACCCAGGCCGGTTGCGTTTCCGCGAAGCTTTCCGCGGTGGCCTCGTCGAAGATCACACCGAGTTGCGAGCGGCGGATGGCGCGCGCCGCGGCGACCTGGGCGCGCTGATCCGACGTGAGGCTGCTGTAGGCGGCACCAGGCGTGCCGGTGGCCGCGAGACCGAAGTATTTGAGGGCCACCGCGTCCGCATAGGCAAGCTGCGCCGCCGTGTTGCCCGTCGCGAGCGCAGTGCCCCCCGTGACGGTCGTGAATCCACCCAGAGATACGGCCCCCGAGGTATTGACCACAAAATCCGGGTTGAGCTCGGGAGCGCTGCCGTAGTCCTTGACGTAGCTGCGCGAGGTAGTTTGACGGTCCTCCTTGGTGAAGCGGACGCCCGTCGTGACCGTGACCGCATCGGCCACGTGCCAGTTGACCTGACCGAAGACCGCCGAGCTCTCGTTCTGGATGTCCTGGACACCGGCGGGCGAGTTGAACGACATGACCACGCGGTCGAGTGAGTTCTGCAGCAGTGCGAGGCCGCCGCTGCGTGACCCGTCCGGATTCACGATGCGATCGAGCGTGCCGTACTGGGTATTGGTTGCGAACCACGCGCCGGCATCGTTACCCCAGGCGCGGCGATAGTCCGCAACGTTGTGCACCTTGAAGTAGTACAGACCCGCCTGGTAGTCGGCGAGCTCACCGATGTCGCCCGAAGCGCGCAGCTCCTGACTCCACTGTTTGTAGTCGTTCCAGAAGCCGCCGGCATTGCGATAGACGTCGAACACCGTGCCCTCGTCGTTCACCGCCTGGAAGTGGTAGTCCTTGTAAGCGGAGATGGACGTGAGCTGTATGCTGCCGACATTCCAGTCGAGGTTCAGCGATGCGCCGTTCGAGCCGGTGATGAGTGGACGCGCGTTGTCGTTGTTGACCTCGTGGTCGCCGCCACCGTACAGATAGTCGTCCTCGTAGGTGTAGCTGCCGAGCTGCGTGAAATACGGGCGCGCCAGCCTCGTCGAATTGTCGGTGGCCAGGTTGTTGATGCCGCCATTCGCGTAAGTCGTCGGCGTGGGCGTGTTGAACGTGCGGCCGTTGGTGGTCTCGCCACCGCGGGGCTGGGCATCGACGGAAAGCAGCGCGCTGAAGTTCTCCGTGGGCGTCCACAACAGCTTCGCACGTCCGTACACGCGGTCCTTGTTGGCCCACGTGAGGTCGCGGTTGAATTCGTTCTTGATGTCACCCTGTCCCTTGTTGGCGGTGACCGCCACGCGGAACGCCAGTTTGTCGTCGACGATCGGGCCGCCGCCGGCGGCGCGCAGGATCACGGTATCCCAGTCGCCGAAGGTGAGCGAATAGTTCGCATCGGGTGTGAACGAAGGCCGGCGCGTGGTGACGCTGACGACGCCGAGGCTGGCGTTCTTGCCGAGCAGCGTGCCCTGCGGTCCACGGGTCACTTCGACGGTGTCGATGTCCGTGAAGTCGAAGCTCGAAGTCAGCGCGTTGTAGCCATAGCTCACGCCGTCGACGATGAAGCCCACGGATGGATCCTGCGCCTCGGTCTGTCCCTGCCGGCCCACGCCACGGATCGACAAACTACTGGTGCGCTGGTTGCCGAGGTTCCACGACACATTGGCCGCGCGCTGCGTGATGGCGCCGATTTCCGTCGCCTGCAGGCGCTCGAGCTCCTTGCCCGTGACCACCGAGATGGATAGCGGCACCTCCTGTAAGGGCTCGAGGCGGTTGCGCGCGCGCACCGTGACCTTGCCGAGCGCGGTGTCCTGCTGGGTCTCGGCCTGCGCCGGAGCAGCCTGCGCAGCGGCAGCGCCTTCGGGCGCCGTCGCCTTCGCAATGAGCAGCGCCTGCTTTTGCTGTTCCAGCTCCTGGTTGAGGCGATCGATCTCCGCCTGGATCTCGGCGGGCGAGCGCCCATCCTGGGCTTGCGCGCGTCCATTGAGGAGCGCGGTGGAGAGAAGCGCCAGCGAGACCGCGGCGGCAATCGGCGAAACTTTCATCGTTGTCATCCAGTTCGTTGAGAGATTGTTTCTGCGGAATCGAATCCAGTGGTTCGCTTTCTTCGGACGCGACTGGCGAGCCGCCAACCCCATCCGTTGAGCAGGTGCTCAAACCCGGGCGACGAGAGCTCGAGGACGCTTCAGATCATTGGTTGTCGGTCAGTACCGAGACCTTGGAGATCCCGGAGTGCTCGATCGCGGCCATCACCTTGGCCACCGAGCCGTACGGCACGCGGTCGTCCGCGCGCAGGTGCAGTGATGGGTCGGAGCTGGCGGCCTTGATCTGCGCCAGACGCGCGGGCAGATCCGCTTCCGTCACGACCACGTCGTCGAAGTAGATAGTGCCGGCGGTATCCACCGTCACCGTTATTGCCTTCTGCTGCTCGGGCGGCGTGGTCTGCACGGTGCGCGGCAGATTCACGTGAATCGCGTTCGTGAGCGCGGGGATGGTGATCACGAAGGCCACCAGCAGCACCAGCATCACGTCCACCAGCGGGGTGATGTTGATCTCGCTCAACACGTCGCTGTCATCGGCGGTCGAAACGGCCATGGGTTATCTCCCCCCCGCGACCGACTGCAGACGATGGTGGCCATCGTGCTTGCGATCGATGCGCAGCACCGCGTGCTGCGCGAGGTTGAGGAAGTCATTGGCAAAATCGTCGTAATCGGCCGTCACCGTCTTCACACGGCGCACGAAGAAGTTGAACGCCAGCACCGCGGGGATGGCGACCGCGATGCCGATGCCGGTCGCGATCAACGCTTCGCCGATGGGGCCGGCGACCACGTCGATGGAGGCATTGCCGATGCGGCTGATGTCCTTCATCGCGCTCATGATGCCCCACACCGTACCGAACAGGCCGACGAACGGAGCCGTGCTGCCGACACTGGCAAGGACCGCGAGGCCCTGCTCGAGCGCGCGGCGTTCGCGCAGCACCTGCTGCTTGAGATTGCGCTCGAGCAGCTCATGCCGATCGTAGTGCTCGTCGTTCGTGTCGGGAGCCGCATGGCGTAGCACGCCTACGCCCACTGCGGAGATGCGTGCGAGCGCGCTGCTGTTCTCCGGAATCTCCGCCACCGTCTGCAGATTCGGTGCCGCGCGGAAGGCCGCCTGATATCTGCGGTTGGCGCCCGCGGAACGGAAGAACTGCACACCCTTGGCGACGATGAGCGCCCAGGTGGCAACGGAGAAGGCGAGTAGCAGCCACAGTGTGGCCTGGACCGCAATGGATGAAGAATGTTCGAACACGAAAAGTCCCTTGTCTGAGAAAACGAATCAGGTATCGAGCTTGAATTCGATGGGCACGGTCGCGAAGCCTTCGATGGGCTCACCGCCGCGCGTCGACGGCGCGAACGACCAGCGCTGCACCGTGGCGATCGCGGCATCGTCCAGCAGCTTCTTGCCGCTGGTCTTGAGCACTTCGATGGAGTCGGCCGCGCCGTTGGCGAGCACGCGCACGCGCAGGATCACCGTGCCCTGCCAACCCTGGCGTACGGCCTGCGCCGGGTAGTCAGGCTCGGGATTGTTCTTGTAGCCGATGCCGCCGAATGCCGGTTTCACCGGCGCGGGCGGCGGCGGCGGCGCGAGTTCGGCTGGCGCGACTGCGGCGAGAGTCTCCACGGGAGCTGCGACCGGAGCGTCGCTCGGCACGACGGCGGCGGTCTGAATGGGCGGCGGGGCCTTTGGCGGGGCCTTGGGCGGGGTCTTCGGCGGCGGCGGTTCGGTCTTGGGTGGCTCGGGCTCCGGCGGACGCACCAGCTCGATGGCCAGCGAGTTCTTCTGCGGCTTGACCGCGTCGATGCGGGCCACGCGGTCGGCGTACCACGCGGCGGCGAAGTGCAGCCCGACGAGTGCCAGCGCGACTACACCGAGGACCCAGTAGCGCGGCGTGACAGCCCTGCCGCCGATGAGACCCGGAGACTGCGCCACCGGCACGTCGTGCCATTGCAGCGGGATGCGGTTGAGCGCATGACGGCGCCGCAGACGCTGACGGCGCGAAACGCGGGCTCGAGGCAATGCAAGTGCTGGCGTGCTCATGGGAGTGCACGCTAACTACGCACCGCATGCTTGGGAAATCGCCGAATCGCATTGTCATATGCAACGCCGTGCATGCGCGTGGCATCCATAACCGTGATGACTCCCGCCCGGTAACATTCCGGTATCAAGCCCCGCCACGCGCGTCGCGTACACTGCGCGGGCTCATGAGCAAACAGCACGCGCCCCGTTCCGTCACCTTCGGTGAAGCCACGCGCACCTGGTTGCGCGTCGGGCTGCTGTCCTTCGGCGGCCCCGCGGGACAGATCGCGGTAATGCACCGCATCCTCGTCGAAGAGAAGCGCTGGATCAGCGAGCAGAGGTTCCTGCACGCGCTGAGCTACTGCATGTTGTTGCCGGGCCCCGAGGCGCAGCAACTCGCCACCTATATCGGCTGGCTGCTGCATGGCCTGCGTGGCGGCCTGGTCGCGGGTGTCCTCTTCGTGTTGCCGGGCCTGCTCGCCATCATGGGGCTGTCATTCGTCTACGTGCTGTGGCACCAGCACCCGTTGCTGACCGGCGTCTTCCTCGGGCTCAAGGTGGCGGTGATCGCGCTGGTGGTGGAAGCCGTGGTGCGCGTCGGCAGACGTGCGTTGCGTGCGCCGGCCACGCGCTGGATCGCGATCGCCGCCTTCGTGGCCATCGCCGCGCTGCGCGTGCCTTTCCCGCTGATCGTGCTCGGCGCCGGGCTGCTGGGCTATCTACTGGTGCGCGCCGGAAGCAAGGGGTTTGCCGCGCCCGCGCACGCTGCGGTCGCGGATGCCGCTGCGCTGCCCGTGGTCGATGCGAGCGCGGTGAGGCAAGCCGAGCCGACCGCCGGGCGCGCGCTGCGCATGCTTGCGGTGTGGCTGCCACTGTGGTTCGCCCCAGTGCTGCTCTGCGTACTCCTGGCGGGCAGCTCGCATGTATTCGCGCAGCTCGGATTCTTCTTCAGCAAGATGGCCGTGGTGACCTTCGGCGGCGCGTACGCCGTATTGAGCTATGTGGCCCAGCAGGCCGTCGAGCGCTACGCCTGGATCACCCCCGGCCAGATGCTCGACGGGCTGGGCCTCGCCGAGTCCACGCCTGGTCCTTTGATCATGGTCGTGCAGTTCGTGGGATTCCTGGCCGCGTACCAGGCCGGGGGCAGCGATTACCCGCTGCTCGCGGGTGTACTGGGCGCGCTGATCACCGTGTGGGTGACGTTCGTGCCCTGCTTCCTGTGGATCTTCGTGGGTGCGCCGTACGTCGAGAAGCTGCGCGGCAACCAGGCACTGGGCAGCGCGCTCGCCGCCATCACCGCGGCGGTAGTGGGCGTCATCGCCAACCTTGCGCTCTGGTTCGCCACGCACGTGCTGTTCGAGCGCGTGTCCGGCGCGGGCTGGCCGGAGCTCGCGAGCCTGCGCTTCGTGCCCGCCGCGCTCACCGCCGCGGCGCTCGTTCTGCAATTCGGCCTGAAGTGGCCCTTGTGGCGCACACTGCTGCTGTGCGCCACGCTGGGCGCTGCCACCAGCCTGTTGCCGGCGGCGGCGACAGCCGTCTGACTACTTGGCGCGGAATGGTTTGTAGTTGAAGTGGCAGTCGCGGCAGCCGTGCGCGATGCGGAGCGCGTTCTGCTTCGCGGACGCGAACCGACCGGCGGCCAGGTCGTCCTGCGCGCGTTTCGCGAAACCGTAGCCCTCGCGCGACATGCGCACGGCGTCAGCGGCGCCGCCGCGCTCTGCGAAGAATTGCTGCATCAGCGCGTACAGCTCCTCGAGCTCGCGCGCCGAGCCACGCGCGGCCGCCACGTCCTTCGCGGCGATGTGCCGCTGCAGGTCCTGGCTGCCATCTTCGATGCGCGACATCCAGCCGTCGAAGTCGAAGAGGTCGTGCGCCACGGCTCCCGCCGCGAACATCACGACCAGGCTGGCGAGCAATGCGGCCTTCACTCGGGCGGCTTGTACGCGTCGTGGCAGGCCTTGCAGCTGTGCACGACGCCACGCACGTTGTTGCCGGCCGCGTCGAAATCCCTGGCCTCGATGGCCTGGATCACGAGCGCGAGATGCTCCTGCCCCTCGCGCGCGAGGCCCGCGCCGCGCGGCGCCTCGGGCTTGGCGGCGAAATATTTCTCGGCCCAGGCCAGGCCTTCACGCAGCACCTGCGCGTTTGCCAACGATGCCTGCGCATCCTGTGCGCCGACGTTCGAATCCAGCTCCTTGATGGCATCGTCCATATTGCGCATCAGGTCATCGTCGAAATCGCTGTAGTCGATGTCGGCCGCCCCACTCGCGAGGGCGACCGTGGCGACCAGCGCCAGGCTGGTCGCCAGCAGTCTTTTTCTCATCACGTCGGTGTCAGGTCAGGATGGGCTTGATCACATCGCCGAACACCGTGGTCGCCTTTTCCGTGCGGCCCTGATGCTGGAAGGTGAGCTTCTTGAAATCGAGACCGAGCTGATTGAGCACCGTGGCCTGGATGTCATAGGTGTCGACGATGCCTTCCTGCGCGCGCAGGCCGATCTCATCGGTGGACCCGTACGAGCCCGGCTTGATGCCCGCGCCCGCCATCCAGCTGGTGTAACCCCACGGATTGTGGTCGCGGCCGTCGCCGGTCTGGCCATAGGGCGTGCGGCCAAACTCCGAGGTCCAGACCACCAGCGTGGAATCGAGTAATCCGCGAGCCTTCAGATCCTTGAGCAATGCGGCGATCGGCTTGTCGACCGTCTTCGACATGACGGAGTGGTTCTTCTCGATCTCCTGGTGCGCGTCCCAGGACTGGATGCCATCTTCCTGCGTGCCGGAGATCACGTGCACGAAGCGCACACCGCGTTCGACCAACCGGCGCGCGCGCAGCACGGCAGTGCCGTACTCGTCGGTCGGCGTCTCGCCGATGCCGTAGAGCGCGCGCGTCGCGGCGCTTTCCTGCTTGAGATCCACGGCATCCGGCGCGGCCGATTGCATCCGGTACGCCAGATCGTAGGAGCGCGTGCGCGCTTCGAGCTCGGTATCCGCGGGGTACTTCGAGGCGTGCCGCTCGTTGAGCGTCTTGAGCAGATCCAGCGTGGCTCGCTGTTCGGTCTGCACCACCTTGTCAGGGCGCGAGAGGAACAGGATGGGCGAGTCGCCCTGGCGGAAGGCGGTGCCCTGGTAGGTGGCCGGCAGGAAGCCCGCGCTCCAGATGACCTGGCCGTTGCCTCCGCCCGCGCCACCTTTGCCGGTAGGCAGGACGACGAAGGCCGGCAGATCCGGGTTCGCGGCGCCGAGTCCGTAGGTGATCCACGCACCCAGTGACGGACGGCCCGGTGTCAAACTACTGGTGTGCAGCTTGAGCGAGGAGATGACGTGCGTGCTGCCCTCGGTCTTGCAACCTTTGAGGAAGGCGATGTTGTCCACGTGCCTGGCGATGTTGGGCAGCAGGTCCGAGACCCAGGCGCCGGTCTCGCCGAACTGCTTCCAGGTGCGGGGCGTCGCGGTCAGTGCGCCGACGCCTCCGTCGGTGGCCGTCTTCAGGCCCTTGGAGAAACTCTCCGGCAGCGGTTGGCCATGCAACTTGATGAGTTGCGGCTTGTAGTCGAACAGGTCGAGTGTCGACGGCGCGCCGGCCATGTGCAGCCAGATGACCGACTTTGCCTTCGCCGGGAAGTGCGGCGCCTTGGGCGCGAGCGGATCCACGAAGCCGTCGGCGGCCTGCGTGGCGAATGCACTGCCGGGCAGCAAACCACCCAGGGCCAGGCCACCGGCGCCGATGCCGGCATTGATGAGGAAATTTCTACGCGTGTTCATGTGGGTTCTCAGAAGCGGTAACTGAATTCGTTGGAGTTGGCGAGCGCGTGCGCGAGGTCGACGAAGGCCGCGGCGCGCGCTGCGTCTGGATCGACCGCGGCGGGCACAGGCTTGGCGTCATCGGTCCTGCCGCCATTCTTCGCCAGGCGCTCGTTCTGCGACTTCTGCTGCTGGTCGATGAACGACACCAGCGACGCCTTTTCGTAATGATCAGGCTCGCGGCCGTACAACGTCTTGTACAGCTTTGCCACCTCGGCGTTGACCCCGGGCTTCTCGCCGTACCCGTCGGGCGCGACGATGGATTTGCCCGCAGCCAGTTGCGCGGCCAGCAGCTTCTCCTGGTTGTCCACGAAGGCCAGCAGTGTCCTGGTCTCCTGCTTGCTGGGCTCGCGCGAGTACAGGATCTCGAACAGCCGCGCGACGCGCGCGGAGTCCTTCTCTTCTTCACGAAGAACGCGGCCCGCGAGCACCTGCGACCAGCCGTACACCAGGTCACTGTTGATGAGCGCCAGCGCCTGCGGCGCGGTGGTGGTCACTTCACGCTTGCCGTGCACCGCCTGCGGGTTGGCCCAGTCGAAGGTGTCCAGCAACGGGTACGGGTTGTTGCGCTTGACGAATATGTAGACGCTGCGCCGATTCTGGTCGCGCGGATTCTCCGAGGTCTTCCAGGTGTTCTCGTTGAAACCCGCCTGGTTGGCGAAGTTCGGCGCCGGCGGATACACCGGCGGGCCGCCGATGGTTTCGTCGAGCAGTCCAGCGGCCTGCAGCAACGAGTCACGAATCTGCTCGGCGTCCAGGCGCTGGCGCGGGAATACCGCGATCAGCTTGCCCGCTCCATCCTTCTCCTGCACTTCCGCGCGGAAATCCGCGGACTGACGGTAGGTGGCCGACAGCAGGATCTGCTCGTGCAGCGCCTTGACGCTCCAGTTGCCATCCCTCACGAAGGAATCGGCGAGATAGTCGAGCAGCTCCGGGTGGGTGGGCTTCGCCGACATCTTGCCGAAGTCCTGCAC
Source organism: Steroidobacteraceae bacterium (assembly GCA_035525785.1). GTDB lineage: Bacteria > Pseudomonadota > Gammaproteobacteria > Steroidobacterales > Steroidobacteraceae > CADEED01. Next base: position 11,096 of record DATLDQ010000105.1, on the reverse strand, counting down.
AGTTTCGACGATGGCCTTGCCGAAGTACGTGCCCCACAGCCGGTTGACGAATACGCGCGCGGTGAGCGGATTCTTCGGATCGACTATCCAGTTGGCCAGTGCCGTGCGGCGGCCCGAGGACGTGGCCGTCGGCTTGACCTCTGGCTGGTACTCCGTGAACAGCGCGGGCACGCCGGGCTGCACTTCATCCAGCTTGCGGTCGTAGATGCCCTTGAACAGCACGTAGGTAGGCGGCGCGTCCGCATGGCCGAGCTCGGTAACCGCGGAAAACTGGCCCAGCTCCTTCGGCCTGAGCTTGTCGAACTTCTTGAGATCGGCCTCGAGCTCCTGGTACTCGAGATATTTCTCCGGCGCCTTCTGCTTGAGACGCAACACGGCGTTGCGCGTGCGCCCCTGCATGGTCCAGAGGTTACGGTGGTAGATCCAGCGGTCGTATGCGTTTCGCTCCTCGTCCTTCTTCATGATCGAGACGCGCGTCTCCGGCACGAAGCCGGACAGGCGGTCTTCTTCCAGCTTGTCGATGACCGGCTGCAGGATGGCATCCATCTTCGCCTGGATGTCCTTGGTGGCCGCCTCGTACTTGGCCTTCTTTTTCCCGTAGTCCGCGACTTCCTGCGCCGTGGCGGCCGGGTTGTCGTCGTTCCAGCTGGTGTTCACGAAGTACGCCTGCAGCTGGTAGTACTCCTTCTGCGAAATCTTGTCGAACTTGTGGTTGTGGCACTGCGCGCAGCCAACGGTGCTGCCCAACAGCACGGTACCGACGGTGTCGGTGAGATCGTTGGCGATCTCCTGCTTCTTGAGATTCAGATCGCGCGCGTTGATCTCGTCGGGAAAGCTGCGCAGGAAGCCGGTGGCGATCAGCGACTCCCGCACGTCCGGCCAGAGCTCGTCACCGGCCAGCTGTTCCTTGACGAAACGGTCGTAGGGCTTGTCGTCGTTGAACGCCTTGATGACGTAATCGCGGTAGCGCCAGATGTTTGGGCGCGGGCCGTCCGCGTTGTAGCCGTCGCTGTCCGCGTAGCGCGCCTGGTCGAGCCAGCGGCGACCCCATCGCTCACCATACTTGGGCGACGCGAGAAGGCGGTCGACCAGCTTCTCGTAGGCATCCTTCGAACGATCCTTCTCGAATGCATGCACCGCCTCGGGCGTCGGCAACAGGCCCCAGGTGTCCAGTGTGGCGCGCCGGATGAAGGTCGCGCGGTCCGCCTCCTTCGACGGGGTGAGGCCGGCCTCTTCGATCTTCGCTAGCACGAAGGCGTCGAGCGGAGTGCGCACCCACTTGGCGTTCTTCACCTGCGGAATCTCGGGACGCCGGACGGGCTGATAAGCCCAGCCTTTCGCGCCCGGAGCGTTGGCGGCCTTCTCATGGTCCGCGGCCTGCACGCTCGCGAAGGTGGTGACGGCCGTTAGCGAGACGGCCAGAAGTTTGGCAAACGATTTCAGCTGGCGCATGGGTTCCCAAGGTGCGGTTTGAAGAGAATGCGAGCGCATGCTCTGTCAGCCCCCTGGGTGGCGCCAATCACGATTGAATGAAGACTTATGCCCGGCGAAGAATATGCGCGCGGTCCGACTAACTAACTACCTTGCGCGGAACCAGCTGGTATCAGGAATATAACCGGGTCACGGCGTTCGGCCGGATGCCGCCGCAGGCGCTCAGTCGAACGAAATCGCGGCGGCCTCGGGCGCATGCACCACCAGCCAGCTGACGGCGGCGACCAGCGCGGCGAACAGCGCCGCGGCGAGCCACAGGCGGGAGGAATCGATGGCTTCATTCGCCGGCACCAGCTCCCGGGGCTTGCGCCCCGAGAACATGGGGCCGATGAGATCGTGGCCCGCGAGGAAGCGGTGCGCGACGACGGCGAGCACGTGCAGCAGCACGCCGCTGAGGATCCAGTCGAAGAGCCGGCGGTGCCAGCTCGTGAGACTCAGCGACAGCGAGTCGCTGATGTAGCCGTACAGTGGACCCGTGTTGAAGATCTCGTCGTTGGCGAATAAGCCGGTGATGCCCTGCGCGAGCAGCGTGAGCAACAGGAAGACCACCATCCACGCACCCAGCGGATTGTGTCCGGCGGTTGCCGCCGACCGGCCGCGCAAGGTCGCGAGCAGATAGGAGACCGTGGCGCGCGGACCGCGAACGAAGCTCGAGAAGCGCGCATGCCGCGTGCCGACCAGCCCCCAGAGAATACGGAATGCCGCGAGCACGACGACGAGATAGCCGAACCAGAGGTGGTACTCGAAGTACTGCACCCCCAGCTTGTTGGTGAGGTAAGAGCCCGCGATTCCGAGGACCAGCAACCAGTGCGTGACTCGCACCGGCAGGTCCCAGACCTTTCGGCCTTTTTCCGGCGACGCGGGCTCGGTCATCGGTTACTGCTTCGTGGCGCCCGCGGGTATGGCGGCAGCCCCCGCGTCGGCGGCCGCCGGAGCCGCATTGCGTGGCGGCGGCACGTCGAACTTGGTGAGCTTGCCACCCTGCTCTTCGAAGGTCTGCGCACCGACGGTGCCAGCCACTTTGTAACCCTTCGAAGTCAGGAAATCGGCCGCGCGCCCGCTGCGCGATGCGTGGTTCGACACTGTCACGATGGTGCGATCCTTCGGGATCCACGCGACGCTGTTTTCGAGCTCCTTGATCTGCACGCTCAAGTAGACGGGAAACCCGCCGATTCTCGTGAGCTCATCGGGCCGGCGAACGTCGACGATGAGCAGCCTCTCGGGGTGCGCGAGCAGCCCTTCGAACTCGGCGCGGCTCAGCTCCTTGGCCTGCGCCTTGGGACGCGCCGCCGGTTGTGCCGGCGGGTCCGCGGCAAATGCGGTGACGGCGGTGAACGCCGCCGCCAATACCAGAAGTTTCCTGACGATCATGCGTGTCTCCTTCGATGTCACTTGGAACGGAATTTTTCGTGGCAGGACTTGCAGTCGTTGCCGACGGCCGCGACAGCCGCCTTGAACTCTTCGCCCGCGCTGCTGCTGTTCTCGGCCACTTCGGCGAGCGTCTTGGTATGCGTCACGAAGTCCGCGGCGATCTGGTCGAACTCCTTGCGGTTGCTCCAGATGGCGGGCAGCGCGCGCGTCTTCCCTTCCTTGGAGACATCCGGCACCGCATCCCCGATGAACGTGGCGATCTGCGAGAGACGCAGCGCCTGCCTGGTGGCCGGCTCAGCCTTGAACTCTGCCTTGCCCTGCGCGACCTGCGAAAGCGGGCCGAAATTGCCGGCCACGATCTTGAACACGGACTGGCGGTACTCGATGGCGCGTTCAGCGGTTGTCGGGCCCACCGGAGGGGCGCCAGCCGGCGGCGGGGTCTGCGCCAGTGCGATGCCACCCAGCGAAGTGCCGCAAATGGCCGCGGCGAGCGCCACGCCGATAACGGCGCGTGATCTGGAAACGAACATCAACGACTCCTTGCAAGTAGTGGGTCACTCGGTCTGGCGAAACTGGTTGTGGCAGCCCTTGCAAGACTGGGCGACCTTGAGGAATTGCTCCCTGACGGCCTTGGCCTCGGTGCCTGCGGCCAGCTTCGCGAGCTGGCCGGCGTCCCGCGCGAACTCCTCGGTCAGCTGGCGGAATTTCGCCGCGTCGGAAAAGGCGGCGGCGGCGGCGGTGGTCTCCCGCCATCCCTTGCCCTTCTCGGTGCCGGCGGCGAACAACGATGGGAGGCCCGAGGCCGCGATGGCGGCTAGAGCATTCGCGGCACCACGCACCTCGGTGGCGTCATAGGTACCGGCTGCCAGGGCGTTCTTGAGGCGCGTGCTGTTCCACGCAATGGTCTGGTAGGCGGATTGGCGCCACTTGATGAGCTGCTCGGGGCGCGGCGTGGATTGCGCCGCCGCGGGCAACGCAGCCAGCGCGCCGAAGACCAGCGGGAGCACCCGGGCCACGAGTGCAGATCTGCTGGCGCGCGGTCGCGCATCCGTGATTGCGCGGTTACGGGAATGCAACCGCGACTCCGAGTTCGGCATCTTCCGTCCTGACTAGCTATTCAGCGGCGCGTACCTCACCACGCCGAATCGCCGACCGGAACGAAAGAATCGACATAAGAGCATTCGATCCCGCGATTTCCGCCGCTACGTCCCTGACGCTAACCGGCGCGCGAGCTGCGCCGCTGCAGGGATTGCCGCTGTCGTACCTGCGCCGCATCCATGAGCATGCGGCCCGCCCAGCGGTACACGTTGTTCTCCTTGACGGTGCGTCGCATGGCCTTCATGCGCACGCGCCGCTCATCGCGCCGCATCTGCATGGCGGTGACCATGGCGGCGGCGGTCTCGCCCACGTCGAAGGGATTCACGAGCAGCGCCTCGGGCAACTCCCGCGAGGCGCCTGCAAAGGTGCTGAGGATCAGCACGCCGTCCTCGTCGTCGCGCGCGGCCACGTACTCCTTGGCGACCAGGTTCATGCCATCGTGCAGGCTGTTGACCACGCAGAAATCGGCGGCGCGGAACATCTCGAACACCTCGCGCGGTTCCTGGTGGTGATCGATGAGCACGATGGGTTTCCAGCCGTCGCTCGCGAACCGCGAATTTATGCGCGCGGCTTCCGCGAGAGTCTGCTCTTGCAGCGCGAGGTAGGCAGGCAGCTTGCTGCGCGTCGGCGCGGCCACCTGCAGCAGCGAGATCTTGCCGCGCAACGCCGGGTTCTTGTCGAGCAGGGTCTCCAGCGCCCGGAAGCGCTCCACGATCCCCTTCGTGAAGTCCCAGCGCTCCACGCCGAGACCGATGGTCACTTCCGGCGCGATGCCGTGCCGCGCCCGCACCGCCCGCGCGCAGGTCTCGATGTCGGGCAGCTGCGCCAGCCACCGCGGCGGCCACTCGATGGAGATCGGATAGGGCACCACGCGACATACGTGCCCGCGCAGCGTCACGGTCATGTGCTCGTGGTCGATCTGGCATTCCATGAAGCGGTCGACACTCGCGAGGAAGTTCTGGCAGTGATGCCGCGTGTGGAAGCCGAGGATGTCGGCCGCCAGCATGTGCGACAGCATTTCCGCCTTCCAGGGGCAGACACCGAACGTCTCGGCGTTCGGCCAGGGGATGTGCCAGAAAAGCGCGATGGTCGCATTGGGCTTGCGGCGCCGGAGCAGGCGCGGCAACAGCGCGAAGTGGAAGTCCTGCACCAGCACCACGGGATTGCGCGAGCGCGATTCATCAGCGACCACGTCCGCGAATTTCTGATTCACGCGCTGGTATTGCTCCCAGTCCGATTCGCGGAACGCGGGACGCACGTAGGCCAGGTGACACAGCGGCCAGATGCCCTCGTTGGAGAACCCGAAGTAGTAGCCCTCTTCCTCTTCGGGACTCAGCCAGACGCGGCGCAGCGAGTAGCTGGGGTCTTCCGGCGGCACGCGCACGCGGTCATTGCCATCCACCACGTCGCGATCCGCGCTGCCACTGCCATGCGCCACCCAGGTGCCCGCGCAGGCGCGCATGATGGGCTCGAGCGCCGTGACCATGCCGCTCGCCGGCACCTGCACCACCGGGCCATCGGGTCCACGGTTGTGGATGTAGGGCTCGCGGTTCGACACGGCGAACATCTCCGGTGAATCGAGATGCTCGCGCACCACCTGCTGCAGCGCCTGTGGTGTCCAGTTCTCACGGAAGTCAATTTCCAGTCGTTGCGTGGACTCGATGTCGCGCAGGGCGAGATGCACCTGCTTGAGAACCGGCCAGGACGCGGGACCGGACCGTGCATCGTCGAGGAAGCGCAGCCCCCGGATGTCACCGACCAGCACCGACACCCAGCGCCGCACGAGGAACCAGAACAGCGTCCCGACGAGCAGCGCGAGCAGCGTCGCGAGTACGCCGGCGAGTGCGAGCACGTGGTTGCGCGCGGTCGACTGACGGCGATCGATGAAGCTCAGGTCGTGTATCACCAGCACCTTGAACGGCACGCCTTCGCTGGTGCTGAAAGGAAACGACGACACCTGGATAGACCCGGATTTGAGCTGGATGAGCTCGCTACCCGCGTCAGGTATGCCCGCGGCCCGCTCGCAGGTGAGCGCGTCCGGCGTACGCTCGGTCTTGTATATGAGCGTGTGGTTCACGCGGCACAGCATGATGGACAGCAGGCGCTCGTCCGTGGTGATCGCGCCCAGGTAAGCGCGCATGTCGGCTTCCGACTTCGTGTCGAGCAGCGTGCCCAACTGCGGCGCCATGGAATTCGCGACGAGCTGCGCGCGGGCGTTCACATCGCTGCGAAACCAGTCGGCCAGCAGGCGATCGGCATATGGCACGCCGAAGTAGGCCAGCAATGACACGGCCACGAGCGTCGGAATGCCGAAGCGGATCAGGATGGAGCGCATCGGCGCATTCTATGCAGCCACGCCGCGAGAGAACCGTGCGAACGTTTCCGCAGCGACAAAAAGGCATTCGCCGACGGTTGTTAGGGGCAGACGCCGGTAGACGCGACGGGAACGCCATGATCGTCTGGCAGCCCCGGGCATCCTTACTGATGCTTCATCGTCGGCCCGGCCGATACCCTGATCACCAGCTTTCCGCGAGTATGACCCGTGCGGCTCTTCTCCCAGGCCTTCGCCGCCTCGGTCATCGCGAAGCCTTCTTCCACGTTCACCTTGAACTTGCCCGCGTCGGCCAGTTCCATGAGTCTTGCCAGCATGTCGGCATTGCTCGCGCCGGTGTCGCGGTTCGGGCGCGTGCAGATCACCTTCGCAGCGGCGCAGGCGGCCACATCGGGCGAGCCGGCAATCGAGACCAGCGTGCCACCTTCGCGCAGCACCTTGATCGAGCGCGTGGCGGTCTCGGAATCGACCGTATTCAGAACGACGTCGACGTTCTTCACCACGTCCTCGAAGCGCTGCGACTGGTAGTCTATGACCTGGTCGGCGCCGAGGGACTTGAGGAATTCATGGTTGTTAGGAGACGCGGTGCCGATGACGTGCGCACCCGCGGCCTTGGCGACCTGCACTGCGGCTGAACCGACACCGCCGGCCGCGCCATGGATGAGGATGGTCTGCCCCTTTTGAAGTTTCACGGCTTCGTGCAGCGAGCGGTATGCGGTCTCGCCGACGATGGGCACGCCCGCGGCCTGCTCGAAGCTCAGCGCCTTCGACTTCTTCGCGAGGCTGACCACGGGCACCACGGCGAACTCGGCGTAGCTGCCGGACTGGCGGGCCCAGCCGAGCACGGCATCGCCGACGACGAAGCCCGAGACGCCCTCGCCCAGTGAATCGATGGTTCCGGCGACGTCCGCGCCCGGCACCAGGCCCACGCGTTTCGGCGCGATCTTCCAGTCCACGGGGTTCACGCCCGCCGCGCGCACGCGGACCAATACCTCGCCCGCGCCGGGCTTGGGAACGGGGCGGGTCTGCACGGACAGGCTGCCGTCCGGGGCTATCTCCACGGCCTGCATCTTTTCAGGCGCGGCCATGCCCACGGAGGCGCCGCCGAGAACAAGTCCGAAACCCGCCACCAGTGCGAAACGCATGCATCCCACTCCTTATATGTGTGTTGCCGGATTGGATTCGGCCGCGCAGATGAGACCGGGCATTCGGCGAAAAGTGCACATAACCGCAATCAAACCATGTCGGAATAGGCCGCGTGACCGGCGGCTCCGATACTGCCCTCATGCAGCGTTCGAGCCAGGGAGCGGCAGCGGCCGCACGATTCACGGAGAGTTCCGTCGCCGACCGTGGTCGTCACGTCGCCATCATCGGCGCGGGTTTCAGCGGCACGGCACTCGCCATCCAGCTGTTGCGCGTGGCGTCGTCGACACCGCTCAAGATCACCCTGATCGATCCGCGCGAGGAGATCGGCGCCGGCATAGCCTATGCGGCGCGCGACTATCCCTATCCACTGAACGTGTCTGCCGGCCAGATGTCGCTCGACACGAGCCGCCCGCACGACTTCCTCGATCACGTCAACGCGCAGGGCATCCATGCCGCGGCCGGCGATTTCCTGCCGCGGCAGGTGTACGGCGAATACCTGCGCGCTCGCTTTCATGCCGCACGCGCTACCGCGCCCGCGCACGTGAGTTGTACCCACCATCGCGCAAGCGCGATGCAGTTGCGTCGCGCCGGTTCGCAACCCGGATGGGAGCTATGGCTCGATGATGGCAAGGCCCTGCGCGCGGATGACGTGGTGCTGGCGCTGGGCAATCCGCCGCCGGCGTGCCCGTCCGCGCTCGAGCCGATCGCCGCGAGCCATCGTTACGTGCGCGACCCGTGGAGCATCACCGCACCGTCGGGCGACGAGATCCAGAGCGTGCTGCTGCTCGGCAGCGGGCTCACGATGATCGATGCGGCTCTGCGGCTCGCAGCGCTGCGGCCACGTGTACGCCACATCCACGTCCTGTCGCGACACGGCTGGTTACCGCAGTCGCAGGCGACCACGCCCCGCCCCACTCGCTTGCCGAAGGTTCGCGAAGCGCTGGATGCCGCGCGCGGTTCCGTGCTCGAACTGTCGCGCGCGCTGCGCGTACAGGCACGCGAAGTGGAGGCGGCGGGCGGTGACTGGCGTGAGGTGTTCACGCTCGCACGGCCCGAGATCGCATCCCAGTGGCATGCGCTCGACGCAACTCAGCGCACGCGCTTCCAGCGTCACGCGCGCGCGCTCTGGGACGTGCACCGCCACCGCGTACCGGCGGGCCCGTTGGCCGCGGTGCACTCCCTGTCCCGTCGTGGCGTGCTGGAGGTGCACGCCGGCCGCATCCTCGAGGCCAACGCGGCAGATGATGCCGTCGAAGTCATCTGGCGTCCGCGCGGCTCGCAACGAACCCGTGCCTGGCTCGTCGATCGCGTGGTCAATTGCACGGGCCCGGGCCGCGTCTCACAACACGCCGACCCGCTGGTGCAATCCCTGTTGAGCAACGGCCTGATGCGCACGGACGCTCTGGATGTCGGCATCGACGTCGATCACGACGGTCGGGTGATTGCGCGCGACGGACGCGCCATCGAGCGCCTTTACTACATCGGCCCCTGGTTGCGCGCCCGGGACTGGGAAGCCACCGCCGTGCCCGAGCTTCGCCAGCAGGCGCTCGCGCTGGCTGAGCTTCTGGCCCGTGAGTCGCCCGGCGCGGTGAAGGGCGCGAGCTGAACTGATACGCTCTCGCCCCCTTCCGGGATCGAGAGATGCCAGTGAAACGTGGTCTTTCCATGGCCCATGCCATGACGTTGACGATGACGATGACAATGGCAATGGCCGCTGCGCTTCTCACGGGATGCGGCGGCGGCGGTCAGAACCGCGACGTGACGCTGCTGAACGTCTCCTACGACCCGACGCGCGAGCTCTACGAGGAGATCAACCCGGCATTCGCCCACGCCTGGGAGCAAAAGACCGGCCAGAAGGTGCGCATCAGCCAGTCACATGGCGGGTCGGGCCGTCAGGCGCGCGCGGTCATCGACGGCCTGCCCGCCGATGTAGTGACGCTCGCGCTGGCGGGTGACATCGACGCCATCGCCGAACAGGGGAAGATGCTGCCGCTCAACTGGGGGCAACGCCTGCCGAACAACAGCGCCCCCTATACCTCGACGATCGTGTTCCTGGTGCGCGCCGGCAACCCGAAGAACATCCATGACTGGAACGACCTGGTGCGCGACGACGTGCAGGTGATCACGCCGAACCCGAAGACGTCGGGCGGCGCACGGTGGAACTACCTCGCTGCCTGGGCATGGGCCGAGCGGCAGCCCGGCGCGAAGCCCGAGGACGCGCGCGAATTCGTGCGCAGGATGTACAAGAACGTGCCCGTGCTCGACACCGGCGCGCGCGGCGCCCTCACCACCTTCGCGCAGCGCGCGATCGGCGACGTGGCGATTTCCTGGGAGAACGAGGCTCACCTGGCATTGCGCGAGATGCAGCAGCAGCACTTCGAGATCGTCATGCCGTCGGTCAGCATGCTCGCCGAGCCGTCGGTGGCCGTGGTGGACAAGGTGGTCCTGCGCCGCGAGACGCGCGCAGTGGCCGAGGCCTACCTGGAATTCCTGTATACGCCCCAGGGCCAGGAGATCGCCGCGCGCAACTTCTATCGGCCTCGCGACACGGACGTCGCCGCGAAGTACGCGGACGTGTTCCCGAAGATCGAGCTCGTCGACATACAGCACTTCGGCGGCTGGAAGGCCGCGCAGAAGGAACACTTCTCGACCGGCGGCGTGTTCGATCAGATCATCACCGCCACCCGCACGCCCTGATCAGCGGCTGCCGGTCTGCGTCATTCGACGACGAGCTTGTAGCCGGAGGGCGCGGCGGTCTGCAGAAGCTGCGGGACGGCTGGATTCGCTTCGATCTTGTGCCGGAGCCGGTGCACGAGTTGCTTGAGCAGCTGGCGATCGCCGGAGCCGCGATGCCCCCAGACCTGCACCAGCAGGCGGTCGGAATTGACCGCGCGACCCGCCTGCGCCAGCAGCATCTGCAGCAACCTCAGCTCGAGCTTGGTCAGCGAGATCGGCTCGCCGTTGGCGATGCGCACGGTGTAGTTCTCGATGTCGAGCGTGACGCGGCCCGCGGCCAGCGGCGCTTGTGCCCGATCGGCCGTGGCCCGGCGCAGCAGCGCCTTCACGCGCGCCAGCAGCGTCTTGGGGCTGAAGGGCTTGGTCAGATAGTCGTCGGCGCCGAGGTCCAACGCCTTCACCAGGTCCTGCTCCTCGCCGCGCGCCGTCAACATCATCACGGGCACGTCGCCGCGCGCGCGGATGGCGGTACACACTTCGAAGCCCGAGGTGCCCGGCATGTTGATGTCGAGGATCACGAGATCGGGTGACTCGACGTCGAATGCCGCCAGCGCACCCGGCCCGTCGCTGGCCTTGATGACGAGATACCCCGCCTGCGTCAAGGAATAAGCCACGAGACCCAGCAGGTCGAGGTCGTCATCGGCAACCAGGATCTTCACGCCCACTCCATCGCAGACGCACCCTGCGGCAGCGTCAGGGTGAAACGCGTGCGGTTCTCCGAAGTACGGTCAGCGGTCAACGTGCCTCCATGGCGTTCGACGATCGAGCGGGAGATCCACAATCCAAGACCCAGGCCGCCGGGCTCCGGCTCCTGCGCGCCACCGCGCTTGAACCTCTCGAAGATGCCGGCGGTGTCGCCTTCGGGCAGGCCGGGGCCCGTGTCTTCCACCCACGCGCGCACCGTGGCGCCCGCGCCTTGATC
>DATLDQ010000074.1:0-24778 GCA_035525785.1 Steroidobacteraceae bacterium | reverse complement strand
GCCAGCGCTTCCGCGAAACGTTGCGCCACGTCGCACAGCACGCGGTCGCCGATGTTGTGACCCAGGGTGTCGTTCACTTCCTTGAAGCGGCACAGGTCGAGCATGAGCAGCGCGGCCGATGGCGCCGAGCCGGTGGCCAGCGAATACTCGAGTTGCGTCAACAGTGCCGCGCGGTTCGGCAGCCCGGTGAGCGAGTCGTGCGTGGCCTGGTGCTGCAGCCGGCGCTGCTGGGCGCGCCGCTCGCGGATGTCGCGAACGATCGCCGTGTACAGCCGCTCATCGGGTTTTTTCCCCGCGGCCGTGCGCACGCGGCTCACCGAAATCTCCACCGGAAACACTTCGCCGCGCGCGGTGCGCGCATCGCACTCGCGGATCACGCCATGCAGCGCGCCGAGACGCGCGCCCGCGTCCTCACCCGCGAGCAACGTGATGAATCGCGAGAAAGGCGCGTCGAGAAGTTCGTAGACCGGGCAATCGAAGAGCCGTGCGGCCGCGGGATTGGCGGTCTTGATGATGCCGGCCTCGTCGATGCAGACGATGCAGTCCGTCGACGACTGCACGATGCTCTTGAGCAAGGCATCGCGGCGACGCATGCCGAGCGCATAGGCCAACGCGCGCCAGGTCTGGGTCTGCAGCGAGGAAACCACGCAGGCCACGAACAACAGCGCGACCGCGAGCGTGGGCGCGGCCACTTCGAGCCAGAGGTTCTGCGCCTGGAACAACCAGACGGACGACGAAAAAATGGCGACGAGCAATACAGCCAGCGTCGCGAGGTTGCGCAGCCAGCGCGCGCGGTGGAGCGCGGACAGGAAGGCGGCGAGCGCGATCCAGAAAGCCAGCAATCCGAGGGCGCCCCACCACGACATCGCGCGCGGCGCGCCGCGCTGCACGGTCTCCGCGGCCAGCGCCTGCACGACCACGCCCGGAAGCGAGCGATGCAGCGGCACCGGCACCATGTCGCCGAGCTCGAGCGCGGTGGCGCCGACGAACACTTTCTTGCCGGCGAAGACTTCTCGCGGCACGACGCCCGCGAGGACGTCGATGTAAGAGACGTAGGTGAATGACCCGGGCGCGATCGAAAAGTCGATGCGCACGTCGTATTCATCGGGAAGGCGTCGGTCGAGGTCGATGACGCTCGGTTCGCGCACCCCCTCGATGTTCCACGCGGTGCGCCAGGTGCGCGTGAGGCCATCGGGGCCGGGTAGCGCGTTGACCATGGCGTGTTCGGTGCGCCGCGCGAACCGCGGGCGCGGCCTGGTCATCACTCGTGACTGATCGGTACCGCTCGAGCTCTGGAAGAACGCCGGCAGGATGACCGGGAAATCGCGCGGTTTGTCGAGCGATGACTCGAGCATCGCATCGTCGAGCGAGTTGGACAGCGCGCTGAAGTCGATGTCGAGAAAAACCGAGCGCGGCGCGGACTTCGCCAGCTGGTCGATCAGTTGGGCGTGATGACGCCGCGGCCAGGGCCATTGGTCGAGCGCCGCCACGCTGGCCGCGTCGATGCCGACGATGACGATGTCCGAGCGCACTTCATGCGAGAACCAGCGCGCGCGCTGGTCCGCGAAGGCATTCTCGAGAGGTTCCAGCGTTCCGAGCGCGCGCAGGCCCGCGGTCACCGCGAACAGCGCCAGCGCCATGAGCCACCAGCGGTGACGCCGCCCGAGGCGGATCATTTACGGCCTGGACGGCGCAAGAGGCTGTCCAGCAATCCCCCGACGTCGATCGTTCCGGTGTTGCCTGTGTCCGTGGCAGTGTTGGTTGAACTTCCGCTGTCCGTTGCCGGCTCGCTGTCGCCGAGGCCAAGATCCACATCGAGTCCGAGGTTGACGCCCCCGACCGAAACGCCGAGGTCGACGGCGCCCGTGCTCGCATCCACGCCGGCACTGACGCCGGCAGAAACATCCGTACCTGCGACGCCGAGTGCGGCGCCGGTATCGACGGCGATCGCGCCGCCGGTGTCGACGCTCACGCCCGTGCTGGTGCCGAGGTCCGCCGTGAGCGGGCCCGCGTCCACGGCGGTGCTGGTGCCGAGGTCGGCCGTGACGCCGCTGGCGCCGACGTCGACCGAGGCGGCGGTGTCGAGGCCCGCGGCAAGGGGCCCCGCATCCACGGTGGTCGAGGTGCCGAGGTCGGCGGCCACGCCCGAAGTGCCTGCATCGACGTTCGTGCTCGTGCCCACGTCGACGGCAACCGGGCCCGCCACGACGCTGATGTTCGACGAGGTGTCGACGGAGACGCCGGCGGTCGAAACGCCCAGGCTGGCGGAGCTCGACAGATCGGCGCTCACGGGCCCGGCACTCAGGCTGGCTTCGACGGCAACATCCGCACCGACTCCGTTGGCGCCGGCGGACAAGTTCACGTTGGTATTGGCGTCGACCGCGTTGCCGACAGCCGCGCTGGCCGCGACGTCGACGGCGTTGCCGCCGCGCAGTGAAACCGTGGTGTCGCTCGTCACGGCAATACCGGGAGCGCGTACCTGGGCGCGCGGCGCCGTGGTCGGCTGCCTGCCAGCGTCCATCTTGATGACGGCGATCGACTTGCCGCCCTTGTGACGCGCGGCGATTTCGCCGGCCTTGAGGTCCACGACCGAGCTTTCGTCCGTGGCGCGCACTTCGAGCCGGCCTTCGAACAACGAAATCGTCGTGGCCTCGTCCTGCGCGGCCACGTTGAACTGGGTGCCCTTGACCACGCCGACGAGATACGGCGTCTCGATGCGCAGCTTGCGACCGTCGCGCTTGCCGATGCTGTAGAAGGCGTTGCCACGAGGTTGCTGGATGCGATCGATCGGCGCGCCCGGGCGCTCCAGCGCCGGGAAGTCGAGCAGCGTGTCCGGGCCCACGCTCACCGTCGTCGCGCCCTGTCTGAGCTCGATACCGCCATCACGCCCGGTACGCACCGTGGCCGGGAGCTCGAGCACGCCGCCCGCGCGCATCTGCTGTGGCGCGCCGTTCACGGTGATGTGCACCTCGCCGCGCAGGCTCGTGACGAAGATGTCACCGGAATCGAGCGCGAGCGCCGCCGGCGCCACGAACAGGGCGGCGAGCAGCAAGGCCGTCGCGCGGATCCGACTAACTACATGGTCCATGCGAAAGACGTTATGGTTATCGCAGGACATGGCCCGGAATTCCCTTCTTCGAATTTGCGGCATCGTACTAGGAGGGTGCCCGTCACAATGTGAGTCGCATCTCATCGCCGCGCGCACGCGGAGAGGACAATGCGCACCCTTCCCGCCAGGCACGCGCGCCACGCACGCAAATGACAATAACCAGCGATGAATTCCCCATGAGATGCCGGTTGCCGCGGTTGCGCGCGAGCCTTGTCATAATCGCCACGGGCATGTTCGGCGCGATCGCCGCCCAAGGCGCAGCGCCCGGCACACTAACTACTGTCGCGAACACGGCGCCCGCTTCGGCCACCGTGGCGGCGAGCACTCCGCTCACGACTTCGCTCACGACGGTCATCGTCGACGGCAGCATCTATGCGCCGCCGCAGCTCTTCGCGACCTACAGCGCGTCGCTCGGCCGCCCGGTCACGCGCGACGGCGCGCGTGCCATTCTCAATGCGATCGCCGACCTGTACGTGCGCGAAGGCTACGTGCGCCCCGAAGTGACGCTCGACGACCGGCTGGCATCGCAGGGCATCCTGCGGGCGCAGGTATATGAGGCGCACATCAACGAAGTGGTGCTGGAAGGCGACAGCGGCGGCTTCCGCGACGAGCTCGAGGAGATCGCGGCCAGGCTCGAGAGCGCGCGGCCGCTGCGCCGTGACGACGTGCCCGCGGCGCTGCGCGCCATGCGCCAGTTCGGCGGGCTCGCCGTGTCAGCGACCACGCGCCGCACCGCGGAGCGCAATGCCTTCGACCTCGTGGTGCAGGCGGACTTCTCGCCCGTCGACGGCGTGGTGCGCATGAACAACCGCGGCACCGACCAGGTCGGCCCCGCGTTCGTGCTGGGACAGGTTTTCGCGAATGGCCTGTTCGGCCAGGGCGAGAAGCTGGGGCTCATTTTCGCCGCCGCCACCGACCATGAGGAATACCTCGGCGGCGGCCTGTTCTTCGAGACCCCGTTCGGTACGCACGGCTCGCGCGCCAACGCGCTGGTGTTCCACTCTCATTCGGCGCCCAACGAGGCGCCTTTCAATCTCGATGACGAGTACACGCGCCAGAAGATCACGCTGCGCATCACGCGTCCCCTGCGACAGGACACGGGCCTCACGCTGGCCGCGGCCGCCGCCTTCGAAGCCGACGATCTGGCCATCGAACGGCTCGGCGAGCGCATCCGCGAAGACCGCCTGCGAATCGCCGAAGCGTCGATGCGAGCCACTTGGCCCGCGGGCGCCACGCAGTTCTCGGCCAACCTGCAACTGCGTCACGGCCTCGATGCCCTCGGCGCCGGGCTGGACGCGGGCGAACTCGCGCATGATCCGCGCCGTTCCGATTTCTTCGTGACGCTCGCGCAGGCAACCGTGTACCGCCGGTTCGCGGAGAGCTGGTCGGTGCGACTCGACGCCTTCGCCCAAACCTCGGGCTACGTCCTGCCGGACAGCGAGCGGTTCAAGATCGGCGGCGACCGCCTCGGTCGCGGCTTCGAAGTGGCGGAGATCGCCGGCGATCGCGGCCTGGGTGGCAAGGTCGAGCTGCGGCGCGACATACGGAGCACCGACTCGTTGGTCGGCCGCCTGTCTACCTATGGCTTCTACGACATCGGCGCCGCCTGGAAACAGGACCGGCCCGGCCGCGATTCAGCCGCCACCGCGGGAATCGGTTTCGCGATGCAGGGCGCCGAGCTGACCGGCTACCTGGAAGTCGCCGCGCCGTTCACGGGGCCGGACATCGAAGGCCGGCGCAACGCGTCGGTCTTCGCCGAGCTGAGCTACCGTTTCTAAGGTAGCGTCGAGCGCGGAGAGGCAGAATCGGCCTCGTGAAACGCGCCCTTCTCATGGCATCGATGGCGCTGTGCGCGTTGGCGCATGGCGGTGAGGCCACGCGCCTCGAACACACCGCCACGCTGATCGAGCTCTTCGATGCCGCCCAGGCGCGGGAGCTCTCGCGCACGCTTCCCGCGGATCTCGCCGTCAGATTCCAGGTGCGCATGCCCGCCAACGAAGCGGACGGACCCGCGGGCGCATTGGTTTTCGTGAAGCCCGACGAATCCGGCGCCTTCATCGAGGAGTGGGCGCGGCTCTTCGATGAGCGACATCTCATCTGGGTGAGCGCCGACGGCTTTGGCAACCAGAAGCCCACCGCGCAGCGCGTGCTCGTCGCCATGATGGCGCGGCAGCTCCTTGCGCGCGTGGCGACGGTCGACACGCGACGCGTCTGGCTCGCCGGCATGTCGGGCGGCGGGCGCGTGGCCAGCCAGACCATCACACGCTTCCCGCACCAGTTCGCGGGCGCGCTGTACGTGGTCGGCGCCGACTTCCACTTGCCGGAAGCGCCGCTGCGCGCGCTCGCGCTCGACCGGCATTACGTGTTCCTCACGGGCTCGCGGGATTTCAATCGCCGCGAGATGCGGCACGTGAGCGAGCGATACACCGCAGCCGGCGCGTCGCACGTGCTGCTCATCGATGAAGCCGGCTTCGGACACCAGCACGCCACGCCGGCACTGCTGGCCCGGGCGCTCGATTTCCTCGACGCGCGCTGATCAGCGGCAGAGCTTCTTCACGCCCAGCGCGACCAGGATGAGAGCCAAGCAGGCGCTGCTCGCCAGCATCTCGGGTTGCTTGTTGGGCATGAAGCACATGGCCACGAGCACGGCCAGCATCGCCGCCGCGGCCGCGCCGGCCACGAGTTTCGCGCCACCGGCGGATCGCTGCGCGGGATCGGTATATGGGAAACGGAAGTGCGCGAACACCACGAACAGATACGTGAACATCATGAGAGCGCCCGACGAATTCATGAGGAAATCGAACAGGCTCGCGGTCTTGTCGGTCTTGAGCAGCATCACGATGAAGCCGAGCGCGCTACCGAGCAGGATCGCGCGTGCCGGAACCTGCCGCTTGTTCACCGCGACCAGCCAGCGGGGCGCATCGCCCTTGTCCGCCATGGCGAACAGCACGCGCGCCGTGACGTACACGCCCGAGTTCAGGCAGGACAGCACCGCGGTGAGCACGATGACATTCATGGCGGTGGCCGCGCCCGGGATACCGATGCGATCCAGCGCCAGCGCAAACGACGAGTCGCCGCCCTTGAATTGCGTCCACGGCACCACGCAGAGGATGAGCCCGATCGCGATGATGTAGAACAGCAGGATGCGCAGGATCACGTTGGCGGCGAGCCGCGACATGGTCTTGTTCGATTCCGCGGACTCTGCGGCGGCGACCGTGACGATCTCGGCGCCCACCATCGAGAAAATGACCGTGGTGATTCCCGTGAGGATCGCGGCCCAGCCGAACGGCGCGAACCCGCCATGCGCGGTGAGATTCGAGATCCCGGGGCTGGCGGCCCCTCCCGTCGACGCATGGCCGACGCCCATGAGCCAGCCGGCGGCGACGATGATGAACACGACGATCGCGGCCACCTTGATGGACGCGAACCAGAATTCGAATTCGCCGTACGAACGCGCAGATGCCAGATTTACCGCGGTGAGCAGCACCATGAGCCCGAGACCTATCTGCCAGATGTCGAACATCGGCAGCCATGCATGGGCGGTCTGCGCGCCGACCAACGCTTCGTAGGCCACCACGACCACCCAGAACCACCAGTACAACCACCCGGTGATGAAACCGGCGCCGTCGCCCAACCCCGCGCGCACGTATTCGGTGAACGAGCCCAGCCCCGGCTGATCCATCGCCATGCGCGCCAGCAACCAGATGACGCCGAACACCACGATGCCGGCGGACAGATAACTCAGGATCACGGCAGGGCCGATGGCCGCGATGGCGCCGCTGCTGCCCACGAACACGCCACCGCCGATGATTCCGCCGATGGAAATCATCATCAGGTGTCGGGCCAGCAGGGATTTGGAGAGTTTCGAGGAGGCGGAGACGGTGGCTGCTTCGGCGTTCAATTTGTGGTCGCTCGTTCCCGTTTGGCCGCGAACCATACGCCTTTCCGGCGCATGTCGAAACGCCGGCCACCCGTTCGACCAGTACTCGAGACCCCCACAGTCACGAGGAATCGATCATGAACCTGCTCAAAGTTGCGCGCGTCGCGACCACCATGAATCCAGCGACGCTGGTCCGGCTAACAGCGTTGGCGCTGTTCGCGACGCTGACCATGCCCACGTCCGCGGCGGAGACGAAAACCGGTTACGCCAAGGCCAACGGCATCAACTACTACTACGAGATCAGTGGCAAGGGTGAGCCGTTGCTGCTGCTGCATGGCGGGCTCGGCTCGATCGACATGTTCCGCCCCATCCTGCCGACGCTCACCGACCACCGTACCGTGATCGGCGTCGACCTGCAGGGGCATGGCCGCACCCTGCTCGGCGATCGACCCATCGACTTGCGCGCGCTGGGCGACGACATGGCGGTGGTGCTCGAGCAGCTCGGGTTCTCGAAAGTGGATGTCCTCGGCTATTCCTTCGGTGGCGGCGTGGCGTTCACCCTCGCGGCCCAGCATCCTGCGAAGGTGCGTCGCCTGGTGCTGGTCTCGGCCGGATTCTCGGACGATGGCTTCTATGCCGGAATCCGCGAGCAACAGAAACAGCTGGGAGCGGGCGCGGCGGAATACCTGAAGGAGACGCCGATGTACAAGGGTTATGCGGCCGTCGCCCCGAAGGTGGAAGATTTCCCGCGGCTTCTGCAGGCGATGGGCGATCTCATGCGCAAGCCTTTCAACTACGCGGATGACGCGAAGAAGCTGGGCGTCACCACCATGCTGGTGTTCGGCGACGGCGACATGTATCGCCCGGAGCACATCGTGCAGTTCTACCAACTACTCGGCGGCGGACTGCAGGACGCGGGCTGGCAGCGCGAGACCATGTCGAAGAACCGACTGGCCATCATCCCCGATGCCACGCACTACGACATCTTCTTCTCGCCGCAGCTCGTGCCGACGGTGCTGCCCTTCCTCGACGGCAAGAGCACCGCGAAGACCTGGGATCAGCAGGCGGAGTCGGCGAAGAAGTAGCCTCGCCCGCGAAAAATCCGGCAAAAAGAAAAGGGGCCTTTCGGCCCCTTTTCGTTGGTCACATCGCCAGCTCAGAACTTGAACGTCGCACCCAGCGTGTAGGTGGTACCGATCTCGGTCTGGAACAGCGTGTCCTCACGCGTGTCGTCGATGTACAGCGTGCTGCGCTCACCCGTGATGTTCTGCGCTTCGAGGATCAGCGTCAGGTTGTCGTTGACGTACCAGGAAGCCTGCGCATCCACGAAAGTCGACGACAGGTCGCCGCGAACGTCGCTGCCCGGTGAGGCAGGGATGGCGCGGAAGAACTTGTCGCGATACGACGCGGTGGTACGCACGCTGAACTTGTCGTTCTCGTAGAACAGGGTGCCGCTCGCGGTCTTCGGCGACATGCCGACCAGCTGCGCCGTCACCGGCGGGCTGGTCGTCGAGATGAAGTACTCGATGTCCGCGTCCGCCTTGGTGAAGTTGCCCAGCACACCGAAGTTGCTCCAGAAGCCCGGCAGGAAATTGAACTGCACCTGCGCGTTCAATTCGAAGCCCTTGAGCGGACCACCCTCGGTGTTCTGGAAACGTCCGACGGTGAAGATGTCCGTGGGCGACGCCGGCGTGCCATCGAGCAGCGAGTCCGGCAGGCCGAGGTCACGATACGGCACCTGCTCCGTGATGCGCTGGATGAAGCTCTCGATGTCCTTGTAGAAGTAGGCCACCGACAGCAGCGAGCCTTCGCGGAAGTACCACTCCAGGGCCAGGTCCGCGGTCTTCGCGCGGATCGGATCGAGGAACGGATTGTTCACGTTGCCGGTACGCGTGGTCGCCGTCACGCCCGAAGTGGGCGCGAGGTTGCCGAGTTCCGGACGCGACATCACCTTCGAGCCCGACAGGCGCAGCAGCAGGTTGTCGGTGAGCTCGGCCACCACGTTGAACGAAGGCAGCGTGTCGGTGTAGTCACGATCGACCTCGCCGAGCTGGCCGAACGCGGTGAAGATCGACGTGGTCGGCGCGCCGATCGAGACGTTGCCCTGCGCCCATTGATCGGTCATGACGTAGCGCACGCCGAAGTCGCCGCGGATCGGGATGCTCCACCGGTCAGCCGAATCGAAGGCGAACATGACGTAGCCCGTCTTGACGTCCTCGAAGATCTTGCTCTGCGCGGCGCCGCATTCCTGACCGCAGGTCGGGATGCTGTCGATGTCGAACACATCGTGCCACTTGTGCAGATCGATGGCCGCCCAGCTCGCGGGTGCGCCGGAACCGAACAGATCGTCGAGTCCGCTGATCTGCGTGGTGATGTCCGCCAGGCTCACACCGGCCGGCAGGTTGCGGGTGAGCGTGGCGTTGCGCAGCGGATTCGAGCCGTGGCTGCTGAAATGGCTTTCGCGGTACTGGCCGCCGACCTTCAGCTTCCATTCGTCGTTGATCTGCCAGCTGCCATCCAGCTCGAACGTGTTGTTCGCCGTGATGTTCTGCTGCGGCTTGCCCTGCAGCGAGAAGCCACCGAGCACGTTCGCGGCATCGGGACCGGTAGCCGCCTGTGCGGCGTACTGGAAGTTGGCCGGGTTCGAGACATCCATGCCGAAATTGATGCGCGGCGTGGCACCGCCATCGCGGAAGTCCACCGAGAAGTTGTCGACGTCGATCGCGTCCATGAAGGTCTGGAAGCGGAGCGGGCCATCCCAGACATTCACCGAGCGGCCGGCGTACGCATGCACGCTGAAGCTGTCCGTGATCTTGTGCTCGGCGTTCAAGCTCAACTGCTTGAACGTCGAGATGAACTGGTCGACGAGGCCTTCGGAGCGCACGTCCATGCCATCGAACAGGCCGTAGGTCATCGCGCCGTTTTCGTCGAATTCGACGTCACGGATCGACACCATCGGCTGGCCGTTGTTGGTGAGCGGGCGGCCGAGCGAGAGGCCGAGGATGTAGTTGTCGCGGCGTTCCTGCTGGTAGCGCGAATACAGGCCATCGACGGAGATCGAGGTGTCCTCGCTGGGACGCCACTGCAGCGACAGGCTGCCGCCCGCGCGCTCGGTGTCCTGCTCCGAATTCACGTAGCGCGGCAGACGCGGGTAGTAAGCGCCGCCGCCGGGAATCAGGTTGCCGTTCACGTCACGAATGGCGGGGTTGGTGCGGTTGTACACCTCCATGTACGCGGCCATGTCGCTGGAGCGCGGGCTATTGGTGGCGCAGTTGGCCGCTGTCGCGCCGCGCGCGCCCGGAGCCGGACTCGGCGCCGTGAGCGTCCAGCCGATCGGCGTGCAGAACGGCAGGAACACCGGGTTCGTCGCCGTACCAATGTTGTTGGCGTTGGTACCGAAATGGAGGATATCCACTGCCGAGTAACCGACTTCGCGGGTGTGGCGTTCCTGGAACGAGGCCGTGGCGAGCACGCCGAAGGTGTCGTCGAAGAACTTCTTGCCGGCGAGCAACGAGATGCGCGGATCCGGATCTCCCTTGCTCACCTCGTTGTAGATGCCCCGACCCGTGATCGAGAACACGGTGTTCTGATCGTAGTCGAGCGCCCCCGGCGCCTTGAGGTCGACGGTCGCGCCCAGCGAACCTTCTTCGACGTCCGCCGACGCCGTCTTGCGCACGGCGAGCTGCGAGAAGATCTCGGTGGGGAACACGTTGAAGTCGAAGGCGCGGCCGCTGTTGCCGGCGCCATAGATATCGCTCGAGCCGGTCTGCGCGGCACCTTCCATGCCGTTGATGCGAACCTTGGTGAAGCCCGCGCCGAGACCGCGAACCGAGATGTTGCGACCTTCGCCGCCATCACTGCGCGAGAGCGCCACACCCGGCACTCGCTGCATCGATTCGGCGAGGTTGCTGTCGGGGAACTTGCCGATGTCCTCCGATGCGATGACGTCGATGGCCGCCGTTTCCTGGCGCTTGGCCGCGATCGCGGTGTTCAGCGAACCGCGGAAACCGGTTACCACGACCTCTTCCAATTCCTGCGATGCCTCGCCTTGTTCCTCCGCCGCCCAGATCGACGTGGACGCGAGACAAGCCGCTATAGCCACGGCCAGACGCGACCGCGGAAACAAATTTCGAAGATGCGAAGACATTAAATTTCCCCCTGATGAGCACGCGCTCTGATTTGCACACGGGCCCCTTCATGCCCGCCGATCGCTGTTCGGAAGCGATCGAAGTTGACCGATTATTTACCGTAATTGACCGATTATTGCCAGTTCGCGCAATTTCGCTGCGCCCTGATGCGCGGCAGGGTGGGTCCAGGACGGAACCTCAAACGACTCAGGGATAGGAGACTTCATGAAATCGTTCAAGAATGTCCGCGGTGCCCGAATGCTCGCGCCATATTGACACCGGTAGCAAGCCACGCGCAATTCCAGATGAAGCGGTTGTCCTGCGGCATCGTGGCGGTGCGCCGACGTTGTTGAACGGCTCGCCGACGAACTTTGCGTGGGTGTTACGCGTCCCAAGGGCAATCGGCCCCCGGAGGTCTCATGGTTCGCGTGACGTTCGTTTCGTTGCTGATGTGCGTGGCGGCCGCCGCGCACGCCGCCGACGATGGCCAGGTGCGATACCTCGAATCGGAAGTGCGTGAGCTGAAACGCCAGGTAATGGCGCTGACACGACGCGTCGACGATGCAACTACACATCCGGATCGGCTGATATCCAGGCCCGCCAGCAGGACGGATGCAGCCTCGGGAGATGCATCCACCACGTGGCTGGACGCCGCCCGGTGGCGCAAGGTCAGTACCGGCATGAGCGAGCTCGAGATAGTCAGTCTTCTCGGTCCACCGACGTCCATGCGCAATGTCGATGGCGATCGCGTGCTGTTCTATGCCATGGAGATCGGCGCGTCGGGCTTTCTCGGCGGCAGCGTGAAATTCCGCGATCGCGCCGTTCGCGAGATACAGGTGCCCGTGCTGCAGTAGTGGTGCCGGGAAGCGTTCGCGGGGTCAGCTCAGCCGTAGCGCAGCTTGAGGCCGAGGATGGTGGCCGCGAGTATCAATGTCACCGTGTTCGCCGCGATCATCGGCCACGACATCAGATAGATGCCGTAGGCCAGCCACAGCGCAACGCCCAGCGTGAACATGGCGTACATCCCGCGCGAGATGCCGCTCGTGTTCTTCGAGCGGATGGTCATGATGGCCTGGGGAATGAAGGAAACGCTGGTGAGAAACGCCGCGGCGTAACCGATCAATTCGAAATTCATGTCCGCTGAAGTCTCACCGTGGTCATTCGCCGCGCGGGATCTCGCGATTCGAGTAGTAAGGCCGCCAGAAGGAAAAGTGCGTCGTCAGCCATCCGCGCAAGGCGTCATACACCGTCGCATACAGGCCCCTGTCGTACGCCGCCGGTATCACCCACCAGCTGACGTCGACGTCGTAGTCTAGGAGAGCCGCGGTAAGCGGCGTGCGCCGCCCCATGGGATACAGATATGCGCAGCCCATGTACGCACCACCCGTATCGCGCAGCACGTATGCGAATGATGTCGCCTCGCGAAACTCGAGCTCATGCCAGACCAGATCGACGAAGTTGAAATCGTCGGTGACCGGCTCCGTCGGCCAGCCGCCGCCGCGCGTCTGGTTGATGAGCGCGAGGCTGTCGTTGATGCCACGCACATCCTCGACGAGGTCGGCGCGCGTGAGTGCGTGCGCAACGACCGCCGGGTGCACGAGCTTGCGGGGCGCCGTGAAGCCATCGGGGATATTCAGCTTCTTGATGAACGGCGAGCAGTCCAAGCGACCCTTCCAGACATTGTGGAGGTGCGCGATCGTATCGGAACACGCGAACTGGACATGAAATCTTGGCGCACTGTTCCTGCTTGTTTGCGAGCGCAGTGAGCGAAGTGGAGTGGTGGCCGGGGTCGGAATCGAACCAACGACACGCGGATTTTCAATCCGCTGCTCTACCAACTGAGCTACCCGGCCACGGTTGGGCTTCCCCACGAAGGGGCCCTCGTTCGAGGGGCGCGTATTAGACCGGCCGGTTCCGGGGCCGTCAAGCCGAAGTTCCTCCAAACCGATGATTTCTCGGATGATTTCCGCGCACTTTGCGGGTCGCCGCCGGGGCGGGCACGCGCAAGCGCTTGACCCGTCTACAGCTTCACAGCCGAGGGTGGCGACCCATCATTCAAGGAGCCGCCCATGCCCACGTCCGCACTTTCCGCGCGCATCGTCCAGTCTTTCGTCCAGCGTATATACGCCGCTCCCGAAGACGTCTTCCCCCTGCTCTGCCCGGAGCTCGAGAAACATTGGCTGCCGGGCTGGGACTACCGAATGATCCATTCCGCGTCGGGCGTCGCCGAGCGCGGCGCGGTGTTCGAAACTACCCACGCGCTCGGCACCACCACCTGGATCGTCACGCACCATGAATCGCCCCGCCGCGTGGCGTTCGCGCGCTGGCAACCCGACGGCGTGGTGGTGCACATCGAGATCACCCTCGGCCGGCACGTCGATGGCGTCACCGCCGTGTGCATCGAATACACCAGCACACCCACGAACGAGTCGTCACGCGCAATACTTGCCGCATCCAGCGAGAAAGACTGGCTCGACAGCATGGCGAAGTGGGAAGGGAGCATGAACGCATGGTTCGAGAAACGTCCGCGCACGGCACTCAAACGCTGACCGTCTCGGCGCTGGCGAAGCGATTCGGACTGTCACGCAGCACGCTGCTTCATTATCACCGTATCCACCTGTTCAAGCCGACCGGCCGATCGGCCGGCGGCTACCGTGTTTACGGACCGGATGCCGTGACGAGGCTCGGCCGCATCATCGAGCTGCGGGCTGCGGGCCTGCCGCTGCGCACCGTCAAGCGGGTGCTCGACGCGCACACCCCGCTGGCCGAAGTGCTCGAGGAACAGATTGGCGTGCTCAATCGCCAGGTGAGCGCGCTGCGCACACAGCAGCGAGTCGTTCTGTCGCTGCTGCAGCTGTCTTCGAAACAAACCGGAAAACGCACGCTGTCCAAGGAGACCTGGACGGACATGTTCCGCGCGATCGGCATGTCGGACGCGGAAATGCGCCAATGGCATGCGAACTTCGAGAAAAACATGCCCGATGCGCACGCCGACTTCCTCCACTCGCTGGGGCTGGAAGCCGAGGAGATTCATCGCATCCGGGCATGGAGCATGGACTGACGCAAGCGATGGCTTGAAGTTTTTACCCTCGCCACCAGATCGGTCCGACCATGAGTAATGCCATGAACGCGCGAAGTGTCGTCCAGACCTTGAAAGGCATGCCCGCCTCCGACGGCGCCGGCGTGAAGCTCACGCGTGTCATCGGCCAGCCAAAGCTGCCCGATCTCGATCCCTTCCTCATGCTCGACGAGTTCGGTACGGACAAGGCAGAGGATTACATCGCGGGTTTTCCCGACCATCCGCATCGCGGCTTCGAAACCGTCACGTACATGCTCGACGGCCGCATGCGTCACAAGGACAACCACGGCAATGAAGGCGTGCTGGTCCCGGGCTCGGTGCAATGGATGACCGCGGGCCGCGGCATCGTGCATTCGGAGATGCCCGAGCAAAGCGAGGGCAAGATGCGCGGCTTCCAGCTGTGGCTGAACCTGCCGGCGCGCGACAAGATGTCCGCGCCTAGCTACCAGGAGTTCGGCCCCGAGCGCCTGCCGGTGGTCGAACGCAATGGCACGAGCGTCAAGGTGATCGCCGGCCAGCTCGACGGCGTCGTCGGCCCGGTGCGACAACCGGCCACCGACCCTACGTACCTGGACATCCGCATCGACGCGGGCGTGGACTTCACGTTGCCGTTACCGGCGGGTCATTCAGCTTTCATCTACGTGTACGAAGGTAGCGCGTCGGTGGGAGTGGGCCGTGAGGCCGCGACCATCCATGCGCAGGAACTGGCGGTGCTGGGAGATGGCAGCGAGGTTCGCCTCGAAGGCCGTGCGCCGCAGAGCCGAGCCATCCTCGTGGCCGGCCGACCGTTGCGTGAGCCCGTGGCCCGCTACGGTCCATTCGTCATGAATACGCGTGAAGAGATCATGCAGGCTTTCTCGGATTACCAGACCGGGAAGTTCTGAACCCTCTCCAGGGAAAAGATGCTCGATGGGCACCCCCCCCGCTCGTCGAGTTCGTTGGCGGCGCAGGCAACTGCGCCGTTTTTTTTGGGCCGTTTTTTTTGGGCCGCTTTTTTGGCCGCTTTTTTCTAGCGCCGCCCAGTCACTTCGGCTCGACGAAGTCCTTCGGCTTCTCCGAGCCGTCGCCGAACAGGAATTTCTCCATCTCGTACTCGAGACGCTTGCGGTGCGCGGGTTCGACGGGGGTGAGGCGGTATTCGTTGAGCAGCATGACCTGGTGCCGCACCCACATCTGCCAGGCTTCCTTCGACACATTGTCGAAGATCCGTTTGCCCAGCTCGCCACCGTAGGGCGGCTTGTCGAGACCTGGGGCCTCCTTCTTGAGCAACGCGCAGTTAACCATTCTAGTCACGAGTTCTCTCCAGCAAACTACCCAGCAAGGTCTTGATCGGCGCGGGCAACCCGACGCGCGCGGGTTCCGCAAGGTCATACCACAGCGACTTGCCGTCGCGCACCCGCGCCTCACCGCGACATCGCGCCTCGACCGGCGTGATCACGAGATCGAAATGCGTGAAGCTGTGTTCGATGTCAGGCAAGGCCGCGTCGGAGAGCTTCGCCTTGTCGAGCTCGCTGATCGCGAAGGACTCCGCCGCGTCGCGGTCGGCGAATTCCGGCAGGCACCACAACCCGCCCCAGATGCCGGCGGACGGGCGCTGCACGAGCAGCACCGCCGACTCGCGCCGTGCCACCAGCATGATCGCGCGACGCAGCTTTCGCGCCGCTCTACGCCGCTTGCCCGCGGGCAGCTCCGCCTGGCGGCCTTCGACGCGCGCGCGACAACCTTCGGCGATCGGACAGGCATCGCAGCGGGGATTCGCGCGCGTGCACAGCGTCGCGCCGAGATCCATGATGGCCTGCGTGTAGATAGCCACGCCGTCCGCCGGCGTGTTCTGGTCGGCGAGCTTCCACAACGAGTCGACCGTGCCGCTGTCGTCGATGGGGCCATCGATGCCGTAGTGGCGCGCGAGCACGCGCTTCACGTTGCCATCGAGGATCGGATGTCGCCCACCGGTGGAGATGGCGAGGATGGCGCCGGCCGTCGATCGGCCGATGCCCGGAAGGTCCATCGCCTCGTCGAGGGTCGCCGGGAAGCGTCCTTGATGCCGGTCACGGATGGTCTGCGCCGCGCGATGCAGGTTGCGCGCACGCGCGTAGTAGCCGAGGCCGGTCCACAGGTGGAGGACTTCATCGATGGGCGCGTCAGCCAGTGCACGCACGTCGGGGAAGCGCGCCATGAATCGCTCGTAGTACGGGATGACCGTCGCCACCTGCGTCTGCTGAAGCATGATTTCCGAGACCCAGACGCGGTACGCGGTGTTGTCCCTGGTCGGGTGCCTTTGCCACGGCAGATCGTGACGTCCGGAAATTGCGTGCCAGGCCAGGAGGCGCGGTGCGATGCCTGCGCGTGTGTCGTTCACTGCCTGGCCTCGGCGGTCTCCGGCTGCATCGGGCGCAGACCCTGTTCGTCGAGCAACAGGCGCAGCGTCACTCCCTTCATCGCGATGTCGCCGAGCGTCGCCTGCTCGAGCTGCAGGTCGCCGCGGAACTGCAATTGCTTGAGCGCCGCCGTAGGGAGCACGAAGGGTTCGCTGTTCGGATCGGCGGGCGGAATGTAACGCGCGATATCCAGCGAATCGCCGCGCAGCGAGAACTGACCGAGGGCGTTCTCGCCGACGCCGCGGCGGAAGGACCCCTTCAAGTGCGTGTCATCGAGTGTCAGCGAGAGCGGCTCGATGGCAATTGCGCCGGCGTCGAAGCGCCAGTCGGCCGCGAACTGGACCTTGCCGAGCGCGGCTGCGTCCGTGGTCTTGGGTGGCTGAACGCCGATGGTTGCGAGAAGCGCGCGCAGATCGAAGGCATTGCTCTCGAGCATGCCCGCAAGCTTCGGCTTGTCACCCAGCGTGCCACGCGCGCCGCCCGCGGCCTCGAAGTCGCCGAATTCGATCCTGAAGCCCGGCACGTCGACCGAGCTCATGTCCTCTGGCACCACCGCTTTCGGGATATCGAGCTTGAAAGGCGCGCCGGCGGCGGCGAAACCGTCCATGTGCAGCACGCCCGAGAGCGAGCTATCCGTGTAAGGCTTGCCGGGCGAAATGCCGTCGGTAGATAGATTGAGGGCCGTGACCGAGACTCGCCGCGGCACTGTCTCGTCGACGAAGGAGACGCTGCTGTCCTCGATACGTACGCCGTCGATGCGCAGATCCATGGGCTCGGCATTCGGGTCCGCGGGCCCGCTGCCGCCGATGCCTTGCCAGTTCGCGCGGCCATCGGCGTGACGCACGAGACGGACGTCGGCACCTTCGAGGATCACGCGATCCGCCACCAACCGTCCGCGCAACAGCGGTATGAGCCTGGCGCCGAGTTGTGCGCTCTTCCACGACACCATGGGTTCGGCACCGAACCCTGGCGCATTGCCGAAGCTGCCCTCGCCGGTGCGCAGTGCGAGCCATGGGAAAAAGCCCAGGTCGATGTCGCCGACGAGCGCGAAATCTCGCCCGGTGGCATCACGTACCGCAGTTTCGATGCGCGGCTTGAAGCTGTTGGGGTCGACGAACCAGACGATCACCAGAATGGCGACGAGGACGACGGCGACGAGAGCCCCGAGGCCCAAGGCCATCCATCTGAGAACGCGGGATTTGGGGAGGCGAAAACGCACGCGGCCGACATTGTAACGATGTCGGCCGCGCGGTTGGCCGGGACAGCTCTATTTGCCGGCGATACCGGTATCGCCATCAAATAAATCTGTCTCCGCGTGCATCACTTGTCGCAGACGTCGATGTCGCCGGAGAGCGTCTTGGCGCGGATGCGCGGCCCGTTCTCGACATTGCGCTGGGACAGGCGAACGCCGGGCCCGTACTTGCTGACGCGCTCGACACCCTTGGCGAGGCAGCCTTCGATGTCCCCGCTGAAGGACTCGAGCTCGAGCCCGAGCGGACCGGGCGCGGCCAGGTGCAGCAGCAAGTCGCCACTCACGCCTTCCACATCCACGCGGGCGTCCTTGGAGAGCTTGCCGCGCAGCTCGAGGTTGCCGGACGTGGTGCGGCCGCGGATCTCCGTTGCTTCGCTGGCGCTGACTCGCGCATCGCCGCTCACCGTGACCACTTCGAGCTTGCCGCCGAAATTGGTGACGTCGAGGCTGCCGCTCACCGAGCTCACGCGCAGGGAATCGGGCTTGCCCACTCCGCGCACCGTGACGTCGCCGCTCACCGAGCTCACGTTCGAGTCGTTGCCGGAGATATCCGCCGTGACTTCACCGCTGACGCTCTTCAATCGCTGCGCGCCGAGCACGCCGCGGGAACTCACGTCGGCGCTCACCGCCGAGACGTCGATGCTGCTGTTCTTCGGCACCTGCACTTCGATGTCGGCGTCGCCATCGTGCGCGCCGCGGTGCGGCAACACCACCTTGACCACGGTGCGGCCGCCGCTCGAGTCGACGTCGACGCGCTCGACGCCGCTGCCGAGCGTGCCGGTGACCTGCACTTCATTGCGGTCCCAGCCACGCACGTCCACCGTACCGGACACGTTCGTGATGACGACCTCGCCGTTGGCCTCCGCGGCCACCTTGCGGTCGACGGAATCGCTGTCGGCCATCGCGGTCATCGGTGCCCCAGCGGGGAGCGCGCAAGCGATCAGCAACGCCAGCTTCTTGAAACGGAACTCACTCATGATCAGGTCTCCTGGCTGCCGGAATCACGCACCGCGGTCAACGCGCGCATTTCTTCCTGGCAGGAATTCACCAACAACTCCTGAAGCAGCGCATTCGCGGGGTCCTTGCCCAGCGCCGCCTCGATATCACTGATCGAGCGCTGCAGCGTCTTCAGACTGGCCGCCACTTTCGCCCGGTCGTCCTCCGGCATGCTCTTCAGCCGGTTGTTCACTTCCACGAGCAGCGCATCGCGCTGCTTGCGGTAATTCGCGTCACGCAATGCCGCCTGGACCATGGCGGGGTCACCGGTCTGCTGGGTGCCGGCCACGAGGGACGGCGCGACCGTGCTGGTCCTCTGGCCGATGAACACACCGATGCTCACGAGCGCGACCGCCGCAGCCATTCCCATGGCGGGCATCCACCAGGCCGGGCGACGCTTCGCCGCGCCGGGCGCCTGCGACTCGCCGGACTGCTTCAACTCGCGCTCGTGTGCTTCGATGCCGAGAGCGATGGCGGGCCAGAGGTCGCGCGGCGGGGGCACGCTCTGCGCCAGCTCGTCCAGTCGTCTCACCTTTCGTTTCACTTCAGGCGTCGTCATCGCACACCTCTTTCGAGTCTGTCCTTCAGAAGGCCGCGCGCCCGGTGGAGCTGCGCCTTGCACGTACCCACGGCGATGCCGAGCATCGTCGCAGCCTCCGAATGTTCGTATCCATACACGCCGCACAGCACCAGTGCGTCTCGCGCGCCCTGAGGCAGGGAAGCAATCGCCGCCTCGATCTCTTCCTCTTCCACCGGCGTGTCCAGCACCAAGCTGGTCTCCGCCTCGTACTCGGTGGGGTCTTCGACCGCCACTTCCGCATTCGAAGGTCCGCGGCGCTTCTCGAGCACCGTGTTCACCGCGATACGGTGCAACCACGTGGAGAACGACGCGCGGGCCTCGAACTTCGGCAGCGCTTTCCAGGCCTTGATGAAGGCGTCCTGGACGCAATCCGCCGCGAGATCCGGGTTGCGCGTCATGCGCAGGCATAGCCCGTGCACGCGTCCCACGTGATCGCGGTAGAGACGTTCGAAGGCCTTGGAGTCTCCCTTGCGAGCGCGCTCGATGAGCGCCACGTCGAATCCGACGACCGTGTCAGTGCTCGTCATTCGGGCTGTTGATCCATCCGCCAAACGTCTCTCCCTCGTACGTATCTTGGAGGGAGCAAACCCGTCAGGGGTTTGAAAAGAGGCGGAAAAAGTAAAGGAATCAAGAAGGTGGCGGCACCACTAGCTGCGCTGGGTCCCGCCACTGAACCACTTCATCGCGTACTGCAGCAGCTGGCTGTTCGTGGCCAGGCCAAGCTTGTGCTTGATGGTCTGGCGATGCGACTCGATGGTTTTGACCGAAAGTGTGAATTCCTGAGCGATCTCGCGCGAACTCATGCCCCGCCCGATCATGTTCAGGATCTGCACTTCGCGATTGGAAAGGCGCGCCACGGGATCATTGGTTTCGGAACGGCTGTTCTCGCCGGCGCGCTGGTCGAGCGAGCGCTGTACGGTCTCACTGACGTAGGTTCGCCCATCCAGCACCCGGCGCACCGCTATGAGCAGTTGGTCGGAAGCCGCCTGTTTCATGATGTAGCCCATGGCACCTGCGGCCAGCAGCCGCTCGGCGTAGATGGTCTCGTCGTGCATCGAAAGCACGAGCATGCGCAGCTCGGGCAGCTCGGCATGCATCTGGCGCACCAGCTCGATGCCGTCACCGCGTTCGAGCGACAGGTCGACGACGACGATGTCGGGTTTTTTCGCCCGAATCGCTTCGCGGGCAGCGGGTTCGCTGTCCGCCTCGCCGATCACCGCCAGATCCGGCTCGGCTTCGAACATGCGCCGGAGTCCCTGACGCACGATGGGATGGTCGTCAACGATGAGAATCTGGCGTTTCGTGGCCATCGCTGCGGTCATGATCGATCCCCTACGGCCATTTATTAGGCGTGAATCGTGACGAAGATACTGCGGAGCGTCAACACTGCCCCTACGTATACGCCACTATAGTTAGGCACACTTGATCTGGATCTATCGGCTGGATCGATCCGGCTCAGTCCTTGAGCGGAAAACCGCCACGTGGGAGCAAGTCACCGGCAAGTGGAGCACGATGCGGACAACTGCAGCGGACTGCGACGCCACCGCCCTTGTTGTTCGAAATGGTCACGTCTCCGCCCAGCATCTGTGCGCGATACCGCATGAGTTTGAGTCCCAGTCCATTGTTGCTCGCGTTTCGCTCATCGAAACCCCTACCGTTGTCCTGCACGCTCAGGGTCAATGTTCCTTCTGCCGTGGCGAGATCAATCGTGACCTGGGTTACGCGGCCGTGGCGTATCGCGTTGGTGAACGCCTCCTGGGCGATGCGGTAGAGGTGCGTCGCAGCACCGTCGTCCAGGGTCAATGGTTCCTTGAGGGACGTATTGAAATGCGCACGCACGCCGTAGCGTTCCATGCCGCGCACCGCCATCGATTGCAGTCCCGCGATAAGGCCACCGCGGTCGGCACCGACGGGTGCGAGACCGCGCGCCATGGCGCGAGTGCTCTCGATGGCGCCATTGACCAGGCTGATGATGTCCTCGACGTCCGTGCGCGCCGAGGAATTTTCCTTGCGCAGTTGAGCCACGACGCTGCGGAGCATGAGAGCGACGCCGGTGAGATCCTGCCCGAGGCCGTCGTGCAAGTCCGAGCCGATGCGCAGCTGCTCGCGACCGGCGATCTCGAGGATCTCGCGCTCGAGCTGGCGTCTCTCGGTCACGTCGGTGATGACGGCCAGTCGGTGCGTGGCGCCATCCAGGTGGGTGAGCGTGGCAACGCACGCCGCGTCGAACGTCGACCCGTCGCGGCGCCGGCACTTGAATTCCACGGGCACCAGCGCCGGCGGATCCCCGGAGTTCTCGGACATCGGCCCTAACAAGTGTTGCTCGAGCCGGTCGCGGCGCACGCCCGGTGTCTGCGCGATCAGATCGTTGATCGAGGTATCGACCGCCGCGCCCGGCGTGAAGCCGAACATGCGCTCGAACGCAGGGTTCGCCATGCGGATGGTGCTGCTGGTGTCGATGACCACCACGCCTTCGTGCAGCAGCTCGAACATGCGCGCCTGGGTCTCGCGCAACTGCGTGGCCGCGCGGCGGTCGGTGATCTCGGTGACGTTGATGACGGCGCCCTTGATGCCCTTGCCCGTGAGCACCGGCCGGATGCGCGCGTCGAAGATGCGCATGTCTGCGGACGAGTTCCCGAGCTCGAGATCCACCGGCTCGCCCGTCTCGAGAACGCGCTGCACGGCCTGCCGCAGCGCCCCGCGGTCCTGCGTCTCGGCGAGCTCGTCGATGCGCCGGCCGATCACCTGGTCGTGCGGCAGATTGCTCATGCACCGGTTCAGGAACTGCACGCGACGTTCGGCGTCGACGAGATAGAGCCAGTCCCCGGTGCCCTCCGCGACCATCTGCAGCATTTCCTGGGACTGGCGCAGTGCTTCCTGCGCGCCGGCCTGGATGGTGATGTCGATGGCGACGCCCACGATGCGCACCACCCTGCCGGCGGCATCACGGACCAGGCAGGGCGAGTCGAGCAACGTCACCCAGTGTCCGTCGCGATGGCGGATGCGGTATTGCAGCGCCGTCATGTGATCGGGATTGCGATCGAACCATTGCTGTAGCAGCGGCTGGTCATCCGGATGCACGAGTGCGGCCCAGTCGGACGCACGCGGCAACTCCGACGGCGCGTAGCCGATGATGCGGTCCGAGCCTTCGCCGGTGGACAACCCCGTCTCGGCGTCGATCTCGTAGATCACGCAGCGCAACTCGCGGGCGACGGCGCGAAAGCGTTGGTCGGCGGCCGTGAGCCCGGTCTCGCGGATCTTGCGTGCGGTGATGTCGACGACGAGTCCCAGCACGCGCCGCGAGGCACCGTCTTCGTCGCGGTCCACGACGAACGCACGGTCGAGGGCCCAGTGCCAGGAACCGTCGGTGTGACGGAAGCGGTATTCGGTTTCGAGCACCTGCGCGCTGGGATCGACGTGCCGCAGGCGTTCGCGGAATTTTTCGATTTCCCCTTCGGGATCGGTGCCGAGCAGCTGGCGCCAGCCGCGCACGTTGGCGCGTCCGAAAGCGGGGTCCACGCCGAACACGCGGTAGTAGCCGTCCGTGTGGTGGGTCTGGTTCTGCTCGACGTCCCAATCCCAGACGCCGGCGGTAGTCAGCTGCAGCGCGTGCTCGACGCGTTCGTTACGCGCATTGGCGCGCCGCTCGGCGACCTTGGTTTCGTCGAGATCCATGCAGACGCCGAGCATTCGCACGGCCTGGCCCTGCGCGTCGCGCTCGACCACGCGGCCACGCTCGAACACCCAGCGCCATGCGCCTTTCCTCGTCCTGATGCGGTATTCCGCGTCGTAGTACTCGGCCTTGCCGGCGACGTGCTCGCTGAACTTGCGTACGGCCTCGGGCCCCTCGTCGGGATGCAGGTTTTCATCCCATCGTGTCACGTGACCCGTACCGTCACAGGGCCAGATGTCGTGCTGCTCGCACCAGTCGTTGAACCAGCGCGTGGTGTCGGTGACGAAGTTCGTTTCCCAGAGCCCGATGCCCGCGCCCCACGCGGCCGTCTCGAGCATGTGATCGGCGGAGCGCAGATGGGCCTCGGCGCGCTTGGCGGCGTCGATGTCGAGCGTCACGCCGATCACCAGCACGGGGCGGCCCTGCAGATCCCACTCGACGGCGCGGCCGCGATCCTGCATCCAGCGGTACTCACCACTCGCGGTCTGGAAGCGGTACTCGAATTCCACGGAGTCGCGCAGCCCCTGCGCATGTTCCTGCAGCTGGCGGTCCACCCGCTCGCGTTCATCGGGATGCAGGTTGCTGTGCCAGGGGTTCGGCATCGCGTCCCACTGCACACGCGAGTAGCCGGTCATGGCCAGCCACAAGGGGCTCGACGTGCGCGCATTGCTCGGCACGTGCCATTGCCAGAACGCGGCGCGCGCGCCCCAGAGCGCCGTCGCCAGGCGCGATTCACTGTCGTTGCGCGCAACTTCTTCGCCCTTGCGGCGGTCGATGTCGAGCAGCAACCCACTCATGCGCAGCGCTGAACCATCGCGGTCGCGCTGCGTGACCCGCCCCCGATGCAGCACCCAGAGCCAGCGATGCCCGGTGACTAACAACCTGTACTCGCACTCGAAACGTTCATTGCCGTGATGACACGACTCGGCGGCGGCGACGAAAGCGCCGTGATCGTCCGGATGGATGCGGCGCTTCCATTCGTCGGTACTCAGCACGCCGCTGCCCGGGGCGGGGTCGACACCGATGGCGCGCAGCCAGGTCTCGTCGACTTCGATGCGGTCGGCTGCCACCTGCCAGCCCCAGACCGCGGCTTGCGCGCTTTCGAGCACCGAACGGAGTTCGGCGTCGATGGCGAGGGGTTCAGGGCGGGCGCTCATGACCGATTATTGTTACCTGCCAGGTCAAGGTCGAACCTTGATGCACTCCCGGTTTGCGCCGGGTATCAACCCAAAAACTGCCAATTCGTCCGTACTTTCATCGTCTTCCGGGGGTCTTGAGGCCCTCGTCCAGCCATTCTAGTAAGGGTCGTACGGCTACTGCACTGTCCGCGCTGTCAGTAGGCTCTGACATAAGGCTTTTACAGAAACCTTTCTCAAAGGTTCAAGGGAGTGACCAATGGTGGACGGAAGCACAACGAGAAACTCTTTGGTGGCCGACTACTCCGAGTGGCGTGCCCGTGATTACTTCCAGACCTACTACAGCGAAGTGGTGCTCCCGGACGAGCAAGCCGTCCTCGCATACCAGCTCGAGGTACTGCGCGCCGCGCGCGCCCG
Organism: Steroidobacteraceae bacterium; assembly: GCA_035525785.1. Lineage (GTDB taxonomy): Bacteria > Pseudomonadota > Gammaproteobacteria > Steroidobacterales > Steroidobacteraceae > CADEED01. The sequence goes on along the minus strand of DATLDQ010000074.1, from coordinate 151 downwards.
TTTCGGTCGAGGCCTCGAATACGGCTGTGGCCCGACCATGCACCGGGCCATCGCCGCCGCCAAGTATGCCTTCCGCATCGACATGGCGGACTGGCTCGCCGACAACCTGACCGAGGCCCGTACCTGGTTGTGCGCCGATGATAGCGCTCCC
>DATLDQ010000071.1:0-9781 GCA_035525785.1 Steroidobacteraceae bacterium | reverse complement strand
GGCGAGCGGCAGCGCGCGCGGATGGTTCACCCACGACAGCACGAATTTCGCGCGGCGCGGGACGGCCAGGTCATCCATCGTCTTCCAGTCCGCCAGGGCCTGGCAGGGATGGTTGATGGCCGACTCCATATTGATGACCGGCTTGTTCACCAGGCCGGTCATCTCGCTGAAGGAGGTTTCGGCGAGGTCCGCCTGCAAATCCGCGCCCGAGGCGAACGCCCGGATCCCCAGAGCGTCACAATAGTGGGCCAATACGGGCACGCCTTCGCGAACATGCTCCGCGGGCGCGCCGTTCATGACGGCGCCCCGCCGCATTTCCAGCTGCCAGGTGCCTTGGCCGGCCGATATGACGAACGACGTCCCGCCCAGGCGAGCCATGGCCGCCTGCATCGAGGCAAGCGTGCGCAGCGACGGATTGAAGAACAGGAGGCCGAGGATCTTCCCGGCGAGCGCCTGCGGTTCGGGCTTCTGCGCGAGCCTCTCGGCCAGCGCCAGGAGCTCCACTACCTGCTCGCGCGGCAGGTCTGCGAGGTCGACGAAATTCTTCATGCTGCCGTTCTCATAGATCCTGAAGAGCCGCGCGCAGGCGGTCGATGTGCTCTTCCTTGAGAACGAAGGCGGGCAGCAATCGCAGGATGGCGGGGTCGCCGGCCGTGCCCGCGAGGATGTCCTTTGCCAGCAGCGCCTTCTGCACGTCCTTGGCCGGCTTGTTGAGTCGCAGGCCATGCAGGAATCCCAGACCCTGGAAGTCCACGACCGGGCCCACCTTGCAGGTGTCGCGCAGATACGCGCTCACGCGAGTCACGTTCTCGAGCAGACCTTCCTTCTCGATCGCGTCGATGGTGGCCTCGGCCACGGCGCAGGCCATGGGTCCGCCGCCGAAAGTGGTGCCGAGATTCTCGAGCTTGAGCTGGGCGGTGATCGGCGGCGTCAGCAGCATCGCCGACACCGGGAAGCCATTGCCGAGCGCCTTCGCGGTGGTGAGGATGTCGGGCATGACGCCGTAGTAGTTCGCCGCGAACGGCGTGCCGCTGCGGCCGACGCCACATTGAACCTCATCGAACAACAGCAATGCGCCGGTCTCGTCGCAGCGCTTGCGCAGGGCCGCGAGGAATTCCTGGCCCATGTCGAAAGCCCCACCAACGCCTTGCACGGGTTCGACGATGACGGCGGCCGTGTTCTCGGTGACGTGGTTGGCGATGTCGGCGACGTCGCGGCGCTTGATCCAGCTCACGTCGAACGGTGCGCGCGGCAGGAAGTACCACTTCTGCGGCGCTCCCCAGGTGGTCGACGCGCACGCGGCCGTGCGGCCGTGAAAGCTCTGCTCCACGGCGGCCACGTGCGTGCGGCCCGGGCGCATCTTGAACGCCATCTTGAAGGCGTTCTCGTTGGCTTCGGCGCCGGAGTTGATCCAGAACACGCTGTCGAACGGGAGCCTGCTGAACTTGAGCAGCTTCTGCGCGGCGCGCGCGCGGACTTCCATGGGTACCGCGTTGGTCTGGAAGTTCATCTGCGCGGCCTGCGTTGCCAGCGCCCGGGTCCAGCCCTGGTGGCCGTAACCGAGCGCCGCCACCGCGTGACCGCCATAGAGATCGAGGACCTTGCGTCCGTCGCGCGTGTGCAGCCACACGCCCTCGGCACCCACCACCTCGATGGCGTACTGCGCGTAGACCGGGGCGAGCCCGTCGGGCGGGGAGCCGGCGGTAGAAGAGTGCGGGGAGCCGGCGGTAGAAGAGTGCGGCGAGCCTGCGCCGGAAGCGGGCGGCGAGCCCGTTTGAAAATTGGCGTTCATGGGGTCAGGTCCAGCCGGCCGCGGGGGCCGTGAGGCCCGTCGTCTCGGGCAGATCGAACAGCCGGTTCATCCACTGCACGGCACCGCCGGCCGCGCCCTTGTTGAGGTTGTCGACTACGCTCATCACGGCGACGGTCTTGCCATTGGCGGCCGCGGACAGATGCGCGTAGTTGGACGCGACGATGTCCTTCACGCGCGGCGCGTTGTCGAGCACGCGCACGAACGGACATCCGGCGTAGAACTCGCGCAGCATGGCAACGACCGCGGCGGAGTCCTTCGGCGACTTGAGCTGCGCCTGCACGGTGGCGTGGATGCCGCGCGCGAACGGACCCGAGTGCGGCACGAACGAATAATGGGCATCGACGCCGGTCGCGGCCCTGGCCAGCGCCGCGATCTCCGGCGTGTGACGATGGCCCAGCGCGCCATACGAATACAGATCGCTGTGACGCGTCGGGTGATGCGTGCCTTCCACGGGCTTGCGGCCCGAACCGGTGCTGCCGGTGACGCCGCTCACGAACAGCGTGGGCTCGGTGAAGCCCGACTTGAGCAGCGGGACGCTCGCCAGCAGGATGGCCGTGGAGAAGCATCCCGGGTGCCCCACGTGCTGCGTGGTCACCTTCTTGAGATGCTCGGGCACGGCGCAGGTGAATTGCGACAGCCGGTGCGGCGCGCCATGCGGATGCTTGTAGACGGCTTCGTATGCCGGCGCCGTGGCGAACCGGAAGTCCGCGGAGATGTCGACGAAGCGCGGCTTGGTGCCCGCCGCCTCGGCGGCCTTGAGCAGCGTATCGATGAGCGCGGCGGCGGCGCCGTGCGGTGCGGCGCAGAACACGGCCGACGTGGGCTCTTTGGCGATGATCGCCGCGATGTCCGCCTGCGACTTGAACGCGGTGTCACCGAGGGCGCCTGCCAGGTGCGGGAAGGACTTGCCCGCGAGCTCCCCAGGGGAGCTGTCGGACATGATGCCCGCGAGTGTGTAGTTAGGATGGCCGAGGATCAGGCGGATGAGCTCGCCCGATACGTAGCCGGTGCCACCGAGCACGATGGCCGGGATTCTGTTCAGCATGTCATTGACCCGCCGCTTTCTCGAGCGGGCGAGCCTGCGTCAAGTTGATCGACTTGATGATGGAATCACCGAGCGCAGCGCCGGCCGACAGCGCGTTGAACGCCGGCACCTTGAGCTGCTCCTGGATGATCTGCACACCGACGGCGTTGTCCGTCGACGGGCCCGTCACCGCGATCGGCTCGATGCCGTATTTCTTGCGCAGGATGTCCACGCCGCCGTAGGCCGCGACCGGGTCGTTGGCGCTCAGCACCACGCCGGTCATCGCCTTGCGGATGTCTTCCTGCTCGAGGATGGCGTCGACACCATAGGTGCCCATGAGGCCGTCACCGAGCTCGAAAACGATGACGTCGGGCTTCTTCTCCGAGAGCTCGGTCATCATGGTTCGCGTGATCGCCGGGCCCACCTTGCGCGTGGTCGACACGATGCCGAAGTCCGTGAAAATGAGCGTGTTGCGCGCGCCGGCATCCTCGAACGCGAGGATGTCACGGCGCAGCGAGACGCCCGTGGCCTTGAACGCGTCGACGATCAGGCCGCGGTGCCGCATGCGGGCGATGATGGCCGCCGCCGCCGCGGTCTTGCCGGCTTCCATGCAGGTGCCGGCCAGGGCGACGATGGGCACGCCGTTGGTCGCGAGCGCGGCTTCCGGATCGAACTTGCGATAACCGACCCGCGCGGGGACGCCGATGCGCTCGCCGAGGTAGGGGAAATCGAGCACGCCGCCGATGACGCGGCAGTCGAACGGCTTGCCCTTGTCGGGGTTCACGGAGTCGCAGACGCCGAGCACGCCGCCGATGTTGAGCATCTGCAGGATATCGCCGGGCTTCACGCTGGTCGGCACGTGGCCCGAGTATCCGAACAGCGCCTTGCGATGGCCGAGCGCGCCGACGACGACATCGCCCGCGCTCACCTTGGCCATGCGGCCGCTGGTGAGCTCCAGCGTGTTGTACGTGGACTTGTTGGTGAGGATCTCCACGACGACGACCACGCCTTCCTCGGCGGGGATGTTGTCGGTGGCGACGCGCACTTCCTGGCCGAGGCCACAGGCCTGCGTGACCGAAGCGATCTTGTCCACGACTACCGTACGCATCACTTGCCTCCCGCGCGGGCATGGAACATGCCCGTCAGCGAAACGATTTTGGAGAAACCCAGTGCGTCCTGAGGCGACCACTCGCCATGGGACTCGCCATACACGCCCTTGGAGACCGCCATCAGCGAATGCGGCGACTCCACGCCCTCCACGAACAGACTACCCGGGCGGAACAGCACGTAGACCTTGCCGGTCACGCGCGCCTGCGAGGACAGGAACAGCGCCTCGATGTCGCGGCACACGGGATCCAGCAGCTGGCCTTCGTGCACCCAGTCGCCATACGGGCCCGCGAGCGACTCCTTGATGCGCTGCTGGCGTGGCGTGAGCACGAGCTTCTCGAGCTCGCGGTGCGCGGTGAGCAACGTTTCGGCGGCCGGCGCTTCGAACGCCACGCGGCCCTTGGTGCCGATGATGGTATCGCCGAGATGGATGCCGCGGCCGATGCCGTAGGGCGCGCCGAGCGCCTCGAGCGCTTCGACGACTTCCACTGCCGACATCTTCTTGCCGTCGATGCCGACCGGGCGGCCCTGCTCGAACTCGATGACGTGCTTCGCGGGCGGTTTCGGATTGGTGAATGCGTCCTTGGAAAGCACCCAGGCGTGGTCGGGGATGCTGCCTTCCGAGGTCAACGTCTCCTTGCCACCGATGGTCACGCCCCAGAGGCCGCGATTGATGGAGTACGCGGCACCGAACGGCGGCAGCGGCAGGTTGCGCGCGTTGAGGTAGTCGAGCTCCTCCTGGCGCTTGAAGGCCTTGTCGCGCACGGGCGCGATGACTTCGAGCTCGGGCGCCAGCGTGCGCATGGCCACTTCGAAGCGCACCTGGTCGTTGCCCGCAGCCGTGCAGCCGTGCGCAATGGAATTGGTGCCCAGCTTGCGGGCCATGAGCGCGATCTGCTGCGCCTGCATGACGCGCTCGGCGCCCACGCACAGTGGATAGAGCTGGCCGCGGCGCACGTTGCCCATGACGAGGAAGCGCAGCACCTGCTCGAAGTAGTCGGCACGGGCGTCGACCTGGTGATGCGCGATGGCGCCGTAGGCCTTGGAACGCTCGGCGAGCGTCTTTGCACCCGCCGCATCGATGCCGCCGGTGTCGACCGTCACCGTGATGACGGGGCGACCGTAGTTGTCCTTGAGCCAGGGCACCAGGAACGAGGTGTCGAGGCCGCCGGAATAGGCCAGCACGATCGGGGTTTTATCTGCAGCAGAACTCATTTTTATTCAGACTCCAAAAGCGTCACGCAACTGCTCGAGCACGCGCCCCTGGGCGCGAGCATCGGCAGTAGCGATGAAAATCGTGTCGTCGCCGGACACCGTGCCGACGACGTCTTCCCAACCCGCCTTGTCGATGGCAGCCGCCACGCTGCTCGCCGAACCGATGGTCGTCTTGACCACCGTGAGCGATGCACCGGCGGTGCGTACTTCGCGCACGAATTGCGCCACGGCGCTGAATTTGTCGAGTGTTCGGGCGGCGAGCTCAGCGTTGTCCGGGAGCAGGTAACCATCGCTGTGCTTGAGTACGCCGAGCTCGCGCAGGTCACGGCTGATCGACGACTGGGTGACGGCGTGACCCTCGCGCTTCAGCAGGCGCACGAGTTCCTGCTGCCGGCGCACCGGGGCGGCACGCAGCAGGCGGACGATGGCGGTGCGACGCGCCTCTCTATGGTGGTCGGTTTGCATAAAGAGCGCGCATGGTGCATAAAAATGCACACGCGGTCAAGTCGATTTCAGCGGGGAAACGAGCTCAGCAGGTGGAGGTGACGACGGAGTTACTTTTCCGCACTTTCGCCAGAACCTACATGCCCGGCGGCAACGGGTTGGCGGCGCCGTCGCCCACGACGGTGGTCCAGGAACGAACCTTCCAGGCCGTGACCAGCCCCCCGGTCACGTAGGGGTCTTCGCGGGCGAACTTTTCGACCGGGTCCTTGGAAGGCGCGGAGAACAGCAGCACCGCCCCATCCACCGGGTCCGCGAAGGCACCCGCCAGCACCAGCTCGCCGCGGGCCACCGAGAGACGCGCATGCTGCAGGTGTGCGCCGCGAAACTGGGGCCGGCGCTCGAGCACGTCGGGGACATAGTCATAGAAGAGAAGGTAGTGCATGGCGCGTCCGGGGTCCGATAGGCTGCGGATCATAAGTTAGGGGGACCACGTTGGGCACATTCCATTGGCGCGGCCGAGTGTCGGCGAAAGGCTTCGCCCGCCTCATCGGCGCGATGATCCTCGCCGCTGCCTCGATGGTGCGCGCGGATGAGGCGCCGCGCGACGGCGACATCATCTTCCACACGTCGCGGTCGGCGCAGAGCCTGGCGATCCAGCGCGCGACGCATTCACCGTACAGCCACGTCGGTGTCATCGTGCTGCGCAACGGCAAGCCATTCGTCTTCGAAGCCATCGCCACCGTTCGCTACACGCCGCTGGCGCAGTGGATCGCGCGCGGCGATCGGGGCCGATACGTGATCAAGCGCCTCAAAACGCCGATGACCGCACAGCAGGCGCGAAAACTGCGCGCCGCCGCCGGCCGATATGAGGGCAGGGCATACGATCTTTACTTCGAGTGGTCCGACGACCGCATCTACTGCTCCGAGCTGGTCTGGAAGATGTATCGGGATGCCTTGGGACTCGAGATCGGGACTCGCCAGAAACTCCGCGACTTCGACCTCGCCGATCCTGTGGTCAAGGCGAAGATGCGCGAGCGTTACGGCACGAACGTGCCGCTCGACGAGCCGGTGATCTCCCCCGGCGCGCAATTCGAATCCCCGCTGCTGGTGACGGTCAGGGCGAAGTAATCCTGGCGATTGCGTGACTCTTTTCATGCTCGAACCCGAGCAGTTCGTTTATCGTTCCCTCCCTTTTCCGGACCGGCCTGATATCCATGCCTGAAACCGCCTTTTCTTTCGGCTCGCGCCTCGGCGCGGTCGCGCTGGCCTTGATCGCCGTTTCGGCCGTCTCCGCCGTCGCCGCGGACCGTCCCAAGAAATACGTGCCGCCCACGGGTTTCGCCGGCCACGAGTGGGGCGAACTGCGCACGAAGTTCGACGGTCTGCCGCAGGAGCCATTGGGCGTCGGCGCGGCGTACATCCTGCCCAAGGAAAAGCAGGGCACGTTCACGTGCGTTCCCGGCCGGCCTTCGGGCGGCACCATGTCGGGCGTGGTCGACGGCTGCGATTTCCAGGCCACGCTTCTGCGGCTGCGCAAGGAATACGAAGGCGGCGGCTTCTACGTGCTTTCGGAGTACGCCATCCCCGACCAGGGGCTGCGCATGGGCGATGAGAAGGACGGCGTCCTGCTGCACCCGGTGGTATGGCAGTTCTGCGCGAACTGGAGCGCCTCGGTGAAGAAGAAGGAAGAGCCGCCGAATTTCGACGACATCAATCAGTTCTGCGGCATGCGCCTGCAGTTCCAGAGCGAGTCGCGCGAGCAGCTGGCCAAACTACCGGCGGATCACGTCACGGTGTACGACCGCATGTTGAAGCTGCTGCTCGCCAAGTTCGGCGAGCCGGCCAACTACGCGCGGCGTGGCAAAGTAGTCATCGAGACCGAGGAAGGCGAGACCGCGGACAATTCCGAGCGCAAGTTCAGCATTTATCGCTGGTGCCCGGCGGGCGGCGACGGCTTCCACACCAGCTGCAAGGCCAGCGTGGTGATGTCCATCAACCCGGTGAGCGGTCTCGGCACGGTTCTGTACTCGACGCCGCTTCTCTGGGAATACGCCGACGCTCGAGACACGAACCACAAGGGCGACAAGCTCTACAAACTACTGCACGCAAAGCAGTGATCAGCGCGCGTGCCGGAAGGTGAGGTTGTAGCGGTACTCACCCGTCAGTGGGTGATTGCCGGGCTTCACCGGGCGCACGGCGTGGTACACCAGTCTCGCGGGGCCGCCCCAGACCAGCACGTCGCCATCGGTGAGTGACACCGTGCGACCCTTGCCGCCACGCGCAAGCCCGTAGAACGCGAAGCTCGCCGGCAGGCCGATCGACACCGAGACGATCGGTTGCGAAAGATTCTGCTCGTCGGCATCGCGATGCGCGGTGAGTCGCGCGCCGGGCGCGTACCGGTTGATGAGGCAGGCATCGGGCACGAACTCCGGGAAGCCGCCCGCCCTGGCGGCCTCCAGCGCGAGTTTCATGAACTCCGGCGGCATGCGCGGCCAGTCGCGATCGGTCTGCGGGTCGCGCGAGCTGTAGCGATACCCGCTTCGATCGCTCACCCATCCCACCGGCCCACAATTGGTCATGGCCACTGACATGGTCTGCCCGCCCGGGGTCACGAGATGCCTGAACGGCGCCATCACCGCGATCGCCTCGATGATCGCGAACAGCTGGGTGGTATCCGCGAACCCGCGCAACAGGGTGATGCCTTCATCGAGACGCAGTGGCCCCGCATTGCCCGCTTCGAACAGTTCGAGCGTGTTCATTTCTCGATGGTGAAGACCAGGTCGGCCGCGCGTTCCTTGCCGGCCTCGGTCTTCACGGTCCAGTTTTCGTCCAGCGTGTAGCGCATCTTGAACGTATTGATGGATTCGGTGAGCGACACGCCCCAGCTCACGTACAGGCGGGGCGACAGGTATTTGCCGAGTACCAGCGACGTGTCGCTGGACACGCGGCCGCTGTCGTCTTTCACGCGGCCGCTCGATTCCACGCTGATGTCGTTGATGCCGAGCTTGCCACCGAGCTGCGCGGCCAGCAGTGCCGCCGCCTGGCCCGCCACTTCCTGCGAAGCGCCAGGGCTGCCGGAGCGCCCCACGGCCTGCGTGTCTTCGAGCCCGCCGCCCGCGAGAAGCAGCGAGACGATCTGTGACTGCGGGATCGAGGGCTCCGAGAAGAACGACAACCGCGGCTCGCGCAGCGACCCGCGCACGTTCACGCCGGCCTTCACGTCCGGGAAGATCTTGACGGCGCGGATGTCGACGGCCGGGTCGACCAGCAGACCACCATTGAAGATCAGGCGGCCGCGCTCGATGTCGAGTTTGCGCGCCAGAGCCAGGTATTGGCCGTCGCGTACCTGCAGTTCGCCGCTCGCGCGCGTGGGCTCGCCGGGCAATGTGCTCTCGCGGATGCTCCCGGTGATGTAGCCAGTGAGACCGTAGGTCTCGACGCGAACCTTTTCTCCCAAAGAGACGGTTATGTCACTCGTCACCCGGAAGGGGTCGTCCTCCTGCAGCTCGGTGGCGCCCACCAGTCGTTCGTCCGCGGAGGGCAGCACGGCGTTGGTCAGGTCCGCGGGCTCGATGCGTGCGAGGGGAATGTTCACCTCGCCCTTGACGAGCATCTCGCGCCCGGAGATGCGGAACGTCAGGTCGGGCGAGGCGTCGATGCGCGCTTCGGGCACATCCACCATGCGCAGGTTCTGGCCACTGACCTTGATGTCGCCATAGGGCAGGTTGTCACGCCATTGGATGCGGCCGGAGCTCTGCAGCGTGCCGGCGCCGGCCTTGCCGTTCGAGGTGAAATCGAGGGTGTTGGAGTCGATGTGCGCTTCCATCTCGAGCGCGCGCAGCGCGAGATTCATCTGGTAGAGATCCATCTCGCCGTTCGTCAGCTTGATGACGCCACTGGCGCGCGGCTGGCCGAGCGTGCCCTCGAAATCGAGATTGGCGTCGAAATGCCCGGCGGCCCGGTCGATGGCCGGTAGATAGAGCGTGAGGAAGCCAAGCTCGCCCGTGGCCATCTGCAGCTGGCCGCGCATGGGCGACGCCATGAGATCGGCGCTGCTGCGGTTGGCGCGCACGCGGCCCGAGATCACGCCGCGCTGGGCAGCGTCGAGCCGCAGCTCGGCCGACAGGTACGCGGGCTCGGCCTTCATGGCCACGAACCCCGAGCCGAAGGTGATGACA
>DATLDQ010000069.1:0-20195 GCA_035525785.1 Steroidobacteraceae bacterium | reverse complement strand
CCCCAGGTGGTGACGGCGAAGGCCTCGCTGCTGTTGTGCCTGCTGCTGACGGACGCGAGCGCCTTCGCTGCGGAGGTGGACGCGATCACCACCAAGGAGCAATTCGGAAGCTTCGCGCAGGACTACTACCTGGATCCGCGGCCCGAGCTCGTGGAATCCGCCATGCGCTTCGCCGGCGGTTCGGACCTCGTGAAGCAGCCCAACACCGCGCGCCTGGTGCAGATGTCTTTCAGCTGCATCTTCGCGCGCCACCCGGAACGTCGCGAGGCATGGAAAAAGGCCATCGCCACTCTCGACGAGACGTCTCGCGCGTACTTTTCCAGATCCATGGATCACACCCCCCAGCAGCTGCTGGATGCGCTGCCCGTGTCGCCGGAGAAGAACGACGTCAATTGGTCCTGCTTTTTCGTCTCGGGTGACGCGCGCTACGCCCGCAACGTCGTGGGCGAGATGAAGTACCTGCCCGAGCGCAAGGACATGCAGAAATTCCTCGCGGCCACGTCCGCGCAGTGGTCCCTGGCATCGATCAGCATGGGTCACGATCGCGTGCGCGAGGTGCTCGAGGCGGCGGCGAAGGGCGATGACGCGGTGGTAGCCGCGGGCGCGCGTGATGCGCTGTCCAGACCCGTCGCGGAGCTTCGCCAGTCGGCGATCCAGACCCTGCGTCAACAGCGCGACGCAGGCATCTGGAAGTAGTCAGGCCTCAGTGCCGCGAACGGGTGGCCTGCGAGGGTGTCTCGGTGTGGGCCACGCAGCGCCAGCGGTCGTCGCTCTTGACCCACGTGGAGGTGTCGTTCACTTCCTGCACGGACCCCTTGGCCTTGCCTCGCTGCGCCACGGTTTGTTTCACGTGGTAGGTGAGGATGGCCGTGCTGTCATTGGGAAACAGCACATTCACGTCGCTGAGCTCGAAGTCCGTCACCACATTCGGACCCTGCTCCGCCATCTTGCGATAGCCGTCGTGATCGAACTGAATGGCGCCGTGTGAGCTCACCATGAGGGCAGTGTCGCCGAGCAGCTCAGTCGTGGTGTCGGCGTCGCCGTCCACCATCGATTGCCAGAACTTCATCTCCAGGTCGATGAGGGTGTCGCGGGGTGTCATCGCATTCTCCTTTTCGCTCTTTTGCACATATTGTGGCGGTGCGCGGAAGTTCGGCGATCAGACGGGGGTCAAGGCAGTGGTAAGGCACTGCTGACCTGGAACCTTTGCGATCTCATCCGGGTCTGCTGTTCATCTACCGCGAGGCCAAGAGATGTTCAGCAAGCTTGCCACTGTATTGCTACTGGGCGTGTCCGCCGCGTCGGCAGGCGAAATGGCCAATCCACTCATCGACTACGGCGGGTTCTCCAACAACGTCGCGCGGGTGGCTTCGATCCGGGAAAACCGCCGGGTCAGCGAAAGCACCTTCATGCGCATGGCCCGCGACCCCGCGACCGTGATCCTGGATGCGCGCAGCGCGGAGAAGTTTGCCCTGCTGCACGTGAAGGGCGCCAAGAACCTGAGCCTGCCGGACATGACCGAGCAAGAGCTCGCCAAGCTCATCGCGCGCAAGGACACGCGCGTCCTCATCTACTGCAACAACAACTTTCTCAACGAACCAGCCGCGTTTCCCACCAAGACCATTTCCGCGTCATTGAATGTGTACACCTTCAACGTGCTCTACAGCTACGGCTACACCAACGTGTACGAGCTCGGGCCGCTGATCGACATCAACCGCGCCAAGCTCGAGTTCGAAGGCAAGGCGGCGGCAGCGCAACCGTAAGCGATCGTTCACGGCGCTGAAACGCGCGCGCGCCAGCATCACTCGGCGTTTTTTTCGCAGGAGTGCTTGCATGAATCTGATCCGCCGGACCGCGGGCGCCGTGATGGCGTCTGCGCTGTGTTCCATCGCCTTTCACGAGGCTTCTGCCGCCGAACTGCTCGATCGCGCGGTGTTGAACGCACACACGTTCTCACCCGGCCCCACCTCCGGCCAGTACGCCTCGGGCGCCAATGGCGTGGTGCTGCCGCTCATCAACAAGCAGCCGGTGCAAGGCTTCTCGGCCGTGCTTCGCGGGCCCGCGAAAGGCACGTACCTGGTGATGTCCGACAACGGGTTCGGCGCCAAGGGAAATTCTCCGGACGCACTTTTGCGCGTGTACACCGTCAAGCCGGATTTCGATGCCGGCGCAGTGAAGGCCGCGAATCGCTTCACCGGAGATGCACAGGACGAATTCACGGCCGGCACTTTCATCACGCTCAGCGACCCCTGGAAGAAGGTGCCGTTCGCCATCATCGCGGACGGCGTCAACTACCCGGGCACTCCAACCGGCGGCGGCGCGCCCATTGCCGTAGACCCGGCGATCAGGTCCGGCCGACTGCTCACCGGCGCGGACTTCGACATCGAATCCATCCGCCGTGCTCCGGACGGCACATTCTGGTTTGGCGATGAGTTCGGGCCCTTCCTCCTTCACACGGACTTGCATGGCCGGGTACTCGAAGCGCCGATACCGCTGCCGAACTTCCGTGGCTTTCCGAGCACGGCCGGTGGCACGGAGGTGAACCCGCTGGTGCAGGCCGTGAGCAACCCGGTGCGAACGTTGGCAGCCAATCTGCCCGACTCGGGCGGCTTCGAAGGCATGGCGCTGAACAAGACGGGCAACCGCCTGTACGCACTGCTCGAAAAGGCCATCAACGGTGACACCAACCGCAACCGTCTCGTCATCAGCGAGTTCTCGTTGGGCGCGAAGAAATACACCGGCAAGACCTTTGCCTACCTCCTGGATGCGCCGGGCAATGCCATCGGCGATTTCACCGCGCTCACCGACCGCGAGTTCATCATCATCGAGCGTGATGGCGGGCAGGGCGACGCGAGTGAACCGCGCCAGACCAACCCGGCACGCTTCAAGAAAATCTTCCGCATCGACCTCGATGTGACCGACGCCGGTGGAAACCTCGTCAAGGAAGAGGTTGTCGACCTCATGAACGTCTACGACCCGCGCGACGTGGCGGGCACGGGCCGCACCAACACGGTATTCACCTTTCCGTTCGTGACCATCGAGGACGTGCTCGTTCTGGACAACAACCGCCTGCTCGTCATCAATGACAACAACTACCCGGGTTCCGCGGGCCGCGAGTTCGGCGTTTCCGACAACGATGAGTTCATCGTCGTGAACGTCGCGCCGTTGCTGGAGTGCAGCGATGACCGACCGCGCGGCAAGCATCGCGGGCATGGCCACTGGAACGGCGGGGATCGCGACTGCGAACCGGCGCGCGACTGACAACCTTTCGTCGCTTCTCGCGCGGGTGGGAATGGACTCCCGCCCGCGCATGCGGCATAAAGTGGCATGAAGTTTCCGCTGACATTCGCGCTGCTCCTGGCATCACTTTTCTCCGGTACCGCCCAATCCCAGGACAGCGCCGGACTCTTCTTCTACGGGCCGGCGCCCACGGTCGATGACATCGCCAGGGTGGCGGGCGGCGCGACGGTCAGCAGCGAGCAGGTGGAGGCGGTCACGCGCGTCACCATCGCCTGGCCCGACGTCTCGGTAATCATCCATGTCAGCTCCGACTGGCCGCGCGACGAGCAGTTGGCGAGCATTCGCGGCGAGCTGGCCGAGCGTCCCTCGCGAGAAAGGAACCGGCCCGCGGTGAAGCAATTCCTGGCCAACCTCGATCGCACCACCGTGTGCTGGGGTTCGCTGATCGATCCCGGGTATGACCGCGAGGGCAAGGTGGCGGCGTTTCTCACCCGGCTCATCGGCATCTCCGGTGGCTTCCTGTTCACCTATCAATCCTTCTATTCATCCGATGGCAGGCGCATCACGGGGTTGCAGCAGGATCCCGCGATCCTCCAGTGAGACAACCGTAGGATGCTGCCTACAGGCCGCGCGCGAGCGCATCGTTAGACTGCGTCCGGATGTCCTGGCCGCGCTATCTCACCCTCAGCTCTCTCGAACGACGAGTCTTCCTGGTCGCCCTGGCCGGACTGGTTCCGCTCGCGATGCTCGCCTTCGCGCTTTTGATCAGCGGCGCTGACGCGCAGCGCACCCGCCTGCTGCGCGCCCACGATGACACGATGATGGCTCTACTCAGCGCCATCGACTCGGAGCTCACGAGCGCGTTCGCCTCGCTCGACGTGCTGGCTTCGAGTCCGCGACTGGTGCGCGGGGATTTCGCGGCGCTCAAGGAGGAAGCGCTCGAGCTCATGCGGCGCCGCCCTTCATGGGCGAACGTCGTGGTCTCGGATGCGCGGGGCCAGGTGATGAACGCGCGCTACGCGACGGCCGTTGCGCCCGAATCAACGCCGCCCGAGCCCGAAGTCGGGGAAGTGATCCGCACGCGCCAGCCCCTGGTCGGCAACTTGCAACTCGCGCCGGTTTTCAAGGAATACGCGGCCCCGGTCCGCATACCCTTCATACGCGATGGCGAGGTGCGCTACGTGCTCAGCGCGCACATCAAGCCCGACGCGATCTTGAATCTGCTGACGCCGCAGAACATCGAACAGCCGGGTGTCATCGCGGTGTTCGATCGTGGCTACAACACCGTGGCGCGCACGCTCAACAGCCAGACGTCGCTGGGCCAGCCCGCGTCGAAGACGCTCTTGCCGCTGCTGCAATCCGGGCAGAACGATGGCATCGCGACCACGCTCACGCGCGAAGGCGTGCCCGTGTACACCATCTTCCGCCGATCGCCGATGTCAGGGTGGTGGACCGCCGTCGGCATCTCGCGCAACTCGGTGGACGGCCCGGTGGTCCGGGCGTACTACCTGCTGGGAGGCGCACTGTTGTTCTCGGTGTTGTTGGGGCTGGCGGCCGCATTGCTGGTCGGGCGCACCATCGTCCGACCCATGCGGGAACTGGAGCACCAGGCACTGCTGCTGGGCGCCGGGCAGATGCCGCGCATGCCGCAAACACGTCTGCCGGAAGTGCGCCGCGTGGCGGTGGCGCTCGGCGCCGCGCACGACGCGCGCGAAACGGCGTTCAGCCGTGAGCGCGAGGCGCGTCTGGCGGCCGAGCAGGCCAGCCGCGCCAAGGATGAATTCCTGGCGATGCTGGGCCACGAGTTGCGCAATCCGCTCGCCGCCATCACCAACGCCTCGCAAATCATCGACAAGAAGCGCGCGGCGCTCGATGATTCCGGCGCGGCCGCGGCCACCATCATCGGTCGGCAGGCCAAGCACCTGGCCCGGCTCACCGACGACCTGTTGGACGCAGGCCGCGTGATCCTCGGCAAGATCTCCCTTTCGCGCGCGCCCGTGGACCTGGCAACTGCGGTACGCGGCAGCCTCGAAGTCCTGCGCGGCAGCGGCAGCTTTTCCCGCCACCAGGTGGACGTCGAACTCGCGCCGGCCTGGATGCATGCCGATGTCACGCGCATCGACCAGATCGTCTCCAATCTCGTGACCAATGCGGTGAAGTACACGCCGCCCGGCGGTTCGATCCGTATCCGCACGCGCTTGGAATCGCAGCCTTCGGGAAATTGGGCCGTGCTCACGGTCACCGATACCGGCATCGGCCTCGAGGCCGAACTGTTGCCGCGCGTCTTTGACCTCTTCGTGCAGGGTGAACGCGCGTTGGATCGCTCCCAGGGCGGCCTCGGCATCGGCCTCACGTTGGTGAGGCGGCTGGCCGAACTGCATGGCGGCGTCGCCGAGGCGCGCAGTGCGGGTGGTGGTCAGGGCGCCGAGTTCAGCGTGCGCCTGCCAGCCATCGACGCGCCGGCCCACGCGCCCCCGCCGGCGGTGTCGATCCCGCTGCTGCGCGGATATCACGTCGCGCTCATCGAGGACAACGAAGATGCGCGCATGAGCCTGCGCATGTTGCTCGAGCTCGAAGGTCACCGGGTCTCCGAGGCAGGCGATGGCATCGCCGGCGTCGAGCTCCTGACCAGCACACCGGGTATCGACATCGCGTTCGTGGACATCGGGCTGCCCGGCATGAACGGCTACGCCACGGCGCAGGGCATTCGCGCCGCCCGTGGCAAGAGCATCCGCCTGGTAGCGATGTCCGGTTATGGCACCGACCAGGACGTGGAGCGCGGCGAGCGCGCGGGCTTCGATGCCTACATCGTCAAGCCGGCCGACATGGAGCGCGTCAAGCAGGAGCTTGCGATGTTGTCAGCCGAACGGCGAAACCCGCACGGCGGAACTGACCCGGCGCTTCGGTGATCTCCGGCAAGCACCGCCGGGCTTGAGCGATACGCACCCTTGCCAGGCACGGGGACACTCCTCGCAAACAGGAGTCGCCATGCTTGCCATGACCTATCGGGGCCCTTACCGGGTCCGCGTCGTACAGAAACCCACACCGCAAATCGAGCATCCCCGCGATGCGATCGTCCGCGTCACCCGCGCCTGCGTCTGTGGCTCGGATCTGCATCTCTACCACGGGCTCATGCCCGACACGCGCGTAGGCCACACCTTCGGGCACGAGTTCGTCGGCGTAATCGAGCAGGTGGGGCCGGAGGTCACCCGCGTGAAGGCTGGCGATCGAGTGCTCGTACCGTTCAACATCTTTTGTGGCGAATGCTACTTCTGCCAGAAGGGCTTCTACTCGAATTGCCACAACGTGAATCCCAACGCGACGGCCGTGGGCGGGATCTACGGCTATTCGCATACGACGGGTGGCTACGACGGCGGCCAGGCGCAATTCGTGCGCGTGCCGTTCGCGGATGCCGGCGCCTTCCCTATCCCCGACGACATCAGCGAAGACGACGCCGTGCTCTGCACCGATGCGTATCCGACCGGCTACCAGGCGGCCGAGATGGCGGGTATCAAGCGCGGCGACTCCGTGGTGGTGTTCGGCGCGGGGCCGGTGGGTTTGTTCGCGGCGAAGTCCGCGTGGTTCATGGGCGCTGGGCGGGTGCTGGTGGTCGATGAATACGACTACCGGCTCGAGTTCGCGCAGAGGTTCGCGCAGGCCGAGACACTGAACTTCCGCAGCGTGCGCGACATCGTGTGGTATCTCAAACGCACCACTGACTGGCTCGGCTTCGACGCGGCCATCGATGCGGTGGGATGCGAAGCGCGCGGCAGCGCGATGCAGCGTCTGCTGGGCATCCACCCGTTCAAGCTCCTGGGCGGCGTGGCCACCGCCATCAACTGGTCCATCGACAGCGTGCGCAAGAACGGCGTGGTGTCGATCATCGGCGCGTATGGCCCGGTGCTCAACGCGGTGAAGATCGGCGACGCCATGAACAAGGGGCTGACCATCCGCGCCAACCAGGCCTGCGTGCGGCGCTATCTACCGAGGTGCATCGAGCACATCAGGGCGGGGCACGTGCGGCCCAGCGACGTGATCACGCATCGCTTCCCGCTGGAAGAGATCGGCGAGGCCTATCACATGATGGCCAGCAAGCTCGATGGAATCATCAAACCAATGGTGGTGCCGCCCGCGACACCAGGCCTGCACTGACAGGAGTGACCCATGAGAACGCAAATCCTCGGTTCTTCGTCAGATGACCGTCTCGCACGGGGTGTCCCGGGCTCGGACCCCATTGAAACCGCCCAGCGGCGGGATCTCGATCTGAGTGAGAGCATCCAGGGCTGGGGCTCGGACCTGGACCCGGCGATGCGCCCCGGTGTGCCCCGGGATGCGGCACCCGATATCGGTCCGGAAAACCTGTACATCGAAGTGACGCAGCAGCAACCGCCGCATCGCATCCACAAGTCCACCGAACATGCGCAGCTCACGCCGGTGTTCGGTACCGCCTGTCCGCCGCGTGGCATGAGCGGTCGACTGCGCGACGCGGGCTACAAGTACAGCGAGGGCCGGCTCGCGCGCTGGCTCACGTTGATGTTCGCCGATCGCGTCGACATGGTCGAAGGCCTGGCGCGCGACTTCGCGCGATTAAAACCGCCGAACGTGGTGCGGGAAATGGGGTTGACCAGCGAGTGGCGCCACAACCGCAAAGGCGTGGTCCGGGCCGCCGCCGTCGGCGCGCTGGTGCTGGGCGCGGCCTGGCTACTGGTGCGGCGTCATCGCTCCCGCTGAGTATTCGGGTACGAAATCAACAATTCACGGCGCCAGCGCGCCGCGCGATCCTGGTCTTCCACCGTGGCCTCGAAGCGCGCGATGTCGGCCTGGATGGTGGTCTCGTCCTTGTAGCCGATCTCCATGGGCGGGTCGACGAAGGTATTGAACGCCGTGCGCGACCACCAGCTGGGTTCCGGCGAATCCACGGTGCCGACCCGGAACTCGAGCGCGGCGTTCAGGCAGCTGTCCTTCGCGCCGGGGCGGAGCACCTGCAGGCGCAACGTGGCCCCGGATTTCACCATCGAGCACGAGGACGGGCCCACCTGGCAGCGCTCGACGGCATCGGTGTTGGGTCGGGTCACGCGCGCCAGCTGCACACACACCGGCCCCAGGCCGCGGTTGGTGATGTTCACGTGCGCCCCGGCTTCGCGCACCGCCAGCATCGGCGGCACCGCGCCGATCTCGCCGAGCGCGTTCGCCGTGAGCACGTCCGCGCGCCACTTCTCCACGGCGACGCTGCGCGCCGCGCGCCAGCGTTGTTCGAGAGACGCGCGGCGCTCGACGGACATGGGTTCGTTTGCCGCCACCACATCGGGTTGGCCCGGCTCGCCGCTGGCGGGTTCATGGGGCGCGGCCACCTGCTTGCGTTGCGCGGTCACGGCGGGTTTTGCCTCGAGCGAAGCCTCATCGCTGTGCCGGAGGTACCAGGTGAACAGTCCTGCGCACAGCAGCAGCAGCAGGGTCGCCAGTCCCGCCGGGAATCGCAGCAACGCCTTGATGACTCTCATTCGGCTTGCCCGCGCCTGCGCGCAAATGCCAGCGCCACCGCGGTGATCAGCAGCGCGCCGCTCGCATAGGCGACGATGCCCAGCGTGTCATGGCTCGCCTGGAAGATGCGCGTGAACATCAGCGGCGCGATGCCGCCTGCGAACACGCCGGCGACCGTGTATGCGATCGATGAACCCGCGTACCGCACCTGCGCGGGAAACTGCTCGGCGATGAACGCGCCCTGCGGGCCGTACATGAAGGCATGGATGGCAAGGCCGCTGGCGAAGGCCAGCACGATGAGCACGGCCGACCCCGAGTGGAGCAGTGGAAACAGCATCCACAGCCATGCCGCCGTACCCGCGACGCCAAGCGCATAGACGCGCCGCCGGCCGAACCGGTCCGAGAGCGTGCCTGCGAAGAAGATCAGCACGACATTGAGCAGGGCGCCGATCGCAAGCGCGGCAGTTGCCAGCGTGCGCGAATGTCCGAGTACCGTGGTGACATAGCTCACGCAGAAGGCGCTGATCAGTGAGTACAGGACATCGGGCCCGAAGCGCGAGCCGCCGGCGACCAGTAGCCGACGCCAGTGGTTGGCGATCACGTCGCCCAGCGGTGCGCGCGACTGCTTGCCGCGCAGCGCCAGGAATTCAGGCGTCTCGGGCACTCCCAGGCGCAGCCACAGGCCGAAGGCCACGAGCAGCGCGCTGGCGAGCAGGGGAATCCGCCAGCCCCAGTCGAGCAGGGTCTGTTCGGGCATGAGCCAGGTGATCAGCGCCATCGTGCCGGTAGCGACCAGCACACCGGTCGACGGACCCATCTGCGCGAACGCCGCGTTGCGGCCGCGCTGCCGCTCCGTGCCATGCTCGACGGTGAGCAGCACCGCGCCGGCCCATTCGCCGCCCAGCGCCATGCCTTGCACGAACCGCAGCGCCACCAGCAGGACGGGCGCGAGCGCGCCTATCTTCTCGTACACGGGCAGCAGACCGATCAGCATGGTGCACGCGCCCATGACGACCAGCGTGATCACCAGCACGTAGCGACGCCCGTGGCGGTCCCCCAGGTGGCCGAACAGGATTCCGCCGAAGGGGCGCGACAGGTAACCCACTGCGTAAGTGGCGAACGCCAGCGCGGTGCCTGCCAGCGGATCCACGGTCGGGAAGAACAGCTTGTTGAACACCAGCGCTGCGAGCAGGTTGTAGACGGCGAAGTCGTAGTATTCGAGCGCCGTGCCTGCGATGCTGGCCATGGCCAGGCGCCGCATGGGTGCGACGCTACTCATCGGTCACCTTGCCGAATCCGCCGCCGCCCGGGGTCTCGATGACGATGACATCGTCGCGCGCCACACCGCTCGCGAAAGTGGCGCCGTACTCGTCGCGATGCCCATCGGCGCGTTCTATCCAGTTGCGCGCCACCGCGCCCGGCCCGCCGCCGGCCATGCCGAAGGGCGCGATGCGCCGGTGATTCGCGAGCATCACCGCCGTCATGGGTTCGAGAAAGCGCACGCGCCGCTCGACGCCATCGCCGCCGCGATGTCGGCCCATGCCACCGGAACCACGGCGGATGCGGAAGGAGTCGAGCCGCACGGGGAAGCGCCACTCCAGGACTTCCGGATCCGTGAGACGCGAATTGGTCATGTGCGTCTGCACGGCATCGGTGCCGTCGAATCCCGGGCCCGCACCCGAACCGCCGCTGATGGTCTCGTAATACTGGTGGCGTTCGTTGCCGAACGTGAAGTTGTTCATGGTGCCCTGCGACGCGGCGAGCACGCCGAGTGCGCCGTACAGGCAATCTGTCACGGCTTGCGAAGTTTCGACATTGCCCGCGACGACGGCGGCGGGATAGCGCGGATTCAGCATGCTGCCCTCGGGCACGATGAGCCGCAGGGGCTTGAGGCAGCCGGCGTTCATCGGGATCTCGTCGTCGACGAGCGTGCGGAAGACATAGAGCACGGCCGCGCGCGTCACGGGCAGCGGCGCGTTGAAGTTGTCGGGCTGCTGCGCGCTGGTGCCCGTGAAGTCGATGATCGCCGAGCGGGCAGCGCGGTCGATGCGGATGGACGCGCGGATGAGCGCGCCGCTGTCCATCTCGCAGGTGAATTCGCCGTCCTCGAGAACGTCTATGACCTGACGCACGGCTGCCTCGGCGTTGTCCTGCACATGCCGCATGTAGGCCTGCACGACTTCGAGGCCGTGATGTTTCACCATGGCCTCGAGCTCGGTGATGCCTTGCTGACAGGCGGCCACCTGCGCGCGCAGGTCCGCGAGATTCTGCGTGACGTTGCGCGCGGGATGCGAACCGCTACCCAACAACTGCCGCAGTGCGGGCTCGAGGAATTCGCCCGCGGCGACGATGGGCACGCTGTCGATGAGGACACCTTCCTCGTCGATGCTGCGCGAATGCGCGGGCATGGAGCCCGGAGTGATGCCGCCGATGTCGGCATGGTGGCCGCGCGCGGCGACGAAGAAGGTGGGCGCAGCCGTATCGCCTGCGAGGAACACCGGCATCACCACGGTGACGTCGGGCAGGTGTGTGCCGCCGGCATAGGGCGCGTTCAGCGCATAGGCGTCGCCGACGCGCATCGCGCCGCCGTGGCGGCGCAGGATCTCCTGCACGGACTCGCCCATGGATCCGAGGTGCACGGGCATGTGCGGGGCGTTCGCGATGAGCTGGCCTTGCGCATCGAACAGTGCGCACGAGAAATCGAGGCGCTCCTTGATGTTCACCGAGCTTGCGGTATTCGCGAGCGTCACGCCCATCTGCTCGGCGATGGCCATGAAGAGGTTGTTGAAGATCTCGAGCAGCACCGGATCGGGCCGCGCGGACCGGGCTGCGTGGCGCTTCGCTGCCGGCGCGCCAATGCGATCGAGCATGAGATCGTCACCCGGTGTGAGCGTCGCGCGCCAGCCGCGCTCGATGACGATGGTGGTGTTGCGTTCGCAGATGACGGCCGGCCCGTCGACGGCGTCACCGGGGCGCAGCTGCTCGCGCTCGAAGAACGGCGTGTCACGCCACTCGCCATCGAAGTACACGGGCCGCCTGGCGCGGGGCGAAGGCGATGCGTGGCGCGACAACGGCTTTGGCGCAGGGGGCGGCGCCGTTCCGGAGTCGGCGTTGCGGCCGCGCGCGGCCACGCTCAGCGTGTCGATCACGATGGCGCGCCCGGGCACATGGAAGCCATAGCGCGACCGGTACGAGTCCAGGAATTCGCGCGTCAGCGACTCCGCCGTCGATTCGGCAGTGAGCGCGATCTGCAGCGTGGAATCCGTGCCGTCGTACTTGAGCAGCACCGAGAGCTCGAACTCGATGTCGGCCATGCCAAACCCCTGGCTCACGAGCTCGGCGCCCGCTTCGTGCTCGAGCAGCGCGAACGAGGTGCGCAGGATTTCGAGCGCGGCGGGCGTCAACCGCACCTCGGCGGTCTGCTGGCGCATGACGATGGTTTCGGCGAGCCCGATGCCGTAGGCCGACAGCACGCCGGCGAGCGGGTGCACGAGCACGCGCCGCATGCCGAGCGCATCCGCTACCTGGCAGGCATGCTGGCCGGCGGCGCCGCCGAAACATACCAGCGTGTACCCGGTGACGTCGTGGCCACGCTGCACGGAGATCTTCTTGATGGCGTTGGCCATGTTCTCGACCGCGATGCGGATGCAGCCGGCGGCAACTGCGGCGGTGTCGGAATCCGCGGGTAGTGAGGCCGCGAGCTCGTCGAACTGACGTTCGACGGTCGCGGCATCCAGCGCCTCGTCGCCTTGCGTGCCAAAGAGGCTCGGAAAGAAGTCGGGCTGGATGCGCCCGAGATGCACGTTGCAATCCGTCACGGTGAGCGGGCCGCCGCGCCGATAGGCCGCCGGCCCCGGGTTCGCGCCCGCCGACTCCGGACCCACGCGCAGCCGCACGCCATCGAACCGGCAGATCGACCCGCCGCCGGCCGCCACCGTGTGGATGCGCAGGATCGGCGTGCGCAGACGGACGCCGCTGATCTCGACGTCGAGCGCGCGCTCGTAGTCACCGGCGAAGTGCCCCACGTCCGTCGAGGTGCCGCCCATGTCGAAGGCGATGATGTGGTCGCAACCCGCGGCCCGCGCGGCGTTGGCCGCGCCGACGATGCCGCCCGCGGGCCCGGAGAGGATCGCGTCCTTGCCATGGAAGGTGTCGGCGTCGCTCAATCCGCCGGAGGATTGCATGAACTGCAATTTCACGTCGGGCAGCGCGGCGGCCACCTGATCGACGTAGCGGCGCAGCACGGGCGATAGATAGGCGTCGGCCACCGTGGTGTCGCCGCGCGAGACCAGCTTCATCAACGGGCTCACCTCGTGCGAGACCGAGACCTGCGTGAAGCCGATCTCGCGCGCCAGCCGGGCGAGCTGCTGCTCGTGCGTGGAATATCGATACCCGTGCATCAGCACGACGGCGCAGGCGCGGATGCCGCGTTCGAAAGCCGCCCGCAGGTCCCGCTCCGCTGCCACGAGATCGGGCGGTCGGATGACATCGCCGCGCGCGCTCATGCGTTCGTCCACCTCGAGCACTTCCTCGTAGAGCATCGAGGGCAGCTCGATGTGGCGCACGAAGAGCTTCGGGCGGTGCTGGTATGCGATGCGCAGCGAATCGGCGAAGCCGCGCGTGGTGACGAACAGCGTACGGTCGCCTTTGCGCTCGAGCAGCGCGTTGGTGGCGACGGTGGTGCCCATCTTCACGCACTCGATGCCGCCCGGGGGCAGAGGCGCGTCTCCTAGGAGTCCGAGCAACTCGCGGATGCCTTGCACCGCCGCGTCTTCGTACCGGCCGGGGTTCTCGGAGAGCAGCTTGTGCGTGACCAGCGCGCCGTCAGGCTTGCGGGCCACGATATCCGTGAACGTGCCGCCGCGGTCGATCCAGAATTGCCACCCTGGCATTGACCGGTCGTCTATCGCGTCGCGCGCGTGATCCGGTACAGCCATTCCCCGGACTTGAGCCGGTTGTACGCGCGGAAGTCCTTGACCCCCGACCAGTCGCGGAAGTCGTTGCGCATGTTCTCGGGGAAGGTCAGCACGATGGCCTCGCGCCGCACGCTGTCGAGATCGAGCGCCTGGACCACGTTCTTCGTGATGTCTATCACTTCATCGATGCGGAACCCGGCCGCGGCGATCATCGCCGGCGGGTCCTTGTCCTGCCAATGCAAGTCGACGTGCAGGAAGCGGCCGCCCGGCTCGAGCACGCGATGCACCTCCGCGAAGAACTTCGCCGGGTTGTCGTACAGATGCGAGGCCTCGACATTGAGCACGACGTCGGCGCTGCCGGCCTCCAGCGGCAGGGATTCGGCATTGCCCTGCTGGAAGGCCAGGTTCGTCGCGCCATAGCGCTTCGACGCCAGAGCCAGGTTGTTCTCGCTGATGTCGATGCCGAGATAGCTCGCCGGCCGGAAGCTGGCTGCCACGTGCGCCGCGCCGCCACCGCGTCCACAGCTCACTTCGACCACGCGCTGGCCCGCGAGCGGCGTGACGCCGATCAGCTGGCGATAGAGCTGCAGGCAGTATTTTTCGGGCTCGGCGCTGCCCGCGAGCTCGGCGCTCAGCGGCGCGTAGCCGTAGTTCATGAACGAGAAGTCGGTCGAGATGGTGCCGGCGGCGTTGTAGAACTGGCGCGCCTGCTCGTTGCGGGAATTCATTTGTGGGTGATCTTCATGCGCATGCCGAAGCGCGGGAACATGGTGGTGCCCGGCGCGGTTTCCACTTTCTGCGTGGGGTCGAGCGTCAACACGTAACGCTGCGCGATGCGCGCGACGATGAGCTTGAGCTCGATCATGGCCTGCGCGGCCCCGATGCAATTGCGATGGCCGGCGGCGAAGGGCAGGTAGGCAAAGCGATGGCGCTTGGCCACTTCATCGGGCGAGAAGCGGTCCGGGTCGAACTTCTGCGCATCCGGGTACAGGCGGTCCTGGCGATGGATGGCGTACATCGAGATGACCACCGTTTGGCCCTTGGGCACGAAGAACCCGCCCACGGTGTTGTCTTCCATCGCCACGCGCGAAATGGCGTGGATGGGCGAATGCAGGCGCAGCGATTCTTCGATGACCTGCTGCGTGTAGCGCAGCTCGTGGATGTCTTCGGCGTTCGGAATGCGCCCGCCGAGCGTCGCCACCTCGGCATCGAGCTTCGCGCGCACCGCGGGGTGGTTGGACAGCGCCCAGTGGATCCAGCACAGGCCCGTGGCCGAAGTCTCGTGTCCGGCGAAGAACATGGTGGACAGCTGGTCACGCAGCGACTTGTCGTCGAAGAGATTCCCTTCCTCGCGCGAGGTGCGGACGATGCGCGTGAGCACGCCGCAGCCTTCGTAGTCGGTGGCGCGATGCTTCTGCACGAAGCCCAGCAGGCATTGGTCGAGGCGCTCGATCGCCGCGTCGAACAGCGCGATCCTCTTCGGATTCGGCTTCATGAACGCGGCGATGAGATTGCGCGGCTGCGCCGGCCAGTGACGCTTCACGTCGGCGGCGATGTCACAGAACTCGTCGGCGATTTCCGCGAACGGCTCGCCGAGCAGGAACCGTCCGGAAAGCAGTTGCGCCAGGCGGTTGAAATCCGGCTCGACGTCGAAGGTCGCGCCGCGGTCCGCCAACGCCTTCCAGCGGTCGAGGAAACGGTCGGTGTGCTCGCCCATCCAGCCCACCTGGGCATCGAGCGTGTCGGGCTTGAACGCCGGCTGCGTGATCACGCGCTGGCGGCGCCACTCGGCGGCCTCGGAGAGCAGCAGGCCCTGACCCACCAGCGCCTGGATGTGGCGGTAGCGGATGTTCTTCATGTACTTCGTGCGGTGCGTGATCAGCAGCTCTTTGAGCATCTCCGGGTCGGAGCACAGATAGAGATACTTGCCGCGAATCGGGATGCGCGCCATGCCGCCGTACTGGCGGGCCACGGTGGTGACGGCTTCCATGGGGTTGCGCAGAAAGGGCAGCAGGTAGCCGATCACCGGCAGACCCTTGGGGCCTGGCGGATGCTTGATGGCGCCGGCGGTGGTCTTGGCCGAGCCCGCGACCGCTCCGACTTCAGTGCTCGTGGTATTCATCAACGCCCCCGAACTCCCAGGCGTCAGTTTATTGTTCTATGGATCGACGGGCGAGGAGCGTATCGCACTTCCATGCAGGTGCGCCATGCAGGTGACTATCGCGGCAGCACTTCTTTCAGCACCGCGAGCGCATTGAGGGCCGAGGGGAACCCGGAGTACACCGTCATCTGCAGGATGACTTCGATGATCTCCTGCGGCTTGCAGCCCACGTTGAGCGCGCCCTGGATGTGCACCTTCAGCTGCGGTTGCGCATTACCCATCGCGGTGAGCGCGGCGATGGTCGCGAGCTGACGCGTGCGGCGGTCGAGACCGGGGCGGGCCATGACGTCGCCGTACGAGAATTCGATGATCCAGTCCGCGAGGTCGGGCGCGGTGGCGCGCAGGCTCTGCACGACGGCCATGCCTGCGAGGCCGGTGATCTCCTCGATTGCGCGCAGTCCGCGCGTGCGGCGATCTTCGCTGAAGCTAACAACTTCGGCGCGCGTGGAACGGGGCTCGGCGCCGGCGTCGTCGAGGTTGACCGGCGGCAACGGGAAGTCGGTGAGTTGATCTGATGGGGAAAGTTTCACTCGCGAAGCCTACAGGCTGGCGAGCCTGCAACGAAGGCGGCGGCCCCGGTGTCACGTGTCGGACAACGAAACGACCGGAGTGAGAATGTGCCAGCATGTTTCTGGCAGACTGCGCGCATGCCCTCCACCCTGCAAAGTGTCGATGAATTCGCATCCTAATTTGCTGCGCTCGCGCGAGGGACACGCGCGCGTCACCTTCGTCGAACTGTTCTTCGACCTGGTGTTCGTGTTCGCGGTCACCCAGCTCTCGCACAGGTTGCTCGAGCACCTCACCTTCATGGGTGCGCTGCAGACCGCGTTCCTGCTGCTCGCCGTCTGGTGGGTCTGGGTCTACACCTGCTGGTTCACCAACTGGATGGATCCGGAAAAACCGGCAGTGCGCACGCTGATGTTCGCGATGATGCTCGCGGGCCTCCTGATGTCGGCGGCGATTCCGAATGCCTTCGGTCACGAAGGGTTGCTGTTCGCCATCGCGTACTCGTTCATCCAGGTAGTGCGCACCGCGTTCGCGGCGTTCGCCACCCGTGGTCACGATCACTCGAATCACCGCAACTTCGTGCGCATCCTCACGTGGCTCGCGATTTCGGCGGTGTTCTGGATCGGGGGCGGCCTCTGCACCGGCAACGAGCGCGTGATCGCGTGGCTCATCGCGCTGTCGCTCGAAATTTCCGGTCCGACCCTCGGCTACTGGGTGCCGGCGCTCGGCCGGTCCTCGACCCGCGACTGGAAGATAGACGGCGCGCACATGGCCGAACGCTTCGCGCTGTTCGTCATCATCGCGCTCGGCGAATCCATCCTCGTGACGGGCGCGACGGCCGCGTCGGTGAAGGCCACCCTGCCCGTGATTTGCGCATTCCTGGTCGCGTTCGTCGGCTCGGTCGCGATGTGGTGGATCTACTTCAACATCGGCGCGGAACGTGGCAGCCGCCAGATTGCGGGCTCCGCCGACCCCGGACGCATCGCGCGGGCCGTGTACACGTATTTCCACATCCCCATCATCGCCGGAATCGTGGTCAGCGCGGTGGGGGACGAGATCAGCATCGCGCACCCGGACGGGCACGTGCATCCCGCGGAAGCCGCGGCGTTGCTCGGCGGTCCGGCGCTCTATCTGCTCGGGAACATCCTCTTCAAGAAGGCGAGTGCGCAGCACTACCCGCTGTCGCACCTGGTGGGGCTGGGGTTGTTAGCCGCGCTCGTTCCATTCGCCATGGCCCTGACGCCACTGGCTCTCGGTACCGCGACCACGGCGATCCTCGTCCTCGTGGCCGTCTGGGAGACACGCTCCTTCGCCAAGGGACCCGGCGAGCAGGGCGCCGAGCCACAAACGCATTGAGAGGATGCGCTGCCTGGGCCGCGCGGGCGGCAGCGGTTGATCGCCATCGAACAGGGGATTTCCGTATCCCATCATCGGCTCCTCGGGTTGGGGCTACCGGTCATAGATACATTGCCCGAGGGGATCGGCACATCTCTCAAAAGTGCCAGGCGCGCATCGAGCCGATCGCTACTTGCGCGTGAGGTTTGCGATCGCGCTGATCAGCGCCTCGCCACGCACCGGCTTCGCCAGATGCACCTGGAACCCGGCGGCGATCGCGTCATCACGATCCTGCAAACGCGCGAACGCGGTGAGCGCGATGGCGGGGAGTCGCTTCGAGTCGAAGCCTGCGGCGCGCACTTTGCGCAGGAATTCGTAGCCATCCAGTTGTGGCATGCCGATGTCGCTGACCACGACATCCGGTGGCTGCGCGCGGATGACGTCCAGCGCATTCTCGGCGCTCGACGTTTCGATGGGTTGCGCGCCGGAGTCGTTGAGGATCCGCGCAATCAGCGCGCGTGCGTCGGGGTCGTCTTCGACGACCAGCACGCGCAGCTTCCTGAGCCGGGAGGTGTGGTCGGCGGCCGCGGCGCTCGGCCTCTGCTCCGTGAGCGGCAGCCGCACGCGGAAAGTGGCGCCCTTGCCGACGCCGTCGCTCTCTACGTTGATCGTGCCCTGGTGGATGTCGACGAGGTGCTTGACGATGGTGAGGCCGATGCCGAGGCCGGCGAAACTCTTGCCCGTGCCGGATTCCTGCTGGCTGAACCGTTCGAATATCCGGGGCAGGAAATCCGGGTCGATGCCGCGACCGGTGTCGGTGACCGCGATTTCGTAGGCCTCATCGACGATGCCGGCCGCGACGCGGATGTGCCCGCCGTCCGGCGTGAACTTGATGGCATTGGTGAGCAGGTTCCAGACGACCTGTTGCAGGCGCGAATCGTCGGCCAGCACATGGGCGTCGGGGTCGGACACGCTGAGATCGATGGCAACCCCTTTCTTCTGCGCCTGCGAATGCACTATCTCGGTGGCCGCGCTGACGGCGCGCGCGGGCAGCATGGGTTCGAGCTCCACGCGCATCTTGCCGAAGCGGATGCCGGCGAAGTCGAGCAGGTCTTCGATGAGATGGCTCTGCACGCGTGAATTGCGCTCGATGGCGTCGATGCCTTGCGCCACCATGTTGGGAGTCACGTTCTTGCGCTTGAGGACGCTGGCCCAGCCCAGAATGGCATTGAGCGGATTGCGCAGCTCGTGCGAGAGCGTCGCCAGGAACTCATCCTTGAGCCGGTTGCTGCGCTCGGCCTCGGTGCGCGCGGCGCGTTCGCTGGCCAGCAGTTTCTCGCGTTCGGTGACATTGGTGGCGATGGCGATGCGCGCGCCATCGCCGCTCTCCGCGACGATGCGCCATTCGATTTCGCCGACGCTGCCGTCGGGCCGCTGCACGGCCACCGTGCCTTCCCAGTGTCCGGCTGCGGCGAGCACCTGGCGCAGCATCGTGCACGGGTCCTCGGGCGCGGGAGCGAGGATTGCCGCGCAATGCTTGCCGACCAGGTCGCCGCGTTCACGGCCCACGATCTTGCAGAAACCGGGATTGACGTCGATGAACACCAGTTCCGGATCGAACAGGGCGATGCCGCTCGAAGCGAGCTCGAACACGGTGCGGAACCGCGCGTCCGTGGTCCGCTTGATGATGTCCGCCTGCCGCGCGAAGAGCAGCGCGCGCACCGTGGCGATGAGTACCTGCGGTTCCACCGGGTGCGTGAGCCAGCTGTCGCCGCCGGCGCTCAGACCCTGGTCCATGTGGTCCTGGGCGAGGTAGGTCGAGGTGAGGTGCACGATCGGTAGATAGGCCGTGTCGCTGCGAGCGCGCAGGCGCCGGCAGACTTCCAGCCCATCGATGTCCGGCAGGTTGATGTCGAGGACGATGAGCCCGACCTCCTGGTCGGCCTTTTGCAGCGCCTCGCCGCCGGTTACCGCCTCGATCACTTCGAAACTGGCCGCGCGCAGGATGCGCGTGGTGGCGTAGAGCGATGAAGGGTTGTCGTCCACCACCAGGATGCGCTGCTGAGTAATGGCTTGAGGCAGCATGTTGCTCACGCGCTCACCCGTGTTGGCAGCCGCACCCAGAACCGCGAGCCCTTGCCGATTTCGCTTTCGACGCCGACCGTGCCACCCAGAAGCTCGGCGAATTTCTTCGCCAGAGACAGTCCGAGGCCGGTGCCGCGCAGCCGCTTCTGCAGCGGGACGTTGAGCTGCACGAAATCGCTGAATAATATCTCCACGTGTTCGGGTGCGATGCCGATGCCGGTGTCGCGGACCGCGAACTCGACGGTGTCCGCGTCTGGCAGTCGCACGGACACGCGCACCTCACCCGCCTGGGTGAACTTGAGCGCGTTGGAGATGAAGTTGCGCAGGATCTGCGACAGCTTCTTGTCGTCGGTGTACAGCTTGATGGCGCCTTCGGGCTCGTCGAACACCAGCGAGACCGAGGAGGAATTCACGATGGGCTTGAACATGCCGCGCAGGGCGGCGAACAGGTCCACCATCTCGAACCATTC
>DATLDQ010000061.1:0-8916 GCA_035525785.1 Steroidobacteraceae bacterium | reverse complement strand
CTGGCGGTCTCGACCTACTCGCTCTCGAAAGCCGCGCTCGAGCAGACGGTGAAATTGCTGGCGCCCGAGCTCGCGCGCAAGAAGATCACGATCAATGCGGTCTGCCCTTCGTTCGTCCCCACGGGCATGAACGAGCAGTCGGACGCCAGGGCGCGAAAGCTCGAGGCTGCGCGCGTCCCGCTCGGCCGGTTGTGTTCACCCGAAGACGTGGTCGGGACCGTCAGGTTCCTGTTGTCGCCGGAAGCGTCGTTTCTCTCGGGCGAAAGCATCGTGTTGTCGGGCGGCCAGCCCTGAAGCGCAATGCGCCTCGTCCGATACACCCCGCAGATGTTTCCGTCCCTGCAGCGCTTCGCGCCGCCGCAAACGGGACTAACGGATCGATCGTTCGTCGACTACTACTACGCCACGAAGGAGCGGTGCCAGCTGCACCTGGCGCTCGACGAGCAGGATGCCGTCATCGGGTCGATCGGTATCGAGAAGATGCCGTTCGAGTATCGCGGCGAGCGACACGAGGTCGCATTCGGCTCGAACTTCGCAGCCGCGCACTCGGGCGTCGGCGGTTTCCTGTACCTGACGTGGATGAAGAGCGCGCCGGTTGCCATGGTGTTCGGTGGCAGCGCCGATACGCACAATATCCTGCGGGCGCAGAACTGGACTTACTACCCCGACGTGCGCATTTACCAGGCGAACATGAGATATGCGCCTCGTGCGGGGGAGAACCTGGCGCGACGCCTGGCCAAGCGGTTGCTGCGCGCGTGCTTCACTGACGACGTCCGCAAGCGCGTCGCCGCGTTGCAGGTCCCGCCGATCGAGGTGCGCGAACAATTCGAGTATCGAGACGCGCTCGCGACGCTCTCGTCCCCATTCCTGCTGCGCCTCGCGCCCGATCTCGAATATCTGCGCTGGCGATACGCGTTGGATCTGCCATTTGCGAAATACCGGCTCTTCGAGATCACCGCCGCGGCGGGACTGATCGGCTACGTGGTTCTCCACGAGCGCGCGAACCGCATCGTCGTTTCACACGCCGATGGCAGCGACGCGCGATTGCTGGCGGCGGGCATCATGAAGGCCGTGGCGCTGGTCAGCGAACGTGATTCGCGGCCCCGCGAAATACTGCTTACTTCGTCCCATCCCGAGATGCAGATCATGTTCGAGGCTTCGGGAATGCGCGCGGCGGGGCAGGGCCGGTCGCTCGCGCTGAAGAGTCGGCGCGGTGCCGCCTTGTTTGCGCAGGAGACGAGCGGCTGGCTGGTCAACTTCGACTGGGGCGACAACTCCCTGCGACCTCCCTTCGGACGGGATTGAATCCCGAATCGGTCGCTACGTGCCCTCGAAGACCTTCATCGGAACCGCTGGCTGGAGCATCCCGCGCACGGATCAGCACCGCTTCCCCGCGGGAGGAAGCCACCTCGAGCGTTACGCGCAGGTACTGCCCGCGGTGGAGATCAACTCCACTTTCCATCGCCCGCATCGCGCGACGACTTTCGAGCGCTGGGCCGCGAGCGTGCCGCGGTCTTTCCGCTTCTCCGTGAAGCTGCCGCGCACCATCACGCATGACCAGCGCCTCGCGAAGACCGCGCCGCTGCTCGACACGTTCCTCGACGATCTCGCGCCGCTTGGTTCGCGTCTCGGCTGCCTGCTCGTGCAACTCCCGCCGAGCCTCGACTTCGACGCGCGCACCGTGCGCGCGTTCTTCAAGCTGCTGCGCAAACGATTCGACCGCGGGGTAGCGATCGAGCCGCGACACGCCACGTGGTTCGAGAGCCGCGCCGATATCGTCCTGAAAGACTTCGAAGTGGCGCGCGTCGCCGCGGACCCACCCCGCGCCGAAGGCGATGGCGAGCCCGGCGGGTGGGCCGGCCTCGCGTACTACCGGCTTCACGGCTCGCCGCGCATCTACTACTCGTCGTACGAAGAGGACTTTCTCGATTCACTCGCGGTCAAGCTGCGGGAACTACGGCGGCGCCGGATCCCGACCTGGTGCATCTTCGACAACACCACGCTCGGTGCGGGGACGGGGAATGCGTTGTCGCTGTTGGGGAATGCCGCCATGAAGAAACCATCCTCGTGAAGAGGCTGTATTCATGAAAAGACTGGGCGTGCTCGCGCTCACGGTTTTCACGGCGCTGTGCGGTGCCGCGCCCCCGGGGTCCGCCGCGGAGGATCCGCGACGAACGTACGCCAACCCCGTCGACGTCGACTACCGCTACAACTTCGAACAGGTCAACGAGCAGATCTCCTATCGCACGGGCGCGGACCCGGTCATCGTCCGTCACAAGGACGCTTACTACCTGTTCATGACCCTCGCCGATGGATACTGGCGCTCCACCAATCTGCTCGACTGGCGTTTCATCAAACCCACGCGCTGGCCGGTGGCCAGCATCGTGGCTCCCGCGGCGATCTCCGACGGCGATCGCCTGATCCTCATGCCGTCGATGACGCGACCGGACCCGATCTTCTTTTCGCTGGATCCGGCGCGCGGCGAGCTGGAGTTCCTCACGCGTCGCCCGCCGGAACTGCCGGGCGCGGTATCGGGCGAAGCGGAGGGCGGGATCACACCGTGGCGACCGGGCGCCGCGCAACCCGAACACGTGCAGCCGGGCCCGTGGGATCCGGCGCTCTTCAAGGATGACGACGGCCGCTGGTATCTCTACTGGGGGTCGTCGCACACCTTCCCGCTCTATGGCATCGAGGTCGACCTGAGCGAAGCGGAGTCGCAGCAGCGTATCCGCTACATCGGCAAACCGCGCGCGCTGGTGACGCTCGATCCGAAGCGCCATGGCTGGGAACGGTTCGGGCCCGACCACACGGGTGAAGGCCAGCCGGTCTACATCGAAGGCGCGTGGATGACCAAACAAGGTGGTCGCTACTACCTGCAGTACGCTGCGCCGGGCACCGAGTACAACGTCTACGCCACCGGAACCTATGTCTCTGACCAGCCGCTGGGTCCATTCGAATACGCCGAGTACAACCCGGTAGGCTACAAGCCCGGCGGTTTCGTCCACGGCGCGGGGCACGGCAATACATTCCAGGATGCGCACGGCAACTGGTGGAACACCGGCACGCCGTGGATAGGCCACAACTGGAATTTCGAGCGGCGGATCGCGCTCTTCCCCGCGGCGTTCAGCGATGACGGCCAGATGTCGGTGGACACGCGCTTCGCGGATTTTCCGCACTACATGCCGGAGGGGGTCGCTGATCCCGAAAGCCTCTTCACGGGCTGGATGCTGCTGTCATATCGCAAACCCGCGAACGCGTCGCCGTCTCCCGGCGTCGGCCTGGAGAAAGTGACCGATGAAGACCCGCGCACCTTCTGGGTCGCCGCGTCGACCGCCGCCGGGCAGACCCTCACCGTCGATCTCGGCGCGCCGAAGACGCTGCGCGCCCTGCAGGTCAACTTCGCGGACTATCTATCGAATCGTTATGCCGACGCCCCCGACATCTACACGGAGTTCGCGCTCGAGTCTTCGCTCGACGGAAAGCGCTGGACGGCACTGGCGCGCACCGGGCCGGACAAACGCGATCGGCCCAATGCGTATTTCCAACTGCCCGCGCCGGTACGCGCGCGCTACGTCCGCTATGTGCATGGGCATGTGGGCGCGGCGAACCTCGCCATCAGCGATCTGCGGGTGTTCGGCGATGCGGGGGGTACGGCGCCGGCCACGCCCGCCGGCGTCAAGGCCCGGCGCTTGGAAGGCCGCGCGATGACGGTGAGCTGGCGGCGCGTGCCTGGGGCGGTCGGATACAACGTGCGCTGGGGTGTGAAGCCGGATCGCCTGAACCTGACCTACCAGGTCTTCGCGGACCAGGGCACATCCCTCGAGCTGCGCGCGCTGACTGCCGGCGTGAGCTATCACGTGGCGGTCGAGGCCTTCGACGAGAACGGTGTGTCGGTGACCAGCGCCCCCGTGTCGGTGCGCTGACCTCCTGTCCACTGCAACGCTCAGCGCCGACCCAGCATCATCGACAGCAGCATTCCGCCGACCATCGCCGCCACCATCATCGGAGCCGGGTGGCGGCGGAACTGGTTGCGCCAGTCCGCGGCGTCCTTCGCGCGCGCTTCGAGTTCCTGGAAGTTCGATCGGAGCTCGTCGCGAGTCCGGTCGATCTCGGAAACTATCTGGTCGGATGTTTGGCCCATTCGACGTTCTCCTTCATGGTCTCGGCGGTCTTGGGCACCGCACGCACGTGTCTGAGCTTGCGGATTCCGAGCCCGACCAACAGCGCGGCCATCAAGCCTTCGCCGGCCGCGACAATCAGGGCCGCAGCCCAGAAAGGCACCACCTGGCTCAAGGCGTACACGGCTGCAACCAGTACGAACAATCCGCTGAAGATCAGCATCACGAGCCCCGCGCCGATCATGATGGCCGCGCCGCTCGATTTCTTCAGCTCCTCGGAGACTTCGGTCTTCACGAGGCGGGCTTCCGACCGGATGATCGCCTGCACGTTGCCCATGATGTCGCTCAACACCGTGGAAATGGGCCTATCCATTGTCAGGAACTCCTTTGTCAGTTTCGCGCGACCGACCGCGCCAGCAGGAAACCCACCGCCGCGGCGGTGAGCAGCATGGCGCCCGGGTGGCGCTTCATGAGCTCGCGCGCGTCGGAGAGCATTTCGCTCCAGTCCTGTTCGCGCAGGTAGTCAGTGGCGTCCTCGATGGCCGCCGCGGCGGTATGCGCCGCCTCGACTATCTTCTCGCCACCGGGCAGTTGTTCGGCTTTTTCCAGAATCTGGTTTTCCATGATCCCTCCGGGTTGAATAGATCGTGGGCTTTACGACACCACTTCCGCCTCGGCCGCACCATCACTTCAGGACACCCGAAAGCGTGGGAGTCCGCCTGCGGACTGAAAGAGGCGGCCGATGAGGGCGGCGGGTGGGTTGCCGGGGCGGGAGGCAGTTGCCACTGACTACTGGCATACTCGGACGGCTGCAACCGTCCGGCCGGTTGCCTCGTCTTAATTCCTGTATGCCCTTGAACGTTGAACGGATCCGCCGTCGGCCGGTCCGACGATGAGCCATGGGCCGGGGAATCATGGGCCTACAACAGAACAACACCGCATGATCGAACTTCGAGGCATCCACAAGTACTACCGTACCGGCGATCAGTCCCTGCACGTGCTGAAAGGCATAGACCTGGATATACGTGCGGGCGAGCTGGTGTCCATCATGGGCTCGTCGGGTTCGGGCAAGTCCACGCTGCTCAATATCCTCGGGATCCTCGACGGCTTCGACGAGGGGTCGTACCTGCTCGACGGCCGGCCCGTACGCCGGATGGGCGAGACCGAGGCCGCGAGGCTGCGCAACCGCATGCTCGGGTTCGTGTTCCAGTCCTTCAACCTGCTGCCGTTCAAGAACGCGGCGGAGAACGTGGCGCTGCCGCTCTACTACCAGGGTGTCGGCCGCCGGGAGCGTAACCGCCGTGCCGAGGAATACCTCGACCTCGTGGGGCTTTCCGATCGCAAGGATTTCATGCCCAACCAGTTGTCGGGAGGCCAGAAGCAGCGCGTGGCGATCGCGCGCGCGATGATCGCGCAACCCAAGGTAATCCTTGCCGACGAGCCCACGGGCGCGCTCGACAGCAGGACCACCGGCGAGATCATGGCGCTCATCAAGGACCTGCACTCGCGTGGCAACACGATCATCATCGTGACGCACGAACAGGATGTGGCGAACCAGACGCAGCGGCAGATCACGTTGAAGGACGGCCTCGTGACTTCCACGCATCTCGCGTCGCAGCTGGAAACCGCCTGATGCTCGACGGCCTGCAGGAGATCTGGTTCACGCTGCGGCGGAACAAGCTGCGCACGGTTCTCACGGCGTTCGGCGTCTTCTGGGGCATCTTCATGCTGATCATGCTGCTCGGCTTCGGCCGCGGCATGGAAAACGGCGTGATGGACGATTTCGGCAGCGAACCGCTCGACGTCATCATCCTGTGGTCGGGCGACACCAGCGTCGCCTACCGCGGCATGGGCCTGGGTCGACACATACGGCTCGAGGACGGCGACGTCGAGGCCATCCGCCAGCAGATCCGCGGCGTGCGCTCCATCTCGGGCGACCGATCGCAGTACGAGGCGACCGTTTCGTACAACGGCAAGAACAGCAACGCGCAGATGCATGGCATCCCCGACGAGTACTTCAGGCTCAAGGAGAAACTGCCGTTCACTTTCGGTCGCCGCACCAATTCCTTCGACGTGGGTGAGGTGCGCAAGGTCGTCGCTCTGGGAAGTGCCGTCGTCGACCGCTTGTTCGACAAGGGCGTCGACCCGGTGGGCAAGCAAGTGAAGGTGAAGGAAGTGGTCATGACCGTCACCGGCGTGTTCCACGACAAGATGAACCAGGGGCGTGCGTCGGAGGCCGTCTATCTGCCGCAATCCACCTACGACAAGGTGTACGGCGGTGGCGGCGCGATTTCCAACATCTGGCTGCGGCCGGAACCGGGCGTGGACGGTTTCGAGCTGCAGAAGAACATCGTGGCGCTCGTGAAACGCCGGCACGACGTGGCGCCGGACGACAACCGCGGCGTCAACTCCTTCAACATGGCCGAGCCCGCGAAGCGCGTGAACGGCTTGTTCACGGGCATCAGCGTGTTCATCTGGTTCGTGGGCCTGGGCACGCTGACGGCCGGCATCGTCGGCATCAGCAATATCATGATCATCACGGTGAAGGAGCGGACGCGCGAGATCGGCATCCGCAAGGCGCTCGGTGCCACGCCGTTCACCATCGTGAGCACGTTGCTGATGGAATCCACGCTGGTCACCGGCATCGCCGGGTACCTCGGGCTGGTGCTCGGCGTGGGGCTGCTCGAGCTCGTTGCCTTCGTCTTGCGCAAGTCCGGCGCGAAGACGCCGTACTTCATGAATCCGGAAGTCGACTTCAAAGTGGCGATCACCGCGATCGTGCTGCTGGTCGCCGTCGGTGTCATCGCCGGCCTCGTGCCCGCGCTGCGCGCCGCGAAGATCACGCCCACCGAAGCGATGAAGGCGGAGTAGCGCGGTGCTGATCGACGTCGACAAATGGCGCGAGATACTGAGCACCCTGCGGCGGCACAAGCTGCGTTCGATCCTCACCGCGTTCGGCGTGTTCTGGGGCATTTTCATGCTCACGGTGCTGCTGGGCGCGGGCAAGGGCTTCGAGAACGGCGTATTCGACGGCTTCCCACGCGTGCCCAACTTCATCTTCATCTGGAACGGCGGAAAGACGCAGATTGCCTGGCAGGGCCTGCCCGTGGGCCGCGACATCGCCTTCGAGCCGGCCGACGTCGATGCCATCATGAGGAACGTGCGCACCGTCGGCCTGGTCAAGGGCCAGAACTCGGTAGGTCTATGGGGCGGCAGCGCGCCGTACACCGTTCACAAGTCCAAGAATGGCGCTTTCAGCGTGCAAGGCGGTTGGCAGGGCGTCGAGAACATCCAGAGCATGAAGATAGTGGAGGGCCGCTCGATCAACGCGCTGGACGAGCGCGAGCGGCGCAAGGTGGCGCTCATCGGCAATCGCGTGCGCGACCAGCTGTACGTCAAGGGTGAGCAGGTCGTCGGTTCCGACATCACCGTGAATGGCATCAGCTTCAAGGTGATCGGCGTGTACGAGTCCCTGCAGAACGGCAACCAGCAGCAGGAGAGCGAGCGCATCTACCTGCCGAACGACACGCTGCGCTACGCGTTCAACCAGACGGGCTGGATCGGGAGCTTCATGATCCTGCCGAAGCCGGGTATCAACGCCAGCAAGGCCGAGGCAGACGTCAAAGCCTATCTGTCCCAGACCAAGAAGGTCAGCCCCGACGACAAGGGAGTGTTCGGCAGCTTCAACCTGCAAGATGAGTTCGACAAGGTCCAGAGCCTGTTGTCGGGCATCCAGGCGTTCAGCTGGATCGTCGCCATCGGCACGATCTTCGCGGGCGCCATCGGCGTCGGCAACATCATGCTGATCGTGGTGAAGGAGCGGACGCGCGAGATCGGGCTGCGCAAGGCGCTCGGCGCGACGCCCGGTTCCATCGTGGCGATGATCATCCAGGAGTCGCTGTTCATCACGGCGGTGGCCGGCTACAGCGGGCTGGTGGTGGGCACGGCCCTCATCGAGGGTATCGCCAAACTACTGAGCGCGTCGGGTGGCAGCGCCACTTTCTTCTCGCGCCCCGAAGTGGAGTTCAGCACCGCGCTCATCGCGCTGGCGGTGTTGATCTCCGCCGGCCTGCTGGCCTCGCTGTTACCCGCGGCCAAGGCGGCCGCCGTGAATCCCATTCTCGCGTTGCAAGACGAGTAAACAATGAAAAGAGTTCTCAAGTTCCTGGCGCTCGGCGTCATCGTCCTGGTGTTTGTCGGCACGCTGGTGTTCCTCTACAAGAAGTCGCAGGGCACGCCCGTCGTCTACCAGGTGGACAGCCCGGCCACGATGACCATCGTCAAGAAGACCGTGGCCATCGGCAAAGTGATCCCGCGGCGCGAGATCGAAGTGAAGGCGCAGGTGTCCGGCGTCGTCGAAAAGCTGTACGTGACGCCAGGCCAGATCGTGAAGAAGGGCCAGGTCATCGCGCGCATCGCGCTGCGGCCCAACATGCTCGATGTGAGCCAGGCGGAGTCGCAGCTGCAGTCCGCCAAGCTCAACCTGCAGAACCAGGCCACGGACCTCGAGCGGTACCGCAAGCTGGTCAAGGAGGGCGTCATCTCGCAGTCGCAGTTCAACACCTATCAGACCACCTACGACGTGCAGAAAGAGGCCGTGGTGTCGGCCGAGAACGGGCTGCTGCTGATGCGCACCGGCGCCACCAAAGGCATGGTTTCGAACATGATTCCGGCCACCATCGATGGCACCGTGCTGGATGCACCGAACAAGGAAGGCGCATTCATCCTCGAGTCGAGCACGTTCCAGTCGGGTACGTCGCTGGCGACGCTGGCGGATATGAACGACATGATCTTCGAA
>DATLDQ010000008.1:0-51062 GCA_035525785.1 Steroidobacteraceae bacterium | reverse complement strand
AAGCAGGCCATGCTCATCTCCATGGTCAAGTACTTCACGACGCGTGAGCTCGACGCCATGGCGAAGTTCTACGGCTCGCCGGAAGGCAAATCCTCGCTGGAGAAGTTTGGCCCTTACATGGCCGACGTCATGCCGATGATCCAGGCGGAGATGCAGCACGCGATGGAAGCGGCGCAGGCGGAGAAGACCGCCGCGAAGCCGCCGACCTGACCGCTGAGCTTACCCCGCTCCTCCGTCGCGGGTGTCCAGCGCCGACGGACGCTGGACACCGCGAGAAAGAAGTCGGTCAACGCGCCTCAGCGCGCGGTACTCGTCACCAGACGTACAGGCTCGCCCACGCGTACGTGCCGGCGGTCACCGAGAAGTACGTGTAACCGTCGGCTGACTTCGTCAACGGCAGCGCGCCGCAACTCCGCGCCACGCCTCCCACCGTCACCGAACGTCCGTCGAAGTTCGAGCACCCCCAGCCGGCAATGTTCTGGCTCGTGCGGTAGCACACCGCGGCCGTCGTGTTGAAATTGCCGGAGTTGTTGGTGAACGTCACCGGGTTCGCGCACGGAGTGCTCGTGCCGCTGGTGTTGAACGTCGCGATCACGTTGCGCGCAGCCGTCATCGCCAGCACGCACGAAGCCGTGCCCGTGCACGCGCCGCTCCAGCTGGCGAACGTCGAACCACTCGCGGGCGCCGCCGTGAGCGTCACGGAGGTGTTGTTCGAGTAGTTGGCGCTGCAGGTGCTGCCGCAGTTGATGCCTGTGGGCGAAGACGTCACGGTGCCCGAACCGTTGCCGGCTTTGGTCACACTCAGCGAGAACGAAGCGGAGCCATTGAACGTGGCCGTCACCGAACGCGCCGCCGTCATCGACACGGTGCAGGTGCTCGTGCCACTGCACGCCCCGCTCCATCCCGCGAATGTCGAGCCACCGGCCGCGGCGGCGGTAAGAGTCACCGACGTCCCGCTGGCGTACGCAGCGCTGCAGGCACTGCCGCAATTCACGCCCGACGGCGCCGAGGTCACGGTGCCGCTGCCCGTGCCAGCCTTGCTCACCGACAACGTGTAGTTGCTCGTACCACCGGGCACGAACGGCGACAGGAATTGACCGCCGATCACCGCCTGCGCGATGCCCGGCCCCTGCCAGGACACGGCGAAGTTGTCGCCGCCCGTGGCTTCCTTGTGCAGCACTTCGACGTAGTACTTCTGTCCGGCGGCCAGCGTGATCGCCGCGGACTTCTGCGAGGCGTACTTGGTCCACTCGCGCGAACCCGTCCAGTCGCTCACGTACGCGATGCGCGTGGCGTTGGCCGGATTGTCGTTGGTGGACAGCAGCAGATCGCCGCCATCATCGCTCGCCAGCCAGAACGTGTACGAGCCGGTCACCAGCGGGTGGATGTAGCCGCGGACGCGATCGCCATAGTTGTCGCCCGTGTTGGTCGCGCCTTCGAGCGAAGTGAGCTGCTCACTGCCGGTCGGGCTCGCCGGATACGCGGCATTGCCGGTGAGGCTCGCCACCGTGCCGCCCGTTACGTTCAGCCAGTACTCGCGCAGGATGCTGCCCGTGCCGCCTGAGCCCGTCGGCACGAAGTTGGCCGTCACGTTGCGGTTGGCGATCATCGTCACCGACTGCGGATTCGTGGTGCCGCTCAGATCACCCGTCCAGCCCGCGAACTGGTTGCCGGACGCAGCTGCCGCCGTCAGCGTCACCACCGTGCCACCCGAGTAGGTAGTCGCATTGGGACTTCGGGTCACGGTGCCACTGCCGCTCACGGCCGTGGTCAGCGTGTAGCTGTTGTTGGGGTTGCCGACACCCGCGCCCAGCATGATGGCATTCAGCGCAGCCTGGTCGACGATGGCGCCCGTGGTGCGATTCAGCAGCGCGAAGCCATTGCCCGCGCTCGGCAGTACGCCGTTGTCCCAGTAGAAGGTCTTGAGCCCAAAGCGCGCGGCCGCCTCGTTCATGTAGCGCAGGTAGTACGCGCGCGACTCGAGGTTGAGGTTGGGCCGCGTCGCGACGCCGTACTCGCCGATGATCACCGGAACTCCGACTGCCACCCATTTCGCACGCACCTGGTTGAAGAGGTCGTCGACATAGGCTTCCTGCGCCCAGGTGCACGCGCCCTGCGAGGGATATGGCGCGCCCCAGTACAGGCATGAACCACTCTGGTTCAGCGTGTAGTCGTACGGATCGTAGTGATGGATCTCGACCATGAGCCGATTCGACGCGCTATCCGTCGGCAGCGAGAAGTAGTTGAGCCCGTGCCACGCGTTGGTGTTGTACGTCTGCACGACCAGCGTGCGTGACGCGTTGTTGCCGCCGGTGGCGCGCACCGCATTCACGAAGGTCTGGTTGTACGACTGCTGCACCTCGATGTGCTCGGCCGTCGGCGTGTTGTAGTCGGCATGCACTTCGTTCGTGCCCGCGAACAGCAGGTGCTGGTCGTAGGTCTTGAACGTGTTGGCGATCTGCGTCCAGAACGCGGTCTGCTTCTGGTTGTTGGCCACCTGGTACGAGTACAGCGGATGTTCCTCCAGCCAGCCGCCATCCCAGTGGATGTTGAGGATGACGTACATGTTCTGGCCGATGGCGTAATCGACCACCTGCTTCACGCGCGCCATCCACGCCGGATCGATGACCGAGTTGGTGGAGTGGCAATCCCACGCCGCCGGTATGCGGATGGCATTGAAGCCCGCTGCTTTGACGCTGTTGATGAATGCCTGCGTGACCACCGGGTTGCCCCAGGCGGTCTCGCCGCATTGCGCTTCGAGTGTGTTGCCGAGGTTCCAGCCAACGGTGATGTTGCTGGCAACTTGCTGGGCCGTGGGAAGGGTCTGTGATTGAGCCGCGAAGGCGAAGCAGGCAAGCGCAAAAAATGCGCACAGGCTTCGCCACGCAATGGAATATCTGCGTGACATGAGGTCCCCCTGGTTGTGTGAATCCGTCCTTGAATCCGGCCGCGAGGTTGAGCCCCCACTCGTCCGACAACCGATCCGCCCGCGTTTATGCCGCGATGGTGTCCACATTGCAATCGGACAGTTGTGTTGTGCGCCTGCCGCATTTAGTTTCCGACATGTCTCGGTGCCTCGCGCGGGAGGACAACGGGACGACGAACGAGTCATGAACGAAGGGGGCCGAGTGTTTTCACGTCTAACATTCCTGTTCGCGCTGCTGATTTCGTCGGTACTCGCGAACGCGGCCGATCGGGGCATCGAAGTCGTATCGAAGCTGAAGACCCCGCAGGTCGAGTATGCGAAGCACCGACTCGAAGAGCCGCTCGCCTTTTCCTCGGTTGCACGCTTCCAGCGAAAGCTGCCTCCCTCCGGGCGCATCGAGCTCGCGATAGATCCCAAGCTCGGCGCCGAGGCCTTCCGCATCACGGCGCGCAAAGGCCGCGCCCTCATCATCGGCGGCGATGCGCGTGGCCTCATCTACGGCGCGCTCGAGGCGCGACGGCAACTGCACGATGAGGTGCCGCTCGACAAGCTCTCGGGCCGTGGCGACACGCCGCGTCTCGCTTTCCGCGGCATCAAGCTCAACACGCCCTGGGACAGCTACCGGCCGAGCTCCGCCCTGCAGCAGCACGCGGCCACCATGCATGACCTCGGGTTCTGGCGCGCGTATCTCGACATGATGGTCGAGAACCGCTTCAACTCCTTCTCGCTCTGGACGATGCATCCGTTCACTTACATGATCCGGCCGAAGCATTTCCCGGAGGCCAGCAAGTGGACTGATGCGCAATTCGCGGAGTGGCGGCACCTGTACCGGGAAATCTTCCGCATGGCCAAGGAGCGCGGGCTCGACACCTATGTGGTGTTCTGGAGCATCTTCGTCAGCGAGGAGTTCGAGAAGGCGCACAACCCCGCGCAGAAGAACTACTATCCTCACTACTACGTCGAGGGCGACACTTCCGACGTGACGAAGCGCTACCTGCGCGAAAGCGTCACGCAGATGCTCGTGGAATATCCCGATGTCGACGGCATCGGCGTATCGCATGGCGAAGGCATGGCAGGCATGACGCCGTCGCAGCGCCAGAAATTCGTCGACGAGGTTTATATCGCCGGAGCGCTCGAAGCCAACAAGTCGCGGCCGGTCAAGCTCATCCACCGGGTGCCGTTCTCCTCGGGCCTCGACTCTGGCCCCGGCGTAAGCACCGACGTCGAGAAGCTCACACGCACCGCCATGGAAAACCTCGGCAATCGGTTCTCGGGCCCGATCTGGGTGGAGATGAAGTTCAACTGGTCCCA
This sequence comes from Steroidobacteraceae bacterium, assembly GCA_035525785.1. Lineage (GTDB taxonomy): Bacteria > Pseudomonadota > Gammaproteobacteria > Steroidobacterales > Steroidobacteraceae > CADEED01. The sequence continues at coordinate 46,825 of DATLDQ010000008.1, read as the reverse complement.
TGGCCACTCGACGCCAAAATTGGTCAAGGTGCATGGCGGCAAGCTCGGCGACACCTACTTCAAGCCGACACCGACGAATTACCGGATCGTGTGGCAGGTGCGCAACGAAGACTTCTTCGCGCTTCGCTGGGGGGATGCTGATTTCATCCGCGCTCATATCGCCGAGAACGGCCGGGCCGACCATGTCGGCGGCTACTTCGTGGGATCCGAGACTTATATCCCGGCGCTCGACTATTTCACGTCGTCGCAAGACCCCGTGAACTGGGAATGGGCGTTCCAGCGACAATGGCTGTTCTACGAGCTCTGGGGACGCCTCCTCTATGACCCCGCGACCCCCGACACGGTATTCGCCGCGGATTTCCAACGACGCTATGGCGACAAGGCCTCGCCACTGATGCGCGCCTATTCGCTCGCCAGCGAAGTGCCGCTGACGCTCGCGAAGATCTACGACTCGAAATGGGACTTCACGCTCTACAGTGAGGGCTTCCTCGCGTTGCAGGGCGAAGTCACGAAGTACATCGGCATCGACGCGCTCATCGATCAACCGACGCTCGACCCCGACTACCTGTCGATCAAGGAATTCGTGCCGGGTGGCCGCGCCGCGCCCGGAAAAATCTCGCCGCTCATGACAGCGGACTTCCTCGACGCGCGCGTGAAGGAAGCCCTGCAGGCGGTCAAAGACATCGACACCTCGGGGAACGCCTCGCTGATGTACGAGGTCGCGGATGTCCGCATCTGGTCGAACCTCGGCGCGCATCTCGCCGAAAAGCTGCGCGGCGGAGTCGAACTGCAGACTTACCGTACGCTCGGCGGCGAGTCACACAAGCGGGCCGCGATCGAGCACCTCACGAAGGCGCTGGGCTTCTGGGACGAAGTGGTGAGGATCAGCCGCCCTATCTATAACGACATGCCTCTGACCCACTACAACCACAACTCCTTCGACGCCAACCCGCAGAACCTCTTCCACTGGGCGCTCCTCCGCGACCAGGTGGCGAAGGACGTGGAAACAGCCCGCAACGCGACGCCGCCCAAAGCCCCTTGACCTTGCCGTAACGTCAATGCCCAGCCTCGAGGCTACAAACAAGGAGCCTCCCATGCTGAAGATCCATGGCGTACCGGTCTCGGTGCATACCCGCAAAGTGATCCTGGTCGCGCTCGCGAAAGGTCTCGAGTACGAAAGCCTGCCCGTCGTCCCGGTGATGCCGGCCAGCCTGCCGCCGAACTGGCGGGACTTGAGCCCCACGGGCAAGATTCCCGTCCTCTCCGACGGCGACTTCACGCTGGCGGACTCGGCGGCGATCTGCGCCTATCTCGAGCGGCGGTTCCCCGCGCAACCCATCTACCCCGCGGAAGCCCGCGACTATGCCCGCGCGCTGTTCTTCGAGCAGTACGCGGGCCAGCTGTTCGCGGACGTGGTCCGGCCGCTGTTCCACGAGGTATTCGTCCACCCTCGTTTGCAGAACGTTGCGCCGGATCCGGAGCGCATCCAGGACGTCCTCACGCGCGTAGTTCCCCGGCACTTCGGATACCTCGACTCGCAGCTCGATGGCAACTATCTCGTGGGCGACGCGCCGACCGTGGCGGACTACGCGTTGACCTCGAACCTGGTCACCTACCGCTACCTGGGCTTCGACCTGTATGCCGAAAAGTTTCCGCGCCTCGCGGCGCACTTCGAGCGCATGCTGCGCCTGCCGGCGATGCGCGAAGCCATGACGCGCGAGCAGCCCACGGTGGACTCCATGAAACTCGACAGGCGATGGCATGTTCAGGATCGGTGATTTCTCGCGCATCGCGCGCGTGTCGGCACGGCTGCTCCGCTTCTACGACGAGATCGGGCTGTTCGTGCCGGCGCACGCCGATCCGCAATCCGGGTACCGCTACTACACGGTGGCGCAGCTCGGGGAGCTCAACCGCATCCTCGTTCTCAAAGACCTGGGCTTCAACCTCGACCAGGTGCGCGAAATCGTGTCGAAGAACATCGACCCGGCGGAGCTGCGCCACCTGTTGCTGCTGCGACGGAACGACGTGGAGCAGACGCTCGCGGCCGAGGCGCAGCGTCTGCGACAGATCGAGACCCGCATCTCGCAACTGGAAACCGAAGGCAGGCTCACAGCCGATGACGTGGTGGTGCGCGCCGAGCCGGCCTGCGAGATCATCTCGCTGCGCCGCACGGTGCCGTCATTCGGCGCGGCACGTGAGCTCATTGCCGAGTTGCGCGAGCAGTCGCGATCGTTCGCGCCGCGCAATGGCTTGTTGGTTGTCGGCGTGGCGCACTCCCCCTGTTTCGAAGCCGACGAGATCGACGTGGAATTCGGGTTGGTGCTGCCCGACGGCAGCGATATCGAGCCACCCGCGGGCTCGCTGCTGACGCGGCGCACGCTGGAGGCCGTGCCGCGCATGGCCGTGTGCGTGCGTGTCGGGCTACCGGAAGATGCGCACCTGGTCACCGCGAAAATCGGCCGGTATCTGGAGGCGAGCGGCGAAGCGCTCTCCGGCCCGAGCCGTGAAGTGTTCCTCAAGCCACCCAACCCCGAACGCATGCACGAGTCGGTGGTCGAAATGCAGTTCAGCGTTGGACCCCGAAGAATCTGAGCATGGCCGGCATCAAGCAGAGGAGCATGGCGCACCGCGGGGCCGCGAGCCATCCGTGGCCCGCGACCCATTTCCCCTCTTCTCTGGCTCTTCGCCTTTCACGTCCCTGTGATCACAGCGAGTCCAGGAAAGCGAGCAGCTGGCTCTTCTGCGCCGCCGACAGGGCGTCGTAAGCGGTCTTCGCCGCGGCGGCCTGGCCGGCGTGGCGCGCGATCGCTTCCTGCTTGGTGAATGACAACCCGTCGTGCATGAGGCGGTTGCGCGTGCGCAGGCCCCACAGCGGCGCCGTGCGGATCTGCGCAGCCGTCGCGGCGAATGCCTCCCCCGGCAGTACCGGAATGCCATCGCCCGTACCGATGTTGTGCATCAGGAAATCGCTGTACGGGTGAATGGTCTTGTTGCCCACCGCGTCCCGCACTCGCAGCACACCGCCGTTGATGCGCGTCCCCGGAGCCGCCGTGCGCACCGTCGCCGTGTGACAGGCGGCGCAACCGGCCTGGTTGAACAGCACATCACCCGCGCGCACATCGGCGGTGATGGCACCGCGCGGCGGCGCCTTGGTCGCGCGCATGAAATTGGCGAATGCCACGACGTCCTCGCCATCGTCCTCCGGGTCCTGTACCGGGTCGAAGGGAGTGCCGAAGCCCACGTTGCGTCCGAGCGAGGTGTTCTCGTCGGGCAGGATCGGCGTGGTGATGCCCATTTCGTTGAGATAGGCGTCCGCCGCGAAAGACTCGAGGCTTGCGTGCTGGCACTTCCAGCCGAAGCGCCCGATGCGCGGCGCGTTGCCGGCTTCGAGCACCGCCACCTCCAGCGCCGTTCCGCGGATCGAGGCTGGTTGCGCGTTTCGGATCTGCAGCAGCGTGTCGTTGGCGATGGCCTCGATGAAGCCGGCGCCCAGCGTGTTGGTGGAGATGCGGAACGTGCTCACGCTGTCCTCGAACGGCACGCGCTCGAAGACGTCGGGATGCGTGGACCGTGACTGGATCAGCGAGCCACCCGCCGACTCGACGAACTGCAACAGCTCCATGCGGCCGGTACGGTGCTCGGCGACCTGGCTCGCGCCGCCCGTCACGATGTTCTGGTGGCATTCCCGGCAGGCCTGGGCGTTGAAGGTCGGACCCAGGCCGTCCGCGACGGTCTCGAACTCCTCGAAGATGAATCGGTTGTCGTTGAAGGAACGCAGCGGGACCACGGTGTCTTCGTTCAGCGTGCCGAACGCAGGCCCCTGTACGTCGAAGCCATTGGTCCGGTTGTCGAAGGCTGCCGGTGCTTCGCGGAACGGACCGCTGGACCGCGGTTCGGTGGCGTCCGTGGCGAGGTCCGTGTCGCCCGTGGTCGGCGGCGCGGTTTCCGGGTCGAGGACCCGTGGAGAAACGAGGAAGCGGTGATAGTCGGCATTGGGAACTGGTGCGGCAGCCGCAATGGCCGCCGTCATCGCCAATGTAGTTAGAACATGTCTGGACCCGTTCATTGTGGTTCCCTTCCCTGGGGAGATGAATGACGGGCCCACCCTGCGCCTGCACGAGCGTCAGCCGCAACTGACGCCAATGAGGGACGTCGCCGACACGCAACGTGACGTTGCCGTCGGACAACGTGGAGAAGCCGTGATCAGCCGGCGAGTTTTGCGATGGCGCGCCGCGGCGCGAAGTGCCGGTAACTTTCGATCACGAACGCGCGCAACTCGGCATCGGTGATGCCCTGAGTCGCATCGAGCGCGATCCAGCCCCTGGCGCCCGTGTACGCCGGAATCGAAAAGCGCGGGTCCATCTCGAGCGGGCCCTGCCGCTCGATGCCCACCCAGAAAGAAATGGTGAGCCCCTTGCCATAATCGTAGATGACTGCGAATGATTTCTTCGCGACGCGCCAGGTAGGGCTGCCGAAGCTCGAGCTCTCGTCGGTTTCCGGCAACGCGGTGCAAATTTTACGAAGCCGCGCGAGCATCTTCGCGGCCTTCGGCGACTTGAGACGATCGATTTCCGCGGGCTTCATCTTCAGCGCGGGCGCGGGGATCGCCGGCGGATTCTCCGCGCGCGCAACGAGCCTGGCCGGCGAGCTGTTGCGATAGGCCATGTGCGTGAGCTCGATCACGCGCTTCCACGAGAATCCGCGATTGAGTTCCACGCCTATCCACCCTGACGGGCCCACGTACTGGGGCTTGTAGATCTGCGCAGAGGAGGCGATGAGACGCGACTGCTCCATCGCCGGCGTGTTGAGCCACAGCGCCACGTGCCCGTCGCCGTGGTGGTTGAGCGCAAACACCGCAAAGACTTTTCCTTTGCGCGCGCGGAAATTCGGTGAGCCGTGCGACTCGAACTCCTCCGCTTCCGGGAACGCGAGACAGAGCTCGCGCACCGCGTCAGGAATGCTGCGCGGCCGGCGCTCAGCCATCACAGCCCTTGAGCTTGGTGCGGTCGAAGCCCGGACCGAAGTTGAAGACGAACACCGGCCCCAGGTCGATGACCTGCTGGGCCGTCGCCAGGTGCACATTCACATTGCCCTTGCCGGCCGGCATCCCGGCGGTGGCCACGCGGTGCGCGCAGTAGCTCTGCCACTCGGTGGTGATGGGCGCGGTGAAATCCATGGTCGACGTGTACGGCGCGCCCGCGAGCTGCACGCGCAGCGAAATCTTGCTGCCGCCTTCCGCGGGCTGCTCGGCACGAAGGTAGGCCATGACCATGACGATGTCGCCCTCGGCGATAGCGCCGGCGACGGGCGAACTCGCCTGCACATCCCAGGGATTCGCGCCCTGCCTGGCCTTGACGCGCAGCGCCATTTCACCGGGAATGCCCGGGGCCTTCACGTCCTTGGACTTGGGCTTGTCGGGCTGCACGTGCCACACACCGTTGGTGTCGTTGTTGATGGTCCTCGACCAGATGTCGAGCTCAGCGGCGGTGGCCGCCGCAGCCAACCACATGCCGGCCGACACGACTGCGACGATCTTGTTTTTCATGACCGCTCACTCCCAATAGACGGGCTTCTTCATCTGCGAGACAGGCACGCAACCATGGTAGGCCGTGGGGACGGCCTGGTATTCCATGTTTTCGGTGATGCCCGGTTGCGAGGTGTAGAAGCCGAGGAGCGTGAGCTCGCGCGCCATCATGATGAATGGGCGCGGTTGCGTATCGGCCGCCACGGCGGCCTCGAGCGCCTGCCTCACCATCGCGGTCTGCGCTTCGCGGCTCTGCTCGAGAAATGCCTTATCGCCCGCGCTGCCCGGGGCGTTGGCCGTAGCGAACTCGGCGCAGCCGCTGCGGAAGCGCGCCTGCGCATCCGCGTCGTACACCGCATCCATCATCGAATCGATGAAGGCCGGCACGTTCGCATCGAGCGCGCCGCTGGTGTCGGTGTGCGGGATGATGATGTCGGCGACTGCGGTGACCACCTTCGCCTCATCACCCTTGAAGAATTTCGGCTGCCAGTCGGCGGCCTTGGGCGCATCCTTGGCCGAGCAACCCTGCAGGATGGCCAACGCCGCGGGTGCGGAAATGGCGCCGCCCAACAACCACGCCGCGCGCCGCAGCACTTCGCGCCGGGCCAGCATCTCGGGAGAGTCGTTCTCTGGAAGACGCTGATCGTTCATATGTTGCCCTTCTTGAGTTCTTCCACCGCGTGGTTCGCGGCGCGCGCCGAGAAAGCCATGTAGGTGAGCGAGGGATTCTGGCAGCCGAACGACGGCATGAACGACCCGTCGGTGACGTAGACGTTCTTGCAGGCATGCACCTGGTTGTACTTGTTCAGCACCGACTTCTTCGGATCATTGCCCATGCGTGCCGTGCCGCTCTCATGGATGCTGTTGCCCATGTTGAAGTTGTCGCTGCGCACGGTCACGTTCTTGTAGCCCGCGGCTTCGAGCATCTCCGCGGCGTCGGTGATCATGTCCTTTTCCATCTTGCGCTCGTTGTCGCGCACCACGGCGTTCACCACGAGCAGCGGCAGCCCGTGCTTGTCCTTCTTCGTGCGGTCGAGGCGCATGTGGTTCTCGTGGTACGGCAGGATCTCGCCGAAGGCGGTCATGCCGATGGTCCAGGGACCCGCTTCGCGCACCGCCTTCTTGAGCTCGTCGCCGATGAGCGCCGTGTTGTTGAAGCGGCTGTAGCCCTGGCGCTGCGCGCGGCCCTGGTAACCGAAGCCGCGTAGATAGCCGCGCTTGTCCTTGCCGACGTTCTGGTAGCGCGGGATGTAGAAGCCGTTGGGACGGCGGCCCGTGTACGCCTCGTCGAGATGCCCTTCGACCTGCGCGTTCGAATTGCCCGGCTTGTTGTGATCCATGATGTTGCAGCCGAGCTCACCCGAATCGTTGCCGAACCCGTTCGGGAAGCGACTCGAGAGCGAGTTCAACATGATGTACGCCGAACCCAGCGCCGAGGCGCACAGGAAGATGACCTTGGCGAAGTAGTCGGTGGTCTTGCCCGTGTTCGCGTCGATGACGCGTACGCCGGTCGCCTTGGCCTTGTCATCGTCGTAGATGACTTCGTAGACGATCTGGTCGGGCTTGAGCGTCATGTTGCCCGTGCGCTCGGCAGAGGGCAGCGTCGCGGACACGCTCGAGAAGTAGCCGCCGAACGGGCACCCACGGATGCACATGTTGCGCGCCTGGCAGGTGCCGCGCTGCGGGCTCTCGTTGTGCGTGAGCGGCGCGGTGAGGTTCGCGCAGCGGCCGATGATGAGCTTGCGCCCGAGCTTCGCGTCGATACGCTGCTGGAATTCCCGCTCGACGCAATTGAGATCGTGCGGCGGCAGGAAGTGTCCGTCGGGCAGCTGGTACAGATTTTCCTTGCTGCCGCTGATGCCCGCGAAGATCTCGGCCTTGTCGTACCAGGGCGCGATCTCCTCGTAGCTCACCGGCCACGGCACGCCGACACCCTCCTTCGCGTTCGCCTCGAAATCGAGCGGACCGAAGCGATAGCTCTGGCGCGCCCACATGAGTGACCGGCCGCCGACGTGGTAGCCGCGCAGCCAGTCGAAAGGCTGTTCTTCGATGTACGGGTTGTCGAGATCGTCCACGAACCAGTGCTCGTTCGCGGGCGAGGGATAGCCGGTGCGCGACTGCACGGGCTTGCGATGGCGCGTCTCCTGGGTGATGCGGTTGCCGTAGGGCAGATCCCAGGGGTCCTTGGTCGCCGTCGGGTAGTCGGGGTGCCGGACCATGCGTCCGCGCTCCAGCACCAACGTCTTCAGACCCTTCTCAGTGAGCTCCTTGGCGGCCCATCCACCGCTCATCCCGGACCCGACGACAATCGCATCAAACGAATTCGTTTCCATGCTCTACTTGAACTCCCGGGAAAAGCACGCGGGATTATGGACTACTTGCGCGTTCTTCTGGTTCCGTTTCGCCCCACCGCCCTCGTCATGGTCGGCGTCTTCACGGCCGTCATCGCCTTCCTCCTGTGGGCCGTGAGCTTCATGCAGCTCATGGGCTTTTGGGGGCTGATCGCCGTCTTCCTGATGAACACCTGGGTGCTGAAATACTGTTTCGTGCTCATAGAGCAGATCGCTGACGGCGCCACCGAGCCGCCGGTCATGGACGCCGACATGCTGAGCCCTTTCGAGACGCGGCCGCTCACGCAAACCATCGTGCTGATCGCAGGCGCCACCCTCTGTTGGAAAGTCGGCGGGCAGTCGGCCGCGGTGATCGCGTCGCTGTTCCTGCTTGCCTTCCCGGCGCAGGTCGCGCTGGTCGCCATGGGCGACAACGCGTTCCGCGCATTGAATCCGCTTTCCTGGTTACGCGTGATCCGCGGCCTCGGGCCTTTCTACGCCATGCTCCTTGCGGCACTGGTCTTGTTCGCCGGCATCAACTGGGCGGCCGGCAAAGTGTTCGACTCCAACATCATCCGGGTCGCGATCTTCCTGATGTCCGAAGTCGGCTTCTTCGGCCTCATCGGCTCGAGCATCTGGTTAAGACGGCGCCAGCTCGGCTTCGAACCCAGCCGCAGCCCCGAACGCACCGAGGCGAAGCTCGAGTCCGAACGCCTCAAGCAGCGCGCGAAAATGATGGACGAGGTCTTCGAGAACTCGCGCATCGGCAAGCATGTCGATGCGACAGCCCCGCTGGCTCGCTGGCTGCGCGACCTCGACGCCGAATACGCCGCCCGCGATGCGCTGTATGCGGCCGAGCAGTCGCTCAAGTGGCAGATACCACTGGCCCTCAACCCGATCGGCAGCACGCTCATCCGTCACCTGCTGCGTTTCGGCCGGCCGGACGCCGCGCTGGCGATCTACGAGATGTTCCGCAAGCGTTCGCCGCAATTCACCATGGATTCCGCGGCGGACCTGCGCATCCTCGCGGAATACGCCGAGGGCGTCGGGAAGGACGAACTGGCGACGTCGATGCGGCTCGAAACCCCGGTCGTTCACCCGCCCACCTGAGGGTCGGCGCGATCCCCACCTGACAGTTGTCAGATGGACGGGCTGACAAGGTCGACTTAAGACCGCCGGCCCCATTCGGCATGCTCTGCGTCCATGGGAGCAAACATGTCGCGAACTACATTGGCCAGCCTGACTGGCGTCCAGAAGCGCTTCGGCAAGGTCGCCGCGCTCGACGGATTCGATCTGGCCGTCCATCGCGGAGAGCTGCTCGCGCTGCTCGGCCCGAACGGTGCCGGCAAGTCCACGGCAATCTCCATGCTGCTGGGGCTGCAGACCGCGGACCAGGGCGAGGTGCGGCTGTTCGATCACCCTCCCCAGGAAATCGACGGGCGCCGCCGCATCGGCGTGATGATGCAGGAGGTCATGCTTCCGGGCGTCATGCGTTGCCGCGAGCTGCTGGAACAGGTGGCGGGCTATTACCCCATGCCCTACGACGTGCCCGCGGTGATCAAGCGCCTGGGGCTAGAGGGCATCGCCGAGCGCCGCTACGACAAGCTGTCCGGCGGCCAGAAGCGCCAGCTGCAGTTCGGTCTCGCGCTCATCGGCCGTCCCGAGCTGATGTTCCTCGACGAACCTACGGTGGGCATGGACGTGCAGGCGCGCGAGGCGCTGTGGCGCGTGATCCGCGACCTGCTGCACGAGGGCTGCTCAATCGTCCTCACCACCCACTATCTCGAAGAAGCCGAAGCGCTCGCCGACCGTGTGGTCGTGATGGCGCGCGGCAAGGTTGTCACCACCGGTACGGTCGACGAGATCCGCGCCAACGTGAGCCGCAAGCAGGTAAGCCTCGTGAGCAAACTCGCCCCCGCGCTCGTGCGCGCCTGGCCCGAGGTGCTGTCACTGGCCGTCGAGCGCGACCGCCTGCAGATCACCACGCGCGCAGCCGAGCCCCTGTTGCAGCGCCTGTTCCGCGAAGACCCCGACCTCACCGACATCGAGGTGCGTCGCGCGGGGCTCGCCGAGGCGTTCACCGAACTCACTACCGATAACCAGGAGGCGCAGCCGTGAGCACCACCGCGCCGATTTCCGCCGGGTCGATGCCGTCGAGCCGCCTCTGGGCCGCGTACTTCCGCGAGATGCGCTTCGAATTCCTGAAGGCGCTGCGCACTCCCGCGTTCTCCGTGCCCACGCTGTTCTTCCCGATCATGTTCTACCTGCTGTTCGGCGTGGTGCTCGCGCCCGTGATGGGCGGCGATGCGGCGCTGACCACCTACGTACGGTTCGGCGTCTTCGCCGCCATGGGCCCCGGCCTCTTCGGGTTCGGCGTCTCGATCGCCATGGAGCGCGAGTTCGGCCTCCTGCGGCTCAAGCAGGCGCTGCCGCAACCGGCCGGTGCCTATCTACTGGCGCGGGCCGCGATGACCATGCTGTTCGTGGCCATCATTGCCGTGATGCTCACGATCCTGGCGCTGACGCTCGGCAAGGTGGATCTCGGCATCGGCCAGCTCGCGCAGCTGTTCCTCATCGACGTGCTCGGCGCGCTGCCGTTCTGTGCCATCGGCATGTACCTGGGTTGGATCCTCTCGGGCCAGGGCGCGCCGGCGGTCATCAACTTCGTGTTCCTGCCCATGGCGTTCCTGTCGGGCATCTTCATCCCGCTGCAGGCCTTCCCGGGCTTCATCCAGGCCATCGCGCCCGCTTTTCCGTCATACCACCTCGCGCAGATGGCGATGCAGGTCGCGGGCAAACCCAGCGTCGGTACGAGCACGACGCACCTCGCCGTGCTCGCCGGCACCACACTGCTCTTCTTCGTGCTCGCGGTGCGCCGCATGCAGGGCAGCGGCTTTCGCCTGCTGGGCCGCAATCCCCGGCGCACGGTCGTCGTCGCCGTTCTCGCCGCGTCGGCAATAGTCGGCGCGTCATTTTTGGGCGTGTTCGGTGGCAAGCCGGCAGAGACGGAGGACGCCACCGCTGCAACGGATGCGGCTTCCGCTGCCACCGACACGCCCACCTCCCAGGCGTCGAACGACGTGCCCGCGGACGAAACCGCTCCCGCGGAACCCCTGATCGCAGGCTTCGACGCGGGCAGCGACCATGCGGCCTATGGCCAGGGCCTGTTCGCCAGTGGCGATGAAAACCAGCAGGGCAAGTCCACGGCCACGCAGAAGGTGATCGACGGCGGCGCGCAAGGCAGCAAGGGCGCGCTCGAGGTGACGGGCGAAGTACGCCCCGGCGCGCAATACCCGACGGCCGGCACGTTCTTCTTCGCCAAGGGGCAGGTCATGAAGTCGACCATCGACATTTCCGCCAAGAAGACACTGAGCTTCCAGGTGCGCGGCGACGGCAAGGACTACACCCTCATGATCTTCACGGCGGCAAGTTACATCCCGCTGATGCAGGCCGTGAGCACAGGTCCGGAATGGCGTGAAGTGAAGCTCGATCTCTCGAAGTACGTGGGCGCCGACTTCAAGCATGTGAAGGGCTTCGGTATCGTGGCCATGGCGATGGGGCCATTCCGGTTCCAGGTCGACGATCTGCGCCTGGAATGAGCTAGCATCCGGGCACACGATGCGCCTCTCCCAACTGATCGCGAACATCCGCAACCCACCGTCGGAGTCGGTGGTGGGTTACATGACGCGCGCGGATGGGCGGACGATGCACCTGCTGCCATTCGTGATCCTCATCAATTTGATCTGGATCTTCCTGTGGCCGCTGCTAGCCCGGCAGTCGTTCCTGCACGTGATCCTGCCCACGCTGATCAGCGTGCCGGTGTTCGTCTACCTGCACCTGTGCGTGTATTTCTACGACGGCCCGAATGCAATCCGGCTGCGTTATGTCGCCGGCGTGTTCGCGCTGGCCTATCTGCTCGCGTACTGGAACCCGTCGTCGCTCGGCTACCTGATCTTCGGTTTCTTCATGGTCGTGTACCTGGTCCCGTTGAAAGGATCGGTGGTGGTGATATCGGGCTCCATCTTCCTGTTCGCCGTGGAGGCGGGTTTGCTGGGCGCGGACTTCCCGGCGCTCATCAGCATGCTGGTGCCGGCGATCACGCTCGGCGTCATCGCCATCTTCACCGCGTATGCGCACATGCATCAGCGCGAGATGCGCCGCAGCCAGGACGAGATCACGCGGCTCGCGACGCTCGCCGAGCGCGAGCGCATCGGCCGCGACCTGCATGACCTCCTGGGACACACGCTGTCGGTGGTCGCGCTGAAATCCGAGCTCGCGCGCAAGCTCATCGATCGCGACATCGATGCCGCGCGCGTTGAAATCGGCGAAGTCGAACGCGTCGCCCGAGACTCGCTCGCCCAGGTGCGCAACGCCGTGAGCGGCATCCGCAGCACCGCGTTGTCGGCCGAGCTGCTGGCGGCCACAGCGCTGCTCGAAGCGCAGGGCGTCAAGGTCAAATGCGAGACGGAGAACGTGCGGCTGCCGCACGATCGCGAGACCGTGCTGGCGCTGTCGCTGCGCGAGGCGGCCACGAACGTGCGGCGTCATTCCGGCGCGAAGATCGTCACCATCCGCCTGCGCAAGGAGGCCACGGCGGTGGTCATGGAAGTGGCCGACGACGGCCGCGGCGGTCGCATCGTGCCGGGCAACGGCCTGAACGGCATGCGCGAGCGTCTCGACACCGTCGGCGGATCGCTGACGCTGTGGCCGAACCCCGCGGGCGGCACGCTACTGCGCGCCTCCGTGCCGCTGGCGGCATGATGATCAGGATCCTGTTAGCCGAAGATCAGGCCATGGTGCGCGGCGCGCTTGGCGCACTGCTCGGGCTGGAGCGCGACATCGAAGTGCTCGGTGCCGTGGCCGACGGCATGCAGGCCCTGTCCGAATGCCGGCGCCTGCGGCCCGACATCGTGGTCACCGATATCGAGATGCCGGGCATGACGGGCATCGAGCTGGCGCAGAAGATCCAGGCCGATTCCATACCCACCAAGGTGGTGATCGTCACAACGTTCGCGCGCCAGGGCTACCTGCGCCGCGCGCTCGACGCCGGGGTGAAAGGCTATTTACTGAAAGACTCGCCGGCGGAAAAGCTCGCCGAGGCGCTACGCAGCGTGCATCGCGGCGGCAAGGCCATCGACCCCACGCTCGCCGTCGAGGCCTGGAACGAGTCGGACCCTTTGAACGACCGCGAGCGGCAAACATTGCGTCTGTCAGGCGAGGGCTTGTCGGCACCACAGATCGCAGAACAGCTGGGGCTGTCGGCTGGCACCGTGCGCAACTATCTATCCGAAGCCATCGGCAAGCTCGGCGCGAACAATCGCATCGACGCGTATCGGCTCGCCCGGCAACGCGGCTGGCTCTGACGCCGCGGCAGCCGCGAAGTTCCGCGGCGAACGCCAACAATTCCGTCTAACAACGCGCCTCTTCAGGCGCACTCCCCGAAATACTGCGCGGCGCCGTCGCCACTGGAACTATTTTCGATGGCCGTGCCTCCAACGAGGCCCATGCAGACCACTCTCGCTACCGTGCTCGCGCTCGCCAGCGCGCTCACACCCGCTGTTACCCCAGACCAAACTACCGAAGTGCCGCTCGACGAAATCATCGTCTCGGGCGAATACGCGGGGCCCGGCATGTGGCAGATCACGCATCCCGAGCATCCGGGCCATAGCCTCTGGATTGTGGGCGAGCCGCCGCCGCTGCCGAAGCGGATGCGCTGGCATTCGCAGAAGGTGGAGCGGGTCGCAGTGCAGTCGCAGGAGATCGTGCTGCAACCGGGGGTTTCGCTGAAACCCGACGAGAAGGTTGGCGTGTTCCGCATGCTCAGCCTGGTGCCCGCGGTCTTGAAGCTGCGCAAGAACCCCGACAAAGCCACGCTGCAGGACCTGATACCGCCTGACACTTACGCGCGCTGGCTCGTGCAGAAGAAGCTCTATCTGGGTCGCGACCAGGGTGTGGAGAAGATGCGGCCCTTTCTCGTCGCCGAAAAGCTGCGCAATGCGGCATTCAAGGAATTGCAGGTTGGCGGTGGCGGGGCTGTTTGGGCGGCGATCGGCAGGCTCGTTGGGGAGAAGAAGATTCCAGTCACCCAACCCAACCGGGAATTCACCTTCGCCACCAAGGAGCTGCGCGGCAAGATCAAGGCGTTCTCGCGCGAGAAGCTCGACGACGCGGACTGCCTCGCGAAGACGGTCGAGCTCACCGAAGCTCTGTCAAACAAACAGGTGGAAGAGGCTCGCGCCAACGCATGGGCCACGGGCGATCTCGCCAGGCTGCAAGAATTGCCGCCGCTGCCGGATCCCGATCTTCCCTGCTTTGAGGCCATCGTGAATTCGGCGGTGGTGAGCGCCACGGTGCCGGCCGATCTGCGCGAGCAGATGGACGAAATGTGGTTCGCCGCGGCGATCAGCGGCTTGACGAAGAACGAGAGCACGCTCGCGGTGGTAGAGCTGAGCAAGCTGCTCGGAGACCAGGGCTATCTCGAAAGTCTGCGCAAGCGCGGCTACGAGATCCTCGCGCCCACCCTCTGAGCCTTGAATGGGCAAACCCATACAGACCCATCCTTTACCCAACCGGTGAGTGCCGCGCTTGACTCTCAGAAGGCTCGCGGTGCTGTGTGTCATCCTGGGCGCGCACGTGTTGCTGTTCAGCCTCATATCGGTGGGTGACCACCACCGTCGCGCGCCAGGATTCGACGAGACCGTCGCAACACTGTTCCTGCTCAACCTGGCCAATCCGGACGAGACGCAACCCTCGACTCAGCCAGCGACCGAGCGCCGGATCTCGACCCATGCACCTTTATTCGAGAGCACGGCTGTACCTGACAACACCATTACGCTGCCTCCCGAGGCCGAGCGGACCGCGCCCGATTGGAACGCGGAAGCCCGTCGTGTAGCCAGGGATGCCGCCAAACGCATTGGCGAGGAAGAAAAGCCACGACCGTCGGATCACCACCCGGCTGGGATGCGCCCGCCAGCCGCGACGCCTTCACGCCACAAGCGGGGCGACAGTGAACATTTCGAGGGTGGTGTGATCATCGACTGGGTCAGCGGTGGTTGCTATTACTCCAATCAAGACGCACCGCGCCCCGAATTGGGCCAGGCATTGCGACTGCAGATCCCGACTTGCAACGGCACGAGCGGAGGCCCGCAGCGAGGTCCCGATTCGATTCAAAGCTTCGAGGAGTGGCGGAAAGAACAAGCGAATCGATAGGCGCCCCAATAGCGAAGCAGTGTCCCCATCAACCGCGACCGATGTAGGGCATCTTCGTCGCCATGATCGTCATGAACTGCACGTTGGCCTCGAGCGGTAGCTTGGCCATCTGCAGCACCGCATTGGCCACGTGATCCACATCGAACATCGGCTCCTTCTGCGGGATGCGGTTGCCGAGCTCGGTGAGCGCGTTGCCGATGTCGATCTGTCCGCAGGCGATGTCGTACTGGCGCCCATCCAGTGACGTGCTCTTGGTGAGCCCCGTGATCGCGTGCTTCGACGCCGTGTACGGCGCGGAGTTCGCGCGCGGCACGTGCGCGGAAATGGACCCATTGTTGATGATGCGTCCGCCACGCGGCGTCTGCTCCTTCATGAGGCGGAACGCCTGCTGCGTGCAGAGGAACGCACCCGTGAGATTGGTGTCGATCACCTCGCGCCATTTCTCATAGGGCATCTCCTCGAGCGGCAGGAAGGGCGCGTTGAGGCCGGCGTTGTTGAACAGAACGTCGAGGCGGCCAAACTTCTCGCGCACGGTGTCGAACAGCAGGCGCACCTGCCCGGGCTCGCGCACATCGGCTTCGACGCTCAGCACCGGCGCGCCCTCGCCAGCATCGGCCTCGACCGACGCGAGCTTGGCGATGTTCCGGCCCGAGAGCGCGACGCGAAAACCTTCCCGCAGGAACGCGAGCGCCGTGGCGCGCCCGATGCCGCTGCCGGCGCCCGTGATGAGCGCCACCTTCTTGTCGTTCATTGCCTTGCCACCCCTACTCCGCGTCGCCGCGCCGCGCCAACAACTCCTGGAATTCGCCGTTCTCGTCGACTCGTACTTCCATGTCGATGGGCTGGCAGCAAACCTGACAGTCCTCGACATATTTGCACGGACCGGCGCTCGCGTCCGCGCTAGTCTCGAACTGCTCGCCACAATACGGGCAGGCCACGGAGACGAACTCCGGCCGCGAGGCGGGGTCCACTTCAGCAGGTTCTTCACCGATGGCGGGCTCGAGTCCATAGAGCGCGTCGATCTCGGCATCGCTCATCGGCGACGCCGTCGAAGTTTTCTTCGGAGGATTCATGTTCGACTTCATACGTCGTTCGATGATGGCACGACTGGCGGCGCTGGTTCGGCTGGCGGCGCTGGGCGCCGTGGCCATCCTCACCAGCGGCGCGCAATCGAGCTGCAGCGTCGGTGACCCTAGCCAGATACCGCAGCCCAGAGACGAGAGTGGCGATGGCCCCACCTTCACCACCACGCTGGTACTGAAGGATGCCGCCGGTGTCGCCAAGAACACCTTTCAGGCGGGCGATCTCATCACCTTCGAGCTGTCGGTGCGCAATCGCACCACGCAGCCCGTGGAACTCGATTTCCGCAGCGGCCAGCAATACGACTTCTTCGCGTTCACCAGTGGCTCGACGGACCTGGTCTGGCTGTGGTCGTCCACGGCCCTCTTCACCCAGGCCGAAAGCACCCTGACCTTCGCCGCGGGCGAAACCAGGGTATTCAGCGTCACCTGGGCCCAGGGCAACCGGGGTTCGTACGAGGCCCGCGGCGTGGTGCTGTTCGACGGCCTCGAGACCAACCGGCAGGCGCCCCACCAGCTCGGGTCGACGCTGGTGCCATTCACCATCAATTAGCGCTCCGGGCTGCAACCTTGTGTGTTCCCTGCTCGTTTAGCCAGCAGGGACATACAAACAGGAGCCCGCCGTGAAAGTTGCCATAACCGTTGCCGCCCTCGCGGCCACCGTCATCCTCGCCCTGCCTGGGCGCTCGCTCGCCCGCGGGGCGGATTTCAGGGTCCCCGAGTTCTCCCACTTGCGCGCCAAGGCCAGCGAGACCGTGGACGTGAATGTCGGCGGCTTCCTGCTGGGCCTCGCCCGCATGTTCACCTCCGCGGAAGACCGGGAGAACGACCCCGACCTCCGCATCCTCGACGACATCAAGTCGGTCCGCGTCCGCAGCTACAAGTTCGACAGCGACGACGCCTACACCAAGGCGGACGTGGATGCGGTGCGCAGCCAGCTCAAGGGCCCGCAGTGGAACGCCATGGTCCAGGTGCACAAACGCGAGGCGCAGGAAGACGTGGACGTGTTCGTCTGCGTCGAGGACAACAAGACCTGCGGTCTTGCGGTCATCGCCACACAGCCGCGCGAGTTCACGGTCGTGAGCATCGTAGGCAGCATCGACATTGAAAGGCTGTCGCAGCTCGAAGGAGAATTCGGCATCCCGAAGCTCGACGACGGCCCGCCCGAAAATTGAAGCGCTCGAATTGACAGACTTCGATGCATTTAGCGCCCTCCATGCCTGACTCGCTGCTCACGCAGGCCCGAGCCGGGGATGCGGACGCCTTCGCCGCCCTGGTGCGCGCGCACCAGGGCTCGGTGTTCAGCATCGGGTTGCGCATGCTCAACCGTCGGGACGCCGCCGAGGACCTGGCGCAGGACGTATTCCTGCAGCTGTATCGCAAGCTCGGCGACATCGAATCACTCGAGCATCTCGGCTTCTGGCTGCGGCGCGTGGCGTCGAACCTGGCGATCGACTGGCTGCGGCGCATCCCCTACACGAGCACGCAGCCGCTCGACGAAGAGATGCAGGTACCGGCGCAGGAACATCCCCAGGATCCGCTGATGGACCGCGAGCTCGCGCGGCTCCTCAATGAGCTGTCGCCACCTGCACGCGCGGTGATGCTGCTGAGATACCAGGAAGACCGCGATCTCGCCGAGATCGGCGCCATGCTCGACATGCCCGTGAACACCGTAAAGAGCCATATCAAGAGATCGTTGACCACGCTGCGCGCCCGCATGATCGGCGCGAGGCTGGTGGATTGCGAGGCCGATGAAACGAAGCCCATCAACCGGGAAAAGCTGCCATGACCGACGAATTCGAAACCCAGTTGCGCCGCGCCCTGCGTCCGGTGGATGCGCCGGAAGGCTTCACCGAAAAGCTCATGGGGCGTCTGCCGAAGGCCGAGCCCGCCAACCCGCCGGTGGTCGTCGTCGCGCTGCCTTCATCACGGCCCGCCGCGCCGGCCCTGCGTCCGACGCGCAACTTCGTGCTGCCGGCCGCGCTGGCAGCGTCACTCGTCGCGGCGGTGATGCTGGGGCAGCACATGGGCCAGCTCCGCGACCAGGCGCGCCAGCAGCGCGAGATCGCCGAAGGCCGCGAGGCCAGTCGCGAGCTCATGCAGGCGCTGCGCGTCACCAGCCAGAAACTCGATATGGCCTACCAGGCCGTGACCAACCCGCCGAGCACCTCGGCGGGCGAAGAGGAGAACCCCTCATGAACGTCCGGATTTCCCTGCGCGTCTTCGCCTTTGCCACTGCATTGTGGCTGGCGGCGCCATCTTCCGCGCTGGCACAGGCGCAGCCGAAGCCGCAGCCACGCCCCGTGCCGCTGCGCGGCCAGCTGCTGCTTCCCGAATTCGCGTCGCTCGCGGACAAGGCGAGCGAAGTGGTCAACGTCACGCTCGATTCGCAGTTGCTCGGCCTGGGTTGCCGCTTCCTGAGCACCGAGGACCCGGAGGAAGCGCAGGTCAAGAAGGTATGCACTTCGTTGCGCGGCATCTACGTGCGGCATTTCACTTTCGACCAGGAGTTCGCCTATCCCAAGGCAGACATCGATACGGTGCGCCGACAGCTGAGTGCGCCGGGCTGGAGCCAGATGGTCAACGTGCGCAGCAACAAGGAGAAGGCCAACGTCGATGTGTACGTGCTCATCGATGGCGACAAGGCGCAAGGACTGTCGATCATCGCCAGCGAGCCGCGCGAGTTCACCATCGTGAACGTCGTTGGCACCATCGATCTCGAGCAGTTGCATGACCTCACGAGGTTCGGCGTGCCGGACCTCGAAATCGAAGCGGACAAGAAGAGCTTCACCAAGCTACCGCCGAAGAGGAATTGAGCTCAGGCGTCGATGGGAATCTTCGATACGGGGATGGCGGATTCCATGACGATGCGCGCGACCATCTCCGGCGGCACCTGGCCGCCCGCCTGCGCCATTACTTCCTGAATCGCGAGCCCGACCGAAACCGGCCACATGCGCGGCTCGCCCGCTAGCTTCGACACGATGGGCCGGACGGACGGCCACAGTTTGCGCGCGTAGTCGACGGGCTTCGCCTGCACCGGGTGTTCGGGCGGTAGTCGTGGTACCCCGAATTGTTCGCTTCCCAGGACCGCCGCGTTGTGCCGGAAGATGTCGGCGAGATCGGGTAGTTGTGAGGCGCCATCGTGCGCGGCCGCGCCAGCCACCAGGCTCCAGAGGGATACCCTGTCTTCGGCCAGCGGCCGGTTGAGCGCGTCGCCGAAGTAGTACCGCCCGCCATCGGTCGTCGTCACGACGTCGAAGAGCGCGTCGGGCGGCTTGCCCGCGGCGCTGGCCTCGGCACTCACGCTCGCCTGGCAGGCATGCCCGGCCACCGCGCCCAGCGCGCAATACAGCGACTCCAGGTGGATACCGCGCTCGTCCTTGAGCGACGACATCACGAGCCCGAGCAGCTCGCGACTGGCCTCGCGCGCGCCAGTGAAGGCATCGGCGGGGAGGCCCTGCGACCGGGGTGACGCCACGGCCGCCGGCGGGGACTTGCCAAGCCAGCGGCGCAGCCAGGACATCACGCCGGGCAAGTGTCCTTGAACGAGAACGGTTCGGCGCCCGCGGCGGTGTCGGGCGCGGAGAACGCTTCGCCGAAGTTGAACGACTCGGGCGTGGGGCCGTGCTTGCGGATGAGCTCGAGCCGCTGCGCGGCTTCCTGGACGGTAGGTAGATGGCCGGCGGGCACCCACCACATGCAGGAGAAGGCCTCGGCCATGCGCGAAAACCACTCGCGGCGGCGTTTCATGATCACGGTGTGCGGTGACTTGTACACGTACGTGCGCAGGGAATCCACGTCCCGCCAGACCGTCATGTTGACGATGACATCGTCGCCGAAGGGCCGCAGCGCGGTGGCATCGTTGCCATCCCCTTTCAGACGCCACACGAAACCGTCGGTGCCCTCCGCCAGCTCGTTGATTCGGTCGAGGTTGTCGACGAAGTCCTTGAGCTGCGGGGAATCGAGCGGCGCCTTGAGCCTGGCGATGTTGATCTGCGCGAGATGGTAGCGAGACATGTGAACTCCCTGTGTTGTCCGAGGGGCGTCAGTATGGCCGCTGCCGTGGCATTGCAACGTTGACCCGCCGCGGCCGTCGAAAAAAAACTGATTCCCGCGAGTTTGCGGCGGTCATCGGACGAACTCCACGTCGCCTATCCAGTTGCGTTGCCGGCGCGCCAGGCGGTCGCCTTCGCTCTCGCCATCGAAGGAGGCCGGCGAACGCTCGAGCTGCGACGCCTCGACGCCGTCGAAGGCATTCACGCTCACCACCGCATGGACGCGGCCTTCGATGGTGCTCGTGACCACGGGCACGACGCCGCAATCCTTGCAGACATGGAATTCGGCTGTCTTCGTGCCGAAGACATAGCGCTCCACCCGGTCGTCGCGCTGCACGCGCACTTGCAGACTGCCCGCGGGGCACGAAGTCCATACGCCGCCGTGTTTGACGCAGAACGAGCAGCCGCAGGCGCGGGCCGGAATTGCCGCTGGCTCGGGCCGCCACTCGAGAGCGAAGCGGATATTCCCACAATGGCAGCTGCCGTTGATCAGCATCAGTGCCCTTTGCAGCTCGCGGCGGCGCCGCGCGTGAACGCGTACTCGCCGCCCCTGCGCGCCTGGAACCGGAACACCCCGCCCTCGGTGCTCAAGCTCCTCGGCTTGTTGCCCTTGTCGAAGCGCACCTCGTAGGGCTGTTCGAACATGACGGAGCGCACGGCGACCGGCCCGTCGTGCCCCGCGGCGAGAACGAATTGCCGGGCGCCGCAGGCATCCCAGTCGATGCTCACGGTGAGGTCGCCGCGCGCGCGGATGCCGCTCACGCTGCCGGAGGGCCAGGCCGCGGGCAGCGCCGGCAATATCTGCACTTCGTCGTTCTGGCTCTGCAGCAGCATTTCGATCATGCCGGCGGTCGCCCCGAAATTCCCGTCGATCTGGAATGGCGGATGCGTATCCCAGAGATTGGGCAGCGTGCTATCGCGCAGCAGGCCGGTGAGTAGTTTGTGAGCGCGGTCACCGTCGCGCAGGCGGGCCCAGAAGTTGATCTTCCAGGCGCGGCTCCAGCCGGTGCTCGCGTCGCCGCGTGCATCGAGCGTGGCGCGCGCGGCCGCGGCGAGCGCGGAATTCTTCACGGCATCGATGGCATTGCCCGGGTGCAGCGCGAACACATGCGACACGTGGCGGTGGTCGTCCTTGCGGTCGTCGAGGTCGGCCTGCCACTCCTGCAGCTGGCCCCAGGAGCCCACGCGCAGCCCCGCGTCGAGTTTACCGAGTGCCGCCTGCAGACGCGTGGCGAAGGCCTTGTCCCCCACGACGCCGGCGGCTGCCAGCGAGTTCGCGAACAGGTCGGCGACGATCTGCTGCGACATGGAAGCGCCGGCGGTGAAGGGACCATGCTCGGGCGAGTAGCTGGGCGAGACCAGGAGCTTGCCGGTCTTCGGGTCTTCGACGAGCGCGTCGAGCCAGAATTCCGCGGCGCCCTTCATGACGGGCCAGGCACGCTTCTTCAGGAAGTCCGCGTCGCGCGTGAAGCGATAGTGCTCGTAGAAATGCTGCGCCAGCCAGGCGTTGCCCTCGGGCTGCCAGAAGGCCGTGGGCCAGTCGATGGGCCCGACGTATCCCCAGATGTTGGTGTTGAGGAACAGCGTCCAGCCGCGCGCGCCGAAATAGCGCTGCGCGGATAGTTTGCCCGGCGTCACCAGGCTTTCGACGAAGTCGAACAGCGGCGCCGTGGTCTCACCGAGGTTCGCCGTCTCCGCGGGCCAGTAGTTCATCTGCAGGTTGATGTTGACGTGATAGTCGGCATTCCACGGCGGCGTGGGGGACTGGTTCCACACGCCCTGCAGATTCGCGGGCAGCGAACCCTGGCGGGAGGAGCCGATCAGCAGGTAACGCCCGTACTGGAAGTACAGCTGCTCGAGCTGCCGGTCCGCGGCTGCGTTGCCGCTGCCGTACTGCGCGCGCAGCTGGTCGGTGGGTAGTTTGCTCGCGCCCGGCGCGAGCGACAGCGTCACGCGGTTGAACAGCGCCTGGTAGTCCTGCCGATGACGGGTATGGATGCGCGCGTAGCCTCCATCCTGAATCTGCAGGTCCTTGTTGGCCAGGGCCACCGCGTCTTCCTGCGAGCGGTAGTCCGGATAGGCCATGCGGTAGTTGGTGCGGGCGGCGAGCTGGAACGTTACCGGGCATTCGGTTTCGATGCGCAGCGCATTGCCATCCACGGTCATCGAGCCGCATTCCGGCTTCACGCGCAACGCCAGCGCGTACTCGAGGCCATTGGATTCGAGCACGCCGGAGATGCGGATCACGCCTTGCTCGACCTTGATCTCCGCGCTGCGATTGTCCGGTACCGAATAGCTCACGCGCAGCTTCTGCGTGCCGGTGGCGTACCAGCGGCCCATGAGCACCTGGTCAGGATACGAGACGAAGTATTCGCGACGATAGCCCGCATCACCCTGCTTGAACTTCACCCGCGCAATGCCCGCGTCGAGGTCGAGCTCGCGGCGGTAGTCGGTCGGAGCGGCCGGACTCGCGAACTCCGATTCGATGACCAGGTCGCCGAAGCTCTGGTAATCGCGGTAGTTGTGCATCTTGCGGCCGAGTTGTTTGGCCACCGCCTCCGGCTCGAGTCGCGCGCCGTCGACGAGCTGCTTGCCGATGGATTTCACGAGATCGACCTGTGAGTTCGCCGGCAGGCCGTAGTCGTAGCCCCCGTCAGCGCCCGGGCCGCCGGTCCACAGCGACTTCTCCGCGATCTGCAGGCGTTCCGAGATCGGGCCGCCGAAGACCATGGCGCCGATGCGGCCGTTGCCGATGGGCAGGGCTTCCTTTTCCCAGTCGGTGGCGGGTTTGTCGTACCAGAGGAGATTGGGAGCCTGCGCGCCGGCGACCGACGAGCCCGCGAGCAATCCGCAAAGGGCAGGCAACCAGATTCGCGACTTCATGTGATCCCCCGGGTGGCGCCGGGATCATAGCGTCAACGTACCCTCGCCAACGCGTCGAAGTTGACTAAGAGTTGACGGCCTTCAACACGCGCTGCGGCTGCGCGATGCCGTAGCCCTGCGCGTAGTCGACGCCGAGCGACGTGAGCATCTGGATGATCTCGGCGTTCTCGGCAAACTCGGCGATGGTCTTCTTGCCGGTGAGGTGACCGATCTCATTGATCGAACGCACCATCTCGCGGTCGATGGGGTCGTGCAGTATCTCGCGCACGAATGAGCCGTCGATCTTCAGGAAGTCGACCGGGAAGTGCTTGAGGTAACCGAACGAGCTCAGGCCCGTGCCGAAGTCGTCGAGCGCGAAGCGGCAGCCGAGCTCGCGCAGCGCCTGGATGAAGCGGTTCGCCTGCGAGAAGCTCGCGACCGCCGCGGTCTCCGTGATCTCGAAGCAGATCTTGCTCGCATCGATGCCGCTTTTCTGGAACTGCTCGATGACGAACGGCAGGAACTTGTCGTCGCCCAGGCTCTGACCCGAAAGATTGATGGAGCACATGGCGAGCTTCTCGCGCTCGTCCGCCTCGCTCACGAGCCAGCGCAACGCGGCCTCGATGACCCAGCGGTCGATGGCGGGCGTCAAACCATAGCGCTCGGCGGCCGCGATGAAGTTGTCCGGCGAGACCATGCGTCCGGACTCATCGCGCATGCGCAGCAGCAGCTCGTAGTGCTGGCCTGGCTCATTGCGCTGCAACGGCTGGATCTGCATGCGATACAGCTCGAACCGGTTCTCTTCGAGCGCGGAATTGATGCGCGCGGCCCATTGCATCTCGCGCCGGCGGCGCATGAGCTCGATGTCGTTCTCGGCGAAACTGTGCACGCGGTTGCGACCCGCTTCCTTGGCCGCGGCGCAGGCGGAGTCCGCGGCGGAAATGATGGACGCGACGTCGCCGTTCTCGGCGGAAATCGGCACGACGCCGACCGACGCGCCGAGGCGGAACACCCGGTCTTCCCAGGTGAACCGGAAATTGCGCACGGACTCGCGCAGCACTTCGGCGGTGCGCAGGGCCTCGTCCAGCGAGCAGGCTTCGAGCAGGATGCCGAATTCGTCGCCGCCGAGACGCGCGAGCGTGTCGCGCCAGCGCACCTTGCTCTTGAGCAATGCGCCCACCTGGCCGAGCAGCACGTCACCCGCGGAATGCCCGCAGGTGTCATTGATGATCTTGAACTGGTCGATGTCGAGGTAGCACAGCGCGTACGACGACTCGCGCGCCTTGGCGCTCTTCAAAGAGCGCTCGACGCGGCTCTCGAACTCGCGGCGGTTCACGAGGCCGGTGAGCAGATCGTGCGAAGCGTGGTACGACAGCCGGCGATTGAGCTCGCGCGACTCGGTCACGTCATGGAACACGAGCACGCCGCCGGACACCTGTCCCGCGCCATCGCGGATCGGGGCCGCGGTGCTCTCCACGTACAGCTCGTTGCCATCACGACGGATCAGCAGCATCGGACGCACGGACTTCACCGGGCGCGTGCGACGGATCGACACGCTGAGCGGATTTTCGAGCGGCTCGCAGGTTTCCTCGTGGAACGCGCGGTAGATTTCTTC
This sequence comes from Steroidobacteraceae bacterium, assembly GCA_035525785.1. Taxonomy (GTDB): domain Bacteria; phylum Pseudomonadota; class Gammaproteobacteria; order Steroidobacterales; family Steroidobacteraceae; genus CADEED01. Next base: position 22,151 of record DATLDQ010000008.1, on the reverse strand, counting down.
GATGGGGCGGCCCATCGCGTCTTCGAGACGCCAGCCCGTGAGCTGCTCCGCCACGGGGTTGATGTAGTCGACGGTGCTGTTCGCATCGGTCGTGATCACGCCGTCACCGATGGACTGCAAGGTGATCTGCGCGCTTTCCTTCTCGCGGAACAGCGCTTCTTCGTAGAGCTTGCGTTCGGTGATGTCGAGCTCGACGCCCACCAGGCGCAACAGGCGCCCATGCTCATCCACGCGCGCCTTGGCGCGACTCACCACCCAGCGCCAGTCGCCGTTGCGATGCTTCATGCGATGGACGGATTCGAAAATCGGCGACTTGCCCGCGACGTGATCGCGGATCGCGCTCTGCACGCGCGACATGTCTTCCGGATGCACCAGGCTGCGCCAGTCGGGCGAATCGAGCTCGGCGTCCGGCGGGTAGCCCAGCATCTGCTTCCAGCGCGGCGAGAAATGGACTTCGTTGCTCTCGATGTCGAAGTCCCAGAGACCGTCGTTGGCGGCGCCCTGCGCGAGCTCCAGGCGTTCCTCGAGCTTGCGGAGGCGCGCTTCGATGCGCAGCTTCTCGAGGCCGCTGGACAATGAGTTGCCCAGGAGCTTCAGCAGCAGCTGGAGATTCACGTCCCAGGCGCCACGGGGCAGCGCGTTGGCGAGACCCAGGATGCCGGCAGGCTGGCCCGACACACGCAACGAGATGAGCAGCACCGAACCGATCTGCAGCTCCGCGAGACGCTGGCTCTCGACCTGCTGATCGCGCTTGCCCGCGGCGGTGTCGCGGATCTCGGAGAGGCGCAGATGATCGAGGCGCCCCTTGAGCCAGGGATAGGTATCGAGGGTGGCGCTGCGCCAGGCTTCGACGCGGCACTGGGCCAGTGCGCCATGCGAGGCGTAGACCTCCTCGATCGTGGTGCCGTCGGCGCTGAACATCCAGACGAAGGCCGTATCGACGCCGGTGGCGTCACGCAGTGAGGCAAGGCTGTCGCGGATCACGGCTTCGATCGTGCCGCGGCGCATGTTCTGCAAGTCGACGGAGATCTTGGTGCAGGCGATGTCGACGCCGAGAGTCCGCTTGCCGCCACGTGCCGACCAGACGCCGGTCGAGAACACGTCGGACGCGGTCATATCACCAGGATGTTCAGGTGCTTGAGCCACTCTTATGGACGCTAGCGCCGATCATCCATGCCCGCGGCGACGCGGCCCACAGATTACAACGCCTGACTCCTCCCAAAGTTGCGACGCATTCTGTCACAAGGAATTAGGAACACAAGCTAAGTCCACGTCGGATTTGAAGAATGCATGCGAAGGCCGTCGCTCGAGCGGACATAACCCGACCACTTCGCCGGAGGAATTCAGTGATAGCGGATGGCGCGGCGCGCGTCGCCGAGCGCGGCGCAGGCGCTTTCGGCTGGCGCGCGCACGAGGAACCAGTCGTCGCCGGAGCTGGCGCCAGCCTTGGTGGCGTTGACGGTGAAACAAGGCACCGCGGGCTGCGTTAGGTCGAAGCGGTCTTCAGGAGCCAACGCTTCCTTCGGCACCAGCAGCACCCGGTGAGGCGCGGCGTTGAGCCAGGCAGCGGCGTCGAAGTATTCCTGTGGACCTTCCTGCCAGCGGCGATGCCCGAAGTTCACGGTCGGGCGATCGAGGTACAGCAGGAATTGCTCCTTGTACGCGACCAGGCCCAGCTCTTCGTCGGGCTTCACGTGCGAGAGCGTCGAGCGCATGAAGTCGCTGCCCGAACGTTCACCGTTCATGGCGGGGGCGATGAAATACGAGAACACGATGGTCAGCGAGCCGAGCGCCACCGGCCAGGCTATGAGCGGCGCGCGACGCCACGCGACCAGCAACCCCACGCCGCAAAGCGCGAGGTACACGTACAACGCCGTGGCGTTGGCCAGGTTGGCGTCGGTCAGCGCATCGACGGCGAACCCGGCGCCGATCCCGTATCCGACGGCCATCGCCAGCCCCGCCGCGAAGAAAGCGACGGCGAGCACGAAGCCCGCGACGCGGACGCCGCGGCGCGCCAGTACTCCCGGCAACACCGGCAATGAAGCGAAGGCCAGCGCCGGCAGCGCCGGCATGATGTAGATGCCGCGCTTGCCCGGGCTCATCGAGAAGAACAGCACCACCAGCGCCAGCCAGAATAGCGGCAGCCATACACGTGCATCACGATCGTGATACGCGGCCTTGAAGCGCGGCACCAGCCAGAACAACAACAAGCTCCATGGCAGCCAGAGCGGCGGGATCACTTCCGCGATGAAGTAGTACCAGCCTTTCACGTGATGCCAGGCGGCCGCGTAGCGGCCGACGGTCTGCTTGAGCAAGATCTCGTCGCGGTACGCCGCGTACTCCGGCGACCCGCTCGAGGCCACCGCCAGCAGCATGGGCACGAACCACAGCGAGACCGCGAGCAGCATCGCGAGCGGCGCCAACCACCATCGCCAGCCTGCCCTGCCCGCGTCGAGTGTGGCCAGGCCCTTCCACTCGAGGCCGCGCAGCGTGAAGAACGGGATCAGCGCGAGCATCGGCAGGAAGCCCACGCCCTTGGTGAACACGCCGAGGCCCGCCGCGAATCCGCTGAAGAAATACCAGCGCCAGCCGTCGCCGAGCATCAGGTGCCGAAGCAGCGCATACAGCGAGAACGTGGTGAGCAGGCAGAGCACCGGGTCGATCTGCGCGCCGCGGAAGGCGAGCACGAACTGCAAGGTGCAAAGCACCGTGAGCGCCGCGCCGAGTCCCGCTTCGCGACTCACCGTGCGGCGACCGAAATCATAGATGAGGAACAGCACGCCGCCCGCCGCGAGGAAGGCGGGGATCAGGAACGATGCCTTCACCGAACCGAACAGCGAATAGCAAAGGGCCAGCAGCCAGAAGAAGAGCGGCGGCTTGTCCTGGTAGAGATCGCCACCCACGCGCGGAAACAGCCACTCGCCGGACTGCACCATATCGCGAGCCAGCGAAGCGAAACGCGGCTCGTCCGCCGGCCAGGGGTCGCGGACGCCGAGACCCGTGCCGACGATCACGACGAGACCCAGGAGCAGCCACAGCAGATCGGAGATACGGATGGGCGGCAGCGCGAAGACTGGCGATGGATCGCGCGGGGGCGTATGCACGGGTGCCGCAACGTGCCCGGGTTCGTTGGCAGCTGCGTGGATCAAGGGCCCGGGCTCGTCTGCCGCAACCAGCACCGCGAGCGGCGCTTCACTAACTACCGCGGCGTGCGCGGCCACCTTGATCGCGTCGCTCTCCGCGACCATCGGGATGAGCATGGGCGTCACGTATGCGCGCGCCTCGCGCGGAGCCGGCGCATCCTGGACGACCTTGAGATGAGGCTTGCGCGGCGGCCCCTGCAGCAGACCGATGTCAGGCATTGGCGTCCGAACGCTTGACCCGGATGTCCACGATCAGGTTGTAGAGCGCAACGCCGGCCGGCAGCAGGTTCGTGAGCACGCCCACGGAGTCGTTCTTGCCCCAGATGAAATACGACGTGACCATGCCGCTGCCCATGAGGCTGATGATCCAGAAGCTGCGCGGAATCGTCGGCTTGCCGGCTTGCTTGGTCGCCATGGCCTGCACCAGCCAGCGAGCGGCGAACATGGACGCGCCCATGAAGCCGATGACCTTCCACGGCGTCAGGACGATGCCGAAGAAATGGATGATCGTTTCCTTCATATCGCTCCCTACTCCTCGCGAACCAGCAGGCCCGGCTTGTAGCGCCGGCGCAGCCACATGACACCGCAGATATCCACGATGCCCACCCACAGGCGGTTCAGCATCCCGTATTTGGAGGTGCCGCGCAGTCGCGCTCGGTGACTCACGGGCACCGATATCACGCGCGCGCCCTGGCGCAGGAACAGGGCGGGCAGAAAGCGGTGCATGTGATCGAAGCGCGGCAGCTCCATGAACACCTCGCGCGAGAACAGCTTGATGCCGCAGCCGGTGTCCGGAGTGCCGTCCCCTAACAAGCCCGAGCGTACCCCGTTGGCGATGCTCGACTGCAGCTTGCGGAAGGCCGTGTCCTTGCGACTGGCCTTGCGGTTACCCATGAACAGCTGCACGCCGCGGTTCGCCGGCGCATCGCGCTCGGTGACGAGCCTCGGGATGTCGGCCGGATCGTTCTGGCCGTCGCCATCGAGCGTCGCGATCCAGGGTGCGCGCGCCGCGCGCACACCGCTCGCCACGGCCGCGCTCTGGCCACTGCGAAAGGAATGGTGCAGCACCCGCAATGCCGGGAATTCGGCCTTGAGTCGCTTGAGGATGCCGGCGGTGTCGTCGGTGCTGCCGTCGTCGATGAAGATCATTTCGTAGCTCAGGGCACCCACGGCCGCGTGGATCTCGCGCACCAGCGGCTCCACGTTTTCAGCCTCGTTGCACACGGGCACCACCACTGAAAGCGCCGGAGTCATGCACCCGCCTTGAGCGCATCGCGCGCGACGCCGAACAAGCGCTTGAGCTCCGCGGCCATCTCGGCCTGCAGGGGCTCGAGCGCTGACGGGGACAGGGTGCGCGGCACCTGCCGCGGTGCGCCCACGGCGATCACGATCTTCGAGAACGGCCACGGGATCACGAACTTGTCCCAGGCAATGAGCGAGGCGCGGCTCGCGTAGTACGCGAGCGGCAGCATCGGACGCTGCGACATTTGCGAGAGCAGGATGGCGCCGGGTTTGAACATGAACCGCGGACCCTTCGGCCCATCGGGCGTGATCGACGGCGACACGCCCTGCTTCACGAGCGCGTCGTAATAGTCACGCAGCGCGCGCGCGCCGGTGTGTGAGGCCGAGCCGCGGATGGAATGCCCGCCGAATTTCGCAACGATCATGACGCCTATGTCCCCATCTACGGAGGGGCTGATGAGAAAGCCCAGCTTGAGACCGCGCGGCTTCTGTTCGAGCAAATACTTGGAGCAGAACAACTGATGCTGATGCCAGTAGACGGGAATGACCGACGGCGCGGCTTCGAGTGCGCGGGCCATGTGCTCGTCGCCCACCACGCGCACCACGCGGCAGGTACGCCAGAACATCTTGATGAGAAAAACGCCCGCGGAGGCCGCGATGCGCCAGGCGAGACGACGCATCGGCGTCATCCGACGCTTCGACCGGGTCTCCTTCTTGTAAAGGGTATTGCGCAGTCCGCCTTCTGAGGGTGGTTTGACAGGGTCGTTGGGCACGGCTCGGACCGGCAAAAAGAGGCGCGAATTGTCGGTGAATCGGCTGCGCGCTGCAATGAAACCCGCGTCGGCGACGGACCAATCCCCGCGGCGTCGTCTAAGGGATTCCGGTGGGCCCCCGTGTATCATTCCGCGACATGTCGGCGACCCCTCAAGACGAGAAATCCCCGCGTTTGCCGCCCCTGGCGGACGTGCAATTCGATATCGGCGCCGATGACGACGCCATCCACCGGATGACCGAGCTGTTTGCCCGTCACGGGGATATCTACCGGTTCTTCTCCCCGGCGCGCAAGGCCGAGATGTGGGTCATCAACCACCCCGACGACGTCAAACGGGTATTGGTTTCGAATCACAAGAATTACACCAAGGGCTCGGGCCTCGATCGCGTCAAGATCCTGCTCGGCCACGGCATCATGACCAGCGAGGGCGATCTGTGGCGACGCCAGCGCTACATGATGCAGCCGTCGTTCCACCGTCGCGTCATCACCGAATTCAACGAGCTCATCGATGCCTGCAACGACCGCTTCATCGCCAAGTGGGAGAGGCAGGCCGCCGAAGGCGCGCTGATCAACATCACCGACGACATGAGCGAGCTCACGCTCGAGATCGTGCTGCTGTCTATTTTCGGCACCGACCTCGAGCGTCTGAGCAAGGAGATGGGCGGCAACCCGTTCGACATCGTCACCAAGGAACCGGCGCGCGATCTCAAGTTCGCGTACCGCTTCCGGCAGCTGGCGAAGCTCGTCGGCGCCCTCGCGATGCGCCGACGCAAGGAACAAAGCGAGCATTTCGACTTCCTGCAGATGCTCATCGATGCGCGCGACAAGGAAACCGGCTCGCCCATGAGCGAGAAGGAGCTCATCGACGAGGCCATGACCCTCATCGTCGCGGGTCACGAGACCACCGCGAGCGGTTTGAACTGGACGTGGTACCTCCTCTCGCAGAACGCCGAGGCCGAGAAGCTGCTGCACGCCGAGATCGACGCGGCCGCCGAAAAGGCCGAGCCCTCGCTCGCCGAGATGGAGCAGCTCTCGTACACGAAGAACGTGGTGGACGAGGCATTGCGCCTGTATCCGCCGGGATGGCTGCTCTCCCGCCGCACCGTCGGCCCGGACACGCTGTCCGGCTTCGAAGTGCCGCCCGGCACCGACGTATTGCTGTGCCCCTATCTACTGCACCGCCATCCGCGCTACTGGAACGAACCGGATGCGTTCCGGCCGGAACGCTTCGACGCGGCCCATGAAGCCGAGCGTCCGCGTTTCGCCTACATGCCCTTCGCGGCCGGGCCGCGGCATTGCATCGGCGAAACCCTGGCGCTATATGAAATGTACATGCACTTATATAAGGTGGCCCGCCGCTACCGGCTGACCTACGTGCCGGACAAGCCGCTCGAACTCGAAGCGCAGATCAACCTGCGCACGAAATACCCCTTGATGATGAAGCTGGAACGCAGGAATTGAAGATGTCGCCGACCGCCGCAATGACCCAGGCACAAACTCTCGCCGAGCTGATCACCAACAACCGCGCGGTGAAGCGGACCATCAGCTATCTCGAAGCCGAGAACAGCGAAAGAGTGGTCGCCTACGGTGAGCTCTACGAGCGCGCGCTCGGCATCCTGTTCCACCTGCAGAAGCTCGGCGCCAGACCTGGCGACAAGCTCATCATCTACCTCGCGAACAACGAGCAGTTCCTCGACGCGTTCTGGGCGGGCATTCTGGGTGGCATCGTCCCCGTGCCCGTGGCGCTCGGCATCAGCGACGAGCACAAGCACAAACTGCTGCGCATCGCGAAAAAGCTCGGCAACCCATTCATCTATACCGACAGGAAGACGCTGGATCGCATCGGCGCATTTGCCGGCGGCGTCGGCGAACAGGGCACCTTCGACGGTCTCGCCGCACGCGCCTTTTTCGCCGAGAACGTCACCGACATCTCGAAAGCCGGCAAGGTGCACGACGTCAAGCCCGACGACATGGCCTTCATCCAGTTCTCGTCGGGATCCACGAGCGAACCCAAGGGCATCGTGCTCTCGCACCGGAACATCCTCACCAACGCGCGCGGTGCGGGCGAGGCTTCGCTGTGGAACGAGAACGACATCAACCTCACCTGGATGCCGCTGACCCACGACATGGGCCTCATCGGCATGCACATCATGATGTTCGCGCACCGCATGCAGTTGAATGTCATGCCCACCGAGCTCTTCATCCGTCGTCCGCTGTTGTGGATGACGCTCGCGGCACGCAAGGGCGTCACGATCACGAGCTCGCCCAACTTCGGTTATCGCCACTACCTCAAGGTGCTCGGCGATCGCGCCGTCGGCGATCTCGACCTGTCGTCCGTGCGCCTGGTCTACAACGGCGCCGAGCCCATTTCCGTGGAGCTCGCCGATGAGTTCATGACGCGCCTCGCGCCCGCGAAGCTCCGGCGCGAAGCCATGTACCCGGTGTACGGCCTCGCCGAAGCCACCCTGGTCGTGAGTTTCCCGCAACCGCCCGGGCAGATGTATGAGTCCATCGCGGTGAACCGTCATGAGCTGGCCGTGGGCAAACTACCCTCGCCGCTCGTCCGCGAACATCCGGACGCGCTCAACATCATGGCAGTGGGCCAGCCCATTCCGTACAGCTTCGTGCGGATCGCCGACGACTCCGACAATGAGGTGCCCGAAGGGCACATCGGCCACGTGCTGATCTCCGGCGACAACGTCACCCGGGGGTATTTCGAGAATCCCGAAGCCAACGCCAAGGGCTTCACGGCGGCGGATTCGACCGGCAAAGCCTGGTTGCGCACCGGCGATCTCGGTCTCATGCGCGGCGGCAAGCTGTACATCACCGGCCGCGCGAAGGAGATCATCTTCGTCAACGGCCAGAACTATTACCCGCACGACATCGAGAGCGTGGCGATTCGCGCCGAGGGCATGGAGCTCGGCAAGGTGGTGGCGGCAGGCGTTCGCGCCAAGGGCGCGAGCACCGACGACCTGATCCTCTTCGTCCTGCATCGCATGGACATGAAGGAGTTTTTGCCCGTCACCGCGCAGCTCACGCGCCTGGTGAACGAACATACGGGCCTGGAAGTGGCGCACGTGGTGCCCGTGAAGCGCATTCCCAAGACCACGAGCGGCAAGATCCAGCGCCACCTGCTCGAAGAGGACTACGTGAACGGCGTCTACGCGGCGGAACTCGCGGAGCTCGCGTCGCTGCGCGCTCAGCTCGAAGCGGCGGGTGGCGCGAAGGTGACCAGCAACGAGATCGAGCGCCGCATCAAGGAGATCTGTGACGCGGCACTGGAACGGAACATCAGCGTGGATGACAACCTTTTCGAGATCGGTGCGAGCTCACTGAAGCTCATCGAGATCCACGAGCAGATGGACAAGATCTATCCGGGAATGGTCGACCTCACGGAGCTCTTCGACTTCCCGACCATCGGCGAGCTATCGCGTCACCTCGAAGGCAAGTTGGCCGCGACCGTCTGATGGGTGGGCTCGGCCGCGGACTGACCATCGTTCAGCCGCTGGCCGTCGTCCGTCTGCAGGCCAGGGTCATCGTGCCGTGCCTGCTGCGCCGCGGCGGGAGCGTCCGCGAAATGGGACCACAGCACCACGCCCACCAGCAGGGCGAGCGGCGCGAGTACGGCAAGGGCTGAACGGTCGAAGGCAAACATGATCATCTCTCCAGGGCAGTCGGTAGTTTCACGCTGTTAGCGTCGCCAAGTTAACCGACGGTTCTCTCCCGAAAAACCGGACAAACGCGAATTCATTGTCCGGAGTTGCTTTACAATCCCGCGCATGGATCAGCTCCAGGGAATGCGGGTCTTTACGCGGGTGGCGGATCTCGGCTCTTTTGCCCGCGCCGCCAATGACATGGACATGTCGCGCGCCATGGCATCGAGCTATGTTGCCCAGCTCGAGAAGCATCTCGGTACACGTTTACTTCACCGTACGACAAGAAAAGTTACGGTTTCGCCCGAGGGCGCGGTCTATCTCGAGCGCTGCAAGCGCATCCTCGCGGAAATCCAGGCGGCCGATGACGAGATGCGCCACGCGCGAGCACGGCCGCAGGGCAAGCTGCGGGTCGATGTCCCCGTGGCGTTCGGGCGGTACCTGCTCATGCCCGCCCTGCCCAGCTTCACCGAGCGCTATCCCGAGATGGCGCTCGAAGTGCGCTTCAACGACCGCTACGTGGATCTCGGCGCCGAGCACGTCGACGTGGTGCTGCGCTCAGGTGAGATCAAGTCTCCGGATCTCATCGCACGGCAGATCACGACTTCGAGGATGGTGACCTGCGCCGCGCCCAGCTACATCGCGCGTCATGGCATTCCGCGCACGCCCGCCGACCTGCGCAACCACCGGACCATCGGCTTCCTCAGAACCGACACCTCGCGCCCCTCCGAATGGAAATTCCGGCACGGCCGGGACGGCGTGCAGAAGCTCAAACTGAGTTTCGCCCTCAGCTTCAACACTTCGGAGCCCATGGTGATGTCGGCCTACGAAGGCCAGGGAATCATCCAGACCACCGACCTCCTGCTGGGCCGGGCCATCGCGGAGGGCCGCGTGGTCGAGTTGCTCAAGGAATATTCCTGCGAAGGCCCGCCGTTCAGCGTCGTCTATCCGCGCGCCACGCAGCACCTGGCCAAGGTGCGCGTGTTCGCCGAGTTCGCAGCGGAGATCATGCGCATCTATCAGGCCCGGGCGCGCGTCCCGACCACGGATCGCTGAGGCCCTGCGTCGCGGCCTATGTCGCGGCCGCGGCGGCGGGTAGCTGGATCCCGCAATCCACGAAGTCGAACGAATCGATGTGCTCGGGCTCGTGCAGGCGATTGCCCTGCGCATAGTCCACGCCGAGCTGCTTCACCGCGCGAAACTTGCTGGTGGTGTCGACGTGGCTCGCGACGGTGCGCATGCCAAGAGTGTCGGCCATGTGTACCAGGCCATTGATGCGCGCACGCGAGACGATGTCATCGGACGCGCCCTGGATCAGCGACCCGTCTATCTTCAGTGTGTCGGCATTCACCTCGCGCAGGAAGTCGAAGCGGCCCGTGCCAGTGCCGGCGTTGTCCACCGCGACTTCGCAACCGCGCTCGATGAGGGCGCGGGCGATCGCCGAGAACTCCTGCGGCGCGAGGCTCAGGTCGAGCTCGGACACCTCGAAGCGCAGCGCCGACATAGGCAGCCCCGACTTGTCGAGACAGCTCGAAAGATAGTCGCGGAAGTCGGGTCGCACGACCGACTTGCCCGACAGGTTCACGCAGAACACGGCGTTGGCATCCGCCCAGCGGTCGCGATTGCGCTGCATCCACACGAGCAGCGCGCGGATCACCCAGCGGTCGATGGCCGGCATGCGGCCGTTACGCTCGGCGGTGTCGAGGAATTCATGCGACGCCAGTACGCGGTCGGCGGTGGGCAGGCGGATGAGCACCTCGACGATGAGCGGCGCGCCAGTCGATGCCGGATCGGCGTCGCGCAGGCTCACGATGGGCTGCAGGTGCAGCTCGAATTCGTCCTGCCGCAGCGCCGCGTCGATCAGCGCCATGAGGTTTTCCTCGCGCTCGAGCAGCTCGAGATCGCTGATCAGCGAATCCTCGGGATCCTGGGAGGCCTGGAAGTGCAGCGCCGCCAGGAGCGTGGTGGTGCCGCAGTCGTCCACGTCGGCCGGGTCTTCCTCGGGCGTCAGCATCCGGATGGCGCGCCCGATCACCGGCAATGCTGGCGCGAGGTTGTCCGCGCGTGCGTCACGATCTTCTTCACCGGTGGTCAGGCCCGAATAAGCGAGCAGCATCACACCGCGGAAACGGCCCTGTTCGACCACCGGAAAAGCACAACGTGCGCGGGCGGTATCTGCGCTCTCCCACCACAGGCCGCAGCTTGGCCCGCGCACGTCGTACCCGTTCTTGACGGACGATTCCTCGACCACCTCGGCGATCAGCGCATGGTCTTCCGCGAGCAGGAAGTCGCCGCTCGACCAGAGCGCGTGGCCTTTGCCATCGTGTATCGACAGGGAAACGATTTCGGGAATGCGGCGCATGAGGCCGCGCGCCAGCGGCGCGAGCAGCGAAGTGGGAGTTTCATGGTCGGTGGGCTGGTGTGTCATACGTGGCACCAGATTAGAGGCGCCCGCACGAGACTTCGTCGTCGCCGGCCGGCGACGTAGGGTTCGGGCGACTCGCAGCCGGCCTTCGAGTTAGGTCAAATCCCGCTCGCCACATATTGCGCGGCATACCCCGCGCAGGCCCCTAGAATTGCCCGATGCCCACCGCGACCAGCCCCGCCAAGCCCGGTATCGACCGTGCCTTGTTCGCGCTCTGGGTGCCGTTCTGGTTGCTGATGATCCTCGTCTCCCTCGAGGACAACCTCGACGACCGCGGCGTTCGCTGGTGGATGCCCGTCCTCTGGGAAGGAAGTTCATGCCTGTTCGCCACCGCCCTGTTGTGGCTCCAGCAGAAATCCACGGCCCATTGGGACGTGTCGAGGCCGGGCCGCTGGTTCGGTCGGCAACTCGCCTGGATGCCGGTGATCGCGGTGGTTTTCGTGGCCACGGTGTTCCCGTTCCGGCATGCCGTGTACGCGCTGGCCGGCGAGGCATATCAACACCGCTCCTGGCCGCACCTGCTCTTCTACGAGGGCGTCAAACTACTCCTGTTCGCCGGCCTGTGGCTGGGCATCATCTTCGGCCTGAAGAGCTTCGCGTCGTGGCGCACCGAGCGCGAGCGGTTGTTGGCGCTGCAGAAACACCTCGCGGAATCGCAGCTCGCGCAGCTCAAGGCGCAGCTGCAACCGCACTTCCTGTTCAACGCGCTCAACACCATCTCGTCGCTCATGCAGGTGGACGTGGAGCGCGCCGACCGGCTGCTCACGCAGCTCGCCGATCTGCTGCGCGCGACGCTCCAGGCCGGCACGCGCGACACGACTTCGCTGCGCGAAGAACTGGAGTTGCTCCAGCTGTATGCGCGCATCATGCAGGAGCGGTTCGCCGGTCGCGTGACGCTCGGATGGCACATCGAGCCCGACGCTCTCGAGGCGGCCGTACCGACCATGCTGCTGCAACCGTTGCTCGAAAACGCGTACAGGCACGGCGTGGAAAGGAGCACGACTCCGGTCGCCGTGGACCTGAGTGCGCGACGGCAAGGCGATCGGGTCGAGGTGGCGGTCCGCAATGACGGCTTGCTCGGTGGCGCGAGCGGGGGCGGCATCGGCCTGCGCAATTGCCGCGAACGGCTTGCGGTGCTGTACGGCTCGGCGGCGACGCTCACGCTCGCCACCGAAGGTGCTTCCGTGGTGGCACGGCTGTCGCTGCCCTGGCAGCGCTACACGCCATGATGCGCGTGGTCATCGCGGACGATGAAGCGCCGGCGCGCGACAAGCTGCGCCGCTGGCTCGCCGAGCAGCCCGATGTCGAGATGCTCCCGGACGCTGCCGATGGCCTTGCCGCGGCATCGATCATCGCGAGCCAGTCTCCGGACGTGGCGTTCCTCGACATACAGATGCCCGGTCTCAATGGACTCGAGGTGGCCGCGCAGCTGGAACCCACGACGGCGCCGCTGCTCGTGTTCGTCACTGCGTACGATGAACATGCCATCAAGGCGTTCGAGCTCAACGCCACTGACTATCTTCTCAAGCCCTACGACAAGGACCGGCTGCTCAAGACATTGCAGCGCCTGCGCGCCCGCCATTCGTCATCACGCTCCGGCGATGCAGCGGCGGTGCGCGTCGCGCGCACGCGCACCGGGTCGAGCGAACGGCTGCTGGTACCGCAAGGCGAGGGGCTGCAGCTCATCGATGCGTCCTCCATCCACTGGCTCGAAGCCGACGACAACTACGTGCACGTACACACGCCGCGGGCGAAATACCTGCTACGCCGTACGCTGACCGACTTGCTCGCGCAGCTCGGCGAGCAGCGCTTCGCCCGCATCCACAAGTCGGCAGCGGTGAACCTGGCGCAGATCGACACGCTGTCGCCGCTGTTCAAGGGCGACCACGAGATAAGACTGCGCGATGGCACCTTGTTGCGCCTGAGCCGCCGGTTCAAGGACGACCTCTTCTCCCGCCTGCCGCGCTGACCGCCCGGCCGCCCCCCGCCGCGCTCCGCTTGCCCCAAATCGGTCGTCGGAGCGCATGCGCCCCGACATCCTCTCCCGCATCAACCCGGGAGATTGTCATGACATCCGCAAGCACGCCCCCTGCGAACCGCTACGACTTCCTCGATTGGCTGCGTGTCCTCGCGATCTTCCTGCTGCTGTTCTTCCACACCGGCATGTTGTTCGTCGGTTGGGGCTGGCACATCACCAACGCGGAGACCATCCCTGCACTGCAGTGGCCCATGGACCTCGCACACCGGCTGCGCATGCCCCTGCTGTTCGTCATTGCCGGTGCCGGCATGTGGTTTGCGCTACGGCGGCGAAGCATCGGCGCGTTCGCCAGGGAGCGTACGGCTCGCCTGCTGGTGCCGGCGATCGCCGGCATGTTCCTGATCGTACCGCCGCAAATCTTCGTGGAGCGCATCGCGCACGGCGAGTGGCATGGCGGCTACCTGCGCTTCATGACCGAACGCGTGTTGCAGTTCCAGCCCTACCCGGCCGGTGATTTCAGCTGGCATCACCTGTGGTTCGTCGTCTATCTGTTCGTGTACGTGCTGTTGCTGCTGCCGCTGATGGCCTGGTGGCGGCGCGCGCAGCCGGTGATCCGCCCCGGCGCGTGGATATTCCTGCTGGCGCTGCCGCTGGGCCTCAACGAAGCCCTGCTCAAGCCGGTCTTCCCGGAAACCCACAACCTGACCAGCGACTGGTACGTCTTCAACCACTACCTGATGCTCACGTTGTACGGCTTTGCGCTGGCCAGCGCGCAGGGTGCCTGGGACTGGCTGGCCGCGCAGCGACGCTGGGCGCTGGGCATCGGGCTCGCGGTGATCATCGGCTTGCTGATTGCCTTCAAGGCTGGAGCAATCCACCACGACACGGTCGCCGATGCGATGTTCGCCAATGTGTTCACCTGGACCTGGCTGCTCGCGTTCCTGGGATACGGTCGCCGCTACATGAGCTTCGAGAATGCGCTGATACGCTGGGCGCGCGACGCCAGTTACCCCGTCTACATCCTTCACCAGACGGTGATCATCGCGATCGCCTACTTCGTGATCCAGCAGCGCTGGAGCCCCTGGACGAAGTACTGGCTGGTGCTGGTGTCGACCATGGTCGTGTGCCTGGCCGCGTACGAGTTGATCCGGCGCGTGCCCCCGTTGCGACTCTTGTTCGGGATGAAGCGCGAGGCTCGCGTCCCGCGAGCTCCAGTCGTCGGTTCCCCGGCATGATCGCGCTAGCTGGATCCGTACAACGGCTTCTTGAGCTTCCACCGCTTGTGCGACCAGGGCCAGTCGGCAGGCGCCTCGCGGATCTGCGCCTCGACCAGTCGCGCGTAGCGTTCGGTGTATTCGCCGCTCTGCAGCTTTTCGCCGGCGGCGGAGAGCGGCACGAATTCCACCTCGTAGTGGCCCCGCGAGGTGCGTTTGAGGCGCAGGAAGTACGAAGCGTACTTCGTGGTGCGCGTGATCTCCTCGGGCCCGAGGAAGAAAGCCGTGTCGCGGTTGAGGAACCTGATCCATTGCTTGCGTTCGCTGGTCACGGGTTCCTGGTCGGCGACCATGGCGATGGCGCGCGGCGCGTTGCGCTGCCGGATGATGTCGCCTAACAACTCCTGTGCCGGTATCAGCCGTGCGCCGAAACGGCTGCGCAACTTGCGCATCTCGATCTCGGCCCAGTTGTCGACCAGCGGTTTGTAGGCGGCGTCGACCGGGTAGCCGAGCTGCGTCGAGAGGCCGAGCAGCATCCACTCCCAATTCGCCTGGTGCGCGGCCACGAGCAGGATGGGTTTGCCCTTGGCGATCTCGTCGCGCACGAGCTGCGGGTTGCGCAGGATCACGCGCTGCTCGAGCTCGCGCTGCGTGAGCCGCAGGCTGTGCATGACCTCCACCAGCATGTCGGCGAAACCGCGGTAGTAGTCGCGGACCACGAGCTCACGCTGCTCGTCGGTCCATTCGGGGAAGCTCGCTTTCAGATTGGCGACGACGACGTGGCGGCGGTAGGGAACCACCCGCCAGGACACCCAGGCGAGAAATCGGGCAATCGGGTACCAGATGAAGAGCGGAACGCGGGAGAACACGCGGATCCACAGGGAACTCTTCATGGGTTCTTGCGCGGGAGAATGGTGCCCTCTATCTGATTCGAACAGATGACCCCTTCATTACGAATGAAGTGCTCTACCAGCTGAGCTAAGAGGGCTTTGAGGGCGCGCATTCTAATGGCGCCCGCCGGGCGTGGGAAGCGTAGAAACGTCCAAAAGTGGGCCGGATCGGCCCCGGATACGGCAATCGTGGAACCGGTCGCCTCAGGCGGCGGATTTACGCCGCAGGCGGATCACGAGGTCGATGCCGTCCACCTGCATGCCCGGAGGGGGCTCCGGAAGCTTCTGGAATTCGACGTCGCGCAGGGAGACATCCATGAGCGCGCCGGTATCCAGGTCGTGGAAGTGGTAATGCGCGTCGGTGTTCGAATCGAACCAGCAGCGATCGTTGCCCACCGACAGCTGGCGGATGAGACCCGACGCCGCGAACAGGTTGAGCGTGTTGTAGATCGTCGCCTTGGAAACGCGCATGCCCTGGTTGCGCAACCCCGCCAGCACTTGCTCCGCCGAGAGATGTTGCGGCCGACCGAGGAGAAGCGAGGCTATGCGCAGCCGCTGCGCAGTGGGCCGGACTCCATGTCCCAGTAGCCGCTGGTTGAGGTTCTCGACGATACCGGGATCGAGGTCCGTCATTGGCATGCGGGCAGTATACCCGCCGCGTTACGTCGGGCAACGCGAAACAGCGTGAATACAGCAGTTTTGCGAGTGCCCGCCAACCGGGTCCGAGCAGCAGACTTGGGCTCATGAACGGTCACGCGCCCCCTCGTCGAACCTACATGGGAGTCACTCTCATCGAGCTCATGTTCAGCATGGGCCTGGTCGCCTTGCTGGCGGGCCTGGCGGCGCCCGGCTTCCGCTCCGGGCTGCGTGCCGCGGCCGTGCGCTCGGCGACCTTCGAGCTGGCCTTGGGCCTGCAGCAACTTCGCGCAGATTCCATCATCGAGGCGCGTCCCGGCCTGCTCTGCCCCGCCGACTCCGGCGGCAATTGTCTGTCGTCCGGGTCCGATGCCGCCGGCTGGCGCAGCTTCATCGAAGAGGGCTCCACGCGCCGGCAGATCGGCGGCCGGAGCCTGCCGTCCGGGGTGGTACTGCGCGCCACGCGTTCGCCCATCCATTTCTATCCGGCGTCGCATGGCGCGAGCACCGGCACCCTAACTATCTGCGACGCGCAGGGTGTCGCGCGGCCGCGAGCCATCGTCATCAGCGCGGTCGGTCGAGCGCGCGCCGACGCGGCCGACCCCGGCGCCTGCGAGTCATGAGTCGCGGCTTCTCCCTCATCGAGGCATTGGTCGCGCTGATTGTGCTGTCCGTCGGGCTGCTCGGCGCGGCGGGTCTGTTGTTAGGCGCCTTGCGCGATCAATCGTTGGCACTGCGGCAGGCCGCCGCCACCGTGCTGCTCATCGACATGGCCGACCGCATCCGCGCCAATCCCGAGGCACGCGAGGCCTACGCGGGCCCCGCCTACGCCGGCGACTCTCCCTGCGGCGAAGCGGACGACTGCGACGCCCTTGCATTGGCCGCGCATGACCTCGCGCATTTCGAATCAGCCGCGCACCGGTTGCTGCCGCAACAGCAGCCTCGTGCGCAAATCAATTTCGAGCCCGCCACCGGCCCAACCACCGATCGCTACGTCATCTCTCTCACATGGATTGACGCGCGCGATTCAGAAGCCAGCGGTGAAGCCACTCTCGCGCTGCTGGTGCAGCCGGTGGCGGGCGCGGCATGAGGCGCGGGCAACGCGGATTCAACCTGCTCGAGATACTGGTCGCGATGTTCATCGGCCTCACGCTGATAGCCACCTTCCTCGTGGTCCTGCAGCGCAGTCGGCGCGACTTCGCGGTCAACGAGAGCCTCGCTACCCTGCAGGACTCCGCGCGCCATGCGCTCGCGGTCATGGCCGTCGACATCGAAAACGCGGGCTTCTACGGCTTCGCGCGCGGACGCGTGCAGCTCACGCGCGGGGGTCCGGCTGCCGTGGTGGTCGCCGCGGATACCGCGCTGGCTCAGCCCACGGCCTCGTTGGCCGTACTTCCAGTCGCGGGGTTACCGGCGGGCGCCCACGACTGCGGCGCCAATTTTGCCGTGGACCTGCTGCTCGCGGCGCAGGGTGCCGACAATCACTATGCGCTCGGCGCCGGTGCGCGCGCCTGCGCGCCGACCGGCACCGCGGGCGGCGCGGCGGGCGACGCCGACACGCTCACACTGCGGCATGCATCGCTGGCGACCGCATTGCCCAGGGTCGGCCGCCTGCAGGTGTACTCGGCAGCGCGCGCGCGCAATGGGCCACTGCAGTTGTTCGCCGATGGCATCGCTCCGGGGCCGGTCGACTCCGACCATGAGATCCGGGACCTGGAAGTGCGCAGCTACTACATCGCCAACAATTCAGTGGCCCGGCGGGGGTGGCCTGCCCTGCGCGTGAAGTCGCTGACAGAGTCCCGCGGTGCCGCGCAGTTTCGCGATGACGAAGTGATGCCCGGCGTCGAAGACCTGCAGGTCGAGTTCGTCGTGGAAGCGACGGAGGGCGGGGTCCCGGTGCTCCGCAGCGTCGCGGCGGACTCGGAGCGCGTGGTCAGCGAGCGTATCGTCGCGATCCGGGTGTGGCTGCGCATTCGCGCGGACACGACCGAGAGCGGTTACCGCGATGCTCGTCCGCTCACTTACGCCAACGTCGAATTCTTGCCGAGCACCAGTGAAACCCGGCAAAGACGGCTGCTGGTCGAACGCACGGTGGCGCTGCGCAACGCGCGATCATGAGGGCGCAATCGGGTGTTGCTCTGGTGGCGGGGCTGCTCCTGCTGTCGTTGATCACGCTATTGGGCCTGGCGGGCGCGGCCGCTGCGCAAGTCGACTTGCAACTGGCGCGCAATGAACAGTTTGGCGAGAATGCCGCGTCCGCCGCGAGCGCCGGCATCGAGATGGCCATCCGCCAAGTGACCGTGTCCACTCCCGAAACCGTCCCGGCCCGCCTCTATTCCTCACTGCCGGGCGACGCCGGTCGCTTCGAAGCGCAGACGCGATTCATCGGTTACGAGTTCGGCCTGCCGCAAACCGAAGGCGCCAACCTCGCCGCCGCGCACTTCGAGATCACCAGCACGGGTTTCGCGGCACGCAATGCGACACGACGTCAGCGGGCCATAGTCATGCGTGTCGTGGAGATTGCCGGCGCGACGGGTACCGCCTGCGAGCCTCGCGTCGCGGGCGTGCCTTGTTCTGTGGCTGGCGAGATTGAGCGACTGTCCTGGCAACGGCTGCCATGACGCGCGGGCGAGGCCTGACGATGCTCGAAGTGTTGACCCTGTTGGTCGCACTGGTGGTGATCGCGGCGGTGGCCATCCCGATGTGGCGCACGCACGAGCTGCGCACCCAGCGCGAGGTCGCCATGAAAGTATTGCTTGCGATCCAGGCCGAGCAGGACCGCTTCTTCGGTGAGCATGCTCGCTACGCCCCGTCGAGCGGGCTGAAGACCAGGCTCGCGGTCACGGGCTACACCTTCGGAATCGAGCGCGGCCAGGACGAACTCTCGTACGTCGCCACGGCGCAGGTGGCGACACGGGCCGGCCTGACGCCCGACACACGCTGCGCGCGTCTCAGCATCGACCAGCACGGGCGTCGCTTCGCGACCACTGAATCCGGGGAAGACTCGACGGCGGACTGCTGGGACCGCAAATAGCCCGCGGTCAGCTCGGTGGCGTCTCCGCGCGCGGCGGCCGCAGGGCGCGCGGCAGCGAGAACACCACGTGCTCCTCGCGCCCCTTGAGCTCTTCAGCGGCGACTCCGCCCCACTCGCGAAGCCTCGCAACCACTTGTTGCACCAGTTCTTCAGGGGCCGATGCGCCGGCAGTGACGCCCACCGCGCTCTTGCCTTCGAACCATTCGCGCCGGAGGAACGAGGCATCGTCGATCAGATAACCCGGGCGCCCGGCGCGCTCCGCCAATTCGCGCAGGCGGTTGGAGTTCGAGCTCGTGATCGAACCCACCACGATGAGCACGTCGCAATTGGCGATGAGCTCCTTCACGGCATCCTGGCGATTCTGCGTGGCATAGCAGATGTCTTCACGGCGCGGGCTCGCGAGCGCCGGGAAGCGCTCACGCAGCGTGCCGACGATGGCCGCCGTGTCGTCCACCGACAACGTCGTCTGCGTGACAAACGCCAGTTTCTCGGGGCTGCGCACGTCGAGCGCGCGCGCCTGCTCGACATTCTCGATGAGGTGCATGCGCCCTCCCTGCGAAGTGTCGAAGCGGCCCATGGTCCCCTCCACCTCGGGATGCCCGGCATGGCCGATGAGCACCACGTCGCGACCCTCGCGCGCATAACGCGACACTTCCATGTGCACCTTGGTCACGAGCGGACAGGTGGCGTCGAACACCGTGAGTCCGCGACGCTGTGCTTCGTTCTCGACGGCCGCGGGGACGCCATGCGCCGAGAAGATCACCGTGGCGCCGTCCGGCACCTGGTCGAGCTCATCGACGAACACCGCGCCCATGCGGCGCAGTCTCTCGACCACGTGGACGTTGTGCACGACCTCGTGCCGCACATGGATCGGCGCGCCGAACATCGCGATCGCACGCTCGACGATGTCGATGGCGCGGTCGACACCCGCGCAAAAGCCCCTCGGATTGGCCAGGAGAATGCGCATGGCCTGACTATCGTTCCGCGCCCCGCCCGTTCGCGGTGGCCGCGGCGAGCTTCTCGCGCCGGTGATCGAGAAACGAATCGAGGATCACGAGCACCGCGCCCACGCTGATCGCGGAGTCGGCAACATTGAACGCCGGGAAGTACGAGTTGCCCCAGTGCACCTGGACGAAGTCGATGACATGTCCGAGGCGCAGCCGATCGATGACATTGCCGAGCGCGCCACCCAGGATGAGCGTCAGCCCGCCAATCAGCATGCGGTGACGCGCGAACTCCAGGCGTCGCAACCACATGAAGATGGCGATGGAGACGGCCACCGCCAGCGCCGACAGCAGCCAGCGCTGCGCGCCGCCCCAGTTCTCGAACATGCTCCAGGCCGCGCCGTAGTTCACTGTGTGGATGATGTTGAGCACCGGCAGCACGAAGATGTCGTAGGTGACGTGCTCGACTATCCAGAGCTTGGTGAACTGGTCGAGCACGATCATCAGGGCCGTGATCCACAGCCAGCGCCAGCCGCTTTCCCACCAGGTGTTTGTCGGGTTCATGTTGGTTTTGACTACACGAATTTCCGGGGTTCACCCGGACCAGTGACATTTTCGACGCATCGGCCGCAGATGGTCGGGTGATCGGCATGACTGCCGACCTCCGGCCGATGATGCCAGCAGCGTTCGCATTTTTGCGCCGCGGAAGCCTGCGCTCGCACCCACACGCCGCCATCCTTCGCGATCTCGGCGACCTTGATGGCGCCCACGGGCGGACCCGCGGCATTGCTCACACGCTTCACCTTGGCGTCGGACACGATCAGCAGGAAGCGCAGCTCGTCGCCGAGCGACATGAGCTTCTCGCGGAACGCATCCTGCGCGAAGACTTCGACCTCGGCATCGAGCGACCCGCCAACGGTGCCGGCCACGCGCAGCTTCTCGAGCTCGGCCGCGACCGCGGCCTTGAGCTTGATGAACAGGTCCCAGTCGATGGCATCACTTCCGCCACTGCTCGACGCGGGCAGCGGGTGCCAGGTCTCGAGAAACACCGACGCGCCGCGCTTGCCCGGCAGGAAGCTCCAGATCTCATCCGCCGTGTACGACAGGATGGGCGCGAGCCAGCGCACCATGCTCTCGGCGATGTGGAACAACGCGGTCTGCGCGGAACGGCGCGCCACGCTCTTCTTCGGCGTGGTGTACAGGCGGTCCTTGAGCAGGTCGAGATAGAACCCGCCGAGGTCCACCACGCAGAAGTTGTGCACTTTCTGGTAGATGAGGTGGTACTGGTACTTTCGATACGCGTCGACGATCTCGTCGTGCAGAGCCGCGGCGCGCGCGATGGCCCAACGATCGATAGCGACCATTTCCCCGGGCTCGAGCGCGTCGGCCTCCGGCGCGAACCCCGTGAGGTTGCCCAACAGGAATCGCACGGTGTTGCGGATGCGGCGATATGAGTCCGTCGTGCGCTTGAGGATCTCCTCGGTCAACGCCATCTCGTTCGCGTAATCGGTCGCGGCCACCCATAGACGCAACACGTCGGCGCCCAGGGTCGACATCACCTTCTGCGGCTCGATGACGTTGCCGAGGGACTTGGACATCTTGCGTCCGTTCTCGTCGACGGTGAACCCGTGCGTCAGCACGCCCTTGTAGGGCGCTCGCGCGTACAGCGCCTCCGACATGAGCAGCGAGGAATGGAACCAGCCGCGGTGTTGATCCGAGCCTTCGAGGTAGAGATCGACCGGTGGCTGCACGTCATCGGGATGCGTGTGATGCACACACTCGAACGAGAGGCCCGAGTCGGCCCAGACATCCATGACGTCGTTGACCTTCTCATAGGCCGCGGCATCCGCTCCGAGCAACTCGGCGGCGTCGAGATCGAACCAGGCCTCGATGCCGTCGTTCTCCACGCGCTTCGCGACGAGCTCGATGAGCTCCTGTGTGCGCGGATGCAGCTCCTGCGTCTCCTTGTGCACGAACAGCGTGATGGGCACGCCCCAGGTTCGCTGACGCGAGAGGCACCAGTCCGGGCGGTTCTCGATCATGTTGTAGATGCGCTGCTCGCCCCACTCGGGCACCCATTGCGTCTTCTTGATGTCGCGCAGCGCATTGGCGCGCAGCCCCTTCTGCTCCATCGAGATGAACCACTGCGGCGTCGCGCGGAAGATCACCGGCGTCTTGTGACGCCAGCAGCACGGATAGCTGTGCTGGATGGATTCGTGC
>DATLDQ010000053.1:0-4482 GCA_035525785.1 Steroidobacteraceae bacterium | reverse complement strand
CCAGCGCGGACTTGTCGCAGCCGACACCCGGGCGCATCTGCGTCGGGATGGCCGCGCGCTCGAAGGTCTCGAGCGGGATGAGACCCGTGGTGAACGCGTGATCCGCCACCACCACCGGCGCGGCTTCGATCTTCGCGTCGAGACCCGACTGCGCGAGCTGCTGGCGATCGAGCGTGCCCATGAGCGGCGGCGGATTGCCGATGAGCGCGATGCGTTCGCAGAATATTTCCTCGCCGCCAACGATGAGAGGCGGGTGGTTCGCCTGAACATCTTTTCCAAACACCGCGGGGAAGCCGCCGTAGTGGTCGAGATGCCCGTGGCTCAACACCGCCGCATCGAGCTCGTGCGTGTCGATGCCGAGCAACACCAGGTTGTTCGCCAGCACTTCGGGCGAGTAGCCGAAGTCCACCATCACCGACCGCGTCTCCGCTCCGCGTTTCGAGCGCGCCAGCAGGCACAGGCCGAACTCGCCCATGAGTGCGTGGGGCGACATGCGGGGTCCGGGCCTGCCCGAGATGCGTTCGACGCGCAGGCCCGGCAGGTTCGAATCGGGCAGGAAAGGGCCGAAGACCGCGGCGTCCACGAGTACCTGCAATGCCAACGAGTCGACTTCGGGAACGGCGAACGGCGTGGCTGCCGCAGCGCGGGAGATTCTCGCGGCGACTGCCAGCGCGAGTGCGCTTTGCATGAACGCTCTGCGGGTCGGGCCGGAAATGCGGTTGCTGGACATCAGGACCTCGGCATTCGTTGAAAAACCTGGTTCTGGGGAGCATACGAAAAAGGCTTCGCGCTTCGGACATCGCGCTGCCGGTTTCATCGGATTCGGATGACACCCGCGCGAAAGCGCCGCTCTCCCACGCGCCGGCGCTCCCGCCAGCGCTTGCGTTCGGCAAATCGCGGGAGCATGGTCGCGCGTCTCAACTAGTTAGTCCGCCGACACGGCGAAGCCAGGGAGAAAAATCGATGAAACCGTTTGCAATCTTTTCCAGGGCGCTGCTGGCGCTCTGCATCATTGGAATGAGTTCATTACTCATCGCCGGCTCGGCGAGTGCCGGCAGTGCACAACCGCGTGAAGACAAGATGTCCGCGGCCGGCAAGCGCGCGGCAGCCGCGGTGGCGCGCATCAATGCGCAAGCGGGCGCAACCGCGCGCACTTCCGCGCGCATCGCCGCCGACGATGACGAAGGCTGCATCAACAAGCCCGAGTGCGGCGAGGAAGAGGAGGGCGACGAAGAAGCCATCCCCGGCGGCCAGGCCGAGGTGTCGATCGCCGTCGACGAGACCGGCCGGCACATCGTCATCGGCTACAACGACTCGCGCGGCTTCGACAAGAACCCGATCTCGGTGTCCGGCGTGCTCTATTCGGATGACGGTGGCAAAACTTTCATCGATGGCGGGCAACTTCCATCGCCCGGCGATGAAGCCATCGGCGACACGCTGTTCCCCATGGTATTCGGCGACCCCGAGGTCAAATACCTCGGCAACTGCGTGTTCGTGTACGCAAGCATCCTCATCGAGAAGGTGAGCGAAGAGGCCGACGTGCAGACCCTGGGCGTACATCGCTCCACCGATTGCGGCCACACCTGGCAGGGGCCCTTCCAAGTGACGTCGGCTACCAACCCCAGCGGCATCGTCGAGGACGGCGTGCCCGCCGACGCCGCCGACAAGGAGTTCATGGACGTGGACCCCGAGACCGGCCGCGTCATGCTGAGCTGGAGCAACTTCACGCCCAACCCCACGGCGCTCGGCGGCGTCGAGATCCGCACTACGTACTCGGACAATCTGAAGTACGGTGCCACACCCACGTGGTCGCCGAGCGTCGTGGTCTCGAGCACCCCCGAGGATGGTCAGTCGTCCGTGCCGCGCTTCGCGAACAACGGCAAGCGCGCGTACGTCGCGTGGCGGCGGTTCCCGTTCCCCGGCACGTTCTTCGGGTTCGGCAATACCATTGCGCTGGCCACCTCCGTGGACAACGGCGCCACGTGGTTGCCGCCCATCGACACCTCGCCCGAGTTCTTCACCATGGACCAGGTGCTCGGCAACGACCGCGTGAACACCTCGCCGTCGATCGCCGTCGACAACTCGCACGGGCCGCGGCGCGGCACGCTGTATCTCGTGTACGCCAACAACAACAGCGGTGACGGCGCGGACATCACATTCCAGAAGAGCACGGATGGCGGCAAGACACTCACCGCGCCCGTCGAGATCAACGCCGCGCCCGGAGAAGACAGGCCGCAGTGGTTCCCCTGGGTGAGCGTCGACAACTCTACCGGTCGTGTGAACGTGTTCTTCTACGACCAGGGCATCGACCGGAGTGGCGACCTCACGCAGGTGAGTTACACCTATTCGGATGACGGCGGCCGGCATTGGTCCGCGCCGGTGCCGCTGACGAAGATGCCGTTCCATGCCGGGTGGGGCAACGACACCGGGCAGCCCAACCTCGGTGACTACAACCAGGGCGTTTCGCAGAACGGCAAGTTCTACGCCGCGTATGCCGTCACGTCACCGCCGCCCGGCGGTTTCGCGGACGGGCAGCCCGAGCCGCGGCTCACCGTGCCGAACGTCGAGTTCAAGAAAGTCGCCCAGTGGTCGCATACCGATGTGAATACGCTGCCGCTGTCGATCAACGTGAACGGCGTGAGCGCAACGGATGTGATCGGCAATCACAACGGGTATCTCGATCCGGGTGAGACCATCCGCGTGCGCGTGCCGTTGACGAACTACACGACCAACGATCTGTCCGCGAACACCGCGCGCAGGGTGTCGGCACTGCTCGTGAGCAACACGCCCGGGGTTCAGGTGTTGCAGCCGTTCGGCAGCTACGGCGACATCTCGTCCGGTGATACGGACAACGGATCGCTCTACTACCTCGTGAAGCTGCAGCCCTGGTTCGACCCTGGCACCAAGGTCCGTCTGCGATTGCAGACGTTCGGGCGCTTCGGCGGCGGGCTCGTGGATCTCGGCACGTTGCGGCATGACCTGTTCACCGGCACGCCGGTGGCGACCACGTTGCTGGCCGAGAACTTCAACGCCGCGCCCGCCGGCGCGCTGCCCGCAGGCTGGAGCTCCGTGCATGGCGGCGGCGAGAATGAAGTGCCGTGGGTGACCAACGCCACGTTCTGCGGTTCGAGCAACGCGGCGTTCCACCAGAACGCGAACGACAATGGCGAAGAAAGCCCCGCGCGCTGGGAGCGGCTCTACAGCCCGCAGTACGTCGTGCCCGCGAACTCGGACTACGTGTCCGTCGAGTTCGACGTGTGCGTGGATACCGAGCACGACCCGAACTTCAATGTACTCGCGTACGACGGGTTGTTCCTGCGAGTGACGGACCTGACACCTGGACGCACCCTGCGATCGGTGCTCGTCGAAGCCTTCGACGACGAGTTCAGGACCAATGGGTTCAAGCACTACAACAAGCACCTGCCACGCAGCAGCAACCCTGACTACTTCGAGGATATGAGCGTTTGGGCAGGAGACTCGGGTGGGCCGTGGCATGTGAGGATGCGGCTGCCTGGCATGGCGGGCTCGACGGCGCAGTTGCGGTTCGAGTACACGCAGGATGGCAGCGGTACTTGCCTCGATGTGGGCGGTGGGCCGGTGTGCGGCGTGTCAGTGGATAACGTAGTGGTGAAGAGCGTGAAGGAGACCGCGGCGCCGATACCGCGGCATTGAGCTGACTTGTTAGTTTGCAGGGCCCCACTGGTGACAGCCGGTGGGGCCTTTTTCTTGCGCGCGACGCATGAGGCCTCAATCGGCGCCGTTCGATCGCCAATGCCACGGTGTCACGCGCATTACCCCTTCGTCGCGAAACACTGCCGTGGTTGCCCTACACGGATTGTCGCCGCCCGCTGTTAAACACCGGTCACCGGCCTTGCGAGGCTGCTTGCCTCACCAAGGAGATTGTCATGGCTGAACCGCAGATCCCCGATCGCAGTGCCGAACCCGCGGTGCAGGAATCACTGGACCGCGGTCCGAGATCCACGACCGCCGCGAACACCAACGACGTCGCGCGCGATGCGCCGCCCGACACGCGGGATGACGAAGGCAACCTGGTTGACGCGGAGGCGACTCCTGAAGCCGCACCGGATGCCGCGTCCGATCGTGCGGCCGATACTCCTGCGGAATCGGCAGGCACTGCGCCCCGACCCAAGACTCCGCCGATGGAGATCCGCGAGATCGAGAACATCGAGGATGACGCCAAGGGCGGGTGAAGGTTGTCAGGGCTGCCGATGGGGAGAGGTCGGCCGCGCCACGACGACTGAACAATCATGGGCCCGCGCGGTCTTTCAGGGACTCGAAGAACGCCAAACAAGGAGTGACCATGATTGCTCGTCGTACTTTTCTGACGGCCGCTGCGGCGGGCGCCGCCGCATTGGGCTCCGGCACGCTGAGCCAGCTCGCCAACGCCTCGCCCGATGAGATGCTCAAGCGCAAGATCCCGTCCACTGGCGAGATGATCCCCGCCATCGGCATGGGCACGTC
>DATLDQ010000052.1:0-4844 GCA_035525785.1 Steroidobacteraceae bacterium | reverse complement strand
GCAGCGGATCGGCCTTTACGAGGAAATCGGCCTGGGTCCCGCAGTCGGCGGCGCGGACGTTGTTCGCGTACAGCGCGGCACCGACAAGGACGAAGGCGAGGGAGCCGGCGAGCGTGCGCGCTTCGCGGCGGCTGGAGGTTCTGGTGATACCGTTTTGGTGTTTCATGTAAGTCACACTCCATCGAACTCGTAAGACACGGCTGACATGGAGCGAGGACCGTGCCAAGACCGGTTTCCGATGAAGGATCAGTGACTTACGCGTTGTAACACTCAGCTACAAGGCGCACAGTTGTAGCGCGTTCACCACAACATTGTAGTTGACCCGCAATTTCGTTGTAGGAAACGCCCGGGGGGTAGTCGGACCCCACCTACACGGTGTAGCGATTCAACGACAAGACGTCGTTTTCCCGTGACGCATTGCGTCAGCCGGCCGCTACATCATTGATTTTATTGAGCTACGCCGACGTCACCGGAAGACGACACGGTTCGCGAGGCGAAAAAAAACCGGCCTGGCGGCCGGTTGGTTACGTCGGGGCCAGACCCCGAATCAGTCGCCGGCGGGAGCCCCGCCGGGGGTGGGGACGGCCTTGGCGACCGGCGCCCACAGGGATTCGTAAGCGGCGAGCAGCTTCGGGACTTCGTAGCGCCACTCGAGCTCGTTCTCGACGCGGCGGCGGCCGAAGGCTCCCATCTCGGCACGACGCTGCGGATCGTCCAGCAGCTCGAGGATCTTCGCCGCCATGTCGTCCGGGTCGTTGCGCTTCGCATACAGCGACGCGTCCTGGGCGGAGAAGCGCCCTTCGGCCAGGTCGAACTGCACGATCGGCTTGCCCAGGGCCATGTACTCCATGATCTTGTTCATCGTCGACTTGTCGTTCATGTCGTTGGCGATGTCCGGGTTCACGCACACGTCCGCGGTATTGAGCATCGCGAGCAGCTGCGCGTCGGGCACGCGCCCGGTGAACGTCACGTAGTCGCTGATCTCGAGCTTCTCGGCGAGCGCCTTCATTTCCGCGAGCGATGTCCCGCCACCGACCAGGCCAAAGTGCACATCGGTACGGCCGTGGTTGTGCACGATCGCGCGTGCCGCACAGAGCATGAGGTCGATGCCTTCCTGGCGCCCCATCACGCCCACGTAGCCCACGAGGTACTTGCGGCCCTGCTTCAATGATTCGTCCGGCGCGATGATCTTCATGCGCTCGAGGCTGGGCCCGCTGCGCACCACGAACACTTTCGACGGATCCATGCCGCCGCGCTCGATGGCGATACGGCGGTACGACTCGTTGGTCGCCAGGGACACGTTCGCCGTGCGGAACGTGAGGCGCTCGAACGCGACCATCAGCTTCCAGAAGAAATCGCGGCGGCCGAACTTGGCCTCGTAGAGCTCCGGGTTGATGTCGTGGTGGTCGAAGACGAATTTCTTGCCCAGCAGCCTGAAGAAGCCGCCGATGAGGAAGAACAGGTCCGGCGGGTTGCACGCATGGATCGCATCGAAGCCGCGCGTGAAGAGCACCTTCCAGCAGAGCAGGAAAGTCCAGAAGAGCGCCGCGCTGTATTCGACCAGGTACCCGAGCGCACCCTCGGCTTCGGTCGGCAGGTTGTAGCGATGGATCGCGATGCCGTCGATCTCCTCGAACTTCTTCTCGTAGCCCTTCCCCGTCGGGCAGATGATCGATACGCCATAGCCCGCGGCGCGCAACGCGTTCGCCTCCTGCCAGACGCGGCGGTCAAAAGGGCTGGGCAGGTTCTCTACGAGGATGAGTATGTTTTTCGACATGTCGGTTTCGAGTTATCCCTTGATGGCTGCGACGCGCAACCCCAGCAACGCCTTCACGACCTTGGTATCCGCCACTTTCCGCCGCAGCGCCGCGGGCAGCGCACCGAGCACGCCCTCGACCGCGGCCACGCACCACGCCGGGCAGCGCAGGAAATGCCCACGCGCACCGATGTACACGTGCGCGCGCGGAAACCCGGCGCGCACGAAGATCTCGCGGATCTCCTTCAGCGTGTATTCCTTCAGGTGGAAGCCGCGCGGCTCGTCATCGAAGAACGCGGAGATGTCGCTCGGCCCGTAGACGCGGTTCGGCGTCACGCACATGTACACGCCGCCGGGCTTCAACGCGCGATGGATGTTGCGCAGTTGCTCGACCGCATCGTCCGGGTGCAGGTGCTCCATCAGCTGGTCGCTGAACGCGATGTCGACGGTCCCTGCAGGCACATCGATGCTGCGTCCGTCCGTGATCACCAGCTGCGCGTTGGCGGGCAGCTTTCCCTGCGTCTGGTCGCTGATGTCCACCGCGTAGACCTGCTTCGCATCACGCGCGATGCGCGAGGCGAGCGCGCAGTCGCCCGCGCCGATCTCGAGGAACGTGCATCCCGGCTCGAGGTAGGGCTTGAGCTGCGCCAGGTTCCAGCCGATGTGCTGCTCGCGCCAGGCGGTGTCCGCCCCGTGGGCGGCCAGGCGCGGATGGTCCGGCACCTGGCGGAACAGGTCGTCGTACATGGTGGCGAAGATCGCGCGCCTTGCTTCCCACGTCGGAGCCGCCCGCACGCGGTCCGCCAGCTCGCGCTCGACCAGGTAGTGGGCGCGCAGGCGCTCCGGCGTGCGCGCGTCATCCCGCTTGCGCGGGATGAAGAGTGCCGACATGGGTTGCAGGATGGACGACATCGCATCAACTGCCGCAGGCAGCACCTCCACCGCTTCGATCATCGGCCCGGCTCACCAGCAGATTCCGTCATAGACCCCTTCGACGCTCTTGGTGTCGGCAATGCGCACCAGGTCGACGATCGACTGGCCCGAGCGCAGCAGCTTCGGCACTTCGCGGAATTCCGCCGAGCCGTTGCCGATGACGATGGTGTCGGCGTGGTCCAGCACGTCCTGGATGTCGTTCACCATCAGCTTCGAGATGTGCGGGATCTGGTTGAGGATGTATTCCTTGTTGGCGCCATGGATCGAGGCGATCTTCACGTTGGCGTCGTAGACGCGCAGGTCATAGCCCTTGCCGATGAGCCGCTCGGCGAGCTCCACGATCGGGCTCTCGCGCAGGTCGTCGGTGCCCGCCTTGAACGAGAAGCCGAGGATGCCGATCTTCTTCGAGCCCTTGTCGATCACCGACTGGATGCCGCGCTCGATCTGGATCTGGTTGGACGGCAGGATCGCATTGATGATCGGCACCTGCACGTCCATCGTCTTCGCCTTGTACGACAGCGCGCGGACGTCCTTCGGCAGGCACGAGCCGCCGAACGCGAAGCCGGGCTTGAGGTAGTAGGGCGACAGGTTGAGCTTGGTGTCCTGGCAGAAGATGTCCATCAGCTTGTGGCTGTCCAGCCCCAGGCCCTTGCAGATGTTGCCGATCTCGTTGGCGAACGCGACCTTGAGCGCGTGCCAGGTGTTGTCCGCGTACTTCACCATCTCCGCGGTCTCGTAGTCGGTGCGGATGAGCGGGCACGGCAGGTGGCCGTAGAGCTTCGCCAGCACGTCGCCGCTCGCCTGGTCGACCTGGCCGATCACGGTCTTCGGCGGATGGAAGTAGTCGTATACCGCCGTGCCTTCGCGCAGGAATTCGGGGTTGATGCACAGGCCGAAGTCCTCGCCCGCCTTGAGGCCGGACGACGATTCCAGCGCCGGGATCACGGTGCTGCGCATCGTGCCGGGCAGCATGGTGCTGCGGATGACGACGGTGTGGCCGGGGTGGTTCTTGAGTCCCTCGCCGATCTGCTCGCAGACGCGCTTCACGTACTTGAGGTCGATGTGGCCGTTGCCCATGCTGGGCGTGCCCACGCAGATGAGCGAAAGATCGGTGTGGCGGACGGCTTCGAGCACGTCGGAGGTCGCGCGCAGGCGGCCGTTGGCGACGTTCTTCGCGATCATCTCGCCGATGTCCTTCTCGATGATCGGGGTCTTGCCGGCGTTGATGAGGTCGACCTTCGACGGCTGCGGATCGACGCCGATGACTTCGTGGCCTTCCTCGGCGAGGCAGCCGGCGGAAACGGCGCCTACATAGCCAAGGCCCATGATGCTGATCTTCATTGGTGGGGAGCTCCAGGTGGATTCGACGGCTTCCCGACAAGGATGGCCGCGCCAGTTGACTCCCGTGAGGCTGGAGGGGAGTGCCGCATAGTCCATCCGGACCGGGGGCCGCGGGATTTCCCTACGCGGGCTGTCGCCCGCCGCCCTACTCGCAGCGGAGGAGGGTCCTGAGCATGTGGGGCCCGGACAGGTGTGCGGTCCACACCAGCGTGGGGGCGGCCACCTTGCGGTCGAAGCGCCGGGAAACCCAGCCCCCGATGGGCGATTCGCTCCCGTGGAGGACGCGGCTCGAGCCGCCCGGGAGCTCCGGCAGGGTCACGCGCAAAGCCTGGCCGTCCCGCGTCACCGAATAGCCGCCGGGGTTCGGCTCGACGCGGCTTCCCTCGGCGCAATGCAGGAAGAGCTCCACGTCGTGCGCTCCTGACATCTCCAGGGTGTCCTCCAGGGTCACGACGCGGGCCGGCTTTTCCAGCGTGATGCGGCGGCGGTGGATGACCGGATCGGCGAGCGCGCCGTAGCCGTCATGCCAGCCTTCGAAGAGGTCGCGCTGCGCGCCCTCCTCCCAGGTGGAGCAGGCGGCGTTCGCCTTGCGGAGCCACATGAAGTTGCCCCCGGGCTGCGACTGGTCCTCGCCGTCGATGCGCACCGTGTTGTGCGCGGAGGTGCCGCGGAAGTAGCCGCGCCATTGCGCTTCGGTGTGGTACGCGAACGTGCCCGGATCCACCAGCATCTCGACGCCCCCGAGGGAGAGCGTGAAGGAAAGCGCGTCGGCGTGTCCGTGGGCTGCGATCTCGCGATAGCCCAGCGGGCCGGC
>DATLDQ010000050.1:0-34453 GCA_035525785.1 Steroidobacteraceae bacterium | reverse complement strand
TTGAGGCCTTCCTGGAAATCGTGGCCCGCCAGCAGGTGATAGAGGTAACGCGACTGCGGCGCATTCGGCAGCTCGCGCAGCTGCCAGAACCAGCCGTAGTGGTCCTGCTCGTCGCGCTTCAGCAGCTTGTCGAGCATCGTGCCGTCGTTGATCTCGGTGATCGAGTTGTCGATGTTCACCGTCTCGCTGTCGAACGACGCGATCGCCTTCTCGTAGTTCTCCGCGGCCTGCGCGTTCGCGTTGAGCTTGGCGAACGCGTATGGCACCGCGAGGTAGGCTTCCTGCACGGCGGAGTCGAGCAGGTTGCGATCACGCAGCTCCATCCATGGCGTCAGCGCTTCCTGGAATCGACCGGATGCCGCGTCGGCCCAGCCGACGCCGAGCAACGCCTTGTTCGAGAACGGGCCGTCGAGGCGCACGCGCTCGAGCACCGGCTTCGCGAGCTCGGGCTGGTTGTTCTGCAGATACGCGTACCCGAGCGCGAGATTCGCGCGGTCCTTGAGCGAGCGCAGCTCGCGGCGGCCGGATTCGAGCGAGCCGACACTCGTGAGGAAGGGATCCGCCTCGGTGACGAGGCCCTTGCGCACGAGCGCGACACCGAGGTTGTACTGCGCGTACGCGAGCCAGTCGGATTGATCCTTGCGTCCCTTCCACGAATTCAGCAGCGCGATCGCCTCGTCGAAACGCTGCTGGCGCATCAGGATGTTCGACAGCAGGTGCATGCGCTCCGCCTCGAGATCCGGGGTCAGGCGGCCCTGCACTTCCTTGATGGCGCGCTCGGCGCGATCGAGATACCCGCGCGCGTACCAGACCTTGCCGAGGTAGAACCAGGCGCGGTTGCGCACGCCTTCGGGCACGGACTGCGTGAGCAGCGTTTCGAAACGCTCACCGGCTTCGTTGTGCAGGCCGAGCGAAAGGTACAGGCCGCCGAGCAGCAGGTCGGTTTCGGCGTCGTGATGCGAGAGCCGGCCCCACTGCCGATACGCTTGCAAGCGCGTGATCGTCTCGAAATCCTCGCCCTGGTAGTAATAGAAGAGTGCGTCGCCGAAATGCAGGTCGCGGACGACCGTCGGCGAGAGCTTGTCGACTTCGGGTTTGGCCGCGAAGGCCGGCGAAGACACGCCGGCCGACAGCGCCAGGATGGCGCCGACCGCGACGGCAATGCTCGAGAGCTTCGTCATCCCTGAATGCTCTCTTATTCCCAATCCTTGATCGCGAATTCGGGTTGCGCCTTGCGCTGGCGGTCGGTGATCTTGAGCTCGAGGTACTTGGCGCCCACGCCCTTCTCGAACTTGATGTTCGCGCCGCGCTTGTAGTCGCGGTTGTTCGGGCCCTTGCCCTCGAAGAACGCGACGAGCTGGTGCTCGCCGACCTTGAGATTGCCCAGGTACACGCGATGCACGCCGCCCTTGAGCAGCGCCTCTGCTTCGCGCGGCGTGTACAGGTAGTTGGCCACTTCCTTGTTGTCGATCTTGAGCGTCAGCGAATCGAGAGCGAAGAACTCGCCGATGTCCATGGAAACGAACACGGCGACCTGGGTGTTGGCCGGGAACAGCAGTTCTTCTTCGAGTACGAAGAGCTCGCGGTTGAGGTCGACGACGTCTTTCTTGAGATCCTGCACGGTCTCGTCGAGCGCGCGGGTGTCGGCGGGCGGCTCACCGGATTCGGGCGCGGGCGCCGCGGCGCCATCCGTGGGTTCGGCGATCAAGGTGCCGGCCGGTGCGTCGGCGACGGCGGTTTCCGGCGGAGTGGCACTGGTGTCCGCGGGCGGAGCGGCGGCCGGCTGTTGATCCTGGGAGAGGACCGGCGTCGCGTACAGGGTGATGCTCGCGGCAAGAGCGAGCAGGGCCCCGGCTAACGACTTGGGCAGTGACTTGGTGGTGAGAGTCATGGCGATCCTACTCGTCTAACAAGGTGCGAAGCTCGCGCACGTACTGGGCTTCGTCACGGGATTTGTATTCGCGGTGTGCCACTCGCAGCACACCGGCGCGGTCGAGAAACATGACCATGGGCAGGCGATCGACGCCGAAGTCGTGCCCGGTGCCCTTGGCCGCGGACACCAGCAGCTGAAAGCCGACGTCCTGCGACCGCGCGAATTTCTCGGCGCGCGCCAGGTTGTCATCGAGGTTCACGCCGATGACTACCAGCCCGGCGCTGCCATAGGTTTTCGAGATGCGGTCGAGCGCCTCGAGCTGCGCGCGGCAGGTGTTGCACGAGCCGCTCCAGAAGCTGACTACGACGACCTGGCCGCGATACTCGGAGACGCGCACGTTTTCGCCGGAGAGCCCGCGCGCCACCAGGTCTGGTGCCGGCAGGCCGAGCAGCTCGTGTTTCTCGGCCGCGGCCGCCCTGCCCGCCCCGAGCGCCAGGACGGCGGCAAGCAAGGCGAACGCAAGCGCAGCAAAACGCGCGTGCGTGACGGCCTTGGGAGCGACTAACAAACGAGCGTACACGGTTGATTCAACTCGATCTGACACCGGCAAACGGCGCGGGAAACCCTCGCATAGCCGACTTAACAATGTCAACGAAACGGGACGAGGTTTGCGAACTCCTTCGCAGGGCTGCCGCCCACTCTTCACGCCGCCGAGGCAGCGGCGTCCATGTCGCAAAACGCTGACGTCCGTGAAACCTTCGGCTCCACGGACGTCAGCATCGACTGCTTCGTTAGAAGGTGCTTTAAACAGGGCTGGTGATCGTGCCGTTGCAGACTGGCGCGAAGATCGTCAGGGCATCGCGCGCGGCAGTGCCGCCGAGACCATGGCGCGGGAAGAACGCCGGCTGATCGAAGTTGCCCTCTTCGCCATGCAGCGCCATGTAGTTGAGCAGCACGGTCTCGACCAGCAGATTGACCGCATTGGCCGCCGGGCTGGACGTGGTGACCACCGAGCCGCCGCTGCTCATCGAACCGATCTGCATGCGGGCCGGGTCGCGGAACGCGACACGCCCCTGCGGACGATGCACGAGCACGAAGGTGGCGGCCGTCGACTGGTTGTCGGAAGCCCAGTCGAGCTTGCCGCGTCCGTCGACGCTGTTGTTGACGACGCCATTGGCTGACAGCGCGCCGTCACTGAACACGTAGATCATCAGCGGCTTGTTCATGCGGCGGGCGTACTCGAGGCAGGCGCCGATGCAGCGGCCCGCGCGGAAATTGCGCGTCTCGCCGGTATTGCGACCCTGGCCATGATAGTCGTAGCCGCCCATGTTGATGGTGCCGGCACCGGCATAGCCATTGATGACCATCTTCATGACGGCGGCAGTCTTGCGGAACTCACCATCGCCGTTGTACTCGGCGTCGGTAAAGATGCCGGTCGGTCCCTTGATGTCCGGATCCAGGTCCGGGTTGAGCGCGGAAGGGGTGCGGAAACGGTCGGCCAGGTACGTGGATTTCACGTAGCCGCACTTCACCAGCTCTTTGAGCGCGTCGTCGTCCGTGCCCGAAGCGAGCTTGGGAAGGACGGCGTTGGTCTTGCGATGACCCAGGCGCGTCATCGACTCGAGCACGGCGATGGCATCGTCCGGGTTCGAGAACAGCGTGCTGAGCTCGCCCGTGTCGACCAGGCCGGTCACGTCACTGGCGCGATCCACCTTGGTGGGACGCGCGGCCGGGTTCATGAGGGCCGCCGGCGCCATCGAGTTGCCGCCGGAGTCGGTGTTCTGCGAGCCGATGAGCGTGAGCAACTGGCCGTCGGCGCCGATGCGGTTGATGCCGTACATCGGGTTGTGCGGGTTGTTGCCGGTGTCGTTCTCGGAACGCGCCGCGATGCCGAAACCGTTGGTGTTGGCGCGCGTCGCAGCCTGTGTCGAGGCCTGCATGCCGCGCAGGATCGCGCCGTCCGAGTGCCACAGCGCACCGAACTCGTTGTTGATGAAATTGTTGGTTCCGCTCGCAGCGTTCGGTGAATTCGGCGTCATGTTGCCGGGCAGACCGAGCGTGGCGTAGCCCTGCGTCGACAGGAAGTTGTCCGGCCGGCCGTTCACGCCGATGAGGATTTCCGAACCGTTGAGATTCGCGCCGCCCGACAGGTCGAAGCAGATGAACGGCACCTTGCCGGCACCCGGGGAGATGTTGCAGACGTCCGTGGCGTAGGTTTCCAGGGGCGGGCTCATCGCGGCATTGGCGCGGCGGCCGAGCAGTGCCGTGAGCAGCGTGCCGGCGGTGACCACGGCGGGCCCGGTGATCAGACCCTGCGCGATGAAGTCACGGCGCGTGCGCGGCGCCTTGTGGCTCTCGTGCCGGATCGGCTCGTCGAGGCCCAAGGTGCGCGGGCTCTTCTTGAGGATGTACATGCTCTTCTCCCTACCTACTGAATCAGCGTCGCGCCGCTGCCGAGGACAGCACCGCAAGCCGCTTTCATGACCGTGCGTCCACCCGAGGCGCTCGCGCCCGTGGGACCCGAAACCAGGCGGTTGATGAGCCCCGGCGTGTCGAACGTGTCGTCGACCACATCATCGATGCCGTTCAACTCGCCACGAAGCTGCGCCTCGCTGACCTGGAAGGTCATGCCGTTGCCGACTGCCTTGTTGATGAGCGCATTGATCAGCAGGTCGCGGTTCGCCGTGTTGGGCGACCCCGCGCTGCCGAACACCGCCGTGCCCGTGCCCGAACCATCGAGCGCGCCGAAGAAGGCCGGACGCAGCGTGTTGTCGTCGACCAGCACGTTGCAGTACTGCATCGCGAGCTGCGCGAGCGCGGTCTGCTGCGCGGGACCGAAGGCGCCGAACTTCTCGATGGCAGGCAACGCCTGCTTCACCGTGGCGTAGGTGCTGGCGATGCGCGTGTGGGTCTGAGCGACACCCGTGATCTGCGACAGCGTCGCGTTGAGCTCGTCGAAGGTACGCAGGCCCACGTCCGACTCGGCCGGCTGGTCGGCGGGCGGTGACGGCGGCGGGACCACCGGGTCGGCGACGCTGTGCGACAGCGCACCGATGCGCTCGAAGGACAGGAAGAACGTGTCATCCAGGATGCCCTTCTCGAGACCGATGACCGCGCCCTGCGCCGAGAGCTGCTGGCCCGCGGCGGTGTAGCCGGTGCCACCCACCGTCGTGCTCAGCGGCACATAGGTCTGGCCGTTGTGCGTGTCGAGGCCGTTGAGACCGATGCGGATGCCGGCGATCGGCACGTTCGGCACCGTGGCGCCCGTCGCCAGGCTGATGAAGGTCGGCTTCGCGAACTGCAGGCCGTAGGAGTCGAGCTGCTGAGCCTCGAGCATCACGTACGGTTGCGGCACGTCCGGCAGCAGGTGCGCGACGCTGAACAGCATGAAGTACTTCTCGCCGACGCCGGCCTCGAAGTTCTGCTGGATCTGCGTCTGCGTCAGCGCGCGATTGTGGACGGCCACCATGCGCAGGACGCCTTCCCACTGTCGGTTGTTCGACGTCTCGTTGCCGAGCACCAGCGCGAAGGTGTCGTCCCAGTCGGCGAGGCTGCCGCCGCCCTGGGCGTCGACGTCACCGGTGTACGCGCCGTTCACGTAGATGCGCCGGCCTTCCACCGGGCTGTACGTGAGGACGATGTGCTGCAGCGCCGCTTGCGCGTCCATGTCGGCGGCACGCGTGATCAGCACCGGGTTGCCGTTGGCAC
This sequence comes from Steroidobacteraceae bacterium, assembly GCA_035525785.1. Classification (GTDB taxonomy): domain Bacteria; phylum Pseudomonadota; class Gammaproteobacteria; order Steroidobacterales; family Steroidobacteraceae; genus CADEED01. The sequence continues at coordinate 28,872 of DATLDQ010000050.1, read as the reverse complement.
CCGTCTTGTCGCTGCGCGTGTACGCCTGGTACTGGTACATGTTCTGCGCGAGCGTGGCATTGCGCGCGGTCGCGCCGGCCGAGTAGCTCACGATGAACGCGTCTTCCTGCGCCACGTTGGCGTTGTTTGCCCAGGCTTCGATGGAGAACTCACCCGTCGACTTGATGAGGTCGGCGAGTTTCTTCGACGTGGCCGCCGTGCCCTGGGCCTTGCCGCCCGGCTTCACATTGAGGCCCCAGCCGCCCACCCAGTCGATCGCACCCGACATGGTGAGGTTCAGCGCAGGTTCGGTACCGCTCGTGTCATAGGCGATCGAGCCCATGCCGGTCTTGAACTCGTACTTGGCGATGGTCGCCGCTTCATAGCGATTGCCGCCGGCCGCGACGGTACCGTCGTACAGCGTGAGTCCCTTGGAGATGAGCAGCGCCGGATCCACCTGCGTGATCGGGATGCCGCTCGCGAACGCGGTGACCGCGTCGAGCATGGTCTGCGCGTTGGCCGCGCAACCCGCACTGCCCCAGCAGTTGTGGAACTCGTCGCGCAGTCGGACCACGAGGCGCGACTGCCCCGGGTTGTCGAGATTGATCTTCGAACGGATGCCCGCGTACGCGACGTTCACGTCGGCGTCCGCGAAGAACGGCTGCTGCTGCGTGGCGGCCGTCGAGGAGTGGCAGCGCACGCAGTTGGCCGTCGCCTGGTTGCGCACCAGCGCGTACAGCGAAGACGCCGCGAAGGCCGCGGGGCTCGCCGGGAAACTCTTGCTGCCGCCGACTTCCTTGATGACCGGGGCCTGCAGCTGGATCTGCGTGCCGCCGGTGGCGTTGGCGCCGGCCCAGTTGCGGATCCAGACGGTGAGCGTGTCACCGCAGGCCGAAGGCGATGCCAGCCAGCAGTTGTGACCGCCGGCCACCTTCTGGACCATGCGTGACTGATCGGGCTGCGCGAGGTTGACGACCGAGTTGGCCGCCTGGAAGGCCTGGTTCACGTCATCATTGCGCGCGAACATCGGCGTCTGGCCGTTCGCGCCGTGGCAGGCGCCGCAGCGGTTGTTGCCCTTGATCTTCTCCCATAGTTCGATGCGGAAGGCCTGCACGTCGGCGTTGGCCGAGGCCGGGCCCGTGTAGTCGGCGATCGGCGGAAGCACGGTGACCGGGTTCTCGACGGTCGGAGCGCCACCGCCCGAACAACCCGCCAATACCGCGGCCGAGGCGGCGGCGGTGAACCATCGAACCAGTTTGTACTGCATAGTTTTCATGTCGTGCTCCCTCAACCGCCCATGCAGTAGACAGCGGTTTCGGCGAACACCTGTTTCAGCCGGTAACCGTTGTTCTTGAAGCGCGTGGTGATCGCTTCGACTTCAGTACGATCGGCCAGGTTGCCGGGCGCGCGGAAGCACACCGACTTGAAGACCTTTTCGACCTGGCATTGTGCAAATGCATTGCTGTTGCCCAGCTCCTCACCCATGGTCTTGGCGCCGGTGCCGCTGCCGGGCAGCGACGTCGACCAGCCGAGCACGGAGTTCTGACCCTTGCGCCAGCGATTGGTCCACTGGTCATCGGGGGTGATGAAGCCCGGGGCGAAGTTGGTGTTGTTGTTGAAGTACTTCGACTGCACGGTGCCGGCCGTGTAGACCAGGCGCATGCTGCCCGGCGCGTCGGCCGTGCCATTGTCGAAGTCGTAATAGGCAAAGGCGCGCGCGAGCGGATCCATGCCGCTGTGACAGCCGATGCAGTTGTTCAGGAAGATGCGGCTGTCGCCACCGGGGCTGCGACTGACGTCCTGGCGGATCATGTCCGGGGGCAGCGAGGTGTCGAGCACCTGCTCCATGTCGCGGCACATGTGGTTGAGCATGGTGAAGCGGAACATCGCGCGGTTGGTGCCGTCGATGAAGAACGCCTCGGAGGCGGCGCGCGAAGTCAGGAAGCCCGCGGTCGCCACGGCCGGGATGCCCTGCACCGACGACTGCGTCGTGGGCGTGAGCGCGACGAACAGGTTCACCGCGTTGTTCTCGGCGTTCTCGTAATGCGTGTTGTTGGACGGGCTCGCGGCGGGGCTCACACCGTTCACGGTGTAGGTCAGGTCGGCCGACAGCGCCGTGTTGAACGGCACGTCGTCACGGACCATGCCGATGAAAGTGGCGACGTAGTCGTTGAGCGGCGCGAACACCGTCTGGTCGCGATTGGTCCACGGCACCGCCAGGTTCTTGAGGGTGACGTTGTAGAAGGATGGCGCCTGCGTGGCGATGTTAGCCGCGCCCAGCGGGTTGCCGCCGGCGACCAGCGCCTCCATCGCATCCAGGGTGGCAGCCGAAGGTGGCGTCCCCGCGATACGATCGTGGATTCGCTTCGCCTGGTCCCGGGGATTGCCCGAGGCAGCCGTGGCCGCGCATGCCAGCAAGCAAGCGAGGCCGACCTTCTTCAGTTTCGAAACCTGTTGGGTATCCATTTGTGTCATCCGCATCCCATTTGACGGGCGCAGTATCACGCCCTCGTCCGACAGACTTGTTTGTCTCCGCTGGTCTACGTCTCCAAGCGGCGACAGCACCATTTATTACGTACTCGAAGTAGTCTTCGGCTCAAGGACTGCGAACCACGTCACGGCGCACGGCCGTCCCGGGCCCTAACTACAACAGTCGACAAGAAAACCGCGTCGCCGGGTCGGCTGCTGTGACGTCGTCGGCAGATCGACGTGGCGCCGCGCGGGATGATTGCATTACGTCACATGCCTGTGCGGCAATGCACACGCCCGGGCGTGAGAGACAGTGGAGGCGAAGAGTGGACAAAGTTGTGGATCGACACCCAGGAAACGCGAACCCCGTCACGGCCGGCCGCATGTTTGCCAGGACCGCCCGGGGCATCCGCTTCGGACTGATGGCCTTGTTAGCCGTCGGCACGGTGGCCTGCACGCAGGGCCCGGGCGGTGGTGGCATCGGCCTCGCCAGCGGCCAGGATCCGGACCCCGCCACGGTCGACTTCCCGATCTTCTACATCCGCCACCAGGTCCCCGAGGACCAGGACAACGCCACGCGCGTGCGGCCGTTCGTGGAAGACGACGAGTACTCCGCCACGCTGTGGAAGCGCGACCGCGCCTCCCCCGGCGCCCCGGAGACCGAGATCACCGCGCGCCTGCGCACCGACGCCTTCGGCGGCGCCGCCGACGACCGCTACGACGTGAAGGACCTCGCCGTCGCGCCCGATGGCCTGCACGTGGCATTCGCCATGCGCGGCCCGTTGGACGATTTCGACGAGGACGAGCCGCCCACCTGGAACATCTGGGAATACAACATCGCGACCGACACGCTGCACCGCGTGATCACCTCGGACATCATCGAGGAAGAAGGCCAGGACGTCGCGCCGGCCTATCTACCCGACGGCCGCATCATCTTCTCCTCGACGCGCCAGCGCCAGGCGAAGGCCATCCTGCTCGACGAGGGCAAGGCCCAGTTCGAAGCCGCGACCGAAGCGCGCAACGAGTCCGCGTTCGTGCTGCACGTGATGAACGCCGACGGCACCAACATCCGCCAGATCAGCTTCAACCCGTCGAGCGACCTCTACGGCCAGGTGCTGCAGAACGGGCGCATCCTGTACACGCGCTGGGATCGTGCGCCCGGCCGCGACAATCTCAATCTCTACACGATGAACCCCGATGGCACCGACGCGCAGCTGCACTACGGCGCGATGTCGCACCTGTCGGGCACGCCGGTCAACCCGAATACAGGTGTCGCTCCCGCCGTGGAATTCATGCGCGCGCGCGAGATGAGCGATGGCCGCCTCATGGTGCTGACGCGTGAGCGCAGCAACGTCGACTTCGGCGGCAACCTCACCATCATCGACGCCAAGAACTTCGTCGACCTCAATCAGACGCTGGCGGCTTCCGCCGGCATGACGAGCCCGGCGCAGACGCCGGCGACGCTCAACGAAGTGCTGACCGTCCCGGGACCCTCGCCGGGTGGCCGGTTCAACTCGGGCTTCCCGCTGTGGGATGGCTCGGGCCGCATCCTCGTGAGCTGGACGCAGTGCCGCCTGTTCGACACCGTCGACCCGACGCGGATCGTTGCGTGCACCCGGGATCGTCTCGACGCGGCGAACGTGCAGACCGCGCCCCCGCTCTACAGCATCTGGATGTTCAATCCCTCGCAGAACACCATCCTGCCCATCATGCCGCCCGTCGAGGGCGTGATGGTCACGGAGGCGGTCGCGGCGCAGCCGCGCGTGCCGCTGCCCGCAGTCATCATCGACAAGCGCGCGCCCGTCGATCTCGACGCCGACCTGGTCGCCGAAGGCGCGGGCCTGCTGTCGATCCGCAGCGTGTACGACATCATGGGACAGGACCAGGCGCGCATCAGCAGCGGCGCCCTCTCGTCGATCCCCGCCGTGTCGAATCCGGGCAATGCCGCATACGCGAACCGCCAGGCGCGGTTCGTACGCATCGAGAAGCCCGTGTCGATCCCGGACGATGACGACATCGCCGACCCCGACAACTCCGCCTTCGGCCCCACCGGAGTGATGCGCGAGATCGTCGCCTATGCACCGGTCGAGCCCGATGGTTCGGTGCGCATGAAGGTGCCCGCCAACGTGCCCTTTCAGATCTCCGTGCTGGATGCAAACGGCCGCCGCTTCAGCCCCGTGCATCGCGCGTGGCTGTCCGTGCGTCCCGGCGAGCTCATGGAGTGCAATGGCTGCCACACGCGTCAGGCCACCGCGCCCAATACGCCGAAGGTCCATGGACGCAAAGGCCTGTTCACTGCCGCGTATGCGGGCGGCGCCGCCGGCCCCTTCCCCGGTACGGTCACCAGCATCTCGGCCGACCCGGGCGACACGATGGCCCAGGCCCGAGCGCGCAGCACGTCGTCATGCCCCGCCGACCCGATGAACCCCACGGGCACCGAGCATTGTGGCCGTGTCGCGCTGACGCCGAGCGCGAACGTGGTGTACGACGAGGTCTGGAAAAACGGCGCGCTGCCCGCCGACTCGTTCGCATTCACCTACCAGAACCTCACGACCGCGATGCCCGTGAACCCGGGATGCTTCCCGGTGTGGCAGACCACGTGTCGCATCACCATCCACTACCAGACCATGGGCGCGCGCGCGGGTCACATCCATCCGCTGTGGTCGGTGCCGCGTCCGCTCGGCGGCGTGGACACCAATGGCGACGGCGTTTTCGAATTCCCGCAGACCTGCACGACTTGCCACAACCGCCTCGCCGCGGATGGCACCACGCCGCAGGTGCCCGCGGCATCGCTCGAGCTCACCGATGAAATATCGGATGAGGACAACCTGCAGCTCAAAGCCTATCGTCACCTGCTGTTTTCCCGCCCCGAGCTCATCCTCGACAATGGCGCGGTCGTGCCGCGCACCGTCCCGGGTCCGCTGGACGACAATGGCAACCCGACCACGGTTCAAGTGACGCTGCCGCCCTCGATGGGCGTCGGCAATGCCCGTGGGTCACGGTTCTTCGCCGTGATGAACAATGTGCAGCATGCAGGTATGCTCTCGACCGCTGAACTGCGCCTGCTTTCGGAGTGGCTGGATATTGGAGCCCAGTATTACAACGACCCGTTCCCGCCGACTCCGCAGAACTAGTGCGCTCCTCACTGTCCTCGCATGTTTCCTCGCGGCTCCCGTCCTAGCAAAGAAGACGCCCGAAGAGAAACAGCAGATCCGGGACGAGAAGGCGGCTGTGAAGCTCGCCGCGGAAAAAGAGAAGCTGCTGCAGGTCTTCGTCAGCGAACCCTACCTCGAGCTCGCGACCGGGCCGGGGCGCGGCTTTCCCGTGTTCCGCGTGGTGGAACGCGAGTCTTCCGTGGACGTGCTCTTCCGCCGCACGGACTGGTTCAAGGTTCGCGACGAGCAAGGCGTCGAGGGCTGGGCCCGTGCGCGCGACATGCGGCGCACCAAGCTTGCCGACGGCTCCCCCTTCGTATTCACGCTCGGCGATCGCGAGGGCTTCACGAGTCACGACTGGGAGCTGGGGCTGGGCGGCGGCGACTATGGCGGCGCCAACCTCGTCAGCGCGTTCGGTGCGTACTCGCTCACCGACAACATGAAGGTCGAGATCTCGCTGTCGCAGTTCCTGGGCAATGCCTCGAACGGCTACAAGGCCGAGGCCGGCATCACCCACGTGCTCTTCCCCGAGTGGCGCCTCTCGCCCTTCATCGGTATCGGCACGGGCGTCGTCTACACCGAGCCGCGCGCGACCATTGTTCTTGCCGAGGACCGCACCGACCAGACCGCGTACGCGGGTGCGGGCCTGCGCTTTTATCTCACCCGGCGCTTCTTCGTTCGCGCCGACTATCGCTGGCACACGATCTTCACGAGCCGCGATGACAACCAGGAGTTGGAAGAATGGAAAGTTCAAATCGCCTGCTTCTTCTGAGCAGTGCGCTGTGCGCGACGCTGCTGCTGAGCGGCTGCGCGTCGTTTCACTGGCCCTGGAGCAAGGGCCGGCAGGTCGAAGAGAAGCAGACGGACCAGGAAGCCGCTGACGAAGAAGCGGAGGACCAGGACGTCACGCCGCCGCGCGTCATCGAGCCGAACGTCGCCCGTCGCAAAATCAAGACACCGAAGATCGACAACGAGAACTGGGAAGTCGGCGGCGGCGCAGGCTTCGTCTCCGTCGAGGACTTCGGCACCAACCCCACGGTTGCGGTGCAGCTCACCTACCATGTGACAGAAGATTTCTTTTTTCGCGGCGATCTGGGGCAATCCACGGCCGGCAGAACCAGTTTCGAGACGTTAGGCGGCAACATCGAGCTGCTGACGGGAGATGAGAGACGCTTCACGTATTACAGCCTCTCGCTGGGCTACAACTTCCTTCCTGGCGAGGTATTTCTCGGTCGCAAGCTCGCCATGAACAGTAGCTTTTACTTGTTGGGCGGCATTGGCAGCGTGAAGTTCGGTGGCGACAACCACCTTGCCGTGAATTTCGGCGCGGGCTACCGCGTGCTGCCAACCGACTGGCTGGCGATCTCGCTCGGAGTCCAGGACCGCGTGTTCGACTCCGACTTGTTAGGCGAGACCAAGGTCACCAACAACATAGAGACACTGCTCAGCGCGACCGTCTTTTTCTGACGGAGTGTTCTTATGATGTCGGCTCGCAGCTTCAAAGGAATTGGCAAGGGACTCGCGTTCGCCGCGATGTTCGTTTCGGCTGCCTTGGCGTCTTCCTCCACGGGCCCCGCCCCGGCGTTCAAGCTGACCGGCCGCGGCGGCAAGGCCATCGACCTCGCCCAGTTCAGGGGCCAGGTGGTCATGATCAACTTCTGGGCCACCTGGTGCGGCCCGTGCCGGCAGGAAATGCCGCTGCTCGAAGGCATCTACAAGAAGTACAAGCCCATGGGCTTCACCATGCTCGGCGTGAACGTCGAGCCGGATTCCGCCAGCGCCGAGGCATGGCTCGGCAAGCAGAAGCCGGTGAGCTTCCCGATCGCGTTCGACACCGAGAGCAAGGTGAGTAAGCTCTACAAGGTGGCCGGCATGCCGAGCACCGTGTTCGTCGACCGCAAGGGCAACGTGCGGGTGATGCACAAGGGTTACAAGCCGGGCGACGAGGACTTCTATCTCTCGCAGATCCGGTCGATGCTCAAGGAATAGGAAAATGGAGCGTAAGGCGATGAACATCCGCGGTCTGTTTGTACTGTCTGCCGCCGTGCTGGTCACGGGTTGCAGCTCCATCGAACCGTGGGTCGCGCCTTACGATCGCGAGAACCTCGCCGACCCGATCATGGCATTCACGCGGGCCCCGATCTCGCAGGACTTTCTCGATCACGTGTTCGAGTCGCGCGAAGGTTCGCGCGGCGCCACCGGCGGCGGCGGTGGCGGTTGCGGCTGCAATTGACCAACGAGTCCAATAGTTAGGGAATGGCCGCGATGTCGAACCACAGTCCACGCACACGTCTCGTTTCATTCGTCATAACCTGCCTGGCCGCGGGCGCGGCCCAGGCGGGCGTGCTCCCCGAGGATCGCGCCGACGCGCTCTACTTCCGTTACGACGGCGGCGGCGTGGTCATCAACGGCCCCTCGGTGCTGGTACGCAAGAGCATCGGCGAGCACGTCTCGGTGCAGGCCAATCACTACATCGACATGGTTTCGTCCGCTTCCATAGACGTGAAGACGTCGGCGAGCCCGTACGACGACGAGCGCACGCAGTCGAGCCTTTCGCTCGATCTGCTGCATGGCAAGTCCACCTACACGCTCGGCGCCGTCAAGTCCGACGAATCCGACTATCTCGCCAACACACTGTTCGCGGGCGTCAGCCACGACATGTTCGGCGACCTCACGACCATCGGCTTCGGCTACAAGCGCGGCAAGAACGACGTCTTCAAGAACGTGAAGATCGACGGCGTGAAGCAGCGCGACCCCGCCTTCGCGGAGCAGATGGAATCGCAGGGCTTCAATCTATCTGTGTCGCAGATCATCACCAAGAACCTGCTGCTCAGCACGCAGTACGAAGTGGTGACCGACGAGGGCTTCCTGCGCAGCCCCTATCGACAGGTACGTTTCTTCATCGATCCGTTCAGCCAGGGCCAGCAGTTCGAGCAGTATCCGAACACGCGCTCGAGCAATGCCGCATCGGTGCGTGCCAAGTATTTCCTTCCGTACCGCGCCGCCGTCGACGCCATGTACCGCTTCTACACGGACACCTGGGGCGTCATCGGCCACACGGGCGAGCTCGGTTACGTGCATCCGCTCGACAAGGCGTGGGCCGGCGGTAGCTGGATCTTCGAAGGCCGCGTGCGCTACTACACGCAGACCGCCGCCGACTTCTATCGCGACATTTTCCCGCGCGCCGACTTCGCCAACTTCATGGCGCGCGACAAGGAGCTCGCCACGTACAACGCCATCACCGCAGGCGTGTCGGCCACGTACGAATTCAAGATCGCGCGTTTCCCGTGGTTGTCGAAAGGTTCGTTGAACCTGCGCTACGACTACATGACCGTGAACTACGATAATTTCCGCGACGCGACGTTCAGCCTCGGCGAATTCGGCGCGCTGCCCGCCGAGCCGCTCGCCCCGGGCACCGAGCCGATGTACAAGCTGAACGCAAACATCATCCAGTTTTTCATTTCCGCGTACTTCTAATGGGGACATTCCTCATTTGCTAGCAAATGGGGACGCGGCTCGCCGAGTAGTTGCATATCTCGCGGTCGCCGTGGGAGTTGTGTCGATCCTTTCCTGTCTCCTCGAATTGTTGGGGAGCCTGTTCTTCGGCTTCTCCCCGCTAGGTTTCCTGGGCCCCCTCGCACTGCTTGCCATGCTTCCGGCGTTGATGTTCGGGAATCTCGCGACCAGGATCGTCTTCTGGTCGCTGGCCGCGTTGTTTCTGACCTGGCAGATGAGCAGCTGGCGGTATTGGTCGGAAGGTTTCTTCGGTGACCCGGAGACCCTCATCATGTACGGAAGCATGTGGTCGTTTTTTCTTCTCATGATCTGGCGCGGGATTCGGCGCGACCGGACAGCGACACCATGACGAAGAAGCGTGCCAGCTCGAACCAGGTTGCCCGCTTCAATCTCGCTGCGTCGCTGGCGCTGGGCGATGGCGTCAAGCAAGACTTCGGACGCGCCGTATCGGTTTATCGCGGGCTCAAGCGCGACGGCTTCGCAGAGGCAGCTTTCAACCTGGCGACCATGTACGCCCGTGGCGAAGGCGTGCGCCAGAACTGGAAGCAGGCGTTGCCGCAAAAACGCGCTTCAGCCCGATGAACTACGCAAGGGGCTTGCCCTTGCCGCTGAAGCGTCACGCATCACCTGACGACGGCGTCGCGCCGGGCGGCAACGCGTCGCCCGAGCGCGAACCACGAAATCGCCACCCGGCGCCACGCTGCGCAGTCAGTTCTCCAACGCCTTGCCGAAATGCATGCCGCCGTCGTGGATGCCGATGTCGGGCCGCTCGCGCAACTTGATCATCTCGGCGCCGGCCAACAACACCGGGCCGTAGCCGTGCGCCGCCAGCAGGTGCGTCGGACGGTACATGTAGAACATCGGCTCCCAGCCTACGCCGGTGCCGACGCACACGTTCTCCACCTGCCCTTTCGCGTTCACCTTGCCGGCCACGGCGTTCCAGCCGATGGCAACGGCGGGGCCGAATGCCCGGGCATCCAGCCAGCCGCGGTTGATGCCGCGCGCGATCGCGAACACGTACATCGCCGACGCCGACGTCTCCTCGTACGACTCGCGCCGGTCGAGCAGCTGATGCCACAGCCCGGCATGTCCCTGGTTGGCGATCAATCCGGTCGCGTGGTCCTTGTACAGCGCGAGTATCTTGGCCCGCGCCGGATGATTCTCGGGCAGCACGTCGAGCAGCTCCGCCATGGCCATGATGGCCCAGCCGTTCGCGCGCGCCCAATGGAAGGCGGGATGCGGGTCCATGCCCTGCGTCCACGCATGCATGAACAGCTTCTTGTCCTTGAGGAACATGCGGTCGGCGAATTGCAGGATCTGGCGAGCAGCGTCGTCGTAATACTTGCGCTCGCCCGTGAGTTTCCCCGCTTGCGCGAGACACGGCACGCTCATGTAGAGATCGTCCAGCCACATCGTGCTCGGCAGGGGTCGGTTGCGCGCGAGCGTACCGTCCTTGAGCCGAAACTGTTTGTTCGCCACCCAGTCGAGCCAGTTGTCGATCCATGGCCGGAGCTGCTTCGAGCCTAGCCCCGCGCGCTCCGCCTTGATCAGCGCCGCGCACATGGCGCCGGAATCGTCGAGCCGCGCCGGCAGCAGCATGCCGCGCAGCGGGATGCCGTGCGCGGGCCGCGGGTAGTTAGCCGCCGTGGTGCCGGGCGCCATGTTGGCCCTGGCGTGCGCCGCTAGCCTGGCCAACGCCGTCACGCGCTCGTCGGTGTATTGGTTGAAGCGCGCATCGCCCGTGATCTGCGCGAGCAGCATCATGCCGGCGTAAGTGACGCCCCATTCGTAGGTGTTGATCTGCAGGTCCGTGCGCGCCAGTGCGACCTGCGGCGGCAGCTTGTCGAGGTCCTTCACCGCCTCGCCGGTCTCGCCGTTCACGACGCTGACCGGGGCGGCTTCCATCGCATAGACGTGCACGCGGTCCACGACCGCGCGGATCTGCTCCACCGTCGCAAGCTCGTACGGCGTGGGGTAGTTGACCTTCAGCCGCCCCGAGTAAACCCCGGGATCCTGCTGTGGCGTGGCGGTGTGCTGATCGGGCCGGTTTTGCGCGAGCGCGCAGGTCGCGAAGGCGATGCCCAAAATTGCGGAAAATGTGCGGACGCTGGTCATGATTCCCCTGACGAAGAGTTGAACGATGAGGCCGGGGGTCCGCGTCCCCTGCCTCGATGGTGGACGCGCCATTCACGCCCTTCCGTTATCCCCCCGACGCAATCTAACCCGGCTGCGCGATTTTGCCGATACACGCTAAGCGTCGACCGACGTGGCTCGTCCGGCCGTCCACTCACATACCCCCGCCGGGTGGCAAAGGATGGGGCCAGGAGGTACCAGCATGAACATGCGCAAATGGTGGCCATATTTCGCGATCGGCGGAGCCGCGGTGGTGGTGATGCTCGCCTACCCGGCCTACTTCAACTGGTGGGACCACAAGAACTGCAGCGACAGCGGCGGCACCTGGAACGAAACCCGTGACGAGTGCGTGGAACCCAAGAATGCCAAATTCGAATCGAGCGGCTCGCCCGCCTTCGAGGACGACAACCAGACCGCCAAGTAGCCGAACGGAGGCGGCAGGGCATGTCGAAAGTGCGTGCCGCCTTTCGCCTCGAACATGCATCCACCGGAAGTTAGGCCCGATCAAGGATCTGGCGGGGCGAGCCCCTTCGAATAGAACACCTTGCCATCCGGCGCGACGGCGACGGCATCCACGTCGGGCAGCGTGTTGATGAACGCGATGCCCTCTTCCGGCCCCATGATGAACACGCTCTTGGTCAGCGCATCGGTGCGCGTGGCCGTGCCGCTGATGATGGTGACGCTGCGGCACTTGCGCGCCGAGTCGCCGGTCTTGGGGTCGATGATGTGGTGGAACCGCTTGCCGTCCTCGTCGAAATAGCGCTCGTAGTCGCCCGAGGTCGAGAAGGCCGTGTCGGTGAGCGGCAGTTTGAGGAAGGTCTTGCCCTCGTGGTCCGGATCGCGCACGCCGACGACCCAAGGACGCCCGAACCGGTCGCCGATGATGCGCGTGTCGCCGCCGGCGTTGACCATCGCGCGCGTGATGCCCTGGCCCTGCAGGATCTCGATGCCCTTGTCGACCGAGTAGCCCTTGGCAATGCCGCCCAGGTCGATGCGCATGCCGGCGCGCTGGAAAAACACCGTGGTCTTCTTCTCGTCGAGCACCATGTGCCGCCAGTTGATGCCGGGTAGCGCTTCCTTGATCTTCTTCTCGTCGGGATGCACGCGCGCCCGGAAGTCATAGAGATAGCCGACGCTCGCGTAGGTGATGTCGAAGGCGCCATGCGTCAGCTCGGAATATTTCACCGATTCCTGCAGCAACCTGAACAGTTCCTGACTGATCTTCACCGGATGTTTCGCCGCCTCGCGGTTCACCAGGGAGATCTCGGTGTCCTCCTTCCAGGTGCTCATGAGCCGATCGATGCGGTGCATGTCGTCAAAGACCGACGAGATCGCAGCTTCGCCCTTGACCTTGTCTTCGGCCCACAGCTCGACCGCGCAGCGCGTGCCCATGATGGCTTCTTCGCGCGAGATCCACTCGGCGTGCGCCAATCCCGGCATGAACAGTGAAGCGGCGACGACGGCAAACAAGCAGAGGCGGAACCCGATTGCGCGTACCCGGTCGAAAATGCATGTTCGCGTTTGCATGGCGGCATTATGATTCAGCGCACCGCGCAGCGGCATCGAGATTGTTCGCGAGAAGCCAGGATTTCCTGCGAAGGAGTACCACGATGAATAAACTTTTCGTCACGATTACCAGAGTTCTTGTGTTGGCCCTGGCCAGTGTTGCCGGCCTTTCCCAGCCGGCCTTCGCGGGCGCGCGCGAGGAAGCCAAGCTCATCGAAGCCTCGGGCGTACTCGAAGAATTGCAGAGCCAGCGCGACACCTACATCCCCGACCGGCTGCTTTCGCGCGCCTACGGCATCGCGGTCATCCCGAACGTCATCAAGGTCGCCGCGGTCGTCGGCGGCCGCCGGGGCACCGGCGCGATGGTGGTTCGGGATGCGAACGGCCGGTTCTCGTCGCCCGTCATGGTGTCCATCACCGGCGGCAACGTCGGCTGGCAGATCGGCGTGCAGGCCACGGATATCGTGCTGGTGTTCACCACGCGCAAGAGCATCGAAGGCATTGCCGACGGCAAGCTGACCCTCGGTGGTGACGCATCGGTCGCCGCCGGCCCCGTGGGCCGCGCCGCCTCCGCCGCCACCGACCAGAACTTCACCGCCGAGGTGTACTCGTACTCTCGCAATCGCGGGTTGTTTGCCGGCGTGTCCATCGACGGCACCGTCATCGCCATCGACTCCAAGGCGAACTCGCGGCTGTACGGCAAGAGTGCGCCGGCGTCCGACATCATCGCCGGGCACATCTCCACGGACTCGGCCGAGGCCAACCGCTTCAAGCGCGCGATCCTCGCAAGCACTGGCAGCGTCGCGCCGGCGAACGCGCAACCGAACAACAATGCCAGCACGGCGCCGGCGGAGACCCAGCCTGCCCCGAGCGAGGCGCCAACGGCCTCGGGCATGCAGACCTACCCGGCCGAGGACAAGCAGCCGGGCGCCGAGCCGCCGCGCTGAGGTCTTGCTAGTTAGTCGTCCCGGCAACGGCGGCCGCACGGCCGCCGTTTTCATTTGCGAAGACGGCTGCGGGCAATTCGACTGAACATAACCGATTCATATATATACAGGTCGGCACCGAGGAGGCTCCCATGCGCGAGCAATACATCGAATACCGGGACGGCGAGACGCTGCTCGAAGGCTTCCTCTGCTACGACGAGGGGCTGCCGGGTCCCCGCCCCACCGTCCTGATCTGCCACTACGCCGGCGGGCGCGATGAGTTCGTGGAGCGCAAGGCGCGCCGCCTGGCATGGCAAGGCTATGCCTGCTTCGCGCTCGACAACTACGGCAAGGGAATCCGCGGCCGATCGCCGGATGAGAACAAGGCACTGATGGCGCCGTTCATGAATGACCGGCGCATGCTCCTCGCACGTCTGCGAGCCGGCCTCTCGACAGCGCAATCGATGCCCATGGTCGATGCGCGGCGAATCGCGGTCATGGGTTTTTGTTTCGGCGGATTGTGCGCGCTGGACCTGGCTCGGGCCGACGAGGAGATCCGCGGCGTCGTGAGCTTCCATGGTTTGCTCAAGCCCTCGGGGTTCACGGAACCCAAGGTGCGAGCCAAGGTACTCATGATGCATGGTTACGATGATCCACTGGCTCCGCCCGACGACTTGCTCGCGGTGGCGCGTGAGTTCACCGCGGCCGGCGCGGACTGGCAATTGCATGCGTATGGCCACACGGTGCATGCGTTCACGAATCCGTCGGCTCACAACCGCGCCGGGGGATTGCAGTACGACGAGGCGGCCGATCGAAGGTCCTGGCACACGCTCGAGGAGTTCCTCGGCGAGGTGCTCAAATGAGCGGCGTTAGATGAGGCGGCGTGATAGGTTGCCTGACAGGCAGTGAGGGAGCTTTAAATGAAGAACATCTCGGTAGTCCTGCTGGCGGCCATCACCCTCGCGTTCGCGGGTCTCGCGGATGCCGCGCCGAAGAAACGCACGCGCAATGCCAATCGCATCGGTCCGTACGGCATGGGCTTCATCGGCCAGAGCAGCTGGACCAGTGATCAGTCGGGCAACGAGCAGGATCTCGTCGACACGCTGGTCGGCACCGAGAACCCCTTCCAGAACATGAGGACGAGCACGTCGGATACGGACATCGGCTACAACGCCACGTTCGGCTTTCGCTTCAATCGCTACTTCGCCGCCGAGCTGGGCCTCGCGCAGTTCGGCTCGGTCGAGTCGAAGGCGCAGGCCGAAATGGATTTCGGCGAGGGCTTCGAACCGGTGGAGCTCAAGCTCGCGTTCTCCGCGGGCGGGCCGCTCATGTCGGTGGTCGGCATCATTCCCGTGAGCGACAAGTTCGAGGTCTACGGCCGCGTGGGCTACCTGTTCACCAGCTCCGAGCGCGAGCTCACCTCGAAGGTGAGCGGCCAGAGCGGCGGCTTCGGCAGTGCCAAGGGCGACTCGCAAGACCTGGTGTACGGCGCGGGCGTGGCCTGGCACTTCAACCAGGTGTACTCGGTGCGCCTCGAGTACCAGCAGCTCGACGAGCTGGGCCAGGAGAATCGCTCGGGCCTAGAAGACCTGAACGTCATCGGCCTTGGGGTGATGGTCCGCTTCTAGCAATCGGGGACGGATCCCCGGGCTTCTAAAGCTTCCTGACGAAGTAGACGACGCGCTCGGTCTCGCGGAAACCCAGCGCCGCGTGCGCATGCTGGCTCGCCACGTTGTCGAGCAACGCGTCGGACGCGAGCTCATGACATCCCCTCGCCTTCGCCCAATCGCCGATCGCGGCGAAGAGCAGGCGGGCAACGCCCTTGCGACGCCAGGCGGGCGCGACGTACACGCCTTCCACGAAGCCGACCGGTGAGGTCTCGGTGCCGTTGACATAGTCCCCGCGGATCGAGCCCTCGATGAAGCCGATCGGCGCGCGCCCCTCGTCGTACATCATGAGCTGGAGGAATCGCTCGGGCTGCGCCAGCGAGATGGCCATGTAGCCGCGGTGATCGTCCGCGGTGGCGTCCGGCCAAAGCGCCAGCCGGAAATCCAGCCAGCCGGGCTGGTCGAGGGAGCTGCAGCGTTCGATGATCATCGGCGCAAGAAGTGGCTGACGGGACGAGGAGCGTAGCAGCCCGCCGGGTTTTACTGTGGCCATACAGTGCCGGCCCGACACCAGTACTGAATGGACGGCGGACCGCAGCCGGGGAAAAATTTCGTCCATGCCCCTGCCTGCCAGCGCCATCGACAAACTCTCGGACCACTCGGGGTCTTACGTCATCTGCGTCACCTGCAACCAGTGCCAGCACCAGCGCGAGATGGACCCGCGCTCGCTCGCCAACATCCTGGGCTGGAACATGACGCTCAAACAAGCCTGCACGCGCCTGCGCTGCTCGAAGTGCCAGGCCCGCAGGATCAAGGTGGAGATCGCATTCAACCGCAAACCGCGCGGCTGGAAGTCGAACCCGTCCTAGGCAAACTAGTTCGCGGTGAAGCTCAGGCTCCGCAGCACCGATCTGTCCACAGCCGCGCAATCCACCGAACCGCTGGCGCCGGCCCGCTCGGCCTTCTCCACGTTCACCGAGCACGAGCTCACGTCGATGGGCGGGACGATGCGCCCGCCGAGCACCAGGTAGGGCACCACGTTCGGGCCCTCCGGCCCTTCCGGCACGGTCACGCGCAGCAACAGGTATTGCTCGTCCGTGCCGCCATATTCCAGCAGCGCCGTGCGCACGCCGTTTTCGTACCGATAGAACCCGGGCGCGATGGAATGCTTACCGGTGACGTCCAGCACCAGCGTGTAATCGCGCCCCGCGTATCGGAACGTCGCGGACCCGTTCTTGAACGCGGCCTCCTGCCTGCGCGCGCCCTCACCGAGGCGCGCGTTGTGCATGCGGCGGCCGGTGGTGACCGTGGTCCCCGTCGCGCCGCCCGGTAGTTTGGCCATGCGCAGCACCGCCACCGGCACGCCCGAGGCGAAGCCCACACGCTGCACGTAGATGACGAGCTTCTGCCCGGGTGGATAGACATCGAATCCGAGACCCGCCGGCAGACCGCTCATCAGCCAGTACTTCTTGCCCGCCTGTTCGAATTGGATCTCGGGCAGCTCGCCGTTGAAGTACATGTCGGTGATGTCTCCGGTCTCGCCACGGCCGCTCACCCAGGTGCTGATCAGCGGACGGAAGCGCCCCGATGGCTTGCGTTTCGCGCCGGTGAAAGCCGCCGTGGTGGTGAACCACGCGCCATTCGGGGCGAGCTCGGCCTCGTCGTTCTGCGCTCGCGCCGCGCCGCCCATGATCTTGGCCAGCGTCGACGGGGCATACGCCGCTTCGTTGGTGTCGTCGGGAGTGGACTGGCCGCGCGCCAGTGGCATCAACGCGGCCAACATCAGAGCAGCGACCAGCCGCGCCCTCAAGCCCGGCCACCTGCGAAGATGGCTTCGATTTCGGCTTCGCTGTTCGGCCGCACGACACGCCCGACTTCCTTACCCTTCTCGACGAGCACCAGCGTGGGCCAGAGCTTCACCTGGAATGACCGCCCCAGGCGCTTGCCCTTGCCATCCTCGATCTTGATGTGCGTGACGTCGGGGTGGCGCCCGAGCACCGCACCGATGTCGGCTTGCGCGGCCTTGCAGTAGCCGCACCAGCTGGCGCCGAACTCCAGCACCGTGGGTTCGCCGAGGGCGTCGACTTCTGCGCGGGTAGGTTCGGTCATGGGACGAGGTTAGCCGGAACTGATCACGCTGCAAACAGCAGCCCGGCGATATCCAGCACGATGTGCGCGAAGATCAGTGGCCACAGCATGCGCGTACGCGAATACGCGTAGCCGAAGATCAGCCCCAGCGGCACGACTGAGAGGATGCCGATCGGGCCCTGATACAGGTGATACAGCAGCCGGATGCCCGTGCTCACGTTGATCGCGGTCCACATGCCCCGCACCGGCGTGAGCGCCGCAATGACGTACCCGGCGACGAACACTTCTCGAATATGCCGTTCACCGTGGACACCATGAACACGAGGCTCATGCTGAGATTCGCGGCGGGCGCGGGGTAGCGATCGGCCGCTAACTGCATGTCGATGGGCAGCAACCAGCCGGCCAACAGCTGTATGCCGAAGAGCACCCCGTAGGTGACGACCAGCAGTGCGGCGCCGTAGAGGGTACCGCGCAGCGTCACGTTGAGGCCGAGCTTCTCGAGCGTCCAGCCACGGATGCGCAGGAACCAGACCAGGAACAGCGACTGCGTGAGCTCGATGATGAGCGTCGCGCCCAGGCCGGTGTTGTTGTAGTAGGCCTTGGCGGATTCCGGATCGGGGCCGCCGATCGACAGTATCGAGCCGAAGATCGGCAGGCCGAATGCCCAGCTGATCACTACGAGGAATTCCACGCCCACGGGCAGGCGGCGGATCATTTCGTGCAGGGGATTCATCGGGCGCTCGCGTTCCGCCCCAAGATGCGATCGATGCTGGACATGGCGATCTCAGCTTACACTCGGCGCATGCGCTACACGCCACTCTTCGTGTTGTTGTTCAGCCTCCAGGCCGCGGCCGCAGAGGAAGCCGTCATCAAGACCCGGGACGGCGCGACGCTCTCCGTCATCTACGAAAGGCCGCCAAGCGACGATCGCGTGCCGACGCTGTTCGAGTTCACGATCTACGCGGAGCCCGACCTGGCGAAGAAGCGTGTCGCGGAGATCACCACGCGCGGCTACGCCGGTGTCATCGGTTTCTCTCGCGGCAAATACCAGAGCCCCGACGAGCCCGTGCCGTATGAGTTCGTGGCCACTGACACGCACGCCGTGCTCGACTGGATAGCCCGACAACCGTGGAGCGACGGCCGCGTCGGCATGATAGGTGGCAGTTACTCGGGCTACACGGCCTGGGCGGCGGCCAAGCACAAACACCCGGCGCTCAAGGCCATCGCGGTGTCGGCGGCCGCAATCCCGGGCCAGGGTCTGCCGATGAACAACAATGTTTTCATGAGCGCGAACTACGCCTGGACGTTCTACACGACGAACAACAAGCTGGTCGACGATTCGATGTACGCGGATGGCAACCGCTGGGACAAAATGACACGGAGCTGGTTCGCGAGTGGCCGCCCGTATCGCGAGCTCGACGCCGTCGACGGCACGCCGAACCCGTGGTTGCAACGCTGGCTCCAGCACCCGGATTTCGACAAGTACTGGCAGAGCATGGTGCCGTACAAGAGCGACTTCTCGCACATCAACTTCCCGGTGCTCACGATCACCGGCTACTACGACGACGGTCAGATCTCCGCGCTCGAGTATTTCAAACAGCACGTCGCGCTGGGGCGCGACGCCGAGCACTACCTCGTGATCGGTCCCTACGACCATCTGGGAACGCACGCGCGCGAGAAACCCACCGAGCTGCGTGGCTATACCATCGACCCTGTGGCGCAGATGGATTCGCAGGAGCTCAAGCTCGCGTTCATGGACTACGTGCTGCGCGGCAAGCCCAGGCCCGAACTACTCTCGGACCGCGTGAACTACGAAGTGATGGGCGCGAACCAGTGGCGGCACACCGCGTCGCTCGGCGCCATGCATGGCATCCCCATGCGGCTCTACTTCTCGGACCAGAAGGACGAGGGTCTGTACTCGCTCGCGAATCGCCAGCCACCGGGCAACACCCGCGTGGTGCACGAGGTGGATCTCGCCGATCGGGTGAAGTTTCACAACTTCCATTCTTATCCCGGGCAGATCGTGCAGGGGCCTTTGCAGTGGGTCACCGAGAGCATCTTCGCGAGCCCGCCTTTCGAAACGCCAACCACCATCATGGGCGAGTTCGAGGGCGAGCTGGTCACAGTCATCAACAAGCGCGACTTCGATCTCGGCGTGACAGTCTTCGAAGCCATGCCCGACGGCAGGCTGTTCTTCCTGGGGAGCGGCGTGCAGCGTGCGAGCTACGGCGAGAGCCGCGAAAAGCGCAAGCTGCTCACGCCGGGCAAGGAACAGCGCGTGAAATTCCATACCAGCCTGGTGTCACGGCAGATGCTGCCGGGCTCGAAGCTGCTGGTGCTCATCGACGTGAACAAGAACCCGATGGCGCAGATCAACTACGGCACCGGCAAGGATGTGAGCGATGAGTCCATCAAGGATGCCGGCGAGCCGCTGAAGCTCGCGATCGTCAGTGGCAGCTATCTCGAAGTGCCGCTCGACAACACCATCGCGAAGCCGAAGTCGCCCGTGCCCGGGCACTAGCTAGCGGACGGCGATGTTCGCCTGCGCAACGCCGCGGCCACTGTGGTCATTGCCGTCATCGCCCTGGTTGTCCACGCTTCGGGCCTCGCCACGCGTGCACTGGAATTCGCGCGTCACCGTCCAGAGATTGCAGCTGCCGTCGTCCATGTTGCTGCACTGTCGCAGCTGCCCGGCGATGGGCTCGGCGTCGTCATAACCCCAGCCTTCGCACCGCTGCAGCGCCAGCTGCCGGGCGGAATTTTCGCTGAGCGACGGCTCATGCGCCTCGGGGAATTCGTACGACACCCGCACGAGGCCTTCGGCCTTTTCGGCGCCCGAGACGCTCCATTGCTTGCTCGAGGCGCAACCGGCGATTGAACACAGGGCTGCGATGAAGATCGGGATGAAGCGGGCTGGGCGTGTCATGGGCGAATCCAAAAACTTTTCTCGAGTCTTAGATTGCTCGTGACCCCCTGAATGGTTCCTGAAGCCAGCCGAATTCTTTTGCGTTCCCGCGGGAACCGGATCTAAATTTTTCGTAACGGGAGATCGCGCAGCCGCCGGCCCGAGGCCGCGAAGATGGCGTTGGCGAGCGCGGGCGCCGCGCTCGGGATGCCCATCTCGCCCGCGCCCGACGGCGTCAACGTGGAGGGCATGATGTGCGTTTCCACCAACGGGGCGTCGTGGATGCGCATCAGCGGGTAGCCGTCGAAGTTGCGCTGCTGCACGCGGCCATCCGCCACCGTGATCTCGAGGCCCGTAGCCGTGGAAATGCCGTCCACGGTGCCGCCCTGCATCTGCGCGTGCACGCCGGACGGGTTCACGACCACGCCGACGTCGACGACGCAGACGCAACGCTCGATGTGCCAGCGGTCGCCGCGCGTCGAGACTTCCATGGCGTGGGCTGTGTAACCCCCGAAGGTGAAATGGCCCGCGATGCCGATGCCCGTGCCCTTGCGCAGTTTGCGGCCATAGCCGATGCGCCTGCCGGCTTCCTGCAGCACCGCCGCGAGGCGGCCGGTGTTGAAGATGGGCCCGCCGTGTTCGCTGTAGGGCAGATCGCGCGGTGCGCCGAGCATCTCCAGACGCAGATCGAGCGGATCGCGCTTCACCGCGTGCGCAACCTCGTCCATGAAGCTCTGCGTACCGAACGCGACGAAGGTGTGCACCGGCGCGCGCCACCAGCCGCGCGTGAGGCCGAACTCAAGGGGCACGAACTCCGTGAGGTAGTTGGGCACGCAGGCGGCCGGGAAGCCGTCCTTGTCGAGTACGCCCAGCCAGTCGGGCTCATCGCTGTAGTCGACGCGGAATTTCAGGCCGGTCGCCGCGACGCGATGCGACCAGCCCATGATCTTGCCGTTGGCATCGGCCGCCGCGCGCAGGCGATGGATGCCGAAGGGCCGGAACCAGTCGTTCTGCAGGTCGTCCTCGCGGGTCCACAGCAGTTTGACCGGGCGGTTTGCCGCCCTGGCCACCTGCACCGCCTCGCCGATGAAGTCGTTGAACAGCCGGCGGCCGAAACCGCCACCGGATCGCGGCAGCTCGATGTCGATGTTGAGGCGCGAGATGCCGGTCATCGCGCTGATGATTCGCGAGGCGCCGCCCGGGCTCTGCAGCGAAGCGATGAGCTTCACGCGATCGCCCGTGATGTGGATGGTCGCGCCGGGCGGCTCCAGCGTGGAGTGCGCCAGGAACGGCATCTTGTAGTCCGCTTCGACTCGCGTGGCGGCGCCTTTCCAGGCGGCATCCATGTCGCCATCGGCGCGGGCCTTCTGCACTTTCTCCGCACCGGCGACGGCGGCACGCGCGCGTTCTTCGAGCGCCCGGGTGGAATCGTTGGCCCACGGGCCCGGCTCCCATTCGACTCTCAAGGCTTTGCGGCCCTGTATCGCCGCCCAGGTGGTCTCGGCGATCACGGCCACGCCGGCCGAAAGGTTCGCGGCGATGAGCTGGCCGGGTTGCGAGGCGCCGACGGGCACCACCATGAGCACACCGCGCACTTTTCGCGCATCGCCGTCATCGAACGATTTGAGGCGGCCTTCGAAGTACGGGCACCGCGCAATCACCGCGAACACCATGCCCGGCATCTGCGCGTCTATGCCATAGCGGGCGCGGCCGCTCACGATGTCGCCGCAGTCCGCCACCCGCGTGGGCTTGCCGACGATGCGGAAGTCCTTCGGGTCCTTGAGCTTGAACGGCCCCGCGGGCATCGGCAGCGCCGCCGCGCGCGCGGCGAGCGAGCCATAGGTAGCCGTGCGACCGTCGGCGTGTTTCACCATCGCCTCGGCCGCGATCAAACTACCGGCGTCGACATTCCACAGCTGCGCCGCGGCGCTCACGAGCAAGGTGCGTACCTGCGCGCCCGCCTCACGCAGATAGGTCCAGCCATCGGGTATGTTGGTGCTGCCGCCCGCGCCCTGCCCGCCCACGGGCGAGGTGAACTGGCCGGGCTCCTTGCCGGCAACGATGGCGTAGTCGACCTGCTCCACGCGCACCTGGTCCCAGCGTACTTCGAGCTCCTCGGCGATGAGCATGGGCAGGGACGTGCGCACGCCCTGGCCGATCTCGCAGCCGCGCGACCCGATGACGATGGTGTTGTCGGGGTTGATACGGATGAAGGCCCCGAGCGGGATGGCCCCGCCTGCCGCGACCGCAGGCTCAGCACCCGCTGCGAGCGCGAATTGCGGCACGGCAATCGTCGCGAGCAGCGCGCTGCCGCTCAGGGAGATCTGGAGGAATTGCCGGCGGGAGGTTTTCATGCTCGTATTCAAGCACTTCCCGCCGGCGATGACCTCTCGGATCACCTCATGCTGCGATCGGCCGGTCGCTCGGGCCGGTACGTTTCGAGACCTACGCCGCGGTCTGCGTGGTCATCGACTGATTGCGCAGCGCCGCGGCGGTGAATTCGTCGGCGGGATAGAAGGCCTCGAGCACCAGCTCGGAGAGGGTCACCTCCACCGCTGTGCCGAACACCGTCGTCGTCGACAGGAACGACAACACCGCGCCCTCGCGCGTGCGGATGCGCAGCGGCACTACTACGGACGGGTTCGTCGGATCGGACACGTAGTGCGACTCGCCGCCGGGATATCCCCGCAGCTCCGAGAGCAGGTCCGCGAGTGCCGGGTCGGCTGTGATCTCGACGTCGCGTGCGAGACGCGCGAGGCAGTGCGCGCGCCACTCTGGCAGGTTGACGATGCGCGGCGCGTTGCCGTTGGGGTGCAGCGACATGCGCAGCACGTTGATGGGGGCTTTGAGCAGTTCCGGATCGACGTCGACCATGAAACCCTGCGCAGCCTGGTTGGCCGAAACCAGCGTCCAATGTCTATCTACCAGCAGCGCCGGAAAGGGCTCGTGGCCTTTGAGGATGAGGTCCACCGCACCGCGTACGGCGCTCAATGACGGGTCGGTGAATGGCCGCGACGCGTACATGGGCGCGAAGCCCGCGGCGATGAGCAGGTCGTTGCGCTCGCGCAGCGGCACGTCGAGCTGCTGCGCCAGGCGCAGCACCATTGCGCGGCTCGCCTGGGAGCGGCCGGTTTCCATGAAGCTCAGGTGCCGGGTGGAGATGTCCACTTCGGTGGCGAGCTCGAGCTGGCTCAAGTGGCGGCGCTGGCGCCAGGTACGAAGCTCTTCGCCGAAAGTGCGTCGTTCTTTTTTCATGCGCAGATCATATCGACGCGGAATCCCGATGCCTTTACCTCAAAGGTAATAGGCGCGGCCTCGGGTTTCGTCAGGCGGGCGCGTTTTTGAGCGGTTCGTCCAGGCGCCTGCTAAGCGCGCAGCCTGGCGAGCAGCTCTTTCTCGCGATCCTCACCAAACCCCGACCGTAACTTCTGCTTCTCCTCCGGCCGCCCCTTCTGCCACGCCAGCGTCTCCCGGACCGTCGTCTCCAGTGACCTGAATTTCAGACCCTTCTTTTCGGCGGCAGCGGAGCTGACCAACCCATGCCCCAGGCTTTGCCCTGAGGGCGGCGCCCAGATCGGGATCTCCTGGCTCGCCCACATCCCGTCTTCGATCGCCTTGTTCTCCATGAGAAACTGCGTCGACGCCCAAACAAACTTCGTATCCGCGCCCGTCACCTTCCTGCTCGTCTCCAGCAGCTTGCCCATGGTCGCAAAGCGCGGTGGCGTGCAGAGGTTGAACACACCCGCAGTGCCCCGGCCAGCGCACAGCGCGACGAAATCCGCCAGATCGCGCACGTCGATGTACTGGATCGGATCATCGGGCGTCCCGGGCGCGATCATTTCCCCACCCCTCGACACCCGGAACGGCCAGTACGTGAATCGGTCGCTGACGTCCCCGGGGCCGGCAATGTAGGTAGGCCGGATGATGTTCGCGCTCTTGCCGAACGCATCGTGGACGACCTTTTCGCAGAGCACTTTCAACGCGCCGTAGTTGCCATCCGCGAGCTTGTCCTGCGGCATGTCACCGATGGACGTGAGCTTGTGGTTCTCGAGAATGGGCGGGTTCTGGAAATCGTCGTACACGGCAATGCTGGAGATGAAGATGTACTGCTTGACGTGCCCTTTCAAAAGCGCCGTCGACAACTTCACCTGCCCGGGCGTATAGCCGGAGTTGTCGATGACCACGTCCCAGTCGCGACCCTCGAGCGCCTTGAGATTGTCGTTGCGGTCGCCTAGCAACTGTTCGACACCCTGTTTGGCATCCGGATCGCGCTTGCCGCGGTTGAACAGCGTGACGGTGTGGCCGGCTCCGGTCAGCGCGTGCACGAAATGCGGCCCGATGAACCCGGTGCCGCCGAGCATGAGTACCTTGAGCTTCCTGCCCTTGGCCCCGGCGGGCAGGGCTACGAACCCGGCCGCGATGGCAGCTGACAACTTGAGCAATCGGCGGCGGTCGAAACTCATGGCGGCTCCTGGTTACCCTGCTGCGGGACAATACACCTCGCGGTGAATTCCGACGCACGCGCCAGCGTATTTACGCCATGATTCGTCGCATGGCGAGCATCCGCAAGGAAATCCGCATCGACGCGCCGGTCGACAGGGTCTGGGCCGCGCTACGCGACGTGGGCGCATTGCACACGCGCCTGGTGCCGGGCTTCGTCACGGATACGCGCATGGAAGGCAATGCGCGCATCGTCACCTTCGGCAACGGCATGACGGCGCGCGAAGACATCGTCAGCATCGACGACACACGCCGTCGCGTCATCTGGGCCATCGTTGGCCAGAAATTCCACCACTACCAGGCCACGGCCATGGTAGAGCCCGCGGACCCGGGCTCGCGCTTCGTCTGGACGGTGGACCTGCTGCCGGACGAGCTGGCGCCGAACGTCGAAGCCATGATGTCCGCCGGCATCGCCACCATCAAGAAGACGCAGGAACGTAGCTAGCGGGCGACGCGCTGCCGTTGCGCGTGCGCGCGCCATTGCAACAGCGCCAGCAACATCACGAGCGACAGCACATCGAGCCAACCGCCGCCACCACCGCCGCCCGCGCGCGGCTGTTCCTCCGGAACGAATCCGAACGGGACTGCGGAAGCTTCGGCGGATCGTGGACTCGGGCCTGCCTCGTTGACCGCCACCACCGCGAAATAATAGGTGACGCCCGGCGTGAGTCCCGTGGCCACGTATGAATTCGCGGTCAACACGCTGCCGATGCTCAGCTGGTTGAGATTGCCGCTGGCGGTGCCGCGGTACACCTCGTATGAATTCGCACTGCGCACCGCATCCCAGGTGAGTCGCACTTCCCCGCTGGCGGTACCGTTGGTGCTGGTGGCCGACGCGACGAAGTTGGCCGGCGTCACGGGCGCGAATGCGAACTTGAACACGGTACCGGGCGTATTGAATCCGGACGTCGTGCCATAGAGACGACCATCGCGCCCTTCGATGAGCGTGGCGTTGGGCGCGATTCCATCGGTAGTCCCATTGAACGAATGCAACGGCACGACCGTGCCGGTGGAATTCATCGAGTAGAGGGTGCCGTTGTTGGTGATCCCACCGCCGCTGGTCGCGCCGTAGAACAGGCCATTCGCCGCCTGCACCAGGCGACCTGCCGGTTGGCCACCCATTTCCGTGCCGCAGCTGCACGTGAACAGCTTGTGCAGGTACGCGATGTCACCCGCCGTGGTGATGCGAAATCCATCACCGCCGAAGCCCGTGCCGTACAGCAATCCGTCGTTGCCGAAGATCACCCCGGTGGGATCCCCATTGGTCGACAGGAAACGATGCCGCACGTCGAAGGTGCCCGTCGATGTGACCGAGAAGAACGTACCTTCGATGCCGGGCTCGATGTAGCCACCACGCTGCGCCGTACCGTACAACGTCATACCGGGGCCTTCGACCAGCCGCGAGAAGTCGAAGCCGCCTTCGGTGGCATCCCCGGCGAAGTGGTGCAGCACGGTGTACGCGCCGCCCGTCGTGAGCCGGTAGATAGTGCCGCCACCGTCGGCCCCGCCGCTCAGCGTGGTGCCGTAGAGGTTGCCATCGGACGCCATCATGATCTCGCCCGGCGAGAATCCATCGGCCTCGCTGAAAGCGTGGAGCACCGTGAGGACGCCCGCCGGCGTGATGCGGTAGACGACACCGTTCGAGTTCTGGTCGCTGGGGCCACCCAGCGCGGCGGTGCCGTAGAGCGAGCCATCGGCGCCGCGTACGAGCCCCGATCGCGGCATCTCACCGGTTTCGTTGTTCGGCGCGCGGCCGAACTCATGCAACACGGCGTGCGCGCCCGCGGTCGTCACCTTGTAGACCGTTCCGCCCCCGGACGCGCCGCCATCGGCTGTGACGCCGTAGTACACGCCATCTTCGCCTTCGACCAGTCCGCCAACGGGCAGAGAGCGGCCGGCGCCCTGGAATGCATGGATCGTGGTGAGTCGCGTTGCAGGCGGCGCCTGCGCCAGACCCAACGCGGGAATCATCAGCAACGCGAGCAGGGTTTTCATGAGTCATCTACTCTGCCCGCTCGGCGTCACGGAAGACAGGCCTATCGACCCTCGGAACGGTGAACCCGATAACGGGGACCGCCGCGTTAAGCGTCTACATCGGCGTATTGAGATCACTTTTGACGCGGCGAAAGTCGCGGATATCCGATTCGTCGCGGGCGTTCCCCCTGGCATCGCCCGATTACCGCGTGTCGGAGAAGCGCGCTGGCCTCCGGGCCGGCGCGCATTTTTTTCCTCGGGATTGCCACAATTGGTCACCTTTTCGGTGGCCTCCGGGTGCTACTTTCCCCGCCCATGCCCTTCACGATTTCGCACGCCGCGGCCGCACTGCCGATCGGCGCCTTGAGTAAATCCCGGCTGCCGCTCGCTGCGTTGATGATCGGCAGCATGTCGCCGGATTTCGCCTACCTGCTGCCCGTCGAATACAACCGGCTCGAGACACACAGCCTCGTTGGGCTGCTTTCTTTCTGCTTGCCGCTCGGCCTGGCGCTCTGGATCTGCTTCGTCACCGTGCTCGAACGGCCGACGCTCGCTTTCCTGCCCGACGCGTGGCGCACGCGCATCTCCCGCACCGTGCTGTCGCCGCGCGAGATGGTCATGGCCGCGGTCGCCATCGTCATCGGCGCGCTCACGCACCTCGTCTGGGATGCGTTCACTCATTCCTCGACGCCGGTGGTCGAAACCTTCCCGGGTTTTCGCGACAACTATCTCGACATCGGCGGCCTGCGTATCCCGGTGTACTACGTGCTGCAGATCGCGAGCAGCGTGTTCGGCCTCGTGGTGCTCGGCGTCTGGGCGCTGAACATCCGCCGCCGGCCGCGATTGCCACGCGACGAGCAGGTAGCCGCGCTCTCACCCGCGGTCAACGACTTCGAGAGATTCCTCGCGGTGATGTTCGTGGGTGCATCCGCCTGCGCCATCGGTTTCTTCCGCGTGTCGCTGTTCGGAGCGGACATGCCGCGTTCGGCGAAGCTCTTCTATCTGCTCACCGGGGGAATGATCGGCGCGGGCGTCGCGTGGTTGGCGCTCGCGATCGCGTTGCGATTCCGTTCGCGAGCGCTGCAACTGCTGGCGCAGACGAACGCCGAATAGGCCGGGCTACTCGCTCAGGCGGTGGCCGCCGGCGTGTAGTTGACGCCACAGCCGCCGATCCCGCAGTAGCCATTCGGGTTCTTGGCCAGGTACTGCTGGTGATATTCCTCGGCGTAGTAGAACTCCGGCGCCTCGAGGACCTCGGTGGTGATCGCGGCGCGATGCGCCTTGCTCAGCGCTTCCTGGTAACGGCGCTTGCCGTCTTCCGCGGCTGTCTTCTGCGCATCGGTGGTGTAGTAGATCGCCGAGCGGTATTGCGTGCCGACATCGTTGCCCTGGCGCATGCCCTGCGTGGGGTCGTGCGATTCCCAGAAAGCCTTGAGCAACGCATCGTAGCTGACCTTGTTAGGGTCGTAGACCACGCGCACCACCTCGGTGTGGCCCGTGCGGCCCGAGCACACTTCTTCGTACGTGGGGTTCGCGGTGTACCCGCCGGCATAGCCCACGGACGTGGTGACGACGCCCGGTATCTGCCAGAACTTGCGCTCGGCGCCCCAGAAACAGCCGAGGCCGAACACGGCTTCCTCGAGGCCACCCGTGGCGGGCTGCTTGATGTCGGTGCCATTGACGAAATGCTTGCCCGACAGGGGCAGCGGCGTGTTCCGGCCGGGCAGCGCCTCGTCGTGGGCGGGCATCGTCGTCTTCTTGTTGAGGAGGGCCATGGGGGCTCCTTGGAAAGTCTCGGGGGTTGCCGGAGTGTGGGGTTGGCTCAGGCATTACTCAAGACCGCAAGGCGCCCGCATTCATTACACTCCGGCACGCATGACCGAATCCGCCAGCTCGCCGCGCCTGCGCATCACGTTCGCGATCTACCTCGCGCTCATCGCCACCGCCACCGTCCTGGGCCCGAGGCAGGTAACCGGCTGGCTCTACTACGCCATGAGCATCGCGGGCTTCGTCTGCGTGTGCCTGGCCTGCCTGGGACGCATCTGGTGCTCGGTGTTCATCGCCGGCCACAAGGATGCAGACCTCGTGACCACCGGCCCTTTCGCGCGCTGCCG
>DATLDQ010000024.1:0-114815 GCA_035525785.1 Steroidobacteraceae bacterium | reverse complement strand
GCGGTGAAGGGCGACCTTTCCCTGAAGAGCTGAAAAGGCAGATTCGGACATGACAACCAGACTCACTTGGCGAAACAACGGCACCTGGGCCGTGATCTCTTTCGGACTGGCGCTGATCGGCTACTGGCTGATCAAGCTGGTCTTCACCGTCATGCGCGCTCGCGCCGGCAGCGCGGACATCGAGACGGTCGCGACAGGCACCACACTTTCGATCAAGGGCATCGCGGCGGGCGTCGTCATCGCCGCGATCGGAGCAGCCGCAAGAGTCATCCTGACGTCGCGAAAGCAGCCTGGGGTGAAAACCAGTTGACCCGGATCCTCGTGATTGACGGCAACGAGGCCGCGATCCGCACGCGCCACATGGCCGTGGGCGGCACGTCATCGGGCGAGGGCTACGCCGCCACGCTCAAGCGCCTGAAGCCCGAGGTCGACACGGACATCGTGCGCCCCGCCGACGAGGAACCCAAACTACCCGAGGGTGTGGCACTGCGTGACTACCAGGGTGCGGTGATCACCGGGTCGGCACTGAATGTCTATTCGCGCGAGCTCGCGGTGCAGCGCCAGATCGAGCTCGTCAAGGCGGTATTCGAAGCGCAGATTCCGACCTTCGGCTCTTGTTGGGGGCTGCAGGTAGGTGTCACGGCCGCGGGCGGGACGGTGGTCCGCAACCCACGTGGCCGCGAGTTCGGCTTCGCCCGGCGCATCATGCTGACTGGCGCGGGGCGCGACCACGCGATGTTCCAGGGCAAGCCCGAAGTCTTCGAGGCGCCCACCGTGCACGTCGACACCGTGGACAGCCTGCCGACGGGCGCGACGCCGCTCGCTCACAACGACATGGGCTTGCAGGCTGCCGAGATCAAGCTCACGAACGGCGCCACGTTCTGGGGCGTGCAGTACCACCCGGAGTACAGCGTGGCGGAGATCGGCGCAATGGCGCGCCGCTACGCCGAGGTGCTGATCCGCGACGGTCTCGTGAAGGACCAGGCGGAGCTCGACCAGCTCGCCGCGGACCTGGTGGCGCTCGACAACTCGCCGGACGATGCGCGACTCGCGTGGCGCTTCGGTGTGGGCCCGTGCGTGACGGATGTGAATCTGCGGCTCGCTGAGCTGCGCAACTGGCTGGAGAAGCAGGTGCTCAAGTAGCGCGCGCCAAGCCAGGGGCTCCCCAACAGGCCGTCGTCCGGTCGCTGTTACGTTCACCGCCGGTTCATTGACGAATCGATGTAATCAATTCGCATGTCGCCACTTCGATCTCTCGCCGCCGCGTGCGTGGCCCTGATGCTCAGCGGGTGTGTCTCCTCACTGCTTGCGCGCAAGGTGGTGGCGCCGCCCAACAAGAGCGGCATCAAGGCGCTGTTCGAAGACTCCGTCATCATCAGGAACGCGCCGCTGGCGTTCACCGACGTCTGGAAGGTGCACGCCGGTCCGCCGCCGGCGGACATCGTCGTCGCGAGCATCGAGCCCGGCGACTACGGATTCGCCTACGACCTCGAGCTTTCCTATCCAGAGGGGCGAAGCCCGAAGATCGACCACTTCAGCGCGTTCTGGCGCGCGGCGAAGGACGCCGTGCCGAGCCCGGTCGCGTCGAAGGGCACGCTGCTCTTCCTGCATGGCTATCTGCAGGACAAGCGCTTCCTCACGCCCTGGGCGCTCCGCCTTGCGCAGGCGGGGTATCGCTGCGCGTTGTTGGATCTACGCGGCCATGGCGATTCCACGGGCCGTCACATCTCGTTCGGTGCGTTCGAGGCGGCCGACGTCTCGGCGGTCATCGACGATCTCGCGCGACGGGGCTGGGACGTATCCCGCGTCGGATTGTTCGGCGTGTCCTATGGAGCTTCGGTGGGGCTGCTCACCGCGGGACGCGATACGCGCGTGCAGTCGGTCGTGGCCTTCGAGCCGTTCTCGTCGGCGGAGAAGGCCGTGCCCGAGCTCATGCGTTCGGCCTTCGCCGCCGAAGCGCGCGGCATCACAGACGATCAGTTCGCGGCGGCGTACCGCAAGGAATCCGCGCTCGCGGGTTTCGCCTGGGCCGATGCGGACATTTTCGCCGCGCTCCGCCGCACCCGCGCGCCGGTGTTGTTCCTGCACGGCGAAGCTGACACGTGGCTGTCACCCGGACACAGCCGCGCCTTGTTCGACCAGGCGCCGCCCGGCAGTCGACTCGAGCTCGTGCCGCGCGACAATCACGTGACGCTGCCGTTGCAGATCGCGCCATTCGAAGCCGAGGTGATCGGCTGGTTCGACGCGGCCTTCACGAAGCGCTAACGCCAACGTCACCGGACTGCAACCTCGGCGCAGTCAACTGGCGTCCCATGAGAATCCTCATCGTGACGGATGCCTGGGAGCCCCAGGTCAATGGTGTCGTCCGTACCCTCAAGACCACCGCGGGCGAGCTTGGGGCCATGGGCCACGAGGTACGCTTCCTCACTCCGCTGGAGTTCCGGACTCTGCCTTGTCCTACCTACCCGGAGATCCGGCTGTCGCTGTTTCCGCAGCCGGGCGTGAACCGCGTGATCCGCGAGTTCGATCCGGACGTGCTGCACATCGCGACCGAAGGGCCGTTGGGGCTGGCGGCGCGGCGCCATGCGCTGCGCAACGATTTGCCGTTCACCACTGCCTATCACACGCGCTTCCCCGAGTACGTGCATGCGCGCCTGCGGCTGCCCCTGTCATGGAGCTACGCCTGGCTGCGCCGCTTCCACGGCGCGGGCAAGGCCGTCATGGCGCCGACGCAGGTCGTGGTCGACGATCTCGTGGCCAATGGCTTCCGGAACGTGCGGCTGTGGTCGCGTGGCGTCGACCAGTCCATCTTCCATCCGCAGCCCAGCAAACGTCTCGACAGCAACCCGCCTATCTATCTTTACGTCGGGCGGGTCGCGGTGGAGAAGAACGTCGAGGCCTTCCTCGCGTTGGACCTGCCGGGCTCGAAGTGGGTGGTCGGCACGGGACCCGCCCTCGTGGGCCTCAAGGCACGATTCCCGGCCGCAAACTACCTGGGACTGCTGGACCGCGAGGAGCTGGCGAAGGTCTATGCCGCGGCGGATGTCTTCGTCTTCCCCAGCAAGACCGACACCTTCGGCCTGGTGCTGCTCGAGGCCATGGCATGCGGGCTGCCGGTGGCGGCGTACCCGGTCACTGGTCCGCGCGACGTCATCGGCGATTCGAAGGCCGGCGTGCTGCACGAGGACCTGCGCACGGCCTGTCTCGATGCGCTCAAGCTCAAGCGCGAAGACGCGGTCGCGCGTGCCGGTCTCTTCACCTGGCGTGCGGCGACCGAGCAGTTCGTCGGCCATCTGCATCCGCGCCAGCGTTCGGCTCCGGCTGGCGCGCTCGCCGGGGATGCGGCCTGAGTCCCAACAAACTTCCGCCTTAACAAGCAGTTGCTGCCTCGCACAATGTCAGTGCGTCAGCCGCTGGCACTCGCGCTCGCCGGGCGCCAGCGCGTTGCGCTTGCGGGCCACGTGAGCCACGGGCCTATACTCGAAAAGGGGACAGATCTATTTTTCTGTCCCGGGCATTCAAAGAAGAACAACGGGGCAGAAAATAAATCTGTCCCCTTTTCGGGGAGTCCAGCATGAGCACAGACGTGTCTTCTGATCTGTCTTCCGGCGCTTCGGGCGGTGTCAGTTACAAACAAGTCGGCGCCGACTATTTCGAAAAACGCGGATTGCGACGTTACGCCAAGGTGTGGTCGCTGTGGGCGCTGGGCGTCGGCGCGGTGATCTCCGGTCATTATTCCGGCTGGAATCTCGGGCTCGCGAACGGCTGGGGTTCGATGCTGGTGGCGCTGTTCATCATCGCCGCCATGTACTGGGGTCTCATCTTCAGCCTGGCCGAGATGTCGCCGGCGCTGCCGCATACGGGCGCCGCATATTCTTTCGCGCGCAGCGCGATGGGGCCGTGGGGTGGCATGTTCACCGGGCTCGCCGAGAGCATCGAGTACATCCTTACGCCCGCGGTGATCGTCTTCTTCATAGGCTCCTATCTAGGTGCGATTTTCGAGACCGCGCCCGGCATGCAGCCGGTGTGGTGGGCGGGGTCGTACGTGGTGTTCCTGCTCTTGAACCTGCTCGGCGTCGAGCTGTCGTTTCGCGTCTCGGTGGTGGTCACCGTCGCGGCGCTGCTCATCCTCGCGGTGTTCTGGGTCAGCGCGATCCCGCACGTCGATTTCAACCACTGGGCGTTGAACATCGGGGTGGGCGCCGACGGCGCCAAAACCGAACTACCCGAGGGCGGCGGACCGTGGTTCCCGTTCGGCATCAAGGGTGTGCTCGCGACGCTGCCGTTCGCCGTGTGGCTGTTCCTGGCCATCGAGCAGCTGCCGCTCGCCGCCGAGGAATCGGCGGACCCGAAGAAGGACATGCCGCGCGGACTCATCTCGGGAATGCTGACGCTCATGGTGTCGGCGCTGCTGATCACGTTCCTCAACAGCAGCATCGGCAAGCCGGACGGGATGCACGGCGCGTTCTCGCTGTCGACCTCCGGTGAGCCACTGCTCGACGGCTTCCGTGTGCTGTACGGCACTGGCGCCGCGAAAACGCTGGCATTGCTGGCCACCATCGGCCTCATCGCCAGTTTCCATACCATCATCTACGCGTACGGCAGGCAGATCTACTCATTGGCGCGCGCGGGCTACTACCTGCCGTTCATGTCGCTGACGAGCTCCAAGAAGATCCCGCACATGGCGCTGTTTGCCGGCACCTTGCTCGGCTTCGCGACGATGATGATCCTGTGGTACGCCGTGAAGGGTGACGCGACCCGCAGCACGGCCATCATCGGCGGCACCTTGCTCAACATGGCGGTATTCGGCGCGATGATCTCGTACGCGATGCAGGGCCTGTCGTTCATCGTGCTGCGGAACAAGATGCCCAACATCGCGAGGCCGTATCGCAGCCCCGTGGGAGTGCCGGGTGCCCTCGTCACGATTCTCGTCGCCCTGGTCACGATCTACTTCCAACTGCAGGACCCTGTGTATCGCAACGCTGTTTATTACGTGGCGGCGTTCTACGCGCTCGGCATCCTGTACTTCGCGCTGTACGGCAGGAATCAGCTCATCCTGTCGCCGGAGGAGGAATTCGCGATGAGCAAGGGCGAGAAGGGTCACGCCTGAGACCCGTCAGCCAATCTGACCAGCTACGGGAAGGGCGCGCCGCGGGGGTGGCGCGCCCCTCTCGACCGGGATGGATTCGCGCCTCCCGGTTCCCGGTCGCATTCGCCTTCGCCTTTTTCACGCCCGTGCTCGCGAAGGAAACGGTTTCCTTCGACGTACCCGAGCTCGCGAAGAGTTCGCTCGCGGCGTACGAGAGGGCCGTCGGGATGCGTCCGGCTGATCCAAAGGGCGGCGACCAGGTGCGCATCTGGTACGACAGCGTGATGATCGGCCGCGTTACCGCCATCCTCGTGACGCCGGAAGGGGCGCGGCGCTGCAAACTCCGCTACGACAACGACGGCAAGGGTTTGAACGTGAGCCGTGGTCGATGCGGATTGCTGCGCCGGCATCCGGCCGAGGCGGCGAAGGTCATCGGATTGCTCGAGCAGATCGCGAAGCTCGACGGTCAGTACGCCGCTTGTTCCCGAGTGATGGATGGCTGGGATGGCGCGGTGTCGGGAGTCATCGCCGGTCGAAAATTCGAGTTCTACATCGGCAACAACGACGAGTGCGAAGACGAAGCGTCGCAGCTCATCAATCGGCTGTCCGATTACATCCGCGCGGCCTACGACCCCAGATCCGCGTTATGACCACGGGTAGGGGAGACCCTGCCGGTTCGCGCTCTCCGGCGAATCCAATTCACACTCCGCTGAACGGCCTCTGATTTCCCTCAAGGCGCTCGTCAGGCCCGCCGATTCCGTTGACACGGAAATACGTGTCTGGGAGTCCCGTCGCATGCCTTCGAAAGTGTTCAACTGGCGCATTTCGCTGCCACAGGTTCTCTTGCTGTTCTTCGTTCTCGTGGGCGCGGCCATCGCCCACGAGGGCGCTTTCAACGACCCCTGGTTGCGGCCCGACGCGGCACCTGCGCCCGATGACAATTTGCCGAACGCCTCGCGCGTGAAGCTCGGCGAAATGCTGTTCTGGGATCCGCGCCTCTCGCGCAAGAGCTCGATGAGCTGCGCGAGCTGCCACAACCCGGCGCTGGGCTGGTCCGACGGATTGCCGACGGCCGTGGGTTTCGACATGCAGATCCTCGGTCGCGCGACACCGACCATCATCAACACCGCGTTCAATACCATCCAGATGTGGGATGGACGCAAGGCCAACCTCGAAGAGCAAGCGCTGGGACCGATCGCCGCCGGTGGCGAGATGAACCTGCCGCTGGGCGAGATGGTGACGCGCCTGCAGGCGATCCCGGGTTACAAACCAGAATTCGACAAGGCCTACCCGGGCCAGGGCATCTCCGAAGTGACCGTGGCGCGCGCCATCGCGAGCTTCGAGCGCACGGTGCTGTCGACCGAATCTCCATTCGACCGCTGGCGCAAGGGCGACGAGAAGGCGATCAGCCCTGCCGCCAAACACGGTTTCGAGCTATTCACCGGCAAGGCCAATTGCGCCATCTGCCACCAGGGTTACAACTTCACGGACAACGGTTTCCACAACATCGGCGTGAAGGACCCGGGCGATACGCCGGACGTCGGCCGCTTCGCGCAGCGCAAGGTGAAGTCGATGCAAGGTGCATTCAAGACCCCGACGTTGCGTGATGTGGCGCTGACCGCGCCGTACATGCGCAACGGCGCGTATCGGACGCTCACCGAAGTCGTCGAGCATTACAACCGTGGTGGCGACGTCAAGGACAACCTGGACATCAACATGGTCGCGCTCAACCTGACGCACGAGGAGTGCCAGGACATCGTCGCGTTCATGGAATCGCTCACGGGCGCGCCGCGTGTGGTCAACGTGCCGGCCCTGCCACATTGAAACGTTGAAGATAAGGATGAGATCATGAATCAGTCATTTTTCCGTACCCTGGCCGCGTGCCTCACGCTGTCGCTACTGGTGCCCGCTTACGCTTCGAGCACCTTCGCCGTCGGCCAGCTCAAGAAGGCCTTCACCGTGCCGGTGATCAAGGCCAAGGTGGGCGACGTCGTCACGTTCAAGAACGAGGACGAGTTCGCGCACAACGTGTTCAGCTTGAGCGAAGTGCAGAGCTTCGACCTGGGCTCGTACAAGAAAGGCGAGTCGCGCACGCTCACGCTGACCACGCCGGGCACCATCGAAGTGGAATGCGCCATCCATCCCGAGATGAAGATGAAGATCGAGGTTGCGAAGTGATGCGACGCGCCGCGTTGCTGCTCGTGATGGCAATGACGATGGGTTTCCCGGGGGCGGCGTTGCCCGCCGAAGAGGAAGCGGTCGGCACGTCGCTGCCGCGTGATTCGGCGGATGCCGCCGTGATTCGCGGCAGCATCGTGTTCCGCACGTATTGCGTGTTGTGCCACGGCGCGGATGGTCGCGGTGATGGCCGCGCGGCCAAACTCTACACGCCACGTCCGGCGAACCTCACGGTGTCGCCTTTCGGCGATTCGTACAAGGAGATGATCATCCGCGGCGGTGGCGCCTCGGTGGGTCGCTCCTCGTTCATGCCGCCCTGGGGCGGCGAGCTCTCGGAGGAGCAGATCCACGACCTCGTTTCGTTCCTGCGCGAGCTGCGCAAGACGGGCAAGCCCGCGGACTGAGCTATTCCTCCGCGACGGCGGCTTTTTTCAGGTGGACCGGCGTGGCACTACGCGCCGGCCCCAGTCTCCCCACGATCGGTAGTTTGAGCGACAGGCTCTTCGGATCCACGCCGAAGTTGAGCCCGAGCACGTTCACTTCCAGACCTTCCTCCACGCCGGCCGCGACGCCGACCAGGCCGAAGAGGCTGGCTTGTCCGCCCGTGCCGCTCGGCGTGCGGTTCACCGAGCGCCAGCCGAGGTAATCCTTGCCGATGGCCGTGGGCGGCAGATCCACGCGCAGCTCGGGCACCTTGCGCAGTATGAATGCGGTGAAGGTGTTGGAATTCGGGCCGGGCCAGACGTGGTAGGTCTTGGGATAGGGGTATTCCTTGACCGCCGCTTCGATGCGGTGGATGAGGTCATCGACACCCGGGCCGCGCACGTCGGCTAACAACTCGGGGCGGTTGCCATACCAATAGCCGTCGGCAGGGCGGTTGCGCGCCACCACTACGGAGCCCGTGCGCTTGAGCCACCAGCCCATGACCTCGTGCACCGTGAATTCCGCGGCATTGCTCGGCTTGACGGCGATCCAGGTGTGCACGCCGAACCACCCGCGCCAGCTCACCGCACGGGCCGAGTACACCTGCACCACGGCCTCGGGCGTCGTTGCCGGGTCGGGCGCAAACCCCGCCGGTTCGCGCGACGCCGTGCGCCAGTCACTGGCCGGCAGCTGGCCGCTGAAGGTGAGGTAAAGCACGGAGAGAGGGATGTATGAGGCGAGCAGCGTGAGACTGACACGGCGTTTGCGGCGGGGCATGGGGAATCGGACAGTGGTGCCGGGGAAGGGTTCGCGGGGGTTGGCAGGCTTCACGAGGTTCGCGACCCGGTACCATCTGCACCATGAAAGCAGACCTTGCGACCCTTCAGCTGGAGACTCCGCGTCTCCTCCTTCGTCCGCCCCGCCTCGAGGATTTCGATGCCTGGGCTGCATTCCAGGGCGACGAAGTCGCCACCCGCTTCGTCGGCGGCCCTCAGGCGCGCGGCCTCGCCTGGCGCACTTTCATGTGCATGTGCGGCGCCTGGCACATGACCGGTGTGGCCATGTTCTCCGTGATCGAAAAAGTCAGCGGCAAGTGGGTAGGGCGGCTGGGCCCCTGGCATCCCGACGGCTGGCCGGGCGATGAAGTAGGTTGGAGCATCGCGCGCGAACACTGGGGCAAGGGTTACGCCAGCGAGGGCGCAGCCGCCGCCATGGACTACGCCTTCAACGTGCTCGGCTGGCAGCGCGTGATCCACGTCATCGACCCCGAGAACCTCGCATCGATCGGCGTAGCGAAGAAGCTGGGGTCGACGCTGCAGGGGCGCGTGACGTTGCCCGCTCCATTCGAGTCGTCGATCGCGGATGCATGGGGGCAGACGCAGATGGAATGGGAGGGGAGGAGAGGGTAGGTGGTGACGCCCGGCGCGCGGAAGACACCTGACCGGTGGGCTGCAGGTAGCTAGCCTAGGCTCCGGCTGAATCGGAGAGCGGCTTCGTGCCTTGCGAATGGGGTACCCCGGCCCGCTCGCTCATTCATGCACGCGCGCCGGGCGCCGCGACCGCGCCGCTCGCTCGACCCAGGATTCCACTCCATACCTATGGGCGCTCGTCCCGTGGGTAAGACAAGACGCGAGCGAAGCCGCTCCCTCCGGTCTGCCACCCACCCCCGAGACTCGCTCCTATCCACCCCCAGGCCGAGCCGCGTTTGCGAGAACCTGGCGCGCCGGTTAAGGAGGTGCCGTGCGCGGCGGGTCCACGCGCAGGGTTGAGTGAGCGGGCCGGGGTACCCCATTCGCAAGGCACGAAGCCGCTCTCCGAAACAACCGGAGCCCAGGGTTGCGCCGACCCACCACAGTTCAGGTGTCTTCCGCGCACCGCTTGCCGGCGGCCCGCAATCTAGCGATGCCAACCCCGAATGGCCCGGCGAAAAGCGAACTCAACCCTGCGCGTGGACCCGCCGCGCACTCTTCCTCTTCACCCCCGTCCCCATTTGCTAGCAAATGAGGAATGTCCCCATTAGCCCCCAGCAGGCAAACCCTTGCCGCCGAGGTGACGTACCCCTCACCGTGACCGTTCGGCGTCAAGAAACACGCGCCGGAACCGCTACAGAAGGCGAGGAGGAGCATCACACCCGTGGTGCCATTTCGCCATGCTTCAAACGGTCGGTTCCCGGCTAAGCCGGGTGTTCAAGAAAAGGCGGCGCACGGAAGGCCTGCGCGCAGCGGTCGCCATCTCGGGCAACGAGATCGCGGTGGCGCTGGTGCGCAAGCTCGATGGTCAGCGCCCGAAGGTCTTGCGCATCGTCGTCGAGGAGGCGCCGCTGGGCTTTGCCGATCCCGTCCTCAAGAAGATCATTTCCGAGTTCGACCTGCGCCGCATCCCGGTGAGCGCGGTCATCAATCCGACGGATTACCAGATCGCGCAGGTGCAGGCGCCCGACGTGCCGCTCAACGAGCGCCGCGCCGCGGCTCGCTACAGCATGCGCGATGCCTTCGACTTCCCGATCGACACCGCCACGCTCGACATCTTCGACCTGCCCGAGCAGACCTCACGCGGTGACAAGAAACTCTGCTTCGCCATCGCCTCGCGCGGTGAAGCCGTGCAGAACCTGAGCGACCTCTTCGAGCGGCACTTCCGCAAGTTCGACGTCATCGACATCCCCGAGCTCTGCCAGCGCAACCTGGCGGCGCTGTTGCCCCAGGATGCCAAGGGCGTCGCCTTCCTGATGCTGCGTGATGACTTCGCGCAGCTGGTGTTGACGCGCCGTGGCCAGCTCTACGTGACGCGCCGCTTCGAATACCGCGAGCGCGGCGACCTGAATGGCGATTCGGACGAGGAAGCCAACGAGCTGCCTCTGGATCCGCAGCATCTGTCGCTCGAGCTGCAGCGCTCGCTCGATTACTACGAAAGCCATTTCGACGAGACCGCGATCAGCGAGCTCTACATGGCGCCGGCCGGCATGCGTGCCAACCTGCTGGCGGCCGAGCTGGGCGCGTCCACGGGGCTGCGCATCAGCATGTACAACATCCACGATCTCATCGACGTGTCGTTCAGCGCCGAGATCCCCGACGGCTGGCTGCCGTGCATGGCCATCGGCGCCGCGCTGCGCGCTCGCAAGGGTTGAGCCATGCAGGAAATCAACCTCTATCAACCGGTTTCGAAGGGCGTGCGCGGCATGTTGAGCGCGCGTTCCACCGCCATCGTCCTGGGCGCCGTCGGCACCACGCTGCTCGGGCTCTGGGGATTCGCCTGGTGGCAGGTCGACAAGCTGCAGGACGCTGCGCAAGTAGTGCGCAACCAGCAGCAGGCGCAGGCGGCCATGGTCGCCGCGCAGGGCCCGCAGCTCGACGGCCTCACCGACGAAGAACTGACCGCGCTCATCCAGACCATGACCGACACCGTGGACAGCAAGTCGCGCGCCATGGATCTGCTGGCCAACGAGTCGCGCGGCGGCGTCAATGGTTTCTCCACGCGCCTGCGCGCCTTCGGCACGCGGCACATCGACGGCATCTGGCTCGACCGGCTCATGCTGGGTGCGAGCGTCGCGTCGGTGAGCGTGTCGGGCTCGACGCTGTCGCCCGACTCCGTGCCGCGGTACCTGCGCAGCCTGGCTCAGGATCCAGCGCTCAAGGGCGGCAGGATCGACGACTTCATCATCGAGAAGCCGCACGGCAAGGACAAGGACGGCAACACCGTGGTCACGAGCGGTCGCCTGAGCTTCAGTGCCGGCAACCGCGACCTCGCCGCGAGTCCCACGGACAACGGAGAGACGACGTGATGGCCAGCCCGCTCGTCAAGAAATACGAGGCGCTGAGCCTGCGCGAGCGCGCCATGGTCGTTCTGGCCATTCTGGGTGGCGCTATCTACTTCTGGGATGGGTTGCTCATGGAGTCGCTGCGCACCCGGAAGATCTCGCTGGACAGCGAGCTCGCCAACGCTGGCGCCGAGGGCTTCGTCGCGCAGAGCGCGGACCTCAGCGACCCGCGCCAGGTCAATCTCAAGCAGGCAGCGGAGCTGCAGACGCGCCTGCAGAATCTCGACGCGCGTCTGGCCAGCACCGCCAGCGGCTTCGTGTCCGCCGAGAAGATGGTGCAGGTGCTGAACGACGTACTCGACCGGCAGGGCAGGCTCGAGCTCGTGAGCATCCGCAACCTGCCCGTGGTGAGCCTCGCGCCGCCCAAGTCCGCCGACCCGTCGGTGGCCACGCCGGCGCTTCCGGCCGCGGACACGGGTCTGGGGCTGCCGCCCTACGTGCATCCCATCGAGCTCGTGATCGACGGCCAGTACGCGGACATCGTCGAGTACCTCGAGCAGCTCGAGAAGCTGCCTTACAGGTTCCGTTGGAGCTCGATGGAGATGGTGACCACCGGCTATCCGCGCAATCGCGTGCGCATCGTGCTGTCCACGCTCAGCCTCGATTCCACGTGGCTCGGAGTCTGATCATGAGTTCCCGATTCCGCCTCATCGCCTTGGGTCTGCTGATCGCCGCAGCGGCCGCCGGCCGCGTGTTCGCGGGCGACCTGCGCGATCCGATGCGTCCGGCCGGGGCGCCCGCCGCCGTGCGCCCGGCGCCCGTCTATTCGCTGAAGCTCGAAGGCGTGATCGCCGGAGAGAAGCGTGTCGCCATCGTCAACGGCCGCCTCGTGCGCGCCGGGGACACTGTCGCGGGCGCACGCATCCTCGAAGTGCTGGCGCACGGCGTGCGCTATGAACGCGCCGGCAAGACCCAGACCCTGCTGCTGCCGGTGACGCCGGCCAATACCACCGTGCGCGTCGCGCGCTCGCGAAACGAAGACGTTGGAAACAAGGAAACCAGACCATGAAACGCCTGACACCCTTCTACGCCGCGCTGCTGCTGGCCATCGCGCCCGCCTTCGCCCAGGGCGTGAACGGCGACGCACCGCGTTACGACGTGCGCGTCGAAGACGCGCCGGCCCGCGCCTT
Organism: Steroidobacteraceae bacterium; assembly: GCA_035525785.1. GTDB lineage: Bacteria > Pseudomonadota > Gammaproteobacteria > Steroidobacterales > Steroidobacteraceae > CADEED01. Next base: position 102,181 of record DATLDQ010000024.1, on the reverse strand, counting down.
CTTCGAGGGGCTGGTCGCCGACTCCTCGGTGAACGTGGTCGTGCATCCGGAGGTGAAAGGACGCGTCACGATCTCCCTCAAACAGGTCACGCTCGAAGAAGCGCTGGAAGCCGCGCGCGAGATGTACGGCTACGACTATCGTCCGTTCGGCAATGGCCCCACGGGTTCCGGGTACATGATTCTGCCGGCCACGGTGCAGACCCGTGTGTTCCAGCTCAACTATCTCGACCTCGAGCGCAGCGGTGTGTCGCGCACGCGCGTGAGCTCGGGCCAGGTCACGCAGAACGCCAACAGCACCACCGGCAGCGGTCAGGATCAGCAGGACGAGAAGACCCAGAGCAGCAGCACCACCGGAACGGCCGTGGTCACGCGCAACGAATCGGATTTCTGGAAGGAGATCGCGGCCAATATCGCCATGCTGGTCCGTGGCGAGACCAAGGAAGACAAGGACGGCAACGTCCTCAACGCGAACGTGGTGATCAATCGCCAGTCGGGTGTCATCGTCGTGCGCGGCATGCCCGATGAATTGCGCGCGGTGGCCGACTATCTACGCAAGACCCAATCCACCGTGACCCGCCAGGTGGTTCTCGAAGCCAAGGTCGTGGAGGTGGAGCTCAACTCGGGCTTCCAGGCCGGGATCAACTGGTCGGCAATCGCGCACGACGGGGCCAACAAGCACTACTTCCTCGGCCAACGTGCGCCGGATGGCGGCTTCGACGCCAACCCGCTGTCGCCGCCGGGCACCGTCGACACCGTCACGCCCGGACAGAGCGGCATCGTCGGCCAGACCATCGACAGCATCGCGAGCGCTTTCAGCTTCGCGTTCGATTCCACGGATTTCAGCGCGCTCATCCAGCTGCTCGACGCGCAGGGGCGCACGCGCGTGCTCTCGAGCCCGCGCGTGTCGACGCTGCACAACCAGAAGGCCGTGATCAAGGCGGGCACGGACGAGTTCTTCGTGACGGGCATCAACAGCAACACCACGGTGGGACAGGCGACCACGACCACGCTCGACGTGGAACTGACGCCGTTCTTCTCGGGTGTCGCGCTCGATGTCACGCCGCAGGTCAGCGAGGACGGCACGGTGCTGCTGCATATCCACCCGACGGTCAGCGAAGTGTCGGACCAGAGCAAGCATGTCTCGTTCGGCAGCGCGTCCAGCGATCTGCCGCTGGCGTCGAGCCAGATCCGCGAATCCGACAGCGTGGTGCGCGCGAAGTCCGGCCAGATCATCGTCATCGGCGGCCTGATGCGCGAGACGCGCAAACGCAATGACTACAAGACCCCGGGCCTGGGCAGCGTCCCGGTGCTCGGCAATCTATTCAAGAGCAAGCGTGACGTGAGCTCGACCGTCGAGCTCGTGCTCCTGTTGCGGCCGATCGTCGCGGACGATCAGACCATGGCGAGCATGGTCGCCGAAGCGACCGAGCGCACCTCGGCGTTGGCACGCAAGGGGAAGGTCGAGGGCGTGAAGTGAAGGTCGAGCGCCGCAAGAAGATCCGCCTGGGTGAGCTGCTCATCGAGCAGAAGGTCATCAACGAGGAGCAGCTCAACAAGGCGCTCGCGGAGCAGAAGCGCACCGGGCGCAAGCTCGGCCGCGTGCTCACGGATCTCGGTATCGTCGAAGAGCAGCAACTCAACGACGCGCTGGCGCGCCACCTCCAGATCCCGTTCGTCGATCTCAAGCAGCTGTCGCTCGACCAGAATGTCGTACGCTTGCTGCCCGAGGCGCTGGCGCGGCGCTTCCGAGCACTGGTACTGCAGCAGGACAAGAACGGCCTCACGGTGGGCATGGCCGACCCGACCGATCTTTTCGTCTACGACGAGCTCGTCGCGAGGCTCAAGCAGCCGTTGCGCATCGCGCTGGTGCGCGAGACCGAGCTGTTGCGCACGATGGACATCGTCTATCGTCGAACCGAGCAGATCGCCTCGATCGCGCTCGAAGTCCGCGAGGAGCTGCGTTCCGACGAAGTCGACCTGATGCAGCTGGCGGTGGACGAGAGCTCGTCCGACGCACCCATCATCCGGCTCATCCAGAACATTTTCCAGGACGCCGTGAACATGCGTGCGTCCGACGTGCACATCGAGCCGGGCGAAAGCCTTCTGCGCGTGCGCCTGCGCATCGACGGCGTATTGCAGGAGCAGAGCATCGAAGGCCGTGGCGTCGCCAGCGCGCTCGTGACACGACTCAAGCTCATGAGCAGCCTGGACATCGCCGAGAAGCGCCTGCCGCAGGATGGCCGCTTCTCGCTGAAGGTGCGCGGCAAGTCCATCGACGTGCGCCTCGCCACCATGCCGACGCAATACGGCGAGAGCGTGGTGCTGCGCCTCCTCGACCAGACCGCGAACCTCATGACGCTCGAACAGCTCGGCATGACCGACGGCATGCTGGCGCGGTTCCGCGCGCTCATCGAGCGCCCGGCGGGCATGGTGCTCGTGACGGGCCCCACGGGCTCTGGCAAGACCACCACGCTGTATTCCGCATTGAACTACCTCAACCGCTCGGACACCAAGATCCTCACGGCCGAGGATCCGATCGAATACCGCCTCGACCGGATCAGCCAGGTGCAGATCAACTCGAAGATCGGCCTCGACTTCGCGCGCGTGCTTCGCACCATGCTGCGCGCCGACCCCGACGTGATCCTGGTCGGCGAAATGCGCGACCGCGAGACCTGCGAGATCGGCCTGCGGGCCGCGATCACCGGTCACCTGGTGTTCTCCACGTTGCACACGCTGTCGGCCTCGGCCACCGTGAGCCGGCTGCTCGACATGGGCGTGCAGGGTTTCATGATCGCGACCGCGCTGCATGGCATCGTCGCGCAGCGTCTCGTGCGCCAGGTGTGTCCGGATTGCGCGCAACCCACCGAACCCGACGACCACCAGGTGGCCTGGCTGCAGGCACAGGTGGGTGCGCGTGCTGCGAAGATGAAGTTCATGACCGGCGCGGGTTGCACGTACTGCAACCTCTCCGGCTATCGCGGCCGCGCGGCAATCTACGAGCTCATCGAGCTCGATCGGGCGCTCGGCGATTGCATCCGCAAGGGCGACACGCAGGCGTTCGCCGATACCGCGCGGCAGCAGATGGGCTATGTGTCGCTGACATCGAGCGCCATCAATCTTGCCGCGGCCGGCAAGACGACGGTCGCCGAAGCCATCGCCACGACCAGCGGTCTCGACGATCCGCTGGAAGAAACGCGCAGTTTGCGCGCGCTCAAACTGCCTGCCGACCATCCGCTCGCCGGCGATGACGCGCTGGCCGACGGCTTGCTGAGCGGCGGGAGTCGATAGGCGCGTGGCCAGCTTCAGCTACAAGGGAAGGTCCGCGGACGGCAAGCTCGTGCATGGCACGGCGCCGGGCGACTCCATCCAGCAGGTCGCGCAGCGGTTGCTCGGCACGGGTGTCACGCCGCTCGAGATCACGGAGCAGGGCGCGGTGGCCAGCAGCCTCGACCTCGAGAAGCTCGGCCGCAAGTTGGGTCTCGGCAAGCTCACCACCTCGGATCTCGTGATGTTCTCGCGGCAGATGTACACCATCACTCGCGCGGGCATTCCGCTGCTACGCGGCCTTCGCGGGCTCGTCACATCCACGCACAACGCGCACCTGCGCGAAGTCCTGGAAGACGTGCTCGAAAGCCTGGAGGGCGGTCGCGATCTCGCGTCGAGCTTCGCGCGCCATCCGGACGTGTTTCCCAAGCTGTACGTCAGCATCATCAGCGTCGGCGAAGCCACCGGCACACTCGACAAGTCGTTCCAGCGCCTCACCGAATACCTGGCGCAGGAAAAGGACATGCACGACCGCGTCAAGGGGGCGATGCGCTACCCGACCATCGTGGTGATCACCATCGTGCTCGCGGCGATGTTCCTGTCCACGTTCGTGATCCCGAAGTTCGCGCCGGTGTTCGCGCAGCTCAAGGGCGATCTACCGCTGCCGACGCGCATCCTGCTCGGCTCGTCGGCCGTATTCCGCGACTATTGGATGCACGCCATCGGCGTGGTCGCGCTGGTCGTGTTCGGCGTGCGGCAGTGGCTGCGCACCGCGGGCGGACGCATGAAGTGGGACACGCTCAAGCTGCGCATGCCCGTGCTGGGCAAGCTCATGTACGAGTCGACGCTGTCGCGCATCAACCGGTCGATGGCGATCGCGCTGTCGGCGGGTCTGCCGATGACGCAGACGCTGGCCGTCATCGCGCGCTCGTCCGGCAACGCGTTCATGTCCGAGCGTATCGGCTTGCTGGCTTCGAACGTGGAGCGCGGCGAGTCGCTGCATCGCGCGGCCTCGGCCAGCGCGCTGTTCTCGCCGCTGGTGCTGCAGATGATCGCCATCGGCGAGGAGACGGGTGCATTGCCCGAACTACTCGACGAGGCCGCCGGCTACTACGAGCGCGAGGTGGACCACGCGCTCAAGAACTTGAGCTCGTCCATCGAGCCCATCCTCATCGTGGGCGTGGGCGGCATGGTGCTGATCCTCGCGCTCGGCATCTTCATGCCGCTGTGGGAAGTCATCAGCAAGGCGGGGCAGGCGTAAGCCGCCAGGTTCTGTCAAATCGGGCGGTACGGGTCCACACATCTATATAGCGGGCTGAAGGCAGGGTTACCCCCGCCGATACCCAATCAGGTCATTCCCGCGTCGGGAGAGGAGTTAGTCGTGAAGAACAGAATGCAAGCCGGTTTCACCCTCGTGGAACTGATCGTCGTCATCGTCATCCTGGGCATCCTGGCCGCCGTGGCGCTGCCGAAGTTCATGGGCCTCGAGCGCGAAGCCCGCGTCGCCGCCGTGCGCAGCATGGGTGGCACGATGCTGAGCGCCGCCAACATGGCGCATGGCCTGTGCATGGCGCAGAACTGCGCGAACGGCGCGGTCATACAGATCAATGGCAAGCCGATCACGTTCCTGCAGGGCTATCCGAACAACGCCAGCATCCGCGACCTGCTCCAGAGCTACGAAGGTTTCAACACCAACGCGGCCGGCAACCAGATGATCAAGCTGGGCGGCGCGAATGCCAGCTGCTTCGTGACGTACAACCAGCCGGCGGCTGCCGGCGCGGCCCCGCGTATCACCTACCAGGGTGGTGCGGAGATCACGAGCAAGGCGACCGAAGACGCCGTGCTCGCGAACCTGCGGATCGCGTGCTGATCTGACGTCGCTACAGCCCGGGTGACACCATGCGTGCGCCTCACGCGTATCGCGGGTTCACGCTGATCGAGCTGATAGCGACGATCACGATCCTGGCCATCGTCGCCGCGATCGCGCTGCCACGCGAGATCGCGGCGAATTCTTTTGCAGAGCGCGGTTATGCCGACGAGGTGGCCGCGCAACTGCGCCGGGCGCGCGTCGTGGCGCTCACCACGGGCTGCGACGTGCAGTTCAGCGTCAACGCCCAGGGATACGCGCTCATGCAGCGCGGAGCCGGTGCCAACAACCATTGCGCCACCGTCGGCGCCTGGACGACCACGGTCGCGAGCGGCACACAACCCGCGAAGGCGCAGCTCGCCGCCGCGCGCGTCGTGGTTTTCGGCAGCCGTGGCACCGCCGGCCCTGCGGTCACGATCAATCTCGGTACGCGGCAGGTCAGCGTCGCGACCACGGGCCTGGTGACCGGGCCATGAACTTTTGCCATCGCAGTCGTGGTGGCAATTGCAAACGCAATTGGAATCGCGGCTTCACGCTCATCGAGCTGGTGGTCACCATCACCGTGATCGGCATGGCCGGCGCGGCACTGGTGGGCACGCTCTCGTATCTCGCCGGGACCAGCGGCAGCAACATGCTCCAGGCCCAGGCGCAATCGATCGCCTACGCCTATCTCGAAGAGATCTCCGGTATGGCGTTCGCGGATCCCGACGGCGTGGCGGAAGGCCCGAACCGCGAGCTCTGGGACAACGTCATGGACTACAACGGCCTCGATACACTGTCCGCCAGCGACAAGAAAGGGAACCCCGCGGGCAACTTTCACGTGCGCGTGAACGTGACGCCGGGCGTGCTCAACCTGGTGCCCGCGGGCGCGGTCTGGCGCATCGATGTGACGGTCGACTACGACGCCAGCGGCACGATGATCGCTACGGGCTACCGGACGAATCACCCATGAGGCGGCGTGCTCAGGCGCGTGGATTCACGCTGGTCGAGGTAGTGGTGGCCATGGTGGTCGGCGCCATCGTCATGATCTTCGCCGCGATGTTCCTCGTCGCGCCGATCGATGCGTATGAAGCCCACGGCTTGCGCAGCGAGATGGTGGCGAACACGTCGACGGCCTGGCCGCGCATGGAAGACGACATCCGCCAGGCGCTGCCCAACTCGGTGCGCGCGCGGCCGAACGGCAACTATGTCGCGCTCGAGTTGCTGCAGACCTGCGGCTACGCGCGCTACACCACGCCGCCGAGCGCCAGCTTTGACGTGGTCGGCACGGCGAGCGGCGTGTTCGGCGCCAACTGCGTCAACTTCACCAACATCTGGCTGTCGGTGAACAACGCCGGAGACGAGGCGTATACGCAGGCCACGTCGATGACGCCGCGCATCCCAGACCTGAACCCGCTGATGATCCCGCAGGCCACGCCTGGCGAAGCGAAGCTGTCGCTCCTGATGCCGATCAACACCAATTCGCCACGCAATAGAATCTACCTCGTGGAACGCCCCGTCACGTATCTATGCGACCAGGCCCAGGGCACCATCACGCGCTACGCGGGTTATCCCATCGCCGCGCTGCAGGTATCGCGCGACACCCCGGCCGAGCTCGCTGGTTCCCCGTCCGTCGAGGTGGTCGCGCGCGGTCTCACGAGCTGTCTCTTCGATGTGCAGCGGTTGGGCAATCTGCCCGAGCAGGTGCGTGTCCATCTCACCAGCGCGCGCGGCGCCGAGGTCGTGCACCTGCAGTACGGCGCCTCGGTGGAGAACCTGCCATGAGACGCCACCAGCGCGGCATTTCGATCGTGGTGGCGATCTTCCTCATCGTCGTCATCTCGGTGCTGGCGGCGTCCGCGGTGTCGGTTGGCCGTGCCACGAGCGAAGCGTCGAATGGCCTGCTGGCGCGCGACCGCGCCGAAGCCGCCGCGCGGACTGGCATGGAATGGGTGTCCTACCGGCTGCTGGTCCAGAACGTGGGCTGCGCGGCGGTCATCGGGCCGCCGATCGTGCTCAACACCGGCGCGCTGCGCGGCTTGCGCTTCACGGTGACCAACTGCGTTCGCGCCACCAATCAGAACGTCTTCGACGTCACCGTGCTCGCGCAGCAAGGCAATTTCGGGCAGGCGAACTACGCCTCGTACCAGCTCAGCAATCGCCTCTGAGCGCGTCGGCGGAGCCATAAGATCCCGGTAGGACGCGGCCCCGACCGATACATTGCAGAAAACGCGCGCGGCATCTTGCGCATTGACCTTCACACAGTCACTGCGAGGTGTTGCATGTTCCGAGCCCAGCACGAGTCCGTTTCAGTCTGGCACGACCCGTATGCCGACCCCACGCCCGTATCACCGGCGGGGGACGCAGAGATCTGCGTGATCGGCGCAGGCATCGCCGGGCTCACCACAGCCTATCTATTGCAGCGGGAAGGCGCGCAGGTGCAGGTGGTGGAGGCGTTCGATGTCGGCGCCGGCGAGACCAACCGCACCACCGCGCATCTCACCGCGGTGCTCGACGACCGGCTCACGCATCTCGAGAAGCTGTTCGGCCGCGAGCGGGCACGCCTCGCCGTGGCCAGCCACCAGTCGGCCATCGACCAGATCGAGTCGCTGGTGAACGACGAGGCGATCAGCTGCGACTTCGAGCGCGTCGACGGCTATCTCATCGCGACGCGGCCGGAGCATCGTCAAATATTGATGGATGAATTCAAGGCAACCCACTGGGCGGGTTTTCGCGACGTCACCACGCTGCAATCACTGCGGGATGCGCGCTTCGAGTTCGGGGATATGGCGCTCAAATTTCCGCACCAAGCCATGTTCAACATCGACCGCTACCTGCGTGGCCTGGTGCGTGCATTCGTGCGCCGCGGCGGGCGCATCGCCACCGGTCTGCGGGCCACGAGGGTGACGGGTGGACGCGACGCGGGTGTCGAGCTGTCGAACGGCAGGCGCTTGCACGCACGGCACGTGGTGGTGGCCACCAACACGCCCTTCAACGATCGCGTGACGATGCACACCAAGCAGCATGCCTACCGCACCTACGTGGTCGGCTTCGAGGTGCCGCGTGACGCGTATCCCTCGTTCCTGCTCTGGACCCTCGACGATCCTTACTACTATGCGCGTCGCGTGCGCGCGGGAGAGCGCGACCTGCTGATCATCGGCGGCCAGGACCACAAGGTGGGGCAGGCGGACGACGCGCCGCTGCGCTACCTCGCCATCGAGAACTGGAGCCGCGCGCATTTCCCGATGCTGGCGGAAGTCACACATCGCTGGTCGGGCCAGGTGATGGAGCCCGTCGACGGCCTCGCGTACATCGGCCGCAATCCGGCGGATGACGACAATGTGTACATCGCGACCGGTGATTCCGGCCACGGCATGACGCACGGCACGCTCGCCGGGGTCGTGATCCGCGATCTCATTCTCGGACGCGCGAACCCGTATGCCGAACTCTACGACCCGACGCGCAAGACGGTGCGCGCCGCCGGCACCTATCTCGGCGAGAACGCCAACATGGTCGGGCAGATGGTGGGCAACTGGGTGCGCGGCGGCGAAGTGGGCGAGGTGGCGGAAATCCCCTGCGGCCAGGGCGCCATCATCCGCGAGGGGATCGCGCCCGTGGCGGTCTATCGTGACGACGGCGGGGGACTGCATGCCGTCTCGGCGGTTTGCACGCATCTCGGCTGCGTGGTGCAGTGGAATGACGGCGAGAAGAGCTGGGACTGTCCCTGCCACGGGTCGCGCTTCGACACGGACGGCGCCATTTTGAATGGCCCGGCCCGCAGGCCGCTGGCGGCCGCCGATGTGCCCGATATGGCCGAGCCGCCACCCTCGCCGCCGCAGGAAAACCGCAAGCCGAGCCAATCCCCCGGCGTTCGTCCGTGAGCTGCGGGCAGTAGCGCTCACTCGCAGGTAGCGCAACGCCCCGCGAGCACCGCGTGACCCGGTGGCAAGGGTTCATGCGGATCGTGCTCGTGCACGGTCAGCAGCCGCCGTTCGCCGCCACGGCGCACGAACACCATGGCGCCGCTCGCGCCCTCGCTCTGCCAACCCTCGCGTTCCAGAGCCGCGAGGCCCTCGGCAAAGGCGGCGCGCAGGTCGGTGCCGGCGGGCATTTCGGTGGCGTCGAGCACGTTGTGGAACATGTCGCGAAGCACGAGCCAGCGCGAGAGCCGGGACGTGGCCAGGGGATCGTATTTGCTGCGTTTGGTCGTCATGGAAATACCGTAGCCACTGCCCGCCGCGTCGTCCAACCAGGGTCGGCCCGAATCCAGGGCTGTATGGCGCCGGAAATCCGCGCCGGATTCGGAACTTACGCCGGCCACGAAACTTCGCGGCAGTTCGGGAGAGGCGGAGTGGCAGTCGGCTGTGATAGGGCCGGGGGGCTGGCAGCCGGCGCCGGCCTTGGTTATCGTGCGCGCGGCGCCCTAACGAGCTGTCTAACTAAGCAGATGATGCTGCGAGCTTCGAATCTCCTGGCGTGCGCGGCACTGCTCGCGTGCGCACCCGCGTGGCCGGCGGCGCCGAAGGACGAGGAACCACCCGAGGTGCGCTACGCCGCCATGCTCGAGCGCGAGTACGGGCCGCTGGGCACGACGACCGAGCAGATCCTCGGCCGCGAGCCGACCCACGAGCCGGTCACCATCGTGGGAGCGCTGGTGTACCGGCTGCGGAGCAAACCCCTCGCGCGGCTGAGCCTCACGGAGAGGAAGCTGCTCGCCGTCTACGGCTTGAAAGAGGAAGTCGACAACGGCGGCTTCAGCCAGTATTTCAGCGGGCCCGTCGGCGACGGCGCATCGCTCGCCTTGCAGGCGCTGCGCGACATGCAGGCCGCACAACTCGTGAAGACGGTGCAGAAAGCGCTGGCGGTATTCCCCGCCGCCAAACCACCCGCCGACCAGGTCCGGCGCGGCAAACTAGTCGATGGCATGAAGCGCCGCGCGCAGGGCGTGTGGGCGGTGTGTGACGCCGAGTTCTATCTACGCGAGGAAGACCTCGCGAAGTTCGCGTTCGCGTACGTGAAGAAGAACCGGGCGCAGATCAGCTTGCCGTGACCGATCGCCGTGGACGTGCCAAAAAAAAACAGGCCGCGTGAAAACGCGGCCTGTTGTTGTGAGGTGCAAGTTCGCATTTCATAAGATGCTAGTTGCCTCACTGCAGGTTCACGTCGGTCAACCGGGAGGGTTGCTTCATGAATCTACGGTTGCAGTATTCCCCATATCGCCGGGCGCGCGAAGTCGCGTTGCTCTGATCGTGGGGTCTCAAGGTTCCTACAGTGCAAGAGTGGTGCCGATGCGGATCGTTGCCCGAAATGACATCGGGCGATCCGGATTCGCCTCCCGCGCGGCAGGCGGTTACATTCCGGTCGCGGACAACAATTCGTAAAAATTTCCCGAAATGTCGACCAGGGGAGAAGCAATGACCGATCGTCGCAAGTTCATGACGTCCTCGAGCGCCGCGTTGGCTGCAGGTTTGATTGCGAGCGGCGCCGCGCGGGCTGCCAACAAAGCGCGCAGACCGGCCGCCACCGCGGGCAAACGCGCGTTCCAGTGCCGCTACGCGCCGCATTTCGGCATGTTCAAGGAATCCGCCGGCGCTGACATCTTCGCGCAGCTCGACTTCATGGCCGACCAGGGCTTCACCGCACTGGAAGACAACGGCCTCATGGCACGCCCCGTCGAGGAGCAGGCCCGCATCGGGGAAACTCTGAGGAAGCGCGGCATGACCATGGGTGTCTTCGTCATCGACGGCGGTGACAACTGGAAGACCTCGCTCGCGACGGGCAAGGCCGAATTCCGCGACAAGTTCCTCGCGACCTGCCGCACGGCGGTCGAGGTGGCGAAGCGGGTCGATGCCAGGTGGGCGACCGTGGTGCCGGGCTACTTCGAACGCAAGCTGCCGATGGGCATCCAGACCGGCAACGTCATCGACATCCTGCGTGCCGGCGTGGAAATACTCGAGCCCGCGAAGCTCACGATGGTGCTCGAGCCGCTGTCCGACAACCCCGATCTCTTCCTGCGGACCTCGGACCAGGCATACGCCATCTGCCGCGCGGTAGATAGTCCGTCGTGCAAGATCCTCTACGACATGTACCACATGCAGCGCAACGAAGGCGACATGGTGGCGCACATCGATCACGCGTGGAGCGAGATCGCCTATTTCCAGATCGGCGACAACCCCGGCCGCAAGGAGCCCGGCACGGGCGAGCTGAACTACCGCAACCTGTTCAGGCACATCCGGCAGAAGGGCTACGACGGCGTGTTCGGCATGGAGCACGGCAATTCGAAGCCGGGAAAGGACGGAGAGCAGGCGCTCATCGACGCGTACGTGGCCGCGGATTCGTTCGAGCTCGGCGCATGAACAAACTATTCACCTCGATCGCGGCGGCGTCGCTGTCGGCCGCAGTGCTGTCCGCGGCGCAGACCTTCGCGCAATCGCCGGTGGGCCCGATGACGCCCGCGCCGGCCGACGGGGCCAGGCCCACCATCGTACCGCTCGACATCTTCACCGTGCCCAACGGGCTCGAGGTCACGCTCTGGGCGCAGTCGCCGATGCTCAAGAACCCGACCAACATCGACATCGATGCCGCGGGCCGCATCTGGGTGACCGAGGGCGTCAATTACCGGCGGCATGCGACGCGCGACCCCAAGGGCGATCGCGTGGTGATCCTCGAGGACACGGACAAGGACGGCCGCGCCGACCAATCGACGGTGTTCGTGCAGGAACCCACGCTGGTGGCGCCGCTCGGCATGTCGGTCATCGACAACCAGATCATCGTGTCGAATGCGCCGGACCTCATCGTCTACACCGACGCGAACCGCGACCTGCGCTTCGACCCCGCCATGGATCGGCGCGAGGTACTGCTCACGGGTTTCGACGGACGCAATCACGACCATGCGCTGCATTCCGTCACGGTCGGTCCCGACGGCCGCTGGTATTTCAGCCAGGGAAATGCCGGCGCGTTCTTCACGGATCGCGGTGGCAAGACGTTCCGCGTCGGCAGTGCGTACAACCCCGTGCCCGATGGCGGCGCGCAACCCGTGTTCGGCAATCCGCCGCTGAGCTACGCGGGAGCGAAGAGCGACGATGGCCACGTCTACGTGGGCGGCTTCGCCGCGCGCATGCAGCCCGATGGCCGCGGCGTCGAGATCATCGGCTACAACTTCCGCAACAGTTACGAGCACACGGTCACGAGCTTCGGCGACCTGTTCCAGAACGACAACGACGATCCTCCGGCCTGTCGTACCACCTACCTCATGGAGTACGGCAATGCGGGCTGGTTCTCGCGCGACGGCAAGCGCTACTGGCAGGCGGACCGGCGGCCGGGGCAGAGCATTCCCGTGGCCGAGTGGCGCCAGGAAGATCCGGGCGTGATCCCGTCCGGTGACGTGTATGGCGGCGGGGCGCCGACCGGCATCGTGTTCAACGAAGGCGACGGGCTCGGCAAGAAGTACCGCGGTCTGCTGCTGTCCGCCGAAGCGGCGCGCAACACCATCTTCGGATATTTCCCGAGGCCCGAAGGCGCCGGATACAGGCTCGATCGCTTCGATTTCCTGACCAGCAACACGGCACAGGCGTTCGCCGGCACCGACTTCAAGGGCGGCAAGGTCAACAGCGAGATACAGACGTTCTTCCGGCCCTCGGATGTGGCCGTGGGGCCCGACGGCGCCATCTATGTGGCGGACTGGTTCGATCCGCGCGTGGGCGGACACGACGACAAGGACGACACCACGTCCGGGGCTATCTACCGGATTGCGCCCAAGGGGTTCAAGTCCGTGGTGCCGGCGTTCGACACCGGCACCGTGGAGGGGCAGGTGACCGCGCTGCGCAGTCCGGCGGTCAACGTGCGCGCGCTCGGCGCGAAGGCGCTCGCGGCACGCGGCGCGGCAGCGATTCCCGCCGTGGAAAAGTTGCTGAGTGACGAGAACCCGTATATCCGCGCGCGCGCGGTGTGGCTGCTCGCGAGGCTGGGACCTGAAGGCGTCGCGCGCGCCGCGAAGCTGTTGAACGATCCCGACGCCGGGATGCGCGTGGCTGCCTATCGCGCGATACGCCAGGCGGGCGAATCGCTGACTTACGCCGGCGCGCTGGCACACGATGCATCGCCGGCGGTGCGCCGCGAAGTGGGGCTGTCGTTGCGTGATGTGCCTTTCGAAAAAGCGGGCCATCTGCTGCTCGAGCTGGCAAAAGGCTACGACGGCAAGGACCGCAGCTATCTCGAGGCCTGGGGCATTGGCGCCACCGGCAAGGAAGCGCAGCTTTATTCCGCGTTGATCGACGCGAGAGACACGTCGGGAGCGAGACCCGCGCGCGACGCGGCGCAATGGCCAGCGGCCTTCGCAGATCTCGTCTGGCGTCTCACGCCGGCTGCGGCGGTACCCGCGTTCCTGCAACGTGCGCAGGCAACGAGCCTGCCGGCGGCCGAGCGGACCAAGGCGATCACGGCGCTGGGCTTCATCCCCACGCGCGAGGCGGCGAATGCGTTGCTCGACGTTGCGCAAGGCGGAGCCAAGGACTTTCGCGCCAATCCCGCGTTGTGGTGGCTGCTCAACTACAAGGATTCACGCTGGGTCGATGCCGGCGTGGATGCGGAGCTCAAGAAGCGCGCGTTATTCGATCCCGACAGCGTGCAGGTCAACGAGGTCACGGTGCCCGAAGCCCCCGCGCCCATGCTGAAGGTGGCGGACATCGTGAAGCTGCGCGGAGATGCGAAGCGCGGCGGGGCCGCGGCGCAGGCCTGCCAGATGTGTCACCGCATCAACGGGCAGGGTACCGACTACGCGCCTGATTTGAGCGCCTTCGCCACCCGGCAGACGCGCGAGGTGGTGGCGACCGCCATCGTGAATCCTTCGAACGACATCGCGCATGGTTACGAGGGCGCGGAGATCACGCTGACGGATGGCCGCAAGATCCATGGGCTGGTATTGAGCGGCGGAAATCCGCTGATCGTGCAGAGCACGGGCGGCGTCACGCAGATGATTCCTGCGACGATGGTCAAGGAGCGCAAGCGACTCGGGCGGTCGTTGATGCTGAGCGCGGATCAGCTGGGCCTGACTGCGCAGCAGGTGGCCGACATCGTTGCGTATCTGAGGTGACCCCCAGGAGATGACGGGGGACAGACTTCAAGTCTGTCCCGACATCAGAGCCGGATCAGCCCGCGCTTGTGCGCGACGGCCACGGCCTCGGTGCGCGAGATCGCATCGAGCTTGCCGAGAATCGCCTTCACGTGCGTCTTCGCGGTGCCCTCGGTGATGTCGAGGCGACGCGCGATGTCCTTGTTCGAACGGCCTTCGGCCACGAGTTGCAGCACGTCGAGCTCGCGTGAAGTGAGCGAGGGCTTGCTCATGCGCTGCAGCGCCTTGGCGGCCACGCTCGAGGATGTGTACGGCCGGTCGTCAGCCACGGCACGGATGGCGGTCAGGATTTCGGTGCGCGGCGCATCCTTGAGCAGGTAGCCCTTCGCGCCCTGGCTCAAGGACCGGAAAATGTCCTCGTCGCCGTCGTAGGTGGTCATGATGAGCAGACAGGCCTTGGGATGCTTCTCGAGCACCTTCTGCACCACCGCCGCGCCATCCATGCGGGGCATGCGCAGGTCGAGCACCATCACGTCGGGCCGGTGCTGTTCGTAGAGCTCGAGTGCCTCGACGCCGTCGTTGGCTTCCGCCACCACGTGCATGTCGGCCTGCTGATTCACGATGGCCGCCAGACCATCGCGCACCACGGGATGATCATCGGCGAGGATGACGCTGATCTTGCGGGCGACTACCGAAGGTGACGAAGACTTGGCGGCCGCGGCGCTCACGCGGCCACCTTGCGGCGCGGCAGCGTGACGGAGACACGTGTGCCTTCACCGGGCTTGCTCTCGATGCTGAACTTTCCGCCGATGGCGCCGGAGCGCTCACGCATGTTGGTGAGGCCGTAACCTTGCTGGGCATACAGATCGGGGTTCAGCGTCATGCCGCGGCCGTCATCGCGCACGGTCAGCAACCAGCGCGAGTCGTCCTCGGACAGCTCGATGAACACATTGTTGGGATGCGCGTGGCGTAGCGCGTTGCTGATGGCTTCCTGCGCGATACGCAGCAGCTCGTGCTGCTTCTCGGGTGCGAGACCCTCGGCGTTCATGCTGCCGTTGACGTGGCACTTCACGCGTCCTTCGACACTGGTGCGCTCGCACAGGGCGCGCAACGCGAGCTCGAGGCCCTGGCGCTTCAACTGTTCGGGACGCAGCGCCTGCACGGAGCGGCGCGCTTCGGTGAGGCCTTCGCGTGCCAAGTCGCGAATGCGCGTGAGGATTGCCGGCAGCGGTGAATTGCGCGCGCACTCGTGCATGGCTTCCTCGGCGGCGCCGAGCTGCATGAGGATGCCGGTGAACCCCTGCGCGAGGCCGTCGTGGATCTCCTGGCCGATGCGGTTGCGCTCGGCGAGCACCGCGGCGTCTTTCGCCGCCATGCCGAGCTTCTTCAAGCCGATGCACAGCATGATCTGGTGCGCCACGGCCAGCGCGAGCTCGGCGCGCTCGCCGATCAGCGGGTCGCATTGCTTGAATACCAGGCCGATGCAGCCGACGCTCTGTTCGCCGACTACGAAGGGCAATAGATAGACGCTCTGGTGTCCCGAGCGCACGTGCCAGTCCGCGGCACCCGGCCACTTGATGCGGTCGAGCGGCTGAAGCAGGTGGAAGGAAGGCTCGCGGCACTGCTCTAGCACCTCGAGCAGCGCAGTTTCGTCGTTGGTCGCGGTCGCTTGATAGGGTGGCGGTACGATCTGGCCACCCTCGATGTGGCAGAACGCTCGCCACAGGTTGGCTTCCTTGTCGAAGCCGATGGTGAAGGCCGCGGCGGCGTCGAGCTGCCGGGTGGCGTCGATGAGGATGTTGGTGACGAATTCGCGGGGATCCGGGTCGCGCGCGAGGCGCGTGAGGTTGGTGCGCAGGAGCGCGTTGGCACGCACCGCGGAAGTGAGGCGCTCTTCGGCAGCGAGCTCGCGCTCGCGGCGCATGGTGTCGAGCAGCCGCTCACGATGCAGCGCCGCGCCCACGAGGCCGGCCGCGATTTCGAGCGCCGATACGATCGAAGAATCGAATTCGCGTACGCGCTGCCAGTCATCGAAACCGATCACGCCCACGTAATCGCCGTCGACGAGGATGGGCACGATGGCCGAGGTGCGCGCCTTGTCGCTGGTGATGCTGGCGTTGTCGAAGTGGCGCTGCGCTTCCGGGCAGAACACCACGCTCTTGCCCGACTGCAGCATGTTGCAGAAGCGGTCCGAGCGCGTCTTGTTCCAAGGGTCGGTGCCGTCGCACGCACCCTCGCATTCCCCGAGCGCCTCGTTGATCCACTCGGCCTGGATCTTGAGCCACTTCTCGCCGTTCGGGCCGCTCTCGGCGAAGGCCAGCGCGGTGCGGTCCACCTGCGCGGCTTCACCCAGAAGCCTCAGCACCTCGGGCATCACCTTCATGGCATCCGGCGATTCGAGCAGCAGGCGGCTGGCCTGGGCGGACGCCCCCAGCAGGCGTTCGCGCTGCTGCAGGTACTGCGTGTTGAGGATGCCTTCCGCCGCGGCGGCGAGATCTACGGGGTTGATGCTCATGGCCATGATTTTAGCGCCGTTTCGTTCACTTTCCGGTGTTCAACCACGCGCTATTGTCCTGGGCGGCCTTGCGGCCGACGGCCTGGGCCGTGCGGACCGGCTGCCGCCCATCGATGGAAGGGGCGGACTGCCAGCCCCCACCCAGGGACTTGTACACGGCGATCAGGGTGGTCGCAGCCTCGGTACGGCTGCGGGCCAGGCGGTCCTCGGACTCGAGCAGGGTGCGTTCCGCGGTCAGAACCTGCAGGAAATCGCTGGCGCCGTTTTCATAACGCACCCGGGCGAGCCCGGCTGCAGTGTTGCTGGCGCGGACCGCGGCCTCGTCATGGACCAGTCGCTCGCGGGCCCGGGCATGGCTCACGAGCGAATTCTCGGTCGCTTCCAGGGCCTGGAGGACGGTCTGCTCATAGCGGAGCAGCGCGCCTTCCTTGCGCCAATTGGCGCCGGCGATGCGGGCCTGGACGTTGCCGAAATCGAGGATGCCCCAGGAGATCCCCGGCGCCAGCGTATAGGCGTCGGAGCCGCGGTCGCCGAGCCCATCGCGGTCCGTGGCGACGTAGCCCACGTTGCCGGTGAAGGTGACGCGCGGGAAGAGCTCCGCCACGGCGACACCCACGCGTGCGGTGGCCGAAGCCAGATCACGCTCGGCGACGCGGATGTCGGGCCGGCGTCGGAGCATGCCGGCCGGGTCCCCGACCGGCACGATGCCCGGTAGTGCGGGGAGGTCCTTCGACGGCGTGAGCTCGGCGCGCAGCGCGCCCGGTTCCTTGCCGATCAGCACCGATAGACGATGGATCGAGCGGGCGACGGCCGCTTCGAGTGGCGCGATGCCGCCGAGCGTCGTCGAAAGCTGCGCCTGCGCGCGCGCGGTGTCGAACTCGGTGCCGCTGCCGGCGTCGAGGCGAGCGTTGGCGAGGTCGAGCGTCGACTGCTGGTTGGCGACATTGCGGCGCGCGACGTCGAGCTGCTGCTGTTCGCCGCGCAGCTCGAAGTATGTGCGCGTCACCTCGGCGGTCACCGAGACGAGCGCGTCGCGGCTCTCGGCTTCGACGGCGCCGAGCTGCGCGTTGCTGGCTTCGAGCCCGCGGCGCACGCCGCCGAAAAAGTCGAGTTCCCAGAAGGCATCGAACCCCGCGTCGTAGAGCTCGCTCTCGCGCGGCGCGCCGGGCAGCGTGGTCACCGCGGCGCTGCGTGACTTGGTATAGCCCGCGCCGGTGTTGACCGAAGGCGCCAGATCGAATGCCGCGTCACGCCGCAACGCGCGTGCCTCGCGCACTCGCGTCACCGCGATGCGCAGGTCGTGGTTCGCGCTCAGCGCCTGCGAGATGAGATTGTCGAGCGTCGGGTCCTGGAAGTTGTGCCAGAACGTCGACAGCGTCGGCTCGGTGGCCTCGGGCTGCGCGGCGAAGGTAGCCGTGTCCGCGTTGTCGAAGCGGTCGGCCACTTTCTGCTCGGGCGCGTGGTAGTTGGGGCCCACGGCGCAGGCGGCCAGGGAAATCGAACCGATGACGGCAGCGGCGATGGGAGCCAGGGGGAACTTCGCATTCTTAAGCATGAGTCGAGACCTCGTCGGAAGTGGCCGCATCGTCGGTCGAAGAAACGGTCTTCTTCTCGTTACGACGCACCAGCACGTAGAACACCGGAGTGAGCAGCAGGCCGAAGACGGTCACGCCGATCATTCCCGAAAACACCGCCGCGCCCATGGCACGGCGAACCTCGGCGCCCGCGCCGGTAGCGAGCACCAGCGGCAGCACGCCCATGATGAATGCGATCGACGTCATCACGATGGGACGCAACCGCAGGCGAGCCGCCTCGAGCACCGCGCTGAAGCGGTCGCGGCCTTCTTCCTGCAGATGCTTCGCGAACTCGACGATGAGGATGGCGTTCTTGGACGCCAGGCCCACGAGTACGAGGAAGCCGATCTGCGTGAAGATGTTGTTGTCGCCGCCCTGCACGTGGATGCCCACGAGGCCGGCGAGCAACGCCATCGGCACGATCAGGATGATCGCCAGCGGCAGGCTGAAGCTCTCGAACTGCGCGGCGAGCACCAGGAACACGAACAGCACGCACAGCGGGAAGACGAACAGGGCGGCGTCACCGGCATCGATCTGCTGGAACGCGAGGTCGGTCCACTCGTAGGTCATGCCATTCGGCAGGTTCTCGTCGAGGATCTTCGAGATGGCCGCCTGCGCCTGGCCCGAGCTGTGTCCGGGCGAAGGTCCGCCGTTGATGTCGGCGCTGCCGTAGCCGTTGAAACGCTCGACGATGTCCGGGCCGAAGGATTCCTTGACCGAGATCAGCGAGCCGAGCGGCACCATCGCGCCCGCGGCGTTGCGAGTCTTGAGAGTAAGGACGTCGTCCACCTGCGAACGGAACGGCGCATCCGCCTGTGCGACCACACGGTAAGTACGGCCAAATCGGTTGAAGTCGTTGACATAGAGCGAGCCCATGTTGACCTGCAGCGTCTGGAACACGTCATTGAGCTTCACGCCCTGGCGCTTCACCTTGAGGCGATCGACGTCGACGTCGAGCTGCGGCACGTTGATCTGATAGCCGGAGAACACGCCGGCCAACGAGGGGTCGGCCCACGCCTTCTGCAGCGCGCCCTGGACGGCCGCGTACAGCGCCTCCGAACCACGGTTCTCGCGATCCTCGACGTTGAGCTTGAAGCCGCCCAGCGTGCCGAGGCCGATCACCGGTGGTGGCGGGAACACGGCGATATACGCATCCTGAATGCCGGCGAACTTCTGATTCAGCGAACCCGCGATTGCGCCTGCCGTGAGGCCCTTGCGCTCGTCGAAGTCCTTGAGCGGGAAGAACACCAGCGCCGAGCTCGACTGTGAAGCGAACCCATTGGCCGATACGCCCCCGAACTGCACGGAGTTGAGTACCCCGGGTTCCTTCTTGGCGATCTCGCCCATGCGCCGCACGACTTCCGACGTACGATCGAGGGATGACGCCGGCGGCAGCTGAACGATGCCGACCAGATAGAGCTTGTCCTGCTGCGGAATGAAGCCCGCGGGTGTCTTGTAGAAGCCGAACACCGTGAGCGCGACCAGGCCCGTGTAGAGCGCGATCGCGATCGGCGCGCGCTTCACGGTCCGGGTGACGCCGCGCGAATACGCATCGCCCGACTTCACGAAGAACGTGTTGAACCGCGCGAAGAAACGGCCGAACAGCTTGTTCATGCCGCGCGTGAGCGCGTCGGGCTTCGCGCCATGCGGCTTGAGCAGCACCGCGGCCAGGGCCGGCGACAAGGTCAGCGAGTTGATCGCCGAAATGATGGTCGATACCGCGATGGTCAGCGCGAACTGCTTGTAGAACTGGCCGGTGAGGCCGGGCACGAATGCCACGGGAATGAACACCGCGCTCAGCACCAGCGTGATGGCGATGATGGGCTTGCTCACCTCGCGCATGGCCTGCTTCGTGGCCTCGAGAGGTTTGAGGCCGTTCGCGATGTGCCGTTCGACGTTTTCGACGACGACGATGGCGTCGTCCACCACGATGCCGATGGCCAGCACCAGGCCGAACAGTGACAGCGTGTTGATCGAGAAGCCGAGCGCGTAGAGCACGCCGAAGCTGCCGATGATGGACACGGGGACCGCCACCAGCGGGATGACGGACGCGCGCCACGTCTGCAGGAACAGGATCACGACCAGGACGACCAGCGCCACGGCTTCGAGCAGCGTGTGCACGACGGCATCGATGGACTGGCGCACGAACTGCGTCGGGTCATAGATGATGTCGTAGTCCATGCCGGCCGGGAAACTCTTCTTGAGTTTCTCCATGTCGGCGCGCACCTGGTTCGAGAGCTCGAGCGCATTCGAGCCGGGCGACTGGTAGACCGGGATGGCTACCGCGTTTTCGTTGCCCAACAGGGACTGCGTGGCATACGTGGCCGCGCCCAGCTCCAGTCGTGCGATGTCGCGCAGGAACACGACTTCGCCGTTCTGGCCGGTCTTGACCACGACGTCGCCGAACTCTTCCTCGCTCTCGAGGCGGCCCTTGGCATTGAGCGCGAGCTGGAATTCCGAGCCCGTGGCGGGCGGCGCGCCGACCTGGCCGGCCGCGACCTGCACGTTCTGCTCGCGAATGGCGCTCACCACGTCACCCGTGGTGAGGTCGCGCGCGGCCATCTTCTGGGGATCGAGCCACACGCGCATGGCGTAGTCGCCCGCGCCGAACACACGCACGTCACCGACACCCTGCAGGCGCGCCAATGTGTCACGTACGTTCAGCGTCGCGTAGTTGCGCAGGTAGAGGGAGTCGTAGCGGCCGTCGGGGGAAGTCAGGTGCACGACCATGAGGAAGGCCGGCGTGCTCTTGACCACGGACACGCCGATCGCGCGCACGTCGTCGGGCAGGCGTGGCAGCGCCTGCTGCACGCGGTTCTGTACCTGCACCTGTGCGCGATCGACGTCGGTGCCGATGCGGAACGTAACGGTGAGGGCCAGCGTGCCGTCCATCGTCGCTTGCGAGGACATGTACAGCATGTCCTCGACGCCGACGATTTCCTGCTCGAGCGGCGCCGCCACCGTCTCGGAGATCACCTTGGGATTCGCACCGGGGTAGGCGGCGCGCACCACCACCGAGGGCGGAACGACTTCCGGATACTCGGAGATGGGTAGTTTGAACAGCGAGATGAGGCCCGCGATCAGGATGAAAGCCGACAGGACCGATGCGAGCACCGGCCTGTCGATGAAGTAGCTGCTGAGTTTCACTGGCTTCTCGCTAACAAAAAGGGGACAGATCTATTTTCCGCGCCGCTCAGTTCTGCGCCACGAGCGTGTTGCCGCCTTTTTTCGGCTCGCCCATGGCGACGATCTGCGGCGTCACCGGCATGCCAGGGCGAACCATCTGCAGGCCCTTCACGACGATGACGTCGTCGGCCTTCAGACCCTCGCGCACCACGCGCAAGCCGTCGATGACCGGACCGAGCTTCACCGGCGTGTATTCGATCTTGTTTTCCGCACCCACCTTGAGCACGAACTTGACGCTCTGGTCGGTGCCGACCGCGCTGTCGTTGATGAGCAGCGCGTCGTACCGGCCGCTGCCGATCAGCTTGACGCGGGCGAACATGCCCGGCGTGAAGCGACGGTCCGGGTTCGAGAACAGCCCGCGCGCGCGGATCGTGCCGGTGTTCGGGTCGAGCTCGTTATCGAGGAACACGAGCTTGCCTTCATGCGGCGTCCCCTGCTCATCGGCGAGACCTGCCCACACGGGGTTCGAAGCGGTGCGCTGGCTCTTGAGCTCGCCGCGCGCTTCCAGCGCGTTGTACTTGAGGAACGCCTGCTCGTTGCTCTCGAAGGACACATAGATCGGGTCGACGGACACGACCGTGGTGAGCAGCGTCTGTCCCGCGGCCACGAGGTTGCCCGCCGTCACTTCGGCGCGGCCCACGACGCCCGCGATCGGCGCGCGCACCTCGGTGAAGGAGAGATCGAGCGCGGCCGAATCCACGGCCGCTTCAGCCGCCTGCAAGCTGGCGGCGGCCTGCTCGTTACCCGAGGTGCGCGCGTCGAATTCTTCCTGCGAGATGGCGCGCTTGGCGAGCAGCTTCTCGGCACGTTCGCTCTCGGACTTGGCCAGCGCGAGCTGCGTGCGCGCGCGGGTCAGCTCCGCGTGCGCGTGCTTGAGCGTCGCCTGGTAGGGGCGGGCGTCGATGACATAGAGGATGTCGCCCTTCTTGACCTCGTGGCCCTGCTGGAAGCGGGCGGAAGTGATGTAGCCCGACACACGCGGGCGGATTTCCACGCGCTCGACGGCCTCGAAGCGGCCGGTGAATTCGTCGAACTCGGTGACCGGCTTGGACACGACCTTGGCGGCCTGCACGGGAGCGGGAGCGGCGGGGGCTTCGGCGGCTTCGTTGCGCGCGCAGGAGGCGAGGATCATCGCGGCGAGTGGGGTCATGAGAGTGATGGCAAGCGAGGTTTTGGGGTTCTTCAGCACAAGGGATCTCCCTTCAGGTTGTGCTGCATATCTTCCCGGTTCGGGCGGCGTTACACATTTACCCGGCGGGTAATGAACATGGCCTCAGGCGGTGGGTCGCGGGCTATCCCTTTGGGGATAGAGCCGCGCACCGTTGCCCGCCGGGATTGACGTTACGAGAATCGTCGTAATATCGTCCCGACCATGAAAACGCCTGCTGTCATCGCTGCCCTGGCCGCGCTCGCCCATGAATATCGCCTCGCCATCTACCGGCTGCTGGTCCGGCAGGGTCCGGGAGGTCTCCCGGCCGGCGTCATCGGTGAACGGGTGGGGCTGCAGCCGTCGTCGCTCACTTTTCATCTCCAGGCACTGCAGCGCGCGGGCCTCATCAGCCGGCAACGCGCGAGTCGGCAGCTCCTCTACAGCGCTGACTACACCGTGATGAACGGGTTGGTCGGCTATCTCACCGACAATTGCTGTGCCGCCGAGGGAATCGCCTGCTGTCCCGCGCCCACTGTCGCAGCCAGGCCGGCACGCCGGAAGAAAGCCGCCTGAGGACTCGCATGAGCACCGCCATCTCCGTGAAGCCCGATCTTGAAGCCGCCGTCGCGTTGCTCGCGGCGGCGCAGCTCCCGACCCAGGACCTGACCGAACGTCATTGCGAGCATTTCTTCTTTGCTGGCACTCGCGCGTCCCCGAGCGGGCTCGTCGGCCTGGAACTGTATGGCGACGTGGCGCTGTTACGTTCTCTGGTGGTCGCCGACTCCTGCCGGAACACTGGCGACGGAACGCGTCTGCTCTCGCACGCTGAAGCGCATGCCCGCGCGCACGGCGTCCGCGCGCTCTACCTGCTGACGACCACGGCGGAGAGCTTCTTCGCCAGGCGCGGCTATGCGCGTGCGGAGCGGACCACCGCTCCACCGGCCATTCGCGCCACGCGCGAGTTCTCGGGCATATGCCCGTCGAGCTCCGCGTTCATGTCCAAACAACTGTCGTGAAACGCGAAGTCCTCGCCGAGTTCCTGGGCTCGCTGCTGCTGGCGGCAGCCGTCATCGGCTCCGGCGTAATGGCAGAGCGTCTCGCCGCCGGCAATGCCGCGGTGGCGTTGCTGGGAAATACCCTCGCGACTGTCACGGCACTCGGCGTGCTGATCGCAATGCTCGCCCCGATCAGCGGCGCCCATTTCAATCCCGCGGTCACGCTCGTGGCGCTGGCCCAGCGGAAGATCGCCGCGTCGCAGGCAGGAGCGTATGTGCTCGCCCAGGTCGCGGGTTGCTGCGCCGGGGCCATGCTCGCGCACCTCATGTTCGAGTTGCCGCTGGTCGGAGCCTCGACGCATTCACGCGCGGGAATCGCGCAATGGCTTTCCGAAGTCGTGGCCACGGCCGGCCTCATCCTGGTGATCTTCACGTCGCCGACCCTGGGCGCCGCCGCACGGCGCGTGCCCGCCTGGATCGCCGCAGCATACTGGTTCACCGCATCGACCTCGTTCGCAAACCCCGCCATCACGGTTGCCCGCTCGCTCACCGACACGTTCTCCGGCATCCGTCCGCAGGACGTGCCCGGCTTCGTGATCGCGCAGGTGGTCGGCGCCGGGGTCGGCATGCTCCTGTTGCGGGCGCTGTCCGAACGGAACAAGCCATTGCCGAGCGCGCCCGCCATCGTCACGGAGGAGGGAACTTGAACCGAGTCGCGATCTATCACAATCCGCAATGCGGAACCTCGCGGAACACACTGGGGTTGATCCGCAATGCGGGCATCGAGCCGCAGATAATCGAATATCTCGAGCAGCCGCCGACGCGCGAACAGCTGGCGGAGATGATCTCCGCCGCGGGCCTCTCGGTGCGCGCGGCGATGCGGCAGAAGGGCACGCCCTATGCGGAGCTGCATCTCGACGACGAGAACCTCACCGACGAGCAGCTGCTCGACGCCATGCTTCTGCACCCCATCCTCATCAATCGGCCATTCGTGGTGACGCCGCTCGGAACCCGCCTGTGCCGGCCCTCCGAGGCCGTGCTCGACATCCTGCCGCAACCGCAGCGCGGATATTTCGCGAAGGAAGACGGCGAAATCGTCATCGACGAAAAAGGAGAGCGCGTTGTCCGCTGAGGTGAGCGTGCGCGGCGCGGTGTCCGGCGACGCGGGGCAGATAGCCGGCATCTACAACTACTACGTCGACAACACCGTCGTCACGTTTGAAGAGCAGACGGTGTCGGCCGCGGACATGGCCGCCCGCATCGCGGAGGTGCAGCAACGCAGGCTGCCCTGGCTGGTGGCGGAGGTCGGGGGCAGGGTGGTGGGATACAGCCATGCGAGCCCCTGGAAGTCACGCAGCGCGTATCGTCATTCGGTCGAGACCACCGTCTATCTACAGCACGGATTCGAGGGCCGCGGTATCGGCAGGACCCTTTACTCGGCGCTGCTGCCGATCCTGCGTGAGCTCGGCATGCGTGCCGTGATCGGTGGCGCCGCGCTGCCCAACGCCGCGAGTGCGGCGTTGCACGAAGGACTGGGCTTCGAGAAGGTGGCGACGTTCCGCGAGGTCGGTTTCAAGCATGGCCGCTGGGTCGATGTTGCCTATTGGCAGCGGGTGCTCTGACGATGCGCGCGCAACAGCTCAACGTGGCCTGCGCCTGCGAATCCGTTGCCGCGACCGGGCAGACCGGTTTCTATTCCGGCGCACCGGTGTTCGTCAGCGCCGCGCATCTCGGCGAGATGAAGGAGCTGATTGCGACGATCCATCGCGTGGTCGCGTTGCCGGCATTTCAGGCCGCGGTGCTTGCCGGGGCGCCGCCGATCGCGAGGTTGCCGCAGCGGACCCATGGCGTCTTCGCGGGATTCGACTTTCACGTGGGCGCCGATGGACCAAGGCTCATCGAGGTCAATACCAATGCCGGCGGGGCGTTGCTGAACGCGGTGGCGGACTGGCGTCATCCCGACTGCTGCGATGAAAACAATTCCGCGGTACGGGTGCCTGCGAGTCGCGCGAGTCTGGAGTCGGATTTCATCGCCATGTTCCGGAACGAATGGCGCCTGGCTCGCGGCGATCGTCCGCTCGAGACCGTTGCGATCGTCGATGATCAGCCAGCGGGACAATTCCTGTTTCCGGAGTTCCGATTGTTCGAGGCGTTGTTACGGGCTCATGGCATCGACACGCTCATCGTCGATGCGGCGGCTCTCGAATACTCGCGCGGCGAGCTTCGCTTCGACGGTCGCGCGATCGATCTCGTCTACAACCGCCTCACAGACTTCTATTTCACCGACCCCCGGCATGCCGCCCTTCGTGAGGCCTACCTCGCCGACGCCGCCGTGATCACGCCG
This sequence comes from Steroidobacteraceae bacterium, assembly GCA_035525785.1. Lineage (GTDB taxonomy): Bacteria > Pseudomonadota > Gammaproteobacteria > Steroidobacterales > Steroidobacteraceae > CADEED01. The sequence continues at coordinate 76,237 of DATLDQ010000024.1, read as the reverse complement.
CATCCGCGTGCTCATGCCTTGCTTGCCGACAAACGCAACCTGGTGCGGCTGACGAGCCCGGCATACCTGCGATCGCTCGGCGTGAGAGCCAGCGATGTCGACGTGCTCCAGGCGCGCATTCCGCAGACGCGCGACGTGGATGGCTGCGCGGAGGCGTGGTGGCAGGATCGCAAGGGCTGGTTCTTCAAGCCGTCGACGGGCTTCGCGAGCCGTGGCGCGTACCGGGGCGACAAGATCACGCGCCGCGCGTTTGGTGAAGTCATGCAGGGTGAGTACGTCGCGCAGCGCCTGGCGCCGCCGGGAGAGAGGCTCCGGACGGTGGCGGGCAGCAACCAGATGTTCAAGGTGGACCTGCGCCATTACGTCTACGACGGAGCGACGCTGCTCATGGCGGCTCGGATGTACCAGGGCCAGACCACCAATTTCCGTACGGCCGGCGGCGGGTTCGCGCCGGTGATCGAGCTGTGCGACGGATAGTCCGCGTATGTCCGCATCCGCGCCGTGACGGTATAGTTGCGTAACCCCGCCAACCCCGCGAACCCTTCCCCGGCACCACTCATGGCCACCCACATGGAAACCGTCCTGCGCGCGGCGATGTTCGCGGCGGAGAAGCACCGCACCCAGCGGCGCAAGGACATCGACACGCCGTTCATCAATCACCCGCTGCAGCTGGCCTACATCCTGGTGCAGGCGGACATCGAAGACCCGGTGGTGCTGGCCGCGGCGCTGCTCCATGACACCATCGAGGACACGAGCACCACCCACGATGAGATCGAGATCGTGTTCGGCCACGAGGTCGCCAACATCGTCGCCGAATGTTCCGACGACAAACGCTTGAACAAGCTCGAGCGCAAGCAGGCGCAGATCGACCATGCCGCGAAGATCAGTCCGAAGGCGAAGCTCGTGAAGCTCGCCGACAAGATCGCGAACGTCAGCGACATCGACGGCGCGCCGCCCGCGGGGTGGTCGGTCGAGCGCAAGCGTGAATATTTCGACTGGGCCAAGAAGGTGGTGGACCAGATGCGTGGCACCCATGCCGGCCTTGAAGCCCGTTTCGATGCCGAATATGCGAAGCGACCCTGAATGACGCGGGCAGTCCTCTATCTCATCGTCGCCAACGTCGTGGTCTTCGCGCTGCAGGGCATGGTCCACCCGCTGACCTTGATGCAATTCGAGCTGTGGCCGCTGGGTGACTTTCCGGTCGAGGGCACCGACGTCACGGTGGGGTTCGCGCCCTGGCAGCTCGTCACCTCGGCCTTCATGCATGGCAACTTCCCGCACATCGCGCTCAACATGTTCGCGTTGTACATGTTCGGCCGCGACGTGGAGCTGGTCCTCGGCACCAGGCGTTTCTGCTGGCTGTACGGCGCCTCGGTGATCGCGGGCAGTCTCGCGCAGCTCATGGTGGCCACCGCGACCGTCGACGATCGCGTGGTATCGACGGTCGGTGCGTCCGGCGGTGTGTTCGGCGTGCTGCTGGCATTCGGTGTGCTGTTCCCGAAGCGACGCGTGATGCTGATCTTCCCGCCCATCCCGATGCCCGCCTGGGTGTTGGTGGCGGGCTACGCCGTCATCGAGCTCACGAGTGGCGTGCTCGGCACCCAGCAGGGCGTGGCGCACTTCGCGCACCTGGGCGGCATGGTGGGGGCCGCCATCGTTTTGTTGATTGCGAGCCGCGGCCGCGGTCCACCGCCAGTCTCCACGTAGCAACGACCGGAAAGCGCCGACCCGCGGTCAGCGTCGGCTGCCGCCCGCCCGCCTGCCGCGCGACTTAGCGGCGGTCTTGCGTTGTCGCACACTCGCTGCTCACTCGAGCAAGGAGCGCCACATGCACGCGAAGACTCAACCACCGCCCGGCAGCGAGGAGCAGCTGACGCCCCAAGCCGATCACGGCGAGTCCAGCTACCAGGGACACGATCGACTGAAGAACAAGGTGGCCGTGGTCACCGGCGGCGACAGCGGCATCGGCCGCGCGATCTGCATCGCGTTCGCGCGCGAAGGCGCGGACGTGGTCATCTCCTATCTGAACGAGGACCGCGACGCCGAGGAGACACGGCGCTGGGTGGAAAAGGCCGGGCGCAAATGCCTGCTGATCCCCGGCGACATCAGCGCGCCGGAACATTGCCGCGGCATCATCGACCGGGCCGTGAAGGAATTCGGGCGCGTCGATATCCTGGTGAACAACGCCGCGTACCAGATGACCTACGAGTCCGTCGACGACATCAGCGACGAGGAGTGGGTGCACACGTTCAACACCAACATCCATGCGCAGTTCTTCCTGGCGAGGGCGGCGCTCAAACACATGTCGCGTGGTTCGAGCATCATCAACACCACGTCTATCCAGTCGGACAAGCCGTCGCCGGGGCTGCTGCCGTACGCGGCGACCAAGGGCGCCATCTCCAACTTCACGTCCGGGCTCGCCCAGCTCGTGGCGGACAAGGGCATACGAGTGAACGCGGTGGCGCCGGGCCCGATCTGGACGCCGCTGATCCCGTCGACCATGCCGAAAGAGAAGGTCGAGCATTTCGGCGAGAACACGCCGCTCAAGCGCATGGGACAGCCGAAAGAAGTGGCCCCGGCGTACGTGTTCCTCGCCTCGGAAGATGCCAGCTACGTGACCGGCGCGGTGTACCCCGTGACGGGCGGCACCCCGATGCTCTGACAAAAAAAGGCCCCGCGTAGCGGGGCTAAAGATCGAGACACGGGGCCACTGTTGCCAGCGCCCCTGAGGTCTCAGGGAGTCGCGGAAAATTCAGTAACGCGTCGGACGCATGAAGTTGCCGTAGATGTAGCCCGCGATCTTCGGGCACATCTCCTGGCTCGCCGTGGTGTCGAAGTGGTAGTGAATGCCGCCGTATTCGCGGCTCACGGCCTGGTGCTCCGAGATCTGCTGGAAGCCCGTGAAATTGCGCGTGACATTGGTGTTGCCATTGATGCCTTCCCAGGTCACGGCCACGGCCACTTCGTTGGTGCCGAAGTACAGCTGCAATGCGCGCGCTTCCGCAGCGCCGATGCAGGCCATGTTGCCGGCATAGGACGGATACGGTGGCGTCGGCAGCAGCGGCATCCATGTCGGGTCGGCATCCGTGGCCGGGTTCATGTCCTGGTCGGCGAGCTGGATGGCATGCACCGGTCGCCACAGTGCGTAGGCGTACTTGCTGGCCATCGAGGTCTGCACGGCGTCCTGCATCGTGGTGTTCATCAGCGCGAAGAGACGCGCCGACTCGATCAGCGAGAGGTTGCGCTGCGTGGCGAGGTTGCGCGTCACCTGGTTCCACACGCCGCCCCACAACGTCTTGTAGTTGATGCTGGCCCAGACCCGCGCCTGCAGCGTCTGCTCGGCGGTGCGCACGGAGCTGTTCACGCCACCGATGGCCTTGATCTCGTTGACCCCATCCGCGTATTCCTGGCTGTCGAGCTCGGGTGGACGCCGCGGCATGAAGTAGTAAGGCCGTGGCAGGCCGAACGGAACGGCATCGACCGATTGCACGAAGCCGGCGGGGGCGAACGCGGGCGGCGTCGGGCGCCACACACCCGGCATGGGGGCCGGCGTGAACGTCTGCGGTTGGTTCCAGCCATCGGTCGTGCGCCACTCGAGGATCCGCTTGGCGACTTCACGGCCCACCTGCGAGCCGAGCTGCGCGCGCAGCGGCTGGATGTCGGCAAGTCGCTCGGCGAGCGCCGCGTCGTAGCTCGCGGTGCCCGCGGGTTGCAGTGCCACCATGATGTCGTGCGCGGCCTGGGCGGCGGCGGCTTCGCTCGAGGCGAAACGCAGCGCCGGGATGCGCACGCGGTACGGCGAGTAACCGCCTTCGATGGAATTCACGGCGTCGAACATCGCCACGTGCATCATCGCGTAGGTGCGCGGCAGCGTGACGCCGGCGGACGCGGGGATGTTGGCTTCGGCGATCGTGTTCCACTGCATCACGACCGAGGCGTCCTCGGTGGTGCGGCCGGGATGGTGATTGGCCTGAGCGGAAACGGATAGCGCGCCGGCCACGAGGGCCAGCGACGCGCTGACTAGCTTGAACATTGAAATCTCCCGAACTGAGGTGTGTTAAGACGGCGCGAAGGCTGCGCGTCAGCCGTGGGAGTTGGCGTGGGAGTGGGCGTGGGAAATGGGGACGCTCTTCGTTCGGCGACCTAACGCCCCCGTTTCCCTCGCGGAAACGACACGATGCGCGCGGACGACGACCCGCCGGTGTGCCACACCTTGATCGACAGCGGCTCGCGGTTGCTGCAGATGGAGCAGCGGAAGCGCGCACCGGCTGGCAACGGCAACTGCGTCACCTCACGCTGCGCCTTGTGTCCGCAGCGGCGGCACTCGATGAAAATGGTTTCTGCGCCCCGGGCCATGCGCGAAGACTACTTCGCGCGAGGGTTTCCACAGCAAGCGACGACGACGACTACTGTATGCAGCAGTCCGCGGGCGCAGCGCTCGTTACTGCGGCGTCAGCGCCGCATCGATCGCGGGCTTGAGCACCGCTTGCCAGAACGCGTCCGTCGGATTGTCGCGGCAATGCTTCACGGCGTCGGAGAGCAACTGGTCGTAGCGGTCGTGCAGGGTTTTTTTCTGATCGTCTGTCAACGGCGTTGCAGCCGCGTACATCACCTGCGGAGTCTTGAGGAGCGGGTCCAGCAGCGCGATGCGGCGGGGCAGCGCGTCGACCAGGAGCTCGTACTCCCACGCGAAGTCCTTGCAGGTCAGTTTTTCGATGCGCTCGGATTCGTTGATGACATTGCGCGTGGTGGTATCACTGCTGCCATCGGGCGAATACGGCTGCACCGTCACACCCGTGTTCGTGTAGATGACGTGCACCGTGCTCTCGGTCGGTTCGCCTTCCGGCGTCACCGCCGGAATGAAACGCCATTCGTCGAGCGACTTGCGCCACTGCTTGTCGAAGCTGTCGTCACCCGAGCCTTTGAGGATCTCGATGAGATACACGCGACCCTTGCGCGTGAGAGTGAGCTTCGCTTCCGCGCGGATCGTATCGACACCGCTCGGAGCTTTGCTGGGCATGGGTCGGCTGATGACGCGGGCGGACGCCGGCCCGATCTGGGCCTGGGCGACCGGGGACAGGGCTGAAGCGAGGGCAACGAAGCCCCAGAAAATGATGACCTGACGCACGACTTCCCCCGGAAAACCTGAAGGGAGAGTAGCGGGTGACCGTCGGGGATGCCAGCAACCCGTTGGCGCCATTCCGCTTTCGCTCGGGAATCGCGGGTCAGGTCACATGATTTCGCGCGCGCCCCGCTGTGGGAGCGTTCACACATCCCGGGGCAGGATGCCCGGCAGATCGAGGCCTTGCTGGCGCGCGGTCTCCCGAGCGGTTTCATAGCCTGCATCCGCATGCCGCATGACACCGGTCGCCGGGTCGTTCCACAGCACGCGCGCGATCCGGCGTGCCGCCGCGTCCGTGCCGTCGCAGACGATCACGACGCCAGCGTGCTGGGAGAAGCCCATGCCGACGCCACCGCCATGATGCAGAGACACCCAGGTCGCGCCCGAAGCGGTGTTGAGCAGCGCATTCAGCAGCGGCCAGTCGGAGACCGCGTCCGAACCGTCCTTCATGGCTTCGGTCTCTCGGTTCGGCGATGCGACCGAGCCGGAGTCGAGATGATCGCGCCCGATCACCACGGGCGCCTTGAGCTCGCCGGTTCTCACCATCTCGTTGAACGCGAGACCGAGACGATGGCGATCGCCCAGGCCCACCCAGCAGATGCGCGCCGGCAGACCCTGGAAGTGAATTTTCCGCCGCGCCATGTCGAGCCAGTGATGCAGGTGCTGATCGTGCGGAAGGATCTCCTTCACCTTTGCATCGGTCTTGTAGATGTCCTCGGGGTCGCCCGACAGCGCCACCCAGCGGAATGGCCCGACGCCGCGGCAGAACAACGGCCGGATGTACGCCGGCACGAACCCGGGGAAGTCGAAGGCGTGGCGCACGCCTTCCTCGAGCGCCACCTGGCGGATGTTGTTGCCGTAGTCGACGGTCGGCACCCCGGCTTTCTGGAAATCGAGCATGGCCTGCACGTGGATGGCCATGGACTTCTTCGCCGCCCGGGCCGTGCCCGCGGGGTCGGCCACGCGGCGCTCCATCCATTGCTCAACCGTCCAGCCCTCGGGTAGATAGCCGTTGACCGGATCGTGGGCGCTGGTCTGGTCGGTCAGCAGGTGTGGCCGGATGCCGCGCAGGAACATCACGGGCAAGAGCTCGGCGGCGTTGCCCAGCAATCCCACCGACACGGGCTTGCGCGCCTTGCAGGAATCGTCGATCAGCTTCAGCGCCTCGTCGAGCTTGTCGGTCGCGTGATCGAGGTAGCCGGACTTCAGCCGCATGTCGATGCGCGACCGCTGGCACTCGATGGCCAGGCAGGACGCGCCGGCCATTACCGCCGCCAGCGGCTGGGCTCCACCCATGCCGCCGAGACCCGCGGTCAGCAACCACTTGCCGGCGAGGTCGCCGTCGTAGTGCTGCCGACCCATCTCGACGAAGGTCTCGTACGTGCCCTGCACGATGCCCTGCGAGCCGATGTAGATCCACGAGCCCGCGGTCATCTGGCCGTACATCATGAGCCCCTTGCGGTCGAGCTCGTTGAAGTGCTCCCAGGTGCTCCAGCGCGGCACGAGATTCGAATTCGCGAGCAGCACGCGCGGTGCGTCGGCGTGCGTCTCGAATACGCCCACCGGCTTGCCGGACTGGATCAGCAACGTCTGGTGGTCCTCGAGGCGCTTCAAGGTGGCGACGATGCGGTCGAAGCTCTCCCAGTCGCGCGCCGCGCGGCCGATGCCGCCATAGACCACGAGCTCTTCGGGGCGCTCGGCCACGGCGGGGTCGAGGTTGTTGTGCAGCATGCGCAGCGGCGCTTCGGTGAGCCAGCTCCGCGCCGAGAGCGTCGTACCGGTGGGCGCGTGCAGGATGCGGTTCTTGTCGACGCGGGTCATCGCATCACCTGTTCATCGTGAGGTTCAGGGCGAATGCAATGCATTCGGCGAAGGCATCGCGCAGCGCGACGCGAAGCCGTGCGGCATGCGCGTCGTCGAGCTCGGCGGGCCAGTTCTGCTCGTCAGGTTTCTCGGGTTCCTGCAGATAGCCGCGCATGGCCAGTTCCATCTGTATCGCGTGCACCCCATCGGCGGGCCGGCCATAGTGGCGCGTGATCCAACCGCCACGGAACCGGCCGTTGGTCACGCGAGTCATCTGTGCGTCGTCGCAGCACTTTTCGATGGCTGCAGTGAGATGAGCGGAACACGAGGCGCCATCGTGGGTGCCGATGTTGAACTGCGGCAACTCGCCTGCGAACAACCGCGGCACGCGCGAGCGGATGGAATGCGCGTCCCAGAGCACGACGCGATCGTGACCCGCGCGCAGCCGGTCGATCTGCTCGCGCAGCGCGGCGTGATACGGATCGAAGTACGCGAGGCGCCGGCGCTCGATTTCCGCCGAGCGCGGCTCGTGGCCAGGCTTGTAGAGGGGCTCGCCGTCGAAGGTTTCGGTCGGACAAAGCCCGGTGGTCGTCATGCCCGGATACAGCGAGGCACCTGATGGATCGCGGTTCACGTCGATGACCGTGCGTGACAGCGCGGTGCGGACCGTGGTGGCGCCCATCTCGTGCGCGAAGTCATGGAGAACGTCCACCCACCAGTCGGCGTCCTTGCGCGCGAGCCACCGAGAGACGAGCTGCTCCTCGATGTCAGGCGGGATCTCGGTGCCCGTGTGCGGGAAGCTCACGATGAACGGGGTCTCGCCGTGGTGCACGGCCAGCCACTCGTGCCCGGTCATGAGCCCCTCCACACGCGCTCGTGCAGCCGGTTCGCGCCGATGGCATAGACCAGCTCGGCGGGGCGGTCCACGTTCCAGATGGCGAGATCACATTGCTTGCCGGCTTCGAGGGTGCCGACTCTCCGGTCAAGACCGAGCGCGGCAGCGGCGTGGCGTGTCACTCCGAGCAGGCATTCGTCGACGGTCATGCGGAACAGCGTGGCCGCCATGTTGAGCACCAGCAATATCGAAGTGAGCGGCGACGTGCCCGGGTTGTGATCCGTGGCCAGCGCCATGGGTACGCCGTAGCGGCGCAAGTGAGCAATGGGCGGCAGCTGCGTCTCACGCAGGAAGTAGAAAGCGCCGGGCAAGAGAACCGCGACGGTGCCGGCTGCTTTCATCGCGCGGATGCCGGTCTCGCTGGCGTACTCGAGATGATCCGCGGACAACGCGCCGAAGGCGGCGGCCAGCGCCGCGCCCTCCATGTCGGAAAGTTGCTCGGCATGCAGTTTCACGCGCACGCCCTGTACGGTCGCGGCATTGAACACGCGCTTGCACTGCTCGAGCGAGAAGCCGATGCCCTCGCAGTAGGCATCGACGGCATCGACCAGGCCTTCGTTGATGAGCCTGGGCAGGATGTTGCGGCAGATCTCGTCGACGTAGTCGTCCCCACGGCCCGCGAACTCGGGGGGCAGCGCATGCGCGGCCAGCAGCGTGGTGGTGACGTTCACACCTCGCACGTGCGCGTTCGCGAGCTCGCGCGCCACCATGAGCTGCTTGCGTTCGTGTTCCAGCGAAAGCCCATAGCCCGACTTGATCTCGATGGTCGTCACGCCTTCGTTGACCAGCGGGATGAGGCGCAGCAGCGACTCGGCCAGCAGCTGTTCGTCGCTGGCGATGCGTGTCTCCTTGACCGTGGACATGATGCCGCCGCCTTGTTTGGCGATGGTCTCGTAGCTCACGCCTTTCAGGCGTTGCTCGAACTCGTGCGCGCGATTGCCGGCATACACGAGGTGAGTGTGGCAGTCGATGAGTCCGGGAGTGATGAGGCGACCCATGCAATCGATGGCTTCGGGCGCTTCGAGGTCGCGTGGCGCGGCGCTGGCCGGACCGGCGTACAGGATCGTGCCGTCGCCGCAGGCGATGAGGCCGTCCTCTACCATCCCCAGCGTGTCATTCAAGGATGACCCGGCGGCCATCGTGGCCAGCCGGGCGTTTCGCCAGATGCGATCACAGCGCATGGTGGCACCTTATATAAGAGAATGCGGCGATGGAACCCCACGGCGATCTGTTCGCGTCGACGGCGCTGCTTCCCGAAGGCTGGGTCGACAACCTGCGCATCGAATGCCGCGATGGCCGTATCGCGCGGCTGGAGCGCGGCGCGAACGCCAGGGCGGGCGACGAGCGCGTAGGTGCCGTGTTGCCAGGCATGCCTAACCTGCACAGCCATGCGTTCCAGCGGGGCATGGCCGGTCTCACCGAGTATCGTTCGTCCGGAAAAGGCGGTCTGGCCGCTGACAACTTCTGGAGCTGGCGCTCGCTCATGTATCGCTTCGTCGGGCGCATGACGCCCGAGGATTTCGAAGCGGTGACCACCTGGGCTTTCGTCGAGATGCTCGAAGCGGGGTTCACGCGCGTGGGCGAGTTCCACTACGTGCACCACGACACTGCGGGCAAGCCCTATGCGGATCCGGCGGAGCTGACTGCCCGCGTCATCGCGGCCGCCGAAAATACCGGCATCGCGCTCACGTGGTTGCCCGTGTTCTACGCGCAGGGCGGCTTCGGCGGCGCGCCGGCGAATGAAGGGCAGAAGCGTTTTCTCCATGACGTGCCGGCCTACGCGCGATTGCTCGAATCGGGACGCAAGCTCGTCGCGCGGCTTCAGGATGCCGTGGTCGGCATCGCGCCGCATTCATTGCGCGCCGTCACGCCGGAGCAATTGAAGCAACTGTTGCCGCTGGCGGGGCAGGGCCCCATCCACATGCACGCCGCCGAACAGGTGGGGGAAGTGGAGCAATGCCTGGCCTGGTCGGGCGCGCGGCCCGTGCAATGGCTGCTCGATCATGCGCCGGTGGATGAGCGCTGGTGCCTGGTGCATTCCACGCATCTCGACGATGCGGAGATCACGCGATTCTCCCACAGCGGCGCGGTGGCGGGGCTGTGTCCCATCACCGAGGCGAACCTGGGCGACGGCATTTTCCCGGCGACAAAGTTTCTCGCGGCGGGCGGCCGGTTCGGCATCGGCACGGATTCGAACGTCTCCATCGATGTGCGCGACGAGCTGCGCCAGCTCGAGTACAGCCAGCGGTTGCGCGACCGCGCGCGCAACGTCGTTGCGCGGGGTCGCGCGCGTGACGAGGCCGAAGGCACGCTGACTTCCACGGGCCGGGCCTTGTTTGCTGGCGCGCTGGCCGGTGGTTCGCAGGCGTTGGGGGTCGCGCGAGAGTGCGCCGGCATCATCGAAGGTGCGCCGGCGGATTTCTTCTCGCTCAACGAACGAGTCCCGTTGTTCGCCGAGCGAAAGGGCGATGCATTGCTCGACAGTCTGGTGTTCGCGGGGGTGCGTGACGCCATCGATGGCGTGTGGCGGGCGGGACGCAAGGTGGTGGTCGCGGGCCGGCATGCGCTGCGTGACCCGGCCGAGCGCGCATGGCGTACGACACTGGCTCGACTGTTGCAGTAGCTCGACCCCCGGCGGGCGTAATGCCCGCCGAGGGTCAATTCATTCACGCATCCATCATCGTCGAGAATCCACCGTAGATCATGCGCTGGCCATCGAAGGGCATCTTCATGTCCGTCATGCGCGGATCCTTCATGAGTTTTTCCCAGCCTTCATCGCGCGCCTCCTTCGAAGGCCATTCGATCCAGGAGAAGATCACCGTTTCACCTTCGTGCGCCTGGACCGCGCCCTTGTAGTCGGTGACCGTGCCATCGGGCACGTCATCGCCCCAGGCATCCACGACGCGCGTCGCGCCATACTGCTTGTAGATGACCGCATTCTTGTCGGCGAGCTCGAGGTAATCGGCCTTGTTGGCGGCGGGCACCGGGATCAGGCAACCATCGACGTAGCCCGGCCGCTCGGCCTTGCCGCTGTCGTTCACGGGTTCGAAGCCGCCCCAGATCATCCGCTTGCCGTCGAAGGGCATTGATTTCATCGACTCGGTCATCTCGGAATCATTGCGCATGCTTTCGTTGGCGCGGTCGCGCGTCGCCTTGTCGGGGTATTCCACCCAGGAAAAGATCACGTCTTCGTCCGCGCCCGCCTTCACCGAGCGTTTGAAGTCGGTGACCTTTCCATCGGGGACGTCATCGCCCCAGTTCTCCACGATGCGCGTCGCCCCGAGCTTCTTGAAGTAGGGCAGCGCGTCGGTGGCGTGCTTCTTGTATGCGTCCTTGTTCGCTCGCGGCACCGCGGCAACGAAACCTTCGATGTACGACATGCGTGTCTCCTTTCTGGGTCGTTGGGACTCCATCAGATGTGATTGTGCACCCGGTGTTCCACGCGCGAGCGTAGGACCATCCTGCGTGATGTCACTGTGTAGTCTGACGATGGAAGTTGCGCGACGGGCTTGCGCGCTTCGGGTGGTTTCTAATTCGGGGCGCGCGATCGGATGATGCGGCCTCTCCCCACTGCCAGAGTATAAACGATCGAGGCCTTGCCGTAAGCCCCGGGTCGTGACGCAGCATCGCCGCCTTCACTGGCAGGCTGAACGGGGTCACGAATGAACGATCACACGGTATTGATTGCGGGTGCCGGGCCGACCGGCATGATGCTCGCGGGTGAGCTCGCGCTCGCCGGCGTGGACGTGGCGATTCTCGAGCGACGCGCGAACACCGATCTGTCGGGCTCGCGCGCCGGCGGATTACACGCACGCACACTCGAGATCTTCGATCAGCGCGGCATCGCCGATCGCTTCGTCGCCGAGGGCAAGCCCATGCAGACCGCGGGTTTTTCCGGCATCACGCTCGACATCAGCGATTTCCCCACGCGGTTCAACCACGGTCTCGCGCTCTGGCAGAAACACATCGAGCGCATCCTCGCGGGGTGGATAGACGAGCTCGGCGTGCCGGTGCAACGCGGCGTAGAAGTGCGCGGCTGCACTCAGGATGATTCGGGTGTCGACGTCGAGCTTGCGGATGGCACGCGACGCCGCGCGCAGTACCTCGTCGGGTGTGACGGCGGCGGCAGCGCGATCCGCAAGTCGGCGGGCATCGCATTCCCGGGCACCGAGCCGACGGTGAGCAACATCATCGCCGAGGCGAATCTCGCCGCAGATGCGCCCTGGGGGGTGCGCCGCGATCAGTTCGGCATCCATGGCATGAGCAAACTCGAGGATCGCGGACTGGTGCGCATCATGGTCACGGAAAAGCAGGTGGGCGCCGGAGGCGAGCCGTCGCTCGACGAGCTCAGCGAGGCGATGATCGCGATCTACGGCAGCGATTTCGGCGTGCACCGCCCGACGTGGATCTCGCGATTCACGGACATGACGCGCCAGGCCGCCGCCTATCGCGATCGTCGCGTGCTGCTCGCGGGCGACGCCGCGCACGTGCATCCGCCCGATGGCGGGCAGGGCATCCAGACGGGTGTGCAGGATGCCGTCAATCTCGGCTGGAAACTTGCGCAGGTCTTGAACGGCGCGAGCGACGATTCGCTGCTCGACACTTACCATGCCGAGCGCCATCCGGTGGCCGCGCGCGTGCTGCGCCACACGCTGGCGTCCGTGGCGCTGCGGCGCGAAGACGAGCGTACCCAGGCACTGCGCGGGATGATCGCCGACTTGTTGGCGGTCGAGCAGGCGAGGAAGAATCTCGCCGCGACCCTGACGGAGCTCGACATCCGTTACGAGCTCGGTACGCCCGAAGAATTGGCGGCCCATCCGTTGCTGGGCCGGCGAATGCCCGACCTCGATCTGGGCGATGGCGCACGCGTGTTCACGCTGTTGCATGGCGGTCGTTCGGTGCTGCTGCGGTTCAGGGCCAGTGACATCGACGCCTCGCCCTGGGTGGATCGCATCGATGAATTCGACGTTCGTCATCCCGGCGCCTGGGAGTTGCCGGCGCTGGGCGCCATCGACGGACCCTCGGCCGTGCTGATCCGGCCGGATGGACACGTTGCCTGGGTGGGCGCGCAAGGCTCGTCGCGGCTGTCCGACGCGCTAACTACCTGGTGCGGCCCGCCGAGCTAGTCGCCGGTGCGCACTCCCCAGATCGAAAGGCCGGCCTGTGATTGGGCCGTGAGGGTCACCTGGAACTTGCCGGCGTTGTGGTTGAACTGACGCGAGAGGACGCCGTAGTACGTGTCCGTCCCGGACAACACGATCTCGACGTTGTTGCTGCCCCGGTGAATCCAGGTGCCCACTGCCGTGCCGTTGGCGTCCGCGATCGCACCATTCGCGGCGAGACGGATGTTCACCGATGCCTTGATGCCCGCGGCGATGTCCTTCTGGTGGTTCAAGAGCTTGTAAGCGCCGGGGACTTCGGCGTTGGTGACGTCGGCCACGACGGCCGGCTGCGCCATCGCCAGGGGCACGTAACGGAACGGCGCCATCACCGGCCAGCTCTGTGAGTTGAAGAAGAGCTCGTGCACGCGCACTTCGTGCACTTCGCCGCGGCCCGGGAAACGCGTGTGGAAGAAGATGAAGTACTTGCCGAGCGCCGCGTCGAAATAGGCCGAGTTGTGACCGGGCGAGACGTACCCGTGCGGCGTGCCGCTCTCGCCCGTGACGTTCGCAAACTGGAAGTTGCCGACCAGCTTCTGACCATGCGGTTCGATCGACGGATCATGGAAGAGCTGCGTGGTGATGCCCTTCACGGTGGCCATGTCCGTGCCGGCCGCGTCCACGTACGGTCCATCGGGCTGCTGCGAGCGTGCGACGCGGATGTTATAGCCACCATCCGCAGCGAGACCACCGAAGGAAGTGAACAGGTAATAGAAGCCCGTGGTCGGGTTGTGGATGATGTACGCGCCTTCGATGCGCGCGTGGTTGCCGCCGATGAGGTGTTTGCCGTAGCCCTGGCCCGGGTCGGGAAGGCCCGTGGTCTCGTTCATCGACAGGATGAACACGCCGCCCGAGTATGAGCCGTACACCATCCAGAGCTGCCCGTTCTGGTCGAAGAAGGTCTGCGGATCCACGACATTCGGGTGCACGAATGCGTCGTAGGTGGTCACGCCGTCATCGGAAAGGCCGGTCATGCCCGAACGCAGGAAAATCTGCTTGTTCACGTACGGCCCGTTGATGGAGTCGGCCACCGCGACGCCCAGTGCCGAGCGTGGCGAGCTGCCCTGGCAGGAGTCATAGTAGAAATAGAACTTGTTGTCGCCGAGCTTCACCACATCCGGCGCCCAGAGATCGGTCACCGTCGACCAGGCGAAAGTGTCGGCGAGCGCGGTCGTCACGTTCGTGAACAAGGGGTTTGAGTTGTTGACGGCATCCGCGATCGGCGTCCAATTCATGAGATCGCTGGTCTTCGCCGCCGCGAGGTGCGAACCGAAGACGTAGTAGTCGCCGCCCACGCGGATCACCGACGGGTCGTGCACCGACACGTTGGTGAACGGGATCGTCTGGCCAGTACCGCCGCTGCTGCTGCTCGAGGAACTCGAGGAGCTGGAGCTCGAAGAGCTCGAGGAACTCGACGCGCCACCTCCGCCGGCACCCCCACCTCCGCCGCCACAGGCGGACAGCAACAGGGCGGCGATCAAGCAGAGTGTGCGAGCTGGGACGAGATGAGTCATGCCATGAGCGTGCCGCGAATCCATTGGTCTGAGTAATTCCAAAACGCGCGCCAGGGATACGAGGAATAGGCGACACTCGCGCGCCATGGGATCGTTAACAAAGGAATGGAGCCATCCGTGAAACTGTATTCCGGGCCCCTGAGCATGTTCGGAGCGAAAGTCGAGATCGCGCTGCGCGAGAAAAGCCTGCCCTTCGACCTCGAGATGGTGGCGTTCAGCCAGGCGCAGGGTTATTCACCGCGGCATCCCGAGGTGTTGCGCGTCAATCCCAAACGTCAGGTTCCCGTCTTCCTGGATGGCGACGCGGAAATCTTCGACTCCACGCAGATATTCGAATACCTGGAACATCGGTTCCCGCAGCCGCCGCTGTGGCCGGAGTCCGCGGCCGCGCGCGCGAGGGCGCGGCAGCTCGAGCTGACGTCCGACGAGGTGTTCTTCCCCCATGTCGTGAGGCTGATGAACCTGCGGGCGACGCCCGATCCGGTGGACAGCCCCGAATGGATCCGGGCGCGCGAGGGGCTGGAGGCTTACTACTCGAACATGGACGCGCTGCTGGCCGATCGCCAGTGGCTGGCCGGCGACTACAGTTACGCGGACATCGCGTTCTACATGGCGCAGTTCTTCGCGGCGCGCCATACCGTTCCCATGGGAAAAGAGCTCGGCAAACTACTGGACTGGCGGCGGCGCATGGCTTCGCGCGTGGCAGTGCAGCCGGTCATCGAGGCGATGGCGAAATATCTCCGCAGCATCGACTATCCAGTGCCGGAGTACGCGTGATGACGCCGCACCGGCTATTGCGGTAACCGGATGTCGCAGTTCTTTTCCGACGCGAACGCCATCGCGGACTATGCCGAGCGCACCGCGCGACTGGTGCCGGGACTTTCCGACATGCAGCGCATGGCGGCGCTGCTCATCGCGGAAGGCGCTGCGCAGGATGCGCGTGTGCTGGTCGTCGGCGCGGGCGGTGGGCTCGAGCTCAAGCTGTTCGCCGAGCGCCACCCGGCATGGCGGTTCGCGGGTGTGGATCCGTCTGCCGAAATGCTGGAGCTGGCGAAAAAGACCTTGGGTCCTTCGGCGTCGCGAGTGGATTGGCACCTGGGCTACGTCGGCACCGCCCCGGCGGGTCCCTTCGACGCGGCTTCATGCCTGCTCACGCTTCATTTCGTGGCCGAGCAGGAGCGCGCACGCACGCTCGACGAAATCCACGAGCGGTTGAAGCCCGGCGCGCCTTTCGTCGCCGCGCACCTGAGCTTCGATCAGAGCGAACGGGCTCGCGGCCAGTGGCTGGACCGCTACGTCGCCTATGCGGTGGCTTCCGGCGTGGACGAGCAGAAGGCCCGCACCGCGGCCGACACGATCGGCGCGCAGGTCCCGGTGCTCTCGCCGGAAAAGGACGTGGACCTGATGCGGCGCGCCGGCTTCCGGGACGTCGAACTGTTCTATGTGGGCCTGGCATTTCGCGGCTGGGTGGCCCGCGCGTGACCGGCTGGCATGACTGTCCCCGGTGGCAATTTGTCCACCGGTCGCATCGTCAGGCGCGGACACGAGACAGACATCGCTGTCTCTCGGACAAACCTGAAACCGCTTTCACTAGCTAGGAGATCCGCGATTGCCCTACGGGGCGCCTGTGACGCACTCGTCACTTCATCAAACTATTACCGCTACCGGTTCCAAGCGGGTCTTTGCGACCCGGATTCCTGTGCAAGACTCGGCTCGCGATGGAGGCGAGGCCTTAAGGTCGGTCAACCCAGGTCAGCTCAACAGGACGAGGTCGCCCGTGTTCGAGACAGGAAATACCACAACTTCGGTGATGAGCCGGCATGCGCTGGAGGTCAGGTTTCTGAGCCGGACCCAGCTCGAGATCACGCAGATGAAAGCGTGCCTGCCGGAAGAAGCCATCGCACTCGAGGCGCCCGCCGTGGCGCAAATCGGGCGCATGGCACAGAAGATCGCGAGCGCCGCGGAATCCTTCGAGTTCTCGCAGGTGAGTGCGATCGCTTCGGCGATCGAGCTGCTCTGCCAGGACAACCGCGCGAAAACCTACCGGGATCGCCTCGTGCTGATGAACCGGCTCACCGAGCAGGTTGCAGCGCTCGAGGTGTACGTGGAATTCGCGCTGGCGGAGCGCACGGCGCAGGAAGCCGCGCAGGGTCTGCCGATGTCGGCTTACCTGCCTGGTTTCGTGCGCAAGTAGCTGCGTGCGCCATCAGCCCTAGATCGAGAGCCGCCCCGTCGAGTCGCCGTGCTTCTCGATGGCGCTCGCGCCCATGCCATCGGCCATGGTGAGGAACATGTTGGTCAGGGGCGTCGGCTTCACCTTCACATAGCGGCCGGTCTTGAAGGTGCCGCTGCCGGCGCCGGCAACGACGATGGGCAGGTTGTCATGCGTGTGCCGATTACCATCGGCATTGCCCGACCCGTACATGATCATGGAGTGGTGCAGCAGTGACTGCCCGTCCACGTCCTGGGTCGCATCCATCTTCTCGAGGAAAGCCGCGAGCCGCGTCACATACCAGCGGTCGATCTCCTGCACCTTGGCGATGATCTCGGGGCTGTTCTTGTGGTGCGTGAGGTCGTGGTGACCGGAGGCGATGCCGATGTCGGCGAACGGACGGTTGCTGCCTTCGCGCGCCATGAGCAGCGTGGCGACCCGAGTCGAGTCCGTCTGGAATGCCAGCAGCAGCATGTCGAACATCAGCGCGACGTGTTCGGCGTAGTTCACCGGCACGCCGGCGGGCGCGTCGATCTCGGGGTTCTGCACCTTCATCTTCGCCGTGAGCTCGATGCGTTGCTCGATCTCGCGCACGCTGGTCAGGTACTGGTCGAGCTTCTGGCGGTCGCGACCGTCGAGCTTCGCGTTCACCGACTTCGCGTCCGCGAGCACGTAATCGAGGATCGAATTCTGCTCGGCCTGGCGGCGGCGCAGGTTTGCCACGCGCTGCTTGACCGGCCCATCGCCGAACAGGCGTTCGAACGCGAACCGCGGGTTGTGTTCGGGGGACAGCGGTTCGTTGTGCGAGCGCCAGGCCATGTTGTATTCGTAGGCGCAGGCATAACCGGAATCGCATTCGCCGGACTTGCGCACGACGTCGCAACTCAACTCGAGCGAAGGGAAGCGCGTGAGATGACCGATCTGGTTGGCCACCACCTGGTCGATCGAGACGCCCGCGTGGATGTCCGAGCCCGCGGTCTTCTTGATGCGGACACCCGTGAGGAATGTGGCGCCGGCACGCGCGTGGTCACCCGCGCCATCGGGGCCCGGGTCCGCGCTGAGATCTTCCAGGCCGCTGATCACCTGCAGAGACTTCTGCACCTTCGCGAGCGGCGCAAGGGTCGGCGAGAGCGCAAAGTCCGCGCCGCCTTCGCCGGCGGGCCACCACGCGGCGGGGATCGCGCCGTTCGGTATGTAGACGAAAGCCATGCGCGTCGGGGCGGTGGCCTTGGTACTGGCGGCGAATGCGCCGCGCGGCATGAGCGAAGCCATGGCCGGCAGCGCAACCGCTGCTCCGGCGCCATTGAGGAATCGGCGACGCGAGAAGCTCGCGTGACGCTCGGACGCGAGTTGCTCGGGGGTCTTGCTGACTTTGGTGTCGCTCATACTAGTTTGCCGCCGTGACAGTAGCTTGGGTGCGCATCTTCTGGAAAGGGGCCGACTCGACGATGCCGGTGAGCAGCGCGCCGAACTTGCCATCCTCGTCGTCGAGACGTTTGACGATCTGGTCGATGGTCTCGACGTCGTAATACTCCATGCCACGCCCGGTGGCATAGGTCATGAGCTTGGTCGAGAGCGTTCGGTAGAACTCCTCGCGATGATCGTTGGCGAGGATTTTCTTGAGCTGCGCGACGCTGGTGAACGTCTCGCCGGTGATCAGATTGCCTTCGGCCGCGATCGGTTGCTTGCGCTCGGTATCCCGCCACGCGCCGATTGCATTGAAGTTCTCGAACGCGAGACCGATGGGGTCCATGCGGTTGTGGCAGGAGCGGCACATCGGCGCTTCGCGGTGCACCTTGAGCACTTCACGCAAGGTCGGGTCGTGACCGTCCTTGAATTCGCTCTCGCTGGCCTCGAGTGCCGGCACGTTGGCGGGCGGCGGCGGCGGCGGTGTGCCGAGGAAGTTGTTGAGCACGAACAGCCCCCGCTTGACGGGTGAGGTGCGGTCGGGGTTCGACGTCACCAGCAGCGCGCTTCCCTGCGTGAGCACGCCGCCACGCGCGCTGCCTTCGGGCAATGTCACTTTGCGCAGGTCCTTGCCGCTCACGCCGGTGATGTCATACATCTTCGCCAGCTCTTCGTTGAGGAAGGTGTAGTTGCTGTCGATGAGCTCGGTGACCGGCCGATTCTCGCGCATCACGTACGCGAAATACATTTCGGTCTCGCTGCGCATGGCCTTGCGCATGTCGTTGTCGAAGTCGGGTTTGGATTCGACGATGCGGTCGATCTTGTCGGCCAGGATCTTGGCGGTGGTCTCATCCTGCTTCATCCACGCCTGGCGCAGTTGGCGCAGCGTCTCTTCTTCGCCGGCGTCGCGCAGGATGATCTGTCGCGGGTTGCTGGCAATGCCTTCGACGTCGCGCGCCTGCAGCCACTGACCGGTGAAGTTGCGCGCGAAGCTCTCGGAACGCGGGTCTTTCAACATCCGCGCGATCTGCGCGGGTATGTTCCTGCGCAGATCGCCTTTCGCCGCGAGCTGCAGCAGCTCGTCATCGGGCATCGTCGACCACAGGAAATAGGAGAGCCGCGAAGCCAGCGAATACTCGTCCACGTCGGCGACCGCCGCGCTCACCGCATGCGACGCGGGCTGCTCGAGCTTGAACAGGAAGCGGGGGCTCGCAAGCACCGCGGCCATCGCATGCGCCACGCCTTGCTCGAACGATTTGCCCTTCTGCGTATACGTGGCCTCCGCCAGCCCCGCGAGCCGATCGGCGGTGTCGTCATTCAGTGGACGGCGATACGCTCGGGTGGCGAATGCGCCGAGCAGCTCACGCGCATAGACACGACGTGCCTCGCGATCCTGGGGCACCGCGCGCGGAAAAAACTTGTCGTAGTCGGTCGTGGCGACCCATTGCGCGGCTTCCAGCGGCCCTTCGACCGTGACCTCGTCGACAAAAAGATCGGTGGTGGTCTTCTCGCCGCCGGACGGGACCGTGGGCGAAAGCTCGATCGAAAACGTGTGTTCGCCTGGCTTCCACCTGTGCGTGGACTCGAACTCGAAGTCCTTCTCGTCGTGGTACACCATCTCCTGGCTGGTGACTTCCTTGCCGTCCACCTTGAGCACCAGGCGCGCTTTGCCGGGGTCGGGCGTGTACGTGCCATTGACCTGCAGGTCGAACTTCACGCGGTAGCTGCCGGGCAGGTCGTTCTTATAGGAGGCGGCGACACTCGCGGGTTCGGAGAACAGCAACTGGCGCTTGCCCCATTTGCTGCGCGCGTTCTGCCCGGCGAAGTCGGTGCCCGCGACGCGGTGCTCAGCGGGCTTGCGCGGCATCACCGGTACGGCCTCGTTGATGATGGCCTGGGCCGCGGCGACGTATTTCTCCATGAGCATGGGCGAGGTGGTGAGCGCGTCGCCGATGTTGTCGAAGCCATAGCCCGTGTCGTCGGGTGGAAACTCGTGCTCGGTGTTGTAGTCGACGCCTAACAAGTCGCGCACGGTATTGCGATATTCGACGCGGTTGAGGCGGCGCACCGTGACGCGGCCCGGGTCGGGGTTCTTCGGGTCGATGCGGAAGACGTCGCGCTTGATCCAGCGCTCGAGCGTCGCCTGCTCGCCGGCGGAAAGGCGCGGTTTCTTGTCCGCGGGCATGAGACCCGCGCGCGTGTTCACCAGCACTTTGACCCACAGTTCGGGCGCCAGGATCTGGTCGGGAGTCTCCAGCTGGTCGAATGCCACCTTGCCCTTGTCATAACCGTCGCCGTGGCACTCGTAGCAATGCTTCTCGAGCAGCGGCAGTACGGTGGTCTCGTAGACCTCGATGCTCGCGGGTTCGGAGTTGGCCTCTGAAGAAGAGGACACGATGAGACTGACGGGCAGTGCGATGGCCAGACCCATCGCCAATGGAGCAACACGTGCGGACCAGGACTTCGGCTCGGACATCTTTACTTGGTGCCCCCTTTCGCACCTGCACGCGCTCGGCGTGACGCACCTGCATGCGTTCCGCATTCTGCGGGATGTGTGACTCAAGGTCACGGGCAATGTTTCCCGGAAATCGTTTATAAATGCGTCTCTTGCACCAACGAGGTCACAGAAACATGCCCAGCCAGCGATATGCCAGCCCGACGCTCAAGACGCGAATTTCCGTTATTGCCCTGGTGGCGAGCGCCGTCAGCGTGGCCGCGTATGCGGCGACTCCAGTGGAAATCCAAAAGGAGCGCCATGAACACTTCGAAGCGCTCGGAGATGCCTTCAAGGCCGTGCGCGACAACACCAAGGGAAGCCCTGACTTCGCCGCGCTCGACAAGGCCGTCGTCGTGATTGAAAAAGCTTCCAAGGACATGGGCAACTGGTTCCCCCAGGGCACGGGACCCGAGGCGGGCAAGACGCGCGCGCTGCCGGAAGTGTGGAGCAAGTCGGCAGACTTCAGCGCCGCGCAGAAGCAGTTCGCAGAGAAAGTCCCGGCGCTATCCGCCGCCGTCAAGGCAAAGGATGCGGACGCCGTGGGCAAGGCGTTCAAGGACGTGGGCGGCGCCTGCAAGAACTGCCACGAAACTTTCCGCGCACCCGAATAAGAGTGAGCGAACTCGATGACACCGCGGGGCCGGCCGAAACGCCGGCCCCGACCGTTTACGGCACGCGCGTCTGGGATCTGCCCACGCGTCTGGCGCATTGGCTCTTCGTCGCCGGCGTGGCGTTCTCCTGGTGGACGGCGGAAACCGGCCGTCTCGAGTGGCACCGATGGAGCGGCTACTCGCTGCTCGGCCTGGTGGTGTTCAGGCTGTACTGGGGTTTCGTCGGAGGTTCAACGGCGCGCTTCGCGAACTTCGTGCGCGGTCCGCGCGCGGTCGTTGCCTATCTGCGGGGCAATGGCGTCGCGGCCATCGGCCACAACCCGCTGGGCGCGCTCAGCGTGCTGGCCTTGTTAGGCTTGCTGTTGCTGCAGATCGCGCTCGGGCTGTTTGCCGTCGACGTGGACGGCATCGAGTCGGGTCCGTTGTCGTTGTACGTGAGCTTCGAAGCCGGCCGCGTGGCCGCGAAGTGGCATGACATCGTGTTCAATGCGCTGCTGGGGTTGATCGTGTTGCACGTCGTGGCGGTGCTTTACTACTTCGTGCTGAAACGCCAGAACCTCATCGGCACGATGATCACCGGCAAGCGCGTGTACGAGACCGCGATGGAGCCCATGTCACCGGCGTCGGCGCTGAAGCTCGTGATTGGCGCGGTGGTGGCCACCGTCATCACCTGGACCATTTCGAAGGCCTTCCAGTTCTGAGAGTGCGACGGTCGCCAAGTCGGCCGTTTCCTACATTTCGATCCAGCGGGTTGCCGCAGCTCCCGTAAGAGGCGCCGACGGCTGCGCAGCCCTCGAGGGGGTCTACTGCGGCCATGGACGCTAACAACACCGCTTTACGACCCAGTGCTAAAGGTCCGGTTGCTTATAGTCGTCCACCCGCGCGCCCGTACCGACGCCTTCGCCCCCTCGAGGTGCCGTTTCCGGGAGCGCATTTGATTACCCCCTGGCTCGGCTTTGCGCACCACGGCATCTACGTGGGCGAAGGCAAGGTCATCCATTACGGCGCGCTCGTGTACGACATCATCCGCAAGCCGGTGGAAGAGGTGACGATCGAGCAGTTCGCCGGCGGCCGTGCCGTGTTCGTCGTGCAGCACGACGATCTTGCCTTCGACGTGAGTGCGATCATCGAGCGCGCCCGCTCGCGGCTCGGCGAGAGTCAGTATCGATTGCTGAGCAACAACTGCGAGCATTTCGTCGAATGGTGCCTGTACGACGTGCACCGCAGCTTCCAAGTGGATCGCGCGCTCAACTTTCCGCGCTTCATGGGCGAACGCATCCAGGGCGCGGCCGGCCGTGTCATTGCCAGTCTGCTCGCGCGGCTGATGCGCAAGCCTTCGGTGCGCGCGCGCAAGCTCTAGTCAGGGGCCGCTCGTGTATCGCCCTGGCAAGTTCGCTCGGGCTCCGCTCAACCGCGTAACCCCACGGCAGGGCGCATCTTCATTGCGTGCCACGCCTGGCGGGCCGCGCCCGCGCTGACCACCGCCGCGGCCATCAACAGCGCCGCCGCCAGGGCTGCATACGCAAGCGGCGTGCGCTCCGAGAACGGCGCGAGATATCGCGCGATGCCCACTGCGGCGATCGGGAGGCCGATCGCAGCCGCGATCAGCAACAGGGTGCCCAGCTCGCGCGCCACCAGCGCCGCGATGTGACCGCGCCGCGCGCCGAACAGTTTGCGTAGCGCGATCTCACGGTTGCGACGTCGCACCGCATCGGCGGCCAGCACGTACGCGCCGCAAGCGGCGATCAGCATCGCGATCAGGGTGGATAGCGCCAGCAGCCGCGCGAGCCGGGCATCGTCGGCATAACTCCCGGCAAATGCGTCGCGCGCGTGCCGCACGTGAAGCAGGGCGTTCGGCAGGTAGCGCGGCCAGAGATCTTGCATGGCCTGCTCCGCGTCGGCGAGCGAGCCGCGAGCCCTGATGATCAGAGTCGCGCCGTAGTTGCTGATCATGTAGACGACGGGCGGTGGCGTCTCGCGCAGGGAATTGAACCGGACCCGGGGCGCGACACCGACGACCTCGTGGTCTTCCATGCTCATCTGCATGCCACGCACGCGCACGTGCTCGCCAACGGCCAGTTCGGGTGAAGAGAAGCCGAGCAGGCGTGCCGACTCCTCGTTGAGCACCAGTGGCGAAGTGGTCTCCGACCCCTTGTCGCCGCTATTGAACAGTCGGCCGGCCAACGGCGCGATGCCGTGCAGCTCGAAGAAGTTGGCGCTCACGCCCTTCACCTCGAAGAACCGGAGCTCGCCGTCATCGCGCTGAAAATCCGTGGACCAGACCTCGCGGTTGTTGCCGAGTGCGTCAACCGATACGGCGACCCCCGCAATCGCCGGATGCTGCTCCAGGGCCTCGCGCAACTGGCGCGTCGATTCATCACTCGCGGACATGCCTATCGGGAGGCTGGCTACGAGCAGGGGATCGGGGTCGAAGCCCAGCGGCGCCTTCATCGCATTGCGCGTCTGGATCGACACCGCGAGCGTGAGGGCTGCGAGCCCCATGGCAAGCGCTAGTTGCGCGACGGACAGCGCCCGCCGCCATCGGCGCCCGTGCCTCGACTCGTCGCCGCCGCGCCCGGCGAGCATCGCGGCCGGTCGGATGCGCAGCGCGACCCAGGCCGGGTACATCGCTGTCAGCAATCCGAGCAATACCCCGAGCCCCAGCGAAGCGAGCACATTGCGCAGGCTGATCATGCCGCCGAGATCGCGGTCCACGAATCTGCTGAAAGCCGGCAGGCTCACTACCGCGAGCGCGATGCCAAGCACCGTGGCCAACCCGCTGACCAGCAGAGACTCCGAGACGAACTGCAGCGCCAGACGTTCGCGCCGGACGCCCAGTACTTTTCGCAGCGCGATCTCTCGCTGCCGGCGCAGCACGCGGATGGTGGCGAGATTCACGTAGTTGATGGCGGCCAGCAGCAGCAGCAGCATCGCGACTGCGGTGACGCCCGCGATCATGCGAGGGTCGCCGCGGGGGACCTCCTTGGAAAAGACATTGAGGCCCACCTCGTCGTCGAGGTACGCGTCACGCAGCGGCGAGAGCTTGATCTCCGTGAATTTGTCCTCGCCGGCATGCGCCTTGATGGGTTCAGGCACCAGCCGCGCGAGCGGCGAGTTGTCCGCCATCGCCTGCAGCGCTGCGGTCACTTGCGCGGGCGATCCGCCGGGCGCGAGCTTCAGCAGCAGGTAGCCGCCGGAAAAGGCGTGCGAGCCGTTGAGCGCTTCGTCTTTCGCCCAGGTCGGCAGCATCGACAGGTTGACCCCGTGCAGGATCTCGTAAGGAATGGTGGTGTTGGCGGGCGGCGTCGGCAAAATGGCGCCGATGCGCACCTTGCCGACCAGCACGTCGGCCGCGTCGAGGCGCAGCACCACGCTTTGCCCCAGTACATCGTCGCTACCTAACAACCGCCGCGCGCCCGCCTCGGTGATCGCGATGGCGTCGGTGCTTTGCAAGGTCGCGGCAAGATCGCCTTGCAGCGCCTCGAGGCCGAGCATTTCCGCAAAGCCGGGCAGCACGACCAGGCTGCTCGTCTCGCGCAATCCTCCCGGTTGCTCGAGACGCAATGGAAACCAATGCGCATAGCCCGTGACGTCCGCGACGCCCGGCAGCGATTTCGCCGGATCACGCATGGCCAGCGGAACCTGCTCGGACCACCGCTTGCCGAGCTCCCAGTTGCGGCGATGCTTCACCACGTACACGCGATCGACATCCGTCACGTGCGCGTCATAGCTCCAGGAATAGCGCGAGTACGCCAGCAACAGCAGGCAGAAGCCGAGGCCCACCGCGAGCCCGAGGACGGATACCAGCGCGTACGCGGGGTCGCGCGCCAACGCCCGCAGGGCATTCATCGGATCGCACCGTCGAGCATCCCCACGGTGCGCGCCGCCCGCGCCGCGTGCGCGGCTGAGTGGGTCACCATCACGATGGTGGTGCCCTCGGCGTTGATCTGCTGCAGCAGCTGCATCACCTCCTCGCCGTGCGCGGAGTCCAGGTTGCCCGTGGGTTCGTCCGCCAGGAGTACGAGAGGGCGGGTGACGAGGGCGCGGGCAATGGCCACGCGCTGCTGCTGGCCGCCCGAGAGTTGCGAGGGGTGGTGTCCGGCGCGATGGGCGATGCCCAGCTTCTCGAGTATCTGCGCCACGCGCTCGCGCCGCTCGGCGGGGGGCAGGTCGCTGTATTCGAGCGCCAGCGCCACGTTCTGCGCGACGGTGAGCTCTTCGAGAAGATTGAACCCCTGGAAGATGAACCCTACGCGGCCGCGGCGTAGCTCGTTGAGCTGCGCCTCGTCGCAGCTCGCGACGTTGCTGCCGTCGAACCAGTATTCGCCGCTGTCGGGCGCGTCCAGCATGCCGAGGATGCCGAGGAGCGTGGACTTGCCGCAGCCCGACGGCCCCATGACGGCGACGTATTCACCGGCCTCGATTTCGAGGTGGACTTCATTGAGCGCCGTGGTCATGACGTCGCCGCCGACGAATTTCCTCGATGCCTTGACTAGTTTGAGCATGGGAACTCCTTCACTGAGGTTTCTGGCTCCGGGCGATCGCCAGTCGTTCGGCACCGCCGTATCGCGCGTAGCCCGAGATCACGACGCGCTCGCCGGGCTCGAGGCCCGCGGCGATCTCGACTTGTGAGTTGTTGCGGCGGCCCAGGCGGATCGCACGCCGTTCCGCGGCACCGTCGCGGGCCACCACGAAAATCCAGCCGCCGCCGCTATCGTTGAGCCACGCGTCATTGGGGACCAGCAGGGCGGGAGTCGATTCGCCGAGCGTCAGGCGCGTGTCGGCGCTCTGGCCAGGCCTCATGCCTTCGGGAGCTTCGGCCACGAACAGCAGCTCGATGGCAAAGCGGCCTTCCTTGATCTGCGGGAAGACGCGCGAGATCTCGATCGGGTAGTCGCGTCCGCCAGCGACGGCCACGCCGCGCTTGCCCACGGCCACGCGGCCCAGAAAATACTCATCCACGGAAGCCACCAGTTTGAATCGGGTGGGGTCATCGATCCTCCCGATACGCTGCTCGGGTTTGATGATCTCGCCGAGTTGCAGGTGGAAATCGGTGAGTCTGCCGGCGATGGGCGCGCGCACCGCGAGACCTTCGATGCTGGCGTTGACGACATTGAGGCCGGCGTCGAGCCGCTCGATGGCCTGGTCCATCTGGCGGATGCCGTCGCGCTTGATGCGCATCTCCACGGCGGCGCGGGCCTTCTCGTCATCGAACGAACGCTCGAGCTTCGCGACCTGGTCCTCCGCTTCCTCGACGGTGCGCGCGGCGATGACGCCTTCGCGCGCGAGCGGCTGGTAGCGGACGAGAAGTTTTCGCGCCTGATCGAGGTCGAACTCGAGGTCGAGCAGGCGGCGCCGATGCTGGGTTTCGCTGCTCTCGAGATCGACGCGCAACAGCGAGAGGTTGGAGATCTGCTGCGCCCGGTCGGCCTCGCGCGCCACGAGATTGAGCCGCAGCTGTGGATTCGAAAGCCGGAACAGCAGCTGACCCTTCTCCACGAGCGCGCCATCGTTGACGAGCACGTCTTCCACGCGGCCGGACTCGAGCGCGTCGAGCATCACCGTGTGCAGCGGCGCCGCGGTGGCGCGCACCAGCACATCGTTGCGGAACAGTCCTCGCTCCACGCGGGCCATGCGCAGGTCTCCCTCCGTCACCGCAAGCCCGTTCGGCACCAGCCGCCAGAGCCCGAAAATCGCGCCGGCGGCCGCGAGCACCGCCAGCACCATGAGCCGGTACGGCGGCGCGCGCCGGGGCAGGGGTGCATCCATCGCGGCGCCACTATGACTCATGTGGTTATTACTATGACGGATGTAGTAGATTGGAGCAAGTGCCTGAGGCGCGGTCTCGTCACCTTCAAGACACAGGCGAACTACGGCGAATATCGTTCGATCGGCGGTGAGTGGCTACTTGTAGCCCCGCCACACGTACTCGAGAGCCTCGGGCAGCGTCTGCTCGCGCACACGACGGTCGCAGTGCGGCGAGTCGAGCGCGAATACATATTGATAGTGGTAACCCTTCGACTTGAGCGCCGCCGCCATGCGGTGGTTGGCCTCCACCCAGTCGTGCATGCCGTCGCGCATCACATTCGGTGAATACAGGTCGCGATCGCCGACGTGCATCCAGATGCGGAAGGGCTTGGGCGGGTTGTTAGGGATCAGGTTGATGGCATATTCCCACGCGCCGCCCGGTGTCGCCGGGTTGAACGGCCACTGCTGGTTCACGTAGGTACCGGAGTAGCTGATGATGCGGTGGTACCACTCGGGGTGATACCAGGCCATGCTGAATGCCGCCGCGGCGCCCGAGCTGCATCCCAGGGCCGCGCGGCCGTCGGGGTCGGTGGTGAGCTCGATGTCGAAGTTCGCCGCCACTTTCGGCAGCACTTCTGTCTGGATGAACTCCGCGAAGCGCCCGGACAGCGTGTCGTACTCGAGCCCTCTCTGGTGACCCTGTGCATCGCCGCCGCCATTCTGGATCATCACCACCGCCATGGCCGGCACGCGCTTCTGCGCGATGAGGTTGTCCAG
The DNA here is from genome assembly GCA_035525785.1 of Steroidobacteraceae bacterium. Taxonomy (GTDB): domain Bacteria; phylum Pseudomonadota; class Gammaproteobacteria; order Steroidobacterales; family Steroidobacteraceae; genus CADEED01. The sequence continues at coordinate 48,492 of DATLDQ010000024.1, read as the reverse complement.
GATGCGCGGCAGGGTCATGTCCGGCTCGCCCATCTTCGGGCCGTCGTGCGTCACGAGCAGCGGCAGCGGCTTCCTGCTCTTCGTCGCGGGGATATAGACCGTGATGGCGCGCTCCCAGGTGGTCTCGTGGGTATCCACGATCAGCGTTTTCGGATTGTTGGGGTCGGGCGTACCGAACACGTCTCTGGCCGTGGCCTTCGGATAGATCTTGCTGTCCTCCGACTTCATGACGAACTGCTTCACGAGGCCCATGGGCACGCCGGACACTACCTGCATTTCCGGCGCGGGCACGTATTCGGGGCCGATGACGAAGTCACCGTCCTGGTCGGCGGGCGCGTTCTTGCCAGGGCCGGAGATCACCGTCCACTTGGGAGCCAGCGGGCCATCGATGGGTCGAGTCGGCGGCGGCGGGCGGGGCGGGTTTGCGGGAGTCGCGGCCGCGGGGGGCGCGGCCGGTGGCGTGGTCTGCGCGACCGAACACCATGAGATGAAGAGCCCGGCGAGCAGGAGCAAACCCTTCGACGTATTGCGCATGAAACCCCCTTGGTGCCGCGATGCTATCGCAATCGGCAGGGGGCGACGCAGCGCTCACTGCGGCCGCTCGGGCCGAGCTCGCGATGAAGCGTACGAAGCAGAAGAAGCAGTCGTTGCCGAGTCGCTCGACAACTCCAGCGCGGGAAGAACACGGACGCCGGCGGCATTCGCCGGCCGGCGCCCGTGGGCCAGGTGCAGCCAGATCAGGGAGAGTCCGTTCCTTGGACATGAATCATCCAGCCGCACCCGGCGAACCCGTGGGTCAGGATCTTTCATCCCTGGTATCCGCCATTCTCGAGATAGACCATTTCTTCGCTCGTGCTTTCGCGGTTGAGCACCGCGTTGCGATGTGGAAAGCGCCCGAACCTTCGCACGATGTCGCGGTGATGCTCGGCATGCGCGAGGTCTTCGGCGCTGATGCGCCGCGCCAGGGCGACGGCCCGCTCCTGGTCCGCGAGATCTTCGGAGTGGGCGAAGGGCAGCACGAAGAATTTTTGCAGCGCGACGGGCATCACGTGGTCGTAGCCCGCCGCGAACGCAGTGTTGGCCACCTTGCGGGCCAGCGCGTCGGTGTCGTACATGCGCGCACTGCCGCGAAAGGCGTTCCGCGGGAACTGGTCGAGCAAGATCACCAGCGCGAACGCGCCTTCGGCCGTGCTCTGCCAATGCATGAGCTCGCCGCGCGCGGCGGCCTCGTGATCGGCGAGGAAGCGTTCCCGAAAGCGGCGATCGAAGTCGGCATCCTTGGCGAACCACAGCGCTGGGCCGGCTTTCTCCCAGAACTCGACCACATCGAGGGCGCGTTGCGCCGGTGCCAGGCGCACGGAAGCAGGGTTCAGGGTCATTTCATCGCCTTCGAAAGGTCTAACGGGTTCGGAGCGGGCAAAGGAGCCCACGGCAAGCGAGGCTAGCGTCAGCAATGCGAGTTTTCTGTTCATAAGTGTGTAAATCCTCCGGCGCGGAGAATCGCCTCGGAGTCGTGCTGAATCCAGTGATACGATTTCACAAATATGCTGAACAAAATGAATCTCGCTCGGGCCGACCTCAATCTGCTCGTGCTGTTCGAAGCGGTCTACGAAGAGCTGCACGTCGGGCGCGCCGCGAGCCGGATGCACATTTCCGCATCCGCGGTGAGCCATGGCCTCGGTAGATTGAGGCGGTTGATGCAGGACCCGCTGTTCCTGCGGCATCCCAAAGGCGTCGTCCCCACCGATCGTGCGCGCCAGCTCGCGGCCCCGGTCGGCGAAGTGCTGGAACGCGCGCGGCAGGTGATGGCACAGGCCGAAGTGTTCGATCCGGCGAAGTCCCGGCGCCGCTTCCTCATCGGCGCGCCGGACGCCGCGGCCGCCGTGATGTTGCCGCTGTTGCTGTCCAGGCTGCGCCGCAAGGCTCCGGGCATCGACCTCGGTGTCGTCAACTGGGTAGGCCGGTTCGAAGACGCGTTGACCGAGCTCGATGGCAGGAAGATCGACGTCGCGCTGCTGCCGTTGCCCGAGGTGCCGGCCCGCTTCGTGTCGCGCACGCTGTTCGAGGAGGACTTCGTGCTGGTCGCGCGTCCGGGGCATCCGCTCGCGAAGAAGTGCACGCTCGAGGGTTATGCCGCCTCGTCCCACATGCTCGTGTCGGTGTCAGGTGACCCGGAGGGCATGGTCGACAAGCTGCTCGCGAAGAAGAAGCTCAAGCGGCACGTCGCGCTCACGGTTCCCAATTTTCTGCTGGCGCTCGCGCTCATCGAGGAATCCGACCTGGTCGCGGCTCTGCCGCGCCACTTCGTCGCCAAGCATGCGCCACGCTACAAGGTGGTGAGCTTCGAGCCGCCGATGCCGCTGATGAGCTCGCCCATCGTTGCCATCGCTCCCCAGGTGGCGACGCGCGATGGAGGCCTGCTGTGGCTGCTGGATTCACTCGAAGCGGCGGGCAAAGCGGCGCGGGAGCTCTTGCGCCGGCGCTGATCACGAGATGCGGATGCGCTTCATCGCGCGCTTGACCAGGCCTTGCTGCATCTGCGGCCATTGCTCGCCGGTGTTCGCAGCCGCGGGCAACTCCTCGGCGTAGATGAACATCAGCTCTTTGCGGCGCGCGTCGTCGAGCAGCTGCACCAGGCGCACGTTCATCATCAGCGGCGGTAGTTCGTAGCCCGCCCGCTCGAGCAGCCGTCGAACGTGTTCGCTGTCCGAGCCCGCGCGCTGCGGGTCGTTCGTAGGACCGAAGCGCGCGCGCTTCCAGAAGGGACGGCCGGCGAACGTCACCGGTTCGTCCTTGGAATAGTCATAGACGTGCGTGTTCGACGGCAGATAGCCCTCGAACTGGATCCAGTAGAACGCCTTCACCCTCTTGTGCGCGTCCGCTTCGACGAAGAGGTGCAGCTCCGCATCGCAGATGTCGTAGAGATCCCATCGGTCCGCGCCGACATACCGCACGGAGCGTGGCAGCGTGATGGTGATCGCGGGGTCGTGCGTCGAAGTCAGCCGGCGGCCGTGGACCGCGCGCTCGGGCGGTGCGGCGAGGGCCGATGTGGAAACCAGGAACAGGAGGGCGCAGAGGCCGGGCAGCAGGCGTTTCATGCCATTGAGACGGCTGGGGCGCGCGCCGGGTTGCAATCGACGCGAAGTTCAGCGGCAGTGGATGTCGCTGACCGTCACCTCGCATCGATCCGCGGGCGCGACCTTGCGCCAGTACCCGGCCAGGCCCCATTTTTCCGCGAGCGTCGCGAACCGCGCGTCGCGCCGCAGCGCCGCGGTACGCGGTGCCCAGAGATTGGTGGGTTTCAGCAGGTAATAGCGGTCCTCGCTGAGGTCGTATCGGCTCGCGATGCGGTAAGCGTCATCCGCGTCCTCGAGCATGGCGTAGTGCGTGATCGCGAACGCCGGGTCGAGCTGCTTTTCCACGCGCCGCATCCAGCGTATTGCCTCGGCGCGCTTGGCCGGATCGAGCAATCCATCGATGAGCGTGTCCTCGCCATCCAACTGCTCCGGCAGGCCCACGCGCTCGGAACGGTTGTGGTACCAGGCGCGAATCTCCTGCGGCTGGTCGAGCTCGAGCCGCACGATGGCCGCGGACAACGGGCGTGTCGCTCCCAGTTCTTCACTCTTCTGCCAGAGGCGCATGGCATCCTCGCGTTCACCACGCAAGGTGGTGAGCATGGCCAGCCACATCATGGGCTGGGCGCTGGTCGCATCCAGCGCCACGCTGCGCCGCTCGATCTCGAGCGCGTCGCCGAGGCGGCCCACACCGTATAAATGTATGGCGTAGAAGTGCAGGGCAGAGGGGTCGTACGGGTCCGCCGCCATCGCCTTCTGGTATTCGTCTTCGGCGGCCAGGTATTCGCCGCGCTGCATGGCTTGCCGGCCGAGCACGGCGTGCGGCTCCGCCAGCTTCCCGTTGAGCGCGAGCGCGTCGCGCGCGGCCTGCTCGGACAAAGCCCGCGGATCGCCATCGGGACTGTCGACGGCCGGCGGCCACAGCGCGTACACGGCGGCCAGCGCCGAGTGCGCCTGCGCGAAATCCGGATCGAGCGCGATCGCCGCCTTGAGCTCGCGTGCCGCTTCGACGACCGTCCCCTGCCGGCGCCAGCGCAGCAGGTAACGCGCGCGCAGATACTTTCGATAAGCCTCGGGGCTGCGCGTCAGCATGCCGGGCGCCATGCGGCCTTGCCAGTCCGCGCCCACTTCGAGTTGCAATCCGGTGACGAGCGCCTCGGCTATCTGCGCACGCAGCTCGCGCAGGTCGTGCTCGGAGGTCGCGAAGTCGTGGCGCCACACTTCGCGGCTCACGCGCGCGTCCCAGAGACGCGCCTGCACGTGCACGCCATCGTTGTCGCGCGCCACCTCGCCGAGCAGCAGCATTTCGACGCCGATCTGTGCCGCGATCTTCGCGGGATCGGCGTCGCCGGTCGCATCAGCGGCCACGCGGAAGGGCAGCACGTCGAGCGACTTCACCTGGCGCAGGTCGCGCACCAGGTCGTCGGTGACGAGAGTAGTGAGGCCATCGTCGCGCGGATCTCCGCTGACGTTGCGGAACGGCACCACGCCCACCGATCGCGGCGCCTGGGCCGGCGAGGCCACGGTGGCGGTCGCTGACTCCGGCGTCCGCATGATCAGCCAGGACACCAGCGCCGCCGCGGCTGCCCCGCAACTGACGAGTGCCGTCCATTTGCCCGCGAGGCGTCGCCGACGTTCGCGCACCACCAGCGCCGGCTGGCCATCGAGCCACCGGCGAAGATCTGCGGCGACCTCCGCGGCGCCGGCGTATCGCTCTTCGGGTCGCTTCGCCAGGCACTTGCGGGCGATGGTTTCGAGGTCGCCCGGGATGTCCGGCCGGGTCTGCGAGCCTGGCGGCGGCGGGTGAGTGGGCACGCGGCGCAAGGTATCGACGGCGTCCTCGCCCTGCACGGGCGGCTTGCCCGTCAGCAACTGGTAGAGGATGCCGCCGAGGCCGTACACGTCGGTACGGGGCCCCAGGTCGCCGAACTCCGCGCTCACCTGCTCGGGCGCCATGTAGTTAGGGCTGCCGAGCGTCGTGGCCGGCATGGTCAGCAACGCGTTGGCGGCGCCGAGGCGCGCGAGGCCGAAGTCCGCGATCATCGGCGCGCCGTGCGAATCGAAGAGTATGTTCGCGGGTTTCAGGTCGCGGTGCAGGATGCCGCGCTCGTGCGCATGTTCCACGGCGTCGGCGAGCTTCACCACGAGCTCCGCAATTTCGCGCCAGCGGCCAGCCAACGAGTCGATGCGTGCGTCGAGCCCGCCACCCTCGGCGAGCTTCATGCTGAACCAGGGCAGACCGGCGGTCACACCCACCTCGTACACGGGCAGGATGCCGGGATGATCGAGCTTCGCGACGGCTTCCGCCTCACGCCGGAAGCGGTCACGCATGCGTACCTGTTCGGCGAGCTGCGGCAGCAACATCTTCAAGCCCACCACGCGGTCGAGCGACAGCTGTCGCGCCCGGTACACGATGCCCATGCCGCCGCGCGCGATTTCTTCGAGCAGCTCGTAGTTGCCGAAGTTGTCGGCGATCTCCGCCGGCTCCGCGGCTACCCTGATCAGGCAGGCGGCGCACAGGCCGTCTATCTGCGTAGCCGCCGAAGATCCACAGACAGAACAGCCCGCCAGCATTTCAGGCCAGCACCTGCAGCAGGTGCCGGAGCTCATCGTCGATCTCGTGCGGCGCGGATACGGTGCGCGCGATCTCGGCGCGCAACAGCTCGCGAAAACGCGCGCGCAGCCGATGGATGGCGACCTTGATGGCCCCATCGGACATGCCGAGTTGCGCCGCGATCTGCGCGCGGGAGCCATCGTCCGGATTGGTCAGGAACACCTTGAGCCGCGCGTACACCTCGGGCCGCGTGCGGTAGTCGGACTCGAGTTGCGAGAGCGCGCGCTGCATGAGCATCCAGGCCCAGCGTCGGTCGAAGTCGCGCTCGGTGTCCGCGGCCGGGTCCGGTCCCTGTTGTTGCAACGCGCTCTCGGCCGCGTCGAAATCGAGCGGGATGAACGACACGCCGCCACCGCGCTTGCCGGCCGCGGCGTGCTCGCGGTGGTTAGCCAGGAAATTGCGCAGGCATCCCAGCAGGAACGAGCGGAACGCGCCTTTGAGGCGATCGGCGCGCGCCAGCGTCTGGCGTTCGACCAGGTGCACGAAGAAGCCTTGCAGCAGGTCCTCCGCTTCGGCGCGCGACTGGCCGCGCGAGCGCAGGTGCGTGAACAGCGGATACCAGTACGCGCGGAACAGCACTTCCATGGCTGCGCGCGTCTTGTCGGCGTCGGATTGTCCCGCCAGCATCACCACGCTCCAGTGCGTATCTGGAAATGAGCTGGACTCGGGCATGGCTCGGGTTTTACCACGACTTTGCTAGCAGGATCAGCGATCTAACTCGCTGCGCTGTAACTTCTGCGCGGAATGTCCGGAAGTATCCCAGGACTGGTTACAACTCGGACGGGGACTGAAATGCGCTGCCTGGTCAGGACAATCACGACGATCTTCATCGGCCTCACGTTCGCGTCGGGCGCGATGGCCGCCGCCAAACTCAAGGTCGGCGTCGCCCTGCCGCGCGCCCAGCTCGGACAGGGCAACGGCGAGGCGGCCGACGTCGCCGAGCCGGTGCGGCAGGCGCTGCTGAGTTATCTGAAGGGCCCGGCCATCGAGGTGGTGACGCTCGAGGCCCGTATCCCTTTGCAGATCAACGCCGAAGCCAAGGAGAAGGGCTGCGACTTCGTGCTGTACACGGATGTCACGCAGGCGAAGAAAGGTGGTGGTTTCGGCATGCTCAGGAAGCTCGCGCCGCTGGCCGCGGCGGCGCCCATGCTGGGCGGAGGCGGCGGAATGAGCGGCCAGATGGCGGCGTCGATGGCGGCACAGAGCATGATGAGCGCACAGATGCAGTCCGCGCAGGAAGACGCCATGGCCAATGCCATGGCGGCCATCAATGGCGCGCAGAAGGCCAACGTGAAGGCCGGTGATTCGCTCACGCTCGAATACAAGCTCGTGAAACCCGATGCGGAGAAGCCCGCCATGGCCGACAAGGTCGTCGGCAAGGCCAAGGAGAATGGTCAGGACGTGTTGAGCCCGCTCATCGAGAGCGTGGCCATCGCCGTCGTGGGTAGCGTCGCCGGCGGCTGAGGTGCGGCGCCTCCTCTTCGCCGCCGCGGCCATCGCCGCGGTGTCCGTTCACGCGTCGGCGGCGCCTTCGGCCTCCACCCGACCCTGGACCGGCAAGGTCGAGTGCCGCGTCGAAGTCAGCGGGGGTCTCGATTCGCGCGCGGAGACGCAGACCTGGACGCTGGACGGTGGCGCTCCATCGATGCAGGGAGTCATGGAGATCTACCCGGCGACCTGGACGGCGTCGGGCAGTGGCTCTGGCGCGCGCGGTGCGTGGCACATCGACGTGCCCGCGCAACCGAGTTCGATCGCGGTGTTCGTTCGCGCATCGGACAAGCGCCTCATATTCAAACAAATGGCACCACTCGCCGAGGTACGTGGCGGATTGAAGGTCGCTGGCGCGGCCGCCATGCCGCTCAGCGAATGGATCATCGGGTGGATAGAGGCTGATCCGGGTGAACTGACGGTCAGTGGTTCGCGCTCGGCCAATGCCAACGCGATGCCCGCCGGGCTGGGACGCGCCGGCGCCGTGGCGCCCATGCAATGCAACTGGAACTTCACGCGCGCCGAGCAGGCGGCCACGATGCCCATGGCCGCCAACCGGCCCGTGATCGAGCGGCCCGTCGCCGAGCGGCCAGGAATGCGCGAGATCGTGAGGCCGCCGCCGGCATCCGCGCCGCCGGCCGCGCCGAAGGCAATGCCGATACCGGCCGACTTCACCGCGCAATACATGGGCAGCGGCGCCGTGCGGCTGTCGTGGTCACCCGTCACCGGGGCTGGCGGCTATCGAATCGACGGAACCGGACTCGGGGCGAACGGCTTGGTGGTCCCGTCCAATCAGCAAGGCGCACTCGTCAACAACGTGCCGAGCGGCCCGGGCAACTGGACCCTCGCCGCGCAGGACGAGCAGCGCCTGCATGACCCGAACAACACAGCGAAGGTTCAGCTCATCGTGCGCGGATTGCCCGCGCACTCGCCAAGATTTCTGACGCGGCCGGGGCAGGGCAGTGTCGGCGCGACCCTGTCTCACTACGTGTCGGCCTGCGTGCAGTGCGCGCTCGGCATGGACTTCGTCACCGTGCTCAGGGGCCTGGGCGTGACCAACGAGCAGCTCAACGTGGGCTGGGTGTACGGATCCGATTTCGTGCCGGTCTGGGAAGATGGCGATGAGGCCCATTACCAGAACGTCACCGAATTCCACGCGGAGCGCCTGTCGCGCTGCTGGCCGAGCGCCACCCGGGTGGGAGAGGTGGTGTGCTACGCAAAGAGTGCCGACCACGGACTCACGGTACTCGCGCACAAACCGCCACACACGTGGTTCCTGGCTTTCGACGGGCCGCTGAGCGAGCCCATCATGATCATCACAGGCCGGCCCGAAACCCTCACGTCAAACTACCGCCTGGCGTTGACGACCACCTTCGACAGCGAGGGGCAGAAATATCCGCCGTTCGTCTGCATGTCCTGTCATGGCGGCACGTTCAACGCGCAGGACGCGAAGGTCACCGGTTCGACGCTGCTGCCCATAGACCCGGCGCGAATCATCGCGAAGAACGACAAGTTCCACCTGATCAACAAGGCCATCCTCGACACGTCGCCGCCGCCGTCGGTGGTGCGGTATCTCAATGGCCTTTATGGCGGCAACGCACGCGCGTCCGCGACGGCAGACCCGGACTTCGTACCGAGCGGCTGGCGCGCGAACGCCGATCTCTACCGGAACGTCGTGCGCCCCTATTGCATTGCCTGTCATCTGAACACGCCGCAGGGGCTCGATTTCTCCACGGAAGGGGGCTTCCGCAACCACGGCGCGCTGATCGTCGCATCGGTGTGTGGATCGCACGCCATGCCGCACTCCGAGTACCAGTTCAAGGACTTCTGGACCAAGGACACGGGAAACATTTACCTGCCGGGCTATCTTGCGGCTGCCATGGGTGGCGGGGAGTGCCGCTGATCTGCTATTGAGTCACCTGCGAATTCGCAGGAGCCGACATGGCGGACATCCCCGTTTCCCGAAAGATCCGCGATCGATTGCAGGCCAAGGGCCAGCGCTTCCACGCCAACGACAACATCTCCGGGTTCATCGAGCCCGGCGAGATCGAGCAGCTCACGAAGGAAGTGGAGGGCAAGCTCGCGGGCGTGCTCGAAAGCCTGGTCATCGACGTTGCCAACGACCACAACACGCAGGACACCGCGCGCCGCGTCGCGAAGATGTACGTCAACGAGTTGTTTCGCGGCCGCTACGTGCCGAGCCCGAAGGTGACGGAGTTTCCGAACGCCGCGCATCTCAACGAGCTCATGATCATGGGCCCGATCACCGTGCGCAGCGCCTGCAGCCACCACCTCTGCCCGATCATGGGCCGGCTGTGGATAGGCGTGATGCCCAACCAGGATTCCGCGCTCATCGGTTTGTCGAAGTATTCGCGGCTGTCCGAGTGGATCATGTCGCGCCCGCAGATCCAGGAGGAAGCCATCCTGCAGCTCGCCGACCTGCTGGTGAGCATGATGAAGCCCGACGGCCTCGCGGTGGTCATGGAAGCGGATCATTTCTGCATGCACTGGCGTGGCGTGAAGGACAATGCGTCGAAGATGACCAACTCGGTCATGCGCGGCGTGTTCCTCGAGAACGGCGCGCTGCGCCGTGAATTCCTCTCGTTGATCGACCTCAGGGACCGGTGAGTTGACCGAGGAGACGGACCCGGGCGCCCGCGCCGACGCCCTGCACGAAGCGGGCATGGCGAAGAGCGACGCGGGTGACGAGGACGGCGCACTGGCGCTGTACCTCGAAGCGCTGGCGCTCGACCGCAAGCGGCCGCATACGCTCTACAACGTCGGCCTCATCTACAAGTATCGCCGCGACTGGGAAAAATCGCTGCGTTACAACCTCATGGCCGCCGAGATCCGGCCCCAACATGACGCCACCAACTGGAATGCCGGAATCGCCGCCACGGCTCTGCGGGACTGGCGCACGGCGCGCGAAGCGTGGCGCCGCCAGGCCATGGAGATCGAGGCGGGCGAGGAACCCATCGAAGGCAATTTCGGCCGCGCCTGCGTGCGGCTCAACGGGTTCGAGGACATGGGCACGGCCATCGAAACCGTATGGGCGCGTCGGTTGTCGCCGGTCACCGCGCGCATCAACAACATCCCCACGCCCGCGGCGAAATTCCGCTACGGCGACGTGGTGCTGCACGATGGCGCGCCCATGGGCGAACGCAAGGATGCGGACGGAAGGGTGTTTTCGGTTTTCAACGTGTTCGAGCTCTTCGAGCCGTCGCAGTTCGAGACCTACGACGTGACCATCGAAGCCCCCGACAGCGATGCGCTGAACGCGCTCGACAAGGCCAGCGAGGAAGCCGGCATGCCTTTCGAGGACTGGACCACCATGCGCATGCTCTGCAAGGCCTGCAGCGAGGGCCGCGTGCACGAACAGCACGATCATGAAGATCACAGCACCGGATGGCGCGTGGAGCGGCGCGTCGGCATTGCATCGAAGAGCTCCGAGAGCGTGACCGAGGTGCTGGAGCGCTGGTGCGCGCACGGCGCGCGGCGCGTGGTTTCCGTCGATGGCGAGGGCTGAATGGCCGCGGTGGTCCCCGACAGCAAGGCCATCAGGGCTTTCGCGAACACCCGGGCGCTCGAGGCCTGGATGCGAGCCAATCACGCCAAGGCGCCCGAGCTCTGGCTAAAGGTCCACAAGAAAAACTCGGGCCTGCAGAGCGTTACCTGCGCCGAAGCGCTGGACGTGATGCTCTGCTGGGGGTGGATAGACGGCATCCGCAAGGGCCTCGACGAAAAGTCTTTCCTGCAGCGATACACACCACGGCGCGCGCGCAGCATCTGGAGCCAGATCAATCGCGAGCACGTCGCGCGGCTGATCGAAGCGCGCCGCATGCAACCGGCCGGGCAGAAGCAGATCGACCTCGCCAGGGCGGATGGGCGCTGGGACGCGGCCTATGCGCCCATACGCAAGACCTCGGCCGACAACCTGCCGCCGGACCTGATGCGGGCCATCAAGGCGAACAAGAAAGCGCTGGCCACGTTCAGCGGGCTGAGCCGGCAAAATCTCTTCTCGCTGGTGTTCCGCACCAACAACATGAAGACGCCGGAGGGGCGGGCACGGAAGATAGCCACCCTGGTCGAAATGCTGGCGCGGGGCGAAACTATCGTGCCGCAGAAGCCGCCACGCAAAAAAGGATAGCGTCATGCCATTGTTAGCACTCCTCGTCAGCATCCCGCTCGGCGACATGCTGTCGAAGCTGCCGCGCGCGAAGCAGCAGGTGCCGCAGGCGTACGACGAGGCGACACGTCTGCCCGGCAAACCACCCGCGGCGGTCGCCGACCTGTACGGCGCCTGGGAGATGGATTATTCCGAGGACGATGTGACCATCGAGAGCTTCAACGTCGACCTGGTGGTCAAGCTGGTCGTGCGGTTCGACGCCGACGGCACGTATCACCTGCAGTACAACGGCCGCTGGGGCAAGGGCAAGGAGGCGCGCGGCGTCACCGTCGACGAGAGCGGCAGCTTCAAAATATCGAGCGACGTGCTGATCCTCGACCCGACCGAAGTCACCAAGACCGACATCGAGCGGAACAAGCCCGTGAGCTCGCTGGGTCTCGCCAACGAGAAACACCTTTTGGTGGTGCACCGGGAGACCAAGCGCATCCACCTCGCGGGCAAGTGCGCGAGCTACCAGGTCGACCCGATCTGCAAGGACTGGCAGATCGAGAACGTGTGGTTCACGTTCAAGGGTCCTCAGACTCTGAAGTTCGGTCACTGATTCCGGCGCCGAGGCCGAGGCCCATGCCGGCGCCCGCGCCGGTGGCCATGTCGCCACCCATTCCCTTGCCGCCGCCGCGATCCTGGCCACGGCCTTCGCCCTTGTTGTCAGGCTTGCCCGCACCCGGGCGCGCTGGCCCCTGCTGGGGTATGACGACGTTCGCGGCAATGGCGTCGAGATCGAGCACCTCGCGGATGAAGCTGCGCAGCGACACCACGAGCTCGTGCGTGTGCACGGGCCGTCCGGCGACGAGCTCCGCGGCCGCGTTGGCCGCGAGCCGCACCTGTTCTTCGGTGCCGAGCAGGATGATGTCCGAGAGCGCGGCCTCGACCGTGTCGCGGATGCGGCGCGAGCGATCCGTGCTGTTGAATTGCACGCCGTGCTTCTGCTGGTCCCGCAAATGCGTGGGGTCCACGGCGAGATCGCCGGTGAACGAACCGCCGAGGGTCTTGTAAGCCGCGATCAGCGTTCGCAGGCGTTCGTTGATCTGTCGGTTCTCGCGTTCGCGGCGCTGCTGCACGGTCTGCATGACCAGCAGCCTGATACCCACGCCCAGCAGCGTGATGACCGCAAGGCTCAGGACCGTCGACAGCACTCCCTGCCAGGAGCTGAAATCGAAGTAGCGCATCGCGGCAGGCTGCCAAAGAATCCGACCTGTCACAATCGGCCGGGGTCAATCGTCTGGGGTTCATGAACGACACAGTCGACAAGTTCGCCGAGAACCGCGGCCGGCTCTGGAGCATCGCCTACCGCATGCTCGGCTCGCGCGCGGACGCCGACGACGCGGTGCAGGAAGCCTGGCTGCGCTGGCATCGCGCGCGGCAGGACGAAATCCGCGCGCCGCAGGCCTGGCTCGTGACCACCACCACGCGCCTCTGCATCGACCGGCTCAAGGCGCTGCGTGCCGAGCGCGAGCTTTACACCGGCCCCTGGTTGCCCGAGCCCATCGTCGATTCGCCGAGCGCCGAGCGCACGCCGGACCAGTCGGCCGAACTGGCGTCGGAGCTCTCGGTGGCATTGCTCGCGGTCCTAGAGCGGCTCGCGCCCGAGGAGCGCGCGGCGTTCCTGTTGCACGAGATGTTCGACAGCGGTTACGACGACATCGCGCAGATCCTCGGCAAGAGCGAAGCCGCATGCCGGCAGATCGTGAGCCGCGCGACCAAGCGTGTGCGCTCGGAGCGTCCGCGCGTGCAGGTCTCCGACGAAGCCAAGCACAAGCTCCTCGATTCGTTCATGGCGGCCATCGAGTCGCAGGACGAGGGCGCGCTACTGAACCTTCTTGCCCCGGATTCCGCCTGGACTTCGGATGGAGGCGGCAAAGCGAAGGCGGCGCGCAAGGTGCTACGCGGCGCGAACACCGTGGCGCGCTTCGGCGCCAAGATTTTCCGCAAGTATCTGCACGATCTGGAGTTCAGGCCGGTCATCGTCAATGGCGAGCCGGGGCGCGCGGCGCTCTACCAGGGCCAATTGCTTTCCGTGATGACGTTACGCACGGATGGTCACCGGATCCTCGACGTCTACTCGATGCTGAACCCTGACAAGTTGCGGCTGGTGAAGCTCGACGCTCCAGCTGCAAGGTCAGCCCGCTGACCTGTCACAAACCACGCGGCTCCATCGTCTAGGTTCGGACACCACGACAGGAGCAGCTCATGACACCCCGACTCGACTGGATTCGCATCGTACCCCGCGGCGTGCAGGCCATGTTCGGCCTGCAGGGCTACGTCAACAACTCCGGTCTCGAGTACAGCCTGCTCGAGCTCGTCAAGATGCGCGCCTCGCAGATCAACGGCTGCGCCTACTGCCTCGACATGCATTTCAAGGACGCGACGGCGGCGGGCGAAACCGCGCAGCGTCTCTACCTGCTCGATGCCTGGCGCGAAGTGAAGTTCTACAGCGAGCGCGAGCGCGCGGCACTGGCGTGGACCGAGGCGTTGACCCTGATCACTGAAGGTCACGTGCCCGACGCGGTCTTCGACGAAGCCCGCAGGCATTTCAACGACGAAGAGCTGGCGAATCTGTCGCTCGCGGTGGTGGCCGTCAACTCGTGGAATCGCCTGCAGGTCGCCTTCCGCCCGGAAACCGGTGCCTACCAGCCCGGTGCCGCGAAGTTATAGATAGGGCAGCGCTTCGCCGTTGAACGCGGCGCGCACCAGCTTCGCCGCCTTGTCGATGCTGGTGACCGGTGCAGCGGGCTCGAGCCCGTCGTACCAGTTTTCGGGCGCTTCGAGATGCACGCCGGTCAGCACCATCCAGCCGGTGCCGACCTTTCCCTGGACCACGGCCGGCGTGCCGTCGGCGTATTTGGCGAGGGGATCGCCCCAGCCCGTGAGCTCGGGGCCATCTTCCCAATAGGTCTTGAAGCGGGTGCCGTCGCCATTCGCGAGCGTGACGACTTCCTTGCGCGTGCCGAGCTTCGAGTCCGCGAAGAACGCGAAGCGCGTGCCCGTGATGTTGAATCCATTGTCCGGTGCATCGCCGGCGATGAACGCGCCCGCGCAGATGCCGAGGTAGTTCATGCCGTGGCGGACTGCGTCCCGGATGCGCTGCGCGGTGTCGGCGCGCAGCCCCTTGCCCATCTGCTCGTAGTTGCCGCCGGGCATGATGAGCAGTTCGGCGTGCGCCAGCTGCTCGGACGTCATGAGGTCGAGCTCGTCGGAGTCGGCGGTGGTGTAAGGCAGCTGCTCGCGATCCAGCACCTTCTCGATGGCCTTGACGTCATTGGGTGACGAGCCGGTACCGTCGAACAGGATGATGCGCGCGGCCAGCGGCGCATCACCGCTCGCCGTCGATTCGTGGCAGCCACACGTCAACAACAACAGCGCGCATGCGGCGCCGCTGATCCAGGGGATGTACCGCATGCCGCGAGACTACCCCGGTTGCGCGGCGGGCCGCATGAAGCCGTCGTAACTACTCCGCCATGCGCGGTTTAGCGCGGCTCACCGCGCGCACCTTGCCGGTGCCGCCGCCACCGCAATAGAAAGTGTCGCCGCCATCCGATTCGAGGCCTGACACGTTGATGCCGGCCGGCAACTCCAGCGTTTCCAGCACCTCACCGGATTTCGGATCGACGCGGCGCAGCTCGCTCTCGTCGCCTTCCCAGGTGGCGTGCCAGAGCTCGCTGCCGTGCCACGTGACGCCGGTGACGAAGCGGTTCGATTCGATGCTGCGCAGCACCTTGCCCGTCGACGGATCGACCTGGTGGATCTTGCGCGCGCGGTATTCGCCGACCCACAGCGAACCCTCGGCCCACGCGAGGCCGGAGTCGCCGCCGTTGCCGGGAGCGGGGATGGTCGCCAGGACCCTGCCGGTCTGCGGGTCTAACTTCTGGATGCGGCTCTCGGCGATCTGGTAGAGATGCTTGCCGTCGAACGCCGTGCCCGCGTGCGCGGCGACCTTGAGCGAGCGCTTCTCCTGTCCGCTGCGCGGGTCGATGGCGCTCAGGCGGTTGCCCACCGCCGCCCAGACATTCTCGCCGTCGTAGGAAACTCCGCCCACGTTCGACGCATCGGGGAAGGGGCCGAACTCGCGGACAACCCTGGCTGCTGACTTCTTCATGGCATTGCTCCTTGGTTGTCGATGAGGCTACGCGCCTGGCAGCGGCGCCGGGAGTAACAACGTGGTCGCGATTCCGGGCAGTGGCGGCGTCATCCACCGGCGGGATCGGCCTGCTCCATAGGCCTGCACCTTGTTCGCGGCGGCGAGATCGTCGAGCGCGCGTTGCACGCTGCGCTGGCTGGTGCCGAGCGCGAGCGCCAGCGCCGACGTCGACCAGGACTCGCCATCCGCGAGAAACGCGAGCACGGCGGAGTGTTCCTCGTCGACGGTGCGGGCCAGCACGACGACCCGGCGTGATTGCTTCGGCGTCAGCGTGAAGCCGCCCTTCGTCGCCGCGATGTCGGCAATGGGCTCGAGGGATTTGCGCAGCCGGCCGATTTCGACGCGCAGCCGGGCGCGCAGGGTTTCATCGGCGGACTTGATGCGGAAGGCGCGCCGTACCAGCTCGTCGCGCGACACGTCGTTGGGCCAGCCTTCCGCCAGAGCTTGGGCCAGCGTGAACAAGACCGCGCGGCCGGCGAGCGGAATCACCTTGCTTCCGAGGCGAACGGCGTAGCGGCAGGCATCGACGATGAGCGCGTTCGAGTCGAACAGTGCTTCCACTTCGTCGAGGCGCAGCGGCTTCGACTGGTTCGGCGTAAACAGGCGGGCGGCGGGCGCATCGAGTATGACGGCCGCCGTGTCCACTTCGGCGATGAGCGCGGGGATGCGCGCGATCTGCGCCGCGTACATGGCGCGCTCGAGCGCGGCGCGCGCGAGTGTCGCGCGGATGCGGCGGATGGCGATGCCCGCAACGATCAGCTCATGCGTGGTCTGCAACGCCGGCGACAACGCCGTGCGGTCGATGTCGATCAGCAGTGCGTCGGCATCGTCGAGCCGGCCCAGCAACAACAGCCGGCGGATCGCGAGATATCGCGCGTGCGCAGCGTTGAGCCGGTCACCATGCTTTTCGAGCGTGACGCGCGCGGCTTCCAGATTCTTCGGCGGCCACCCGAGATCGCGTGACGCCAGCGCCAGTTCGGCTTCGGCCACCATGCAGCGCGCACGTGCGACCGCTTCTTTCGGGCCGAAAGCCCGCGCGGCGGAACGCACCAGGTCCTTGGCGCGTGCGAAGTCCCCAAGCTGGGCCATGGCGATCCCGCGCAGGGCGAGGGCGGGGGCGTCCTTGCGCAGCGCAATGAGATTCAGCGCGCCCAGCGGGTCACCCGCGGACAGCGCGCGAGCCGCCGCTGTCATCAGCGAGTCCATACAGGGGCGAATCCCGACAAAGATGTCACTCCCGCTGCTTACCGTTGGCGTCCAAG
Organism: Steroidobacteraceae bacterium; assembly: GCA_035525785.1. Classification (GTDB taxonomy): domain Bacteria; phylum Pseudomonadota; class Gammaproteobacteria; order Steroidobacterales; family Steroidobacteraceae; genus CADEED01. The sequence continues at coordinate 31,730 of DATLDQ010000024.1, read as the reverse complement.
AATGCGCGACATGAAAGCACAAATCACCAACCAGGAGTGACCATGACACATGCCAGCAATCCGAAGACAGGTACCCGCGCGCAGTGGCTAGAGGCCCGCCTCGACCTGCTGAAAGCCGAGAAGGAACACACGCGCCGCAGCGACGAGCTCGCGCAACGCCGACAGGCTCTGCCCTGGGTGCGCGTCGACCAGAGCTACACGTTCGACACCGAACAGGGCAAGGCGACGCTCGCGGATCTGTTCCGCGGTCGCTCGCAGCTGCTGGTGTACCACTTCATGTTCGGGCCCACGTGGACGCAGGGCTGCCCGTCGTGCTCGGCGATCGCCGATGGGTTCGACGGCATCGCGGTACACCTCGAGAACCATGACGTTGCATTGACGGCCGTGTCGCGCGCGCCGCTGCCGAAGCTGCTCGGCTATCGCAAACGCATGGGCTGGGCCTTCCCGTGGGTGTCGGCCGCTGATGGCGCTTTCAACTTCGACTTCAACGTGTCGTTCACCGAAGAGCAGCAGCGCGCGGGCGAGATCGACTACAACTACGCGCGCAACGCGCATGCCATGGACCAGTTGGTCGACGTGCATCCGGTCGTGGCCGCCATCGCCAAGGGCGTGGGCACCGACGCGGCGACCTATGGCCGCGACCGGCCCGGCATGAGCGCATTCGTGCGCAGGGATGGCGAGATCTTCCACACGTATTCGACTTTCGCGCGCGGTGTCGATCCCCTGTGGAACATGTATCAGTGGCTCGATCGCGCGCCGCTCGGCCGCAACGAGGCCGGCATCTGGTGGAAGCGCAATGACGAGTACGGCGCCGCCCATGGCGGGGACGATCGCGCCGCGAGCGTGGCGTGAATGTCGGGCGGGTGAACGTAGCGCTGGTGTTCGCAGCCAGCGCCGCTATTACGGTCGCCTGGTGCGGCTCCATGTCGGGCATGCCCGGCATGGAGATGCCCGGCGGGTGGACCATGTCCATGGCCTGGATGCGCATGCCCGGTCAGGGCTGGCTGGGCTTTGCCGCAACGTTCCTTGGCATGTGGACCGTGATGATGACGGCGATGATGTTGCCCGCATTCGCGCCCATGCTGGGCCGGTACCGGCGCGAGTTGCGCGTGGAGAACAAAGGCACGCTCAGTGCCTGCGTGGCGGCGGGCTACTTCGCCGCGTGGGGTTTCTTGGGAATGGTGCTGCTGCCGTTCGGTGTGGGATTCGCGGAGCTCGCCATGCGCGTGCCGGCGGTTTCGAAAGCGGTGCCGTTCATGAGTGCGCTCGTCGTGATGGCTGCCGGCCTGGCGCAGTTCACTGCGTGGAAGTCACGCCAGCTCGCCTGCTGCCGCCACACCATCGATTGCTGCCGCGACACGCAGCCTAACTACCGCGCCGCCTGGCGTCACGGCCTGAAGATCGGCGCACGCTGCGTTTATTGCTGCGCCGGCCTCACCGCCGTCCTGCTGGTGATCGGGGTGATGGATCTCCTGGCGATGGCGCTGGTGACGATCGCCATCAGCGCCGAGCGGCTGAGCCCGGCGCGCCGCAGCTTCGCGCCTCGCGCCATCGGTGTGGGTCTTTTCATGTTCGGTACTTCGATGCTATTCGCGTGAGAACGTGCCGATCACGTCGGCCTCGGCGATGGAATACTCCCTGGCCGCCGACAGCACGTCCTCGGCCGTGGCGTTTGCCGGCACATCGAGCCGTTCCACGTTGAGCGCGAAAAGCCTGAAGTGGTAGTGATGTGTGCCGTGGCCGGGCGGCGGCTGGGGGCCATCGTAGTGCGCATTGCCGAAGTCATTGGTCGCCTGGCGGATGGGCGCGCCACGCTCACCCGAGCCGGCTCCTTCGCCGAGCCAGTTCATATCGGGGTCGATGTCGTACGCGGCCCAGTGCCGGAACACACCTCGTGGCGCATCCGGATCCTCGACCACGAGGGCGAAGCTGCGCGTATCGGCCGGCGCTCCCTGCCACTCGACGCGTGGCGACACGTTGCCGCCGTCGCGGCTGAACTGGTCAGGGATTCTCTGCTTCGGCGCGAACGCCGGGGTTTCGAGGTACAGCGTCATGGCGCGAGCGTGCGGCATCGCGCCACGGGATGTTATCCGGAGATGTCGCGGAGAAGCCGCTCAGGCTGGCTGAGGTGGCCTGCGGCGCGTTCCTACGGTGGTCGCCGACAGCAGGGCGACCAGGGCTTCGATGTCGGCCGGCTTGGTGAAATGCGCATCGAATCCCGCTTCCACGGCGCGGGCGCGGTCTTCGAGCTGGCCCCAGCCACTGAGCGCAATGAGTTGCACGTCGTGATCGGGGTCGCGCGCGCGGATCCGCCGCGCGAGCTCGAACCCGTCGAGCTCGGGCATGCCGAGGTCGGCGATGACCGCGACGCGGGAATGCGGCACGAGGATGTCGAGTACGTCCGCGGCAGAGTAGGTGGTCTGCACGTCGGCGCCATGCTGGCGCAGGACCATGGCCAGCGTGTCGGCGGCGTCACGGTTGTCGTCGACGATGATGACGTGGCCGGTGCACGCCATGGTCCTCGGCGCCAGCGACGCGGAATCGTCCGTCAGGTCTGCGCGGCGCGCCGCAGGTAGATAGACCGTGAAACGGCTTCCCTGGCCGGGCCCCTCGCTGTGCGCCGTGACGCGGCCGGCGTGGAGACCGACGAGACTGCGCACCAGCGTGAGTCCGATGCCCAAGCCGCCCTGGGCGCGCGCGTTGGCGCCGCGCACCTGCGTGAACATCTCGAACACCGAGCCCAGCATGCCGGATTCGATGCCGATGCCGTCGTCTTCGACGATGACTTCGACTTCGTCACCCTCCAGCCGCGCGCGAATGGCGATGTGCCCGCCGTCCTCGGTGTATTTGGCGGCATTGTTCAGCAGATTGGAAAAAACCTGGCTCAGGCGCACCACGTCACCGTGCACCCGTGTGCCGTCCGGCGGCATTTCGACTTCGAGCGTGTGGCGCGCGGCATCGATGAGCGGCCGGCTGGTTTCGATGGCGCTGCGCAGAACGGAGGCGAGATCGAGATATTCGAGGTGCAGGTCCACCTTGCCGCGCGTGATGCGCGAGACTTCGAGCAGGTCATCCACCAGCCGCACCATGTTGCGCAACTGGCGGTCGACGATGTCGTGCAGCGGCGCGAGCGCCACGTCGGGCGTCTTGCGCCGCAGGACATGCAGTGCGTTGCGGATCGGGGCCAGCGGGTTGCGCAGCTCGTGCGCGAGTGTCGCCAGGAACTCGTCCTTGCGCGCATGGGCCTCGCGCAACTGATGTTCGCTGGCGCTCAGGTCGTCCGCTGCGCGCTCGAGCGCCAGCAACTGGGCCCGCCCTTCATATTGGCGGCGGCGCGCGCGCAGCGCGAATTCCACGGCACTCAGCAGTGCTGCCACCCGCATCGGCCGTTCGAGCAGCGTGACGTTGCCGATGGTGCGGGACATGGCACGCATGGTGGCGGTGTCGCTGCCTTGGCCGATCAGCAGCATCACCGGTAGGTCGGACCAGGACGGCTGTTGCGACAGGAAATCATGCAGTCGGCGGGCCCCCGCGGCGTCCAGGGCTTCTTCGGACAGGAGGATCGCGGCTGCGCCCACGAGATACTCGCTTTCGAGCGCGGTCCACGACTCGCAGACCTTTGCGTCGACGCGGGCGGATGCCAGCGCACGGCTCACCAGGGCCGCATCACGGCCCGTGGGTGTGAATATGAGAATGCGCTCCTCGAGATCCATCTGCATCAGGTTCTGTCAGAGGGGCCTAGTTTTCCGTATCCAGCGGGATCGGCACGCCGGTGAGCACGCCGCGAAAACGCCGCAGCGGTTCGCCGATCTGAATGCCATCGCTCGTGAGCCTGAAATCGCGGATGGTGCGCTCATGCGCGCCACCACGCTTCTTCACCACAGAGATCGCCTGCCGCACCTCACCATGGATTTCGTAGAAGCGCAGCAGTACCACGCCGTCGGCGAGATAGCTCGCATCCACGGGCCCGCTCATGCTGCCGCCGATGAGGCCCTGATGCGCGCCGACGATGAACGTGGCCACCCCGCGCTGGCCCAGATACGCGAGCAGTTCATGCAACTGGATGGTGAGGAACCGTTCTTCGGGCGTGGCATTGAGATAGCCGTTGAGGCTGTCGATGACGATCACGCGTGCGCCGTGCTTTTCGACCGCGCGCCGGATGATCTGGCCGAACTCGCCGGGTGACAATTCCGCCGGGTCCACGGGCTGTATCTTCACCAGGCCCGCGTCCACATGTTTTGCAAGTTCAATGTTCAGGCCCCTGGCGCGCGCCAGCAGCGTGTTCACCGACTCATCGAAAATGAACATCGCGGATTTCACGCCGCGTTCGGCCGCCGCGGACACGAACTGGGCGGTCAACGTCGATTTGCCGGCACCCGGTGGACCCATGAGCAGCGTGCTCGACCCAAACTCGATGCCGCCCCCCAAGAGCGCGTCGAGAGCTGTGTTGCCACTGGCAAGCTCACCGCCCGAGGCCTCACCGCGGTGTTCCGCCGCGACGAGTCGCGGGAACACGTCGAGACCGCCGCTGCGGATCGCGTAGTCGTGGTAGCCGCCGCGGAAAACCTTGCCGCGGAACTTCACCACTCTGAGCCGGCGCCGCGCGCTGCCGTACTCCGGCAGCAGCTGTTCCAGCGCGAACACGCCGTGCGAGATGCTCTGCACCTGCAGGTCGCGGTCGGTCGCCGTGAGATCGTCGAGCAGGATCACCGTACACCCACGGCCCGCGAAGAATTGCTTGAGCGCCAGGATCTGGCGGCGGTAACGAAGCGGGCTGCCCGCGAGCAGGCGCAACTCCGACAGCGAGTCGAAGACCAGCCGTGAAGGTTTCTGTTCTTCGACGTCGCGGAGGATCTGCGACGTGGTCTCGGTGAGCTCGATCTCGGAAGGATGAAAGACCGTGTACTGATCATCGGGATTGAGCGAATTCTCCGACGGGATGAGCTCGCGTACCGAAATGCCGTCGAGCGACCACCCATGGGAATCCGCGATATCGTGCAGTTCGTCGAGCGATTCCGAGAGGGTTACATAGAGGACGCGCTCGCCGTTGCGGGCGCCCGCTGCCAGAAATTGCATGCCCAACGTGGTCTTGCCGGAGCCGGGGACGCCCTCGACGAGGTACATGCGGTTGGGTGAGAGCCCGCCGTGAAGAATGTCATCGAGTCCCTCGATGCCGGTCGACATGGGGGGAAGCCGCGTGTGCGTAGTGTTGGGCATGATGAAAGTATAGGTGCCACCGCATTGGGTGGCCGCGGCGTGTTTGTAGGACCGCGCCTATTAATTTCCATGAAAACTAGTTGACGCAGTCAACTAACGTCGACTAGTTTCCTCGGAAGGGAGGAGACATGCAAGAGAGCATCGAGAGCATCCGCGCCTTCAACCGTTTTTATACGCGGCACATCGGAGTGCTCGAGGAGGGCTGGCTCAAGAGCGAATTCACGTTGACCGAGAGCCGTGTTCTCTATGAGCTCGCTCATCGTGACAAGCCCACGGCCTCCGAGATCGGCAAGGCGCTGGGTCTCGATGCCGGCTATCTCAGCCGCATCCTCGGCAAGTTCCAGAAGCGCAAATTCGTGCGGCGGACTGCGTCGTCGAAGGATGAGCGCGCGGCCCATCTCGAGCTGACCGCGACGGGCTTCAAGGCATTCTCGCCGCTCGACTCGCGCGCGCGCGAACAGATCACCGGGCTGCTCACGCCCGTCGATGCGCGCGACGTCGGCGCGCTCACGGCCGCCATGACCACGGTGCAACGCATCCTCGGGGGCAGGAAGGCGGCCAGCGAACCATTCAAGCTGCGTGACCTCGAGCCGGGCGATATCGGCTGGATCACCTCGCGTCAGGCCGTGCTGTATCACCGCGAGTACGGCTGGGACATCACTTATGAAGGCCTCGTGGCCGAGATCCTGGCCGGTTTCGTGAAGAACTACGACAACCGCCGCGAGCGCGCGTGGGTTGCCGAGCGCGACGGACAGATCATCGGCAGCGTGTTCCTGATGCGCGCGAGCGACGAGGTGGCCAGGCTGCGATTGCTGTACGTCGAGCCGTCGGCGCGCGGGCTCGGCCTCGGCAAGCGGCTGGTCGACGAGTGCATCGGGTTCGCGCGTGCCAAGGGCTACGAGAAGCTCACGCTGTGGACCAACGACTGCCTCGTCGCCGCACGCAAGATCTATCAGGCGGCGGGGTTCAAGCTGGTGAAACAGGAGAAGCATCGCTCCTTCGGCAAGGACCTCATCGGGCAGACCTGGGATCTCATGTTGTGAGCCTTCGCGTCTCCGCCGCCGCCGATGCCGACGTGCGGGCCATCGCCGCGCTGCGCAGTGCGGTGGCGCACGACATGACTCACAAACATGGCCAGGGCCCGTGGTCGGCGTATGTCGGCAGATCGACGGTGCTGCGGCAATTGCGCGCAACCAGGATGCTCGTCGCGCGCCGCGACGACGAGATCGTGGGCACGGTGCGGCTCATGCAGGCCGATCAGACGCTCTACGACTACCGCGCCTTCACGCCGGCGACAGTCGCGCTCTACGTCATCGGGCTCGCGGTCGCGCCGCATGCGCATGGGCAGGGCGTGGGCCGCGAGCTCATGGAATCCGCCAAGGCCGCCGCGCGGTTCTGGCCTGCCGAGGCGCTGTGGCTCGACACGTATGAAAGCGCGGCAGGCGCCGGGCGGTTCTACGAGAAGTGCGGGTTCCGCAAGGTCGGTGCCCAGCGCCTCAATGGCTCGCCGCTGACTTACTACGAATGGCGCGCATGACGCGCTCGTCCGAGGTCGGCTGAAGCCGGATGTAGCCCAGCTCCTTCGCCGCCTCGTGATCGCGGTCGCGCAGCGCCGCCGCCGTGGCTTGCGCGAGCCACGACACCCGCAGCTTGATGGCCGCGGTCACCTTGTCGAGAGATTCCACCGAGCTCGGCAGCGAGACGTGGTCGAGCAGGTGCAGTGCATAGTCGCGCAGGCATGCAAGCTCGTTGAGGCTCGCCATCTGTTCCAGCGGCTGCGCCAGCTCGTGTTGCCGTTGCAGCTGCCGGATGCGCGCGAGATGGCTTTCCGCCAACAGCAGGTGGAACCAGCTGCGTTGGTACAGCGTCATGCAACCGAGCGTGGACTCGGTCGGCACTTCGATGTAGCGGTCGGGCGGCACGTGATGCGCGTGGAATGTGAGCGCGCAGGTGTCCGAGAGCTGCATTCCGTCGCCGAACTTCGCGTCGCCGATGTCGACCGACCGCGAATGCATGTCGGCGATGCAGAAGATGGTGCGGCTGGTATCGGTGAGCGGTGCGTTGAACAGCACCAGGTCCGCCACGTGGGCCAGCGATACATAGTCGAAAGTGCCATCGATGCGGATGCCGCTTCGCGTGCGCGTGACGTGCACCGGCGCGTGCGCGCCGGCGGCGCGATCGCTGCCGGCATTGGCCAGTACCAGCTTCCGTGCGTCGATATCGTGCAGCAGCTGCGTGCGGCGGCGATTCGCCGCACTGAACCACGGCAGGGGAACGCAGCGCAGCGCGCAGAGTGGATAGAGGTGCATCACCAGCGCCAGGCCCAGCGGCAGGTTGCGCGAGGCGACGTCACGCGCGGTTCGCGCCGCCACCTCGAACGTTGCCGCTGCCGTGGGCCTGGCCGGGTGCAACTGCAATTCCCTGCGCAGGTGAGCGAACCGATAGCGGTACGTTGCCAGCCACGCCTCGCGGTCCGGCGCGCGATCGAGTGCCGCGACCAGCGGCGCCACCGGGTCAGTCGATGGTGACAACGACCTTCCCCCGCGCGTGCCCGGTGCCGAGGTACTCGAGCGCCGCGCTCACCTGTTCGAGTGGATAGCGGCGGTCGATGACCGTGCGCAGCTTTCCTTCGCTCGCGAGCTGCGCGAGGAACTCCATGTCGTCCTTCTTGATGCGCGCGATGTAGAAGGGCAGGTGCTGGTCGAGGAAGAGACCGGCGATCGGTCGCGCGACGATCACGCGTGAGATGGGCCCCAGCCATGGGTTCACCTTCGAGCCGCCCACCGAGACGATGTATCCGTTGGTCGTGGTGACACGAGCCAATGCGAGGTAGCCGTGATTGCCCACGTTGTCGAGGATGAGATCGTACTTCTCGCTTCCCGCGGTGAAGTCGTCGCGCGTGTAGTCGATGACGTGGTCCGCGCCCAAGGAGCGCACCATCTCCATGTTGCGCGAGCTGCACACGCCGGTGACTTCGGCGCCGAGGGCCTTGGCAATCTGCACGGCGTACGTGCCCACACCGCCCGACGCGCCATTGATCAGCACTTTCTGGCCCGGTGCGATGTGGCCATTGTCGCGCAGGCCCTGCAAGGCGGTGATCGCGGCGATGGGCATGGCCGCGGCTTCCTCGAACGACAGTTTCGCGGGCTTGAGGGCGATGCCACCCTGGTCGCGGCCGAGCGCGTAATCCGCGAACGCGTCGGCCGCGCCGCCGAAGACTTCGTCGCCGGGTTTGAAGCGCGTGACGTCAGGGCCCACGGATTCCACGACGCCTGCCATGTCGAAGCCCGCGCGAGTGTCCTTGGGTTTGCCGATGCCGGCGTCGAGTCGCACCAGGTAGGGCTGGCCGCTCACGCCGTACCACTCGGCCGGGTTGACGCTCGACGCGTGCACCTTGATGAGCACCTGGCCCTCTCGTGGCACGGGCTTTGCGGCGAATTGGACGTGCAGGTTCGAGACGCCGTAGCACTGGAATGTCGCCGCGCGCATGGAGCCTGGGCCCGGAGTTGCCAGCGACGGGACCGGGCACGGCGAGTCCCAGGCCGTTACGGTCATCAGCGTGGCGATGGCGAGAACCAGCACGCCGCCGATGCCCGTGAGTATCTTGTAGCGGAGTTTCACGTGTGGGCTCCCAATGCGTTGTTGTTGGATCGTTGCCGGAGCGACAACGTGAGGCCGCCTAACAGCCATGGTGCGAGGCGGTGTCCCGGGTAGTGGTTGTCGAACATGCGCCCTCCCATTGCTGCGTCGTGGGCGGACTATGGGCGCGAGGCGGCGCGCGTGTCTGCCCATGCGATGGTCGGCGGCGGGCGAGGATGAATTACGCCCCGCCGCGACGAGCGACGCGCGCAGTACGCGAGGCGTGCCGCTTTCCGTCGGTGCCGTACGCTCCTTGTTCTATAGTGCGGCCATGGCAAACCACCCGAGCCCGGCACCTGCGCACGCGCGCGGACTCGCGCGTGTATTCTCGTGGCAGCGGTTGAGGTTCACACTCGCGGTGGCCGCCGGTCTGGGCGCGCTGGTGGGTACGCACAGCCCGCAGCCGCTCCTGCTGGAGGTTTTCCGCGGCTGCGTCATGGGGTGCGTCATCCTGTTCGCGTATGGCGCGCTCGAGAGCCGGCCCCGCAAGCTGCCCCCATGGCTGCCGCGCACGGTACTGCGGCTCATAGGCGTCACCATGGCGATCCCGATCGCCGCCATGTTCATGGCCGCGCTCTATCCACCCGGCAAGAATGGTCTCGGCGCGCTGGTCGGGGCCGGGCTGCTGTTCGCGCCCTGGATCGCCGTGGCGTCGATCTTCCGCCAGCGCGACGCGCTCGCGCGCGAACAGACGTTCGCGTTCGAGCTGGAGCGCAGCGAGTACGAGCGGCGCGAGTCCGACGCGCGGCTGCGCCAGTTGCAGGCGCAGGTCGAACCGCATTTCCTGTTCAACACGCTGGCCAACGTGCAGTCGCTCGTGGATTCCGGCTCCCCGCAGGCGTCGAAGGTGTTGTCGAGCCTGATCGCCTATCTACGCGCGTCCGTTCCGCGCATGCATCGGCAGGACAGCGCCATCGCCGACGAGGTGGATCTCGTGCGCGCGTATCTCGAGATCATGCAGATGCGCATGCCCGACCGGCTGCAGTACAACATCCACCTCGATCCCGCCGTCGCGCGGCGGCAGTGCCCGCCGATGGCCCTGCTCACACTCGTGGAGAATGCTGTGCGGCATGGCATCGACCCGTCCGAGGCTGGCGGGCGCATCGATGTAGATGTCTGGATGCGCGATCGCAGTTGCGTGATGCGCGTTTCGGATACCGGCGTTGGCCTGAAGACTTTGAGTCGTGGACTCGGCACGGGCTTGGCGACGCTGCGTGAGCGGCTGAAGCTCGCGTACGGCGGCGAGGCGCAACTCGACCTCACGGAGGTCGTGCCGCATGGCGTCTGTGCCGAAATCGTGTTTCCGGTTCGGGAGGTTGCTGCTTGAGCTCCAGGGTCACCGCGCTGATCGCCGATGATGAGCCGCTGCTGCGTGAATCGCTGGCGAGATCGCTGGCGAGCGCGTGGCCGGAGCTCGAGATCGTCGCGCTGGCGCGCAATGGGCGCGAGGCGATCGAGTTGTTCGACGAGCACAAGCCCGACGTGTGTTTCCTCGACGTGCAAATGCCCGGGAAGACAGGCGTGGAGGCGGCCCAGCACATCGGCAGTGCCGCGCACCTGGTTTTCGTCACGGCCTTCGTCGAGTACGCGATCCAGGCATTCGATCAGGGCGCGTTGGACTACCTGGTGAAGCCCGTCGAACCCGCGCGCCTCGCCGCCACCGTACAGCGGCTCAAAGAGCGCGTGCGGACCACGCAACCCGAGGTGAACGAGGAGTTCCTGCAGCAGCTGGTCCGGCTGATGAAGCGTGAGTCAGCGACAGAACCCCTGCGCTGGCTGCGTGCGTCCGTGGGCAGCACGCTGCGCATGATCGACGTCGCATGCGTCGACTTCCTGCGATCGGAAGACAAGTACACGCTGGTCGCATACCGCGACGACGGTGGAAAGCCTGCGGAAGCCGTGGTCCGGACGCCGCTCAAGGAGCTCGCGACGCAGCTGGATGCCGCACAATTTGCGCAGGTGCATCGGTCGGTGGTCGTGAATCTCAGCGCGGTCAGCCACGTCACGCGAGGCGAGAACGAGACCGCCGAGTTGCACCTGAAACGCGGCGGGGACGCGCTGCCCGTCAGCCGCGCCTATCTACACCTGTTCAGGCAGATGTAGCGCGCAACTTGCCGAGCTGGATCAGCGGCTCCAGCAACAGCAGCGGCAACGCCCAGCACGCCCACGCCATGGTCGCCTGTGCATCGCCCGGCTGCACGCCCTGCCAGTTGATCAGTGCGTCCACACCGAAGCGGAAAGTGACGAACGCGAACGTCACCGCGTAGCTGCGCATCATCCACTCCCGATGCTGGCGCACGTTGCGGTGACGGATGGCCCACACGGCCATTGCCGTCGTGACTACCCAGGCGACACAGAGTGAGAACAAGCCTGCCGCGTACGGCATGTTTCCCGGGATCGTCAGCGCCAGATAGAAGCCGCCGATGCTGCCGACCGCGATCGCCGCCAGGTAAGTCTTGCCGAGCGCGCGGTGGAGCTCCGCGACTCGATTCGTCAGGCCGAGCCAGAGTTGCACGACTCCCACGGTGAGAGCGATGACGCCGCCCGCGATATGCAGGACCAGGGCCCAGCGCCGAGGCCAGAAGTAGGGTCCGAAGTGATCGGGCGACATCGCGAAGTAGGGGAGCGCGCGTCTGGCGATGAACCAGAGTGCGATCAGCGCGAGCGCGCCGAGCGTCATGCCGATCAGACTGCGGTTGTTCTTGCGTGTGAGCGCGATCGCGGTGGCGTTCATGAATGGTCCTCTAGTCCTGGAACTTAGGACTGACGACGCCCGCAACGGGTTACAAAGGAGAGAAGTTGGCTCCCTGGGTTGGACTCGAACCAACGACCAACGGATTAACAGTCCGACGCTCTACCGACTGAGCTACCAGGGAACCGAGAACCAATGAGGGCGCGCATTCTCATGGCTTCACCCTTCGGCGTCAAGCAATCCGACCGGTTTTCAGTGACTTACGTCCGCTCGGGCCGGCAATTCCCCTCCGCGTCAAGGCAGTGGCGTGGGTTCCGGCCAACGTCAGCTTGCCGGTCACTCGTTCCGCTGCTTTTTCAAAGCTTCGGCGGACTTCTTGAGCCCGGCGGAAATGCGCTCGAACAGCGCGCCCGGGAAGTCCCGCGGGATCTTGCGCTCCACACCTTTGATTGCGTCATCGGTCTTGTCGACGAGTTCATCGATGAGCACGGGTGCCTCGGTGTTGAACCCGAGTTTCTTGCCCATGACTTCGAAGTGTCGACGACCAATGGCTTTCCACAGATAGTGCGGCCGTTCGCCGGGCACGGCCATGGCCATCTTGAGCTTGTCGATGGGCAACTCGTTGGCCTTCTTGCCGATCACGGGCCAGGCGGATAGCACGTCGTAGAGCGGTGTGAGCCGAAAGGCTCCGCCCTCGAGGATGCGCAGACTGAAGTTCTTGGCGTGACCATCCGTGGCGGCGAGCATCCAGAACAGCACTTGCGATTGGAACAGCGTGGTGAGATCTGCCTTGGCTTCCACGGACACCCGGAGGATTCGCGCGATGTCGGCGACGCCGGGTCCTCCGTCAGCCTGATATTTGCGATGCCACGGTGTCCCGGTAGCCTGGGCAAGATCCTCCTGCATGAGCCGCAACCAATAGCCGCCGCTCGAATGCAGCTGCCGGTCGAAGCGCTGGACCACGAGCACCGTCTGCGCTCCGAACTGCCCGAGCTCACAGCGTGCGACGGGCAGCCCAAAGGCGGCGAGGATCTGCGCGCACAGCCATTCGTTCTCCACCGACGTGCGGAAGTCTGCCTGCCGGTTGCCGACGAGCCCGAGCGGCAGTTTGAAGATGTGCGTGGTGGGCGTCGATCCGATCGGCCGGCACCACTTGCCCCGGTGCAGGAGAAACGCGGTCTTTTCCTGCGCGCCGGCGATGCTGATGCGGAAGTCCTGGCTGGCATTCAGCATCGTGGTGGGGGAGGCGACACCCGCGAGATCCTTTTCGATCTGCGAGTCGGCCAGCGGCACATGCTCGATCTTGCGCACGTCGTCGGGTGCTTCGTCCGCGGGCAATATCTGCACGGCACCCACGCAGTCCCTGCCGATGGCCGACAGCAGATCGAAAGCGCCACCCGATGCCGTGTGGAAACGCGCCTGCAACCGTCGCCGTATCGCCTCGCTGTCCGGCAGCAGATTGTCGAAGTACGCCTCGACGACCTTGCCGCGATGAGCATGCGTGGGCGCCGCCAGCGGCAGCGACAGGCTCAGTGGCCTGCCTTCAGGAGCGTCCAGCCACTGCTCGTGATACTCGAACTCCATGGACGCGCGCGCGGGCAGGCGCCACGTGCCGACGCGCAGGCCATTGGCCCAGACGGCGAGCGCGCGTGGTTGGTAGCGCCGGGGCATCTCACCACTCGACCTTGTTGGTACTGGCGCTCTTCTCCTGGATGTGCAGCTCGAGGCCGAGCAGATTGATCAAGGCGAGCAGTTGATCGACGGTGAGTGTCTGCGGCGCTCTTTCGAGCTCGGACAACCGGTTCTGCGACAGCCCGAGCCGCTCGGCGACCTCCGTCTGCGACAGCTCGAGGGCTTTGCGCCGGGCCTGCAACGTGGCGCCGACCTGGTTGGCGTGCTTGATGGGCTGCATGGCGAATATCCGTTGGAGCGATATCTGCAATATATCGGTAATAGCGATACTGTCAATATATCGCTAATGTCGATACTGTGACCCACTCTTATATATGCGGCCAGGGCCCGGGGCCCGGCCCGCTGCGCCCCCGGCGGCACGTTCTATGCGTAGTAGCCAGCCTCGTGACCCCGGCGCATAGTCGACGCAAGTCAGCCGGGGCAAGGGTGGGGCCATGGCTCGAAGCGAAAGCGAGATCACTCGCGACACGTTGATGCGCTCCGCGCGCCTGCGGTCACCAGAGAGGCGGGTCGACGACTACCGCCGCGCCTTCGTATTGCTCTGCGAAGAACCCTTCGACGATCTCGACAAGACTCTCGCGCGCATGCTCGAGGTGCTGGCCATCACGCTCGACGTCGGCCGCGTGAGCTTCTGGTCGTACGAGGAAGCGCAGCAGCTCATCCGCTGCGAGCACATGTATCGCGCGGATCGCAACCTGCCGCTGGGCCCGACGCTGCTGCGACGTGCCGACTTCCCCAACTACTTCGACTCGCTCTGTCGCCAGCTGGTCATCGCCGTGGATGACGCTGGCGCGGACCCGCGCACGGCCGAGCTGCACGACAGCTACCTCGCGCCGCTCGGCGTGGTGTCGATGCTCGACGTGCCGGTGCGCGCGTTCGGTCGCTACCTCGGCGTGCTCTGCCACGAACACCTGAACGCGCCACGCATCTGGACGCAGGAAGACGAGACCTTCGCGGCCGCGGTCGCGACGCAAGTCGCGCTGGCGTTCGAACGCGATCACGCGCGCCGCGCGCAGACGCAGCTGCTCGCGCGGTCGCTGCGCGACGAAGAATCGGGTCTCGCAAACCGGGTGCAGCTCGAACAGGCGCTCACGGCCTATCAACAGAACCCGATGAGCATGGGCGCGCTCGTGGTCACGTCGGCCGACCAGTACAACTTCATCGCGGGCTCCATCGGCGTACGGCGCATTCCGGCGCTGGTGCGCCAGCTGGGCGCGCGGCTCATCGCCGCTGCGCCGGAAGGCACGTTGGTGGCGCGTATCGCCACCAACGAGTTCGCCTTGCTGCTGCGGGGCATCGGCCCGGAGGCGGTGCCGTCGGTGGTCCAATCGATCAACACCGCCGCCAAACTGCCGCTGGTCAACGAAGGTCAACGCCTGTTCATCACCTTGAGCACGGGGTACACGCTGCTCGACCCGACCGGCACGGAAACGCCGGACATGCACATCGCCGAGGCCCACATGGCGGGGCACGAGGCTCGCGACCGCGGCGGCGACCGCGTGGAGTCGTTCACCGAAGAGATGCGCCAGTCCATGCGTACGCGTCTCTTGATGGAGCAGGACCTGCGCCGCGCGCTCGACGCGGCGGAATTCGATCTGTACTTCCAGCCCATCGTGCCGCTGTTGCCGGGCGGCGGCGCGTCGGTCGAAGCGCTGCTCCGCTGGCGGCACCCCACTCGAGGCGTGCTCACGCCTTGCCAGTTCATCGACGTGGCGATCCAATCGGGCGTCATGCTCGACCTCGGCCGGCGCGTGCTGCGGGCGGCTTGCGCATCCATCGCGCGCCTGCGTACGCGCACCGGCCTCGAGGATCTGCAAGTCACGATCAACATGTCGGCGCCCGAGGTGCTTCTGCCGGGCACGGCCGACGCGGTGAGATCCGAACTGCTGGCGCACGGCCTGCCGCCAAGCGCGGTCACGCTCGAGGTGACCGAGACAGCGCTCATCTGCGATATCGAGCGCGCGGCCGAGGCCATCGCCGAGATCCGCTCGCTCGGCGTGCAGATCAGTCTCGATGACTTCGGTACGGCGTATTCGTCGCTGACGTGGCTGCGCCAGCTGCCCATCGACAAGGTGAAAATCGATCGCTCGTTCGTTTCCGGGATAGTGCGCGAGCCGCGCGACCTGGCGATCGTGCGCAGCATCGTCGAGCTCGCGAAAGCCTTCAATCGCGACGTGGTCGCCGAAGGTGTGGAGACCGTGGAACAGCTGCGCCTGCTGCGCGAGCTGGGCGTCGATCACGCGCAGGGTTTTCTGTTCGCGCAACCGCAGCCCCTCGAGAAGATAGACGCGCGCGCGCTGCGCGAGCTCGCTTACGAGGTCGGCTAGCGGAACGGTTAGGGCTTCGCCGGCTGTATTGGCACGGGCCGCGCTTCCACCTGCACCGCGATGCCTTTCTGCCAGGCGTCCGCGTCGGTATCCACGATCGGGTAGTTGAGGTCCTTGCGGTCGTCGCGCTTGCGTCCCGAGGATACGTCGAAGCGCTGATCGCGTTCGCGCACACGCGCCTCATCGAGTTGTCCGTCGCGCGTGAAGCCCATCATGAGCATGGGTACGCCCAGGGGCAGTGCCTGCCTGTCGTCCGTGTGCCAGGTGTGCCAGGTCTTGCCGTATGTGCCGGCAATCTGCTGCATGAGCTCCTGCTCGGCGACGTCGGGAATGCCGGGCGCGATGAGCTGCCCGGACTGCACTTCGTGCACGTGGCTATGCCAGAGGTGTTTTTCATCCGCCGGCAGCGTCACGAACAGCTTGGCGGAGATGATGTACTCGATGCCGATGAGCTTCGCATCCTCGCCGTTGCCATCGAACAGCGCACACTGGATCACGTCTTCGTTGAGGTGCCCGCAGTAGTGGTGGGCTTCCATCTGTTGCTGGAGATTGCCGCTCGCGAAGTGGAAGCCATCCAGATAGGCGTTGAGCTTCTTCAGCGGAGTCTTGTCCTGCAAGAGTGAAGCGCCCGCCTCGAGCGCCCGAGTTTCATTCGTGATCTCGCTTCCCGGCGGCTCGACCTTCGACCCGGTGTTCTTACCGCCGCAGGCCGCGAGGAGCGTGCAGGCGAGCAGCGTGGCAAGGAAAGCGGGTGCGCGCTGGGACGTTTCCATGCGCGTACCTTGGCGTGCGAGCGCGCTGCGAAGCAGCGGCCGGCGTCCGAAGCGCCTGTCAGCGTCCCCTCAATTCCAGCCAGCCGAGCAGGGCGACCACGGCCGCCTGACCCAGGATCACCGCAAAGCCGAGCGCGGTCGGCGTGAGCGCGACGGCGACGAGCACGCTGGCTGCGACCCAGGCAAAATTGCCCATGATCACCATCCACACCAACGATGTTGCGAGCGTCCGCGACGCCAGCAGCATCAGCGCCGCGCACGGGAACAGCACCACACCGGCGTAGAACAGCAGGCCCGGCGGAAGTCCTAGCAAACCGGCGAGCGGACTTGCCGCGGCGACGAGCGCTGCGCCGGTCACCAGGCAGGTAAGGGCGTCCAGGGCCAGCACTTGCTTGAGAGTGAAGCCACGAGCGGCAATGACGGTGTTCATCGGATGTCTCCTTGTTGATGAGGTAGCCATCATTCCCGAGGGATATGCGCCCGGCGATTACGCCTCAGGTAATGCGCAAGACCGCGTGCGCCTGCCACCGACACCATGATTCGCAGGCTGAAATTTGTTCTGCGCGTGTGTAAACACATGCCTCACGCAGGTGACCAGACGACGACGAAGTCACATGCGAGCACGCGGACAGCGCGTTTGGAATGGCACGCGGATTGCTCCACATCTGTTTCCAGTTCCTTCCCACATTCATCACTGGAGACTTCAATGCCTAACCGTAATCAGGGCTATCAAGCAGGGAATCGATCCTCGGGCCAAGGCGGCCGGGACGACGACGAAGGGCGCGACCCGCGCGCCGAGGACGATCGCGACTATGGCTCCTACACGGAGAGCGACGAAGGTGACAGCTCGGTCAGGGCGGGAAGCTACGACCAGGGTCGGGATCGCCCCGGCCGCGACACCCGCGAGCAGAGTGGCTCGTCGGGTCGCTACGCCGGCTACGGCAATTTCGGACAGGGAGACTACGGCGGCGCACGTCGCGGCGAGGGGGGCCAGGGTCGCTCCGGCCAGGATCGCTCCGGCCAGGATCGGATAGGCCAGGGTGGCGGTGGGCAGCAAGGCTTCCGCGGCGGCAACTACGGCGGCGGCATGCAAGGCCGCGGCAACTACGGCCAGAGCGGCTACGGCGAGGGTCAAGGCCAGGGCAATCAAGGCGGATCCGCGTCGAGGTCCGGATACGGGCGTGAAGGCAGCGGCCGCGGCTTCTCGGGCTACGGATACGAAGGCTATGGGTACGAAGGGTCGGAACAACGCGGCGGGCAACCGGGTGGCCAGTCACGCGATCAATGGGGCAGACAGTCGGGTGGTCAGTCGGGTAGTCAGTCGCGGTGGGGGCAATCCGCAGGCGAATACGCCTCGGGCAGCGGAATGGGTCAACATCGCGGCAAGGGCCCGAAGGGCTATCAACGCAGCGACGACCGCATCAAGGAGCTGATCTGCGAACGCCTGCGCGAAGACCCGGAAATCGACCCGAGCGAAGTCACGATCAACGTGCAGGGCGGCAAGGTGACGCTCGACGGCACGGTAGATAGTCGACAGGCGAAGAATTCCATCGAGGACATAGCCGAGCAATTCGGCGTGCAGGAGGTGCAGAACAACCTGCGCGTGCAGAGGTCCGCCCAGATGGGTGGCGCCGATTCGGCGTCTGCCACTAGCGGCAAGCCCGGCACGGAAGACAACGATCGAAGTTTCCGGCAGAACAAACACTGAAGAAGCGCAGGGTGCGGGCGGCGAGGCTCGCACCCGCGCGGCCCCTCAGCCGATTGGACCGCGCTTCGGTTGCATGAGGCTCGGTACCGCGGCGCGACCCCGCGAGCCTTTATGGGGCTGGAGGCCGCGCCGCATGACGTACTAACAACTCAGCGCTGGCGTCCGGTAGGGGCTCGCTCGGACATGCCGCGCTTGCCGCGGCCTTGCGCCATTTCGGCCATGCCACTCTGCTCGAGCTCGGCCTTGCGCTGCGCAAGCCTCTCACCCAGAGCGTCCAGATCCATTTCCGACTTGCGCGCCTCGGCGAACATGCCGCCCGTCTGTTCTTCCTCCTTGACGTGATGCTTGATCATCTCTGAGAGCACCGACACCATGGAATCGAAGTAGTCATCGTCGGGGCTCGACGCCTCGATCTTCGCAATGAGCTGTTTGGCGCCGTCATGCTCGATCTCGGCTTCGTGATGCAAATCCATGTCTTCCGTCGCCTCGAGGAAGGCGGGATAAAAAATCTCCTCCTCGATGGTGGTGTGCATCTTGAGCGCGGTGCAGATCTGCGTCGCCAATTCCTGCTTCTTGCCGTCGTCGCGAGCCTTTTCGAACTGCTCGAAAAATTCTTCCACTTCGCGATGATCCGCCTTCAGCAGCGCGATGGCGTCCTGCGAACGCATCGCCGTATCCGTTTTGCGCTTCGGTGAAGCGCGTCCCTTCGACTTAGCCTTACCCTTAGCCATGACAGCCTCCTTTGACTGGGTCTCACGATAAGGCTATGCCGCGCTCGTCAACAGTTTGAGAAGCCAGTGTTTCAAGTCAGGGTGTTCTGACGGCCGATGCGAATCGATGTCAACTAGCAACCTCGACACGCGGGTGCTGGATGCGTCGACGCCCGGTCGCGCGCGTCTCGAAGTCTTCCCGCGTGAGCGAACGGTTGATGCCGAACGCGGCGCGAGCGCCTTCGGCCGCGGCCACGATCGACAGTTGCACGTCGCGGATGATGTTGCCGGCGACGAAGACCCCGGGGACGCTGGTGGCCTCATAGTCGCCGCAGAGCACACCCCCGTTGCGGCCGAACGTGCAGCCCAGGGATTCCGCCAGTTTCGACTGCGACCGGGAAGGTAGATCGAAGAACAGCGCGTCGCGGGCGAGGGTACCGCCGTCCTTGAACTCCACGGCCTTGAGACGTCCGCCCGTGCCTCGCAAGGAAGTGATTCGCCGCTGATCGAGCGTGATGCCGTTGCGCTCCAGATCCTGGCGCTCCTGGGTGGTGTAGCCCGCGCGGCCGTCAGTACAGAGCACGATGTCACGGGTCCATGCGGTCATTGCCCGCGCCATTTCCAAGCCTCGCTGACGGCGGCCGTACACCGCGATGCGGCGGCCGCGCATCTCCCACCCGTCGCAATAAGGGCAGGGAAATACGCTGCGGCCATAAAGCGGTTCGAGGCCAGGCAGAGGGGGCAGGAGGTCATACACGCCGGTGGCGACCAGCAGCTTCCTCGCGCGCACCTCGCGCCCGGTGCCCAGCTGGACGTTGAAACCCGTCCCGACCCGGCGCGCGCTGCGCACCTCCACCGCGGCGAACCGGACCGAGGGGTACCTCAGGACTTCCTGTCGGGATAGCTCGCGAAACCGGGCGGGCGCGATGCCGTCGCGCGAGAGATAGGCGTGCATCTCCTTCGACGCCGCGCTGCGGGGCGTGCCGGTATCGCAGAGCAGGACGCTGCGGCAGGCGCGTCCCAGCACGAGCGCCGCTGACAGGCCAGCAGGGCCGGCACCCGCAATGACGACATCCCAGTTCCTCCTCAATGTCGCGTGGGGGCCTTGAGGCCCGGCTTCAAGACCACCTTGGTGTACTCGTTCTGCTTTTCCTTGAAGTTCCTGTAGCCCTCGGCCGCATCCTCGAGATCCAGCCGGTGACTGATGAGGAAAGTAGTGTCCAGTTTTCCTTCCAGGATGAGATCGAGCAGCTGCTTCGTGTATTTCTGCACGTGCGTTTGCCCGCTCTTGATGGTCAGCCCCTTCTCCATCAGTGCACCTATCGGAAACTTGTCGGCGATGCCGCCATAGACGCCGGGTATCGACACGCGGCCACCTTTGCGCGTGGCCATGATCACCTGGCGGAGCGCATGCACGCGGTCCGTAGCCATGAAGGTCTTCACCTTCACGTGGTCCAGGATGTTGTCGGGCGACATGCCGTGGCTTTCCATGCCCACCGCGTCGATGCAGGCATCCGGGCCGATGCCCCCGGTGAGCTCATAGAGAGCCTCGCGCACCTGAACCTGTTCGAAGTCGATGACTTCGGCGCCGAGGTTCTGAGCCAGTTGCAGCCGGCGAGGGTGATGATCGATGGCGATGACGCGATGCGCGCCCATGACGAACGCGCTCTGGATGGCGAAGAGCCCCACGGGGCCGCAGCCCCACACCGCGACCACGTCGCCCTGCTCGATGTCGCAGTTGTCCGCGGCCATCCAGCCCGTGGGTAGGATGTCTGAAAGGAACAGCACCTCGTCATCGTCGATGCCATTGTCGGGGACGACAATGGGGCCGACGTCCGAGTACGGCACGCGCGCGTATTCCGCCTGACCGCCAGAATATCCGCCCGTGAGATGCGAGTAGCCGAAAGCCGCCGCCATCGAGTAGCCGTATGCCATCTCGGAAGGGTCGGACTTGTCGGCGGGGTTCGAATTGTCACAGGCCGCAAACTGCTGCTTCCGGCAGAAGAAGCACTGACCGCAAGCGATGACGAAGGGCACCACCACGCGATCGCCCACCTTGAGCTTCTGGTTGCCGCTGCCCACTTCCACGACCTCGCCCATGAACTCGTGGCCGAGAATGTCGCCCGACTTCATGCCGGGGATCATGTGGTCGTACAGGTGCAGGTCCGAACCGCAGATCGCCGTGGACGTGATGCGCACGATCGCGTCACGGGGGTTCACGATGCCCGGATCGGGTACGGTCTCGACTCGGACGTCAGTCTTGCCTTGCCACGTGAGTGCTCGCATTCATTCGCTCCTGGGCGCCGCTTCGGGTGGCGCCGACGTAGGTATCTCGCCCGTTTCCATGAGTTGTTTGAAACGGCGCAGGTCGCGCCGCGCCTGGATCTTGGGCTCGCGGCCAAACAACTTCGCGATGAGCTCGCCCAGCTTGCTGGCCGGCGGTTCATAAGCGATCGTCGCCGTGACGATGGTGCCGCGGCCGTTGCTCGAATCGCGGAACTCGATGCGCCCGGTATTGGGCACGTCGGCGCCCTGGACGGACGTCCAGGCGAGCACTTCGCCGGGTATGTCCTCGGTGAGCATCGAATCCCACTCGAGCGTGCTGTCCGCGGGGCCTTTCACGCGCCAATGCGAGCGGTCGGCGTCGATGAGTGCGACGCTCTCGATGTTTTCCATGAACAGGGGCAAGTTGCGGAAGTCGCGCCAGAAGTCATAGAGCTCGTGGCGCGAACGGTTGATGGTCACGCTGCGCGCCACGAGCACGTCGCCGTCTTCCGCCGCGGGCAGGCCCGCTGCCTGCGCACTCTTGTCCTTATGGGTGGACGCCGGGGCGTCGCCCCAGTCCTGATCTTTTCTGTCCATGGTGTGCCCTCAGTGTTGCGCGGTGCCGGGCTCGGCCATCTTGCGATGCTGCTCGGCGAGCATGGTTTCGGGCACGAGGCCCGCTAGCGCGACGCGCAACTTGTTGGACAGTCCGGCCACCACACCCGCTTCGCCGTTTTCCATGGCATTGAACCCGGTGCGTGCTACGTCCGCGGGATCGGACTTGGCGGCGTCGTCGGAACCCACTTTCGTGTCCATGAGGTCGGCGCGTTCGAAGAAATCAGTGTCCGTGGCACCGGGCATCAGACAGGTGACGGAGACGCCGCTGTCTTTGAGCTCGTTGCGCAGCGCGTACGAGAACGAATCGAGGAAGGCCTTGCTGCCGTTGTAGACAGCCTGGAACGTTCCAGGCATGAAACCCGCGATCGAGCCCGTGATGAGGATCTTGCCGGTGCCTGCCTGGCGCATGTCGCGCGCCACACGCTGTATGAGATCGACCGTGCCCGTGATGTTGGTGTTGATCACGTGCTTCACGTCATCGAAATCCTGGTCGAGGAAGCCTTTGCCGAGGCCGTGGCCCGCGTTTGCGAGCAAGGCCGCAACGTTGCGGCCGCGCACCTTCTCATAGAGCTCGCTCACGCCGTCGGCGGTCGCGAGATCCGTCTCCACGGACTCCACGTTGGCGCCGAGCGTGCGAATGGACTCCTCGGCGGTAGTCAGCGGCTCGTCGGCCGCGATCACCAGATCGTAACCACGGTGCGCTGCTTCGAGTGCCAGGTGCAGACCGATGCCGCTCGAGGCTCCGGTGACGATGGCGAGAGGGCGGTTGCTATCCATGTTGGAAAACTCCTGACGTTCCGGTCGGCAACACTGCGCCCGGGGCCGTTATCTGCGCATCGGCAACCGCGTCACTCGCAAGTCGGCGCGAGGCACGGAGGCAGGTGCGGATGGCTCACAACCCTCGCCGGACTGCTTCCTACATTCGAGACAGTGGATCAGCGACATTTGGCCGCACTCCCCACTGGGCGTCTTACAAGCGGCGGGCGTGCGATGCGAGTTAATACGCGCCTCATTCAAGAGGCTTCCATGAACTCAACCCAAGTCAACGAACTCATCCTGCAGTCGCTCGAACACGAGCGCGGTGGGGTAAAGATCTACAAGGCCGCCATCACCTGTGCCCTGCGGGAAGACCTCAAGGGTGAATGGAGCAAGTACCTCCGTCAGACCGAACAACATGTCGAGGCGCTGACCGATATCTGTGAGGCTTTCGGCATCGATCCGTTCACGATGACGCCCGGGGTCATGATCGTGCGCGCCAATGGCAATGCGCTGTTGCAGGCGATGGAAGCTGCGTTGTCCGCCGGGAACCCGTCCGCGGCCCAGATCGTCGCGGCGGAATGCGTGGTGCTGGCCGAAACCAAGGACCACATGGACTGGGAACTCCTCGGCGAGGTGGCGAAGGCCCTGCCTTCGGCGGAGCAGCAGAAGATCCTGCAGAGCGCCTACGAGCAGATAGAGGACGAAGAGGACGAACATCTGTATCACACGCAGGGCTGGTGCCGGGAGCTGTGGATGGAATCCCTCGGGCTCGATGCCGAGCTTCCGCCCGCGGAAGAGAAGCGCGACGTGTCTACCGCCGCCGAAGCCCAGAGCGCGAAAGAGTCGCGCCAGCCGAGGCACTGACATGGCGAAGAAGAAAGCGCCGCGAGGCCCCATGCGCATCGCGTCCGGACGCAAGAGCGCCGTGCGTCCCGCGAAGACCCCCGAATCCGCCAGGACCTCGGCACGCTCCACTTTGAGCGGTCCGTCGTCGAAGACGCCGGGCGCGGATCTCGCCGATGCCGCGACGCGCAAGATGGTTGTCGCCGACGAGCTCGCCGCGGCCATGCCCGAAAACCCCACCAAGGCCGGCGAATACGGTGACGCCGCGCGCGAACCCGAGGAGGGTGCCCACGGGGCGCCGCGCGATCCGGCCGCGACCGGCAGCACCTTGACCGAGGTCAATCCGTCGCTGAAGACGGGTTCAGGCGCGCCACCCATGGGTTTCAACGCCACCAATGGGCCACTCGACCGCGTGCGCGCGGATTCAGGTGGCCGCGTGCTGACCACCAACCAGGGCGTTCCCGTCGCTGACAATCAGAATTCGCTGAAGGCGGGTCTACGCGGCCCCGCGTTGCTCGAAGATTTCATACTGCGCGAGAAGATCACGCACTTCGACCATGAGCGCATCCCGGAGCGGATAGTGCATGCGCGTGGCTCTGGCGCGCATGGCTTCTTCGAGTGTTATGAGCCCCTGACCAAGTTGACCCGCGCGGCGGTCTTCTCGGAAGCGGGCAAACGAACACCGGTGTTCGTACGATTTTCGACCGTGGCTGGGGAGCGTGGCTCCACCGATACCGCGCGCGACGTCCGCGGGTTCGCGGTCAAGTTTTACACGGACGAGGGAAACTGGGATCTGGTGGGCAACAACATCCCGGTGTTCTTCATCCAGGATGCGATGAAGTTTCCCGACCTCGTCCATTCGGTGAAGCCCGAGCCGCACCATGCAATGCCTCAGGCCGCCAGCGCGCACGACACGTTCTGGGATTTCGTCTCGCTGATGCCCGAGTCGGTTCACATGCAGTTGTGGATCATGTCGGACCGCGCCATCCCGCGCAGCTATCGGATGATGCAAGGCTTCGGGGTGCACACCTTCCGCATGATCAATGAGAAGGGCGCGAGTGTTTTCGTGAAATTCCACTGGAACCCGGTGGCCGGCACGCACTCATTGGACTGGGACGAGGCCGTCAAGATCTCCGGCGCGGATCCCGATTTCCACCGTCGAGATCTGTGGGAAGCCATCGAGGCAGGCGCCTTTCCCGAATGGGAACTGGGCCTGCAGGTATTCACCGAGGAGCAGGCCGACAAGTTCAGCTTCGACGTGCTCGATGCCACCAAGATCGTGCCGGAGGAACTGGTGCCGGTGCGGCCCGTGGGCCGGCTGGTACTCAATCGCAATCCCGACAATTTCTTCGCGGAGACCGAGCAGGTGGCGTTTTGCACGGCGCACATCGTGCCGGGCCTCGATTTCACCAACGATCCGCTCCTGGCCGGACGCATCCACTCATACGTGGACACGCAGATAACCCGCCTCGGCGGCCCTAACTTCCACGAGATCCCGATCAACGCGCCGGTCGTGCAGGTGCACAACAATCAGCGCGATGGCTTCCATCGCCAGACCATCAACCGCGGTCGCGTGTCGTATGAGCCGAACTCGTTGGCCGGCGGCTGCCCCTTCCAGGCGGGTGCGCGCGGCTTCACGTCCTTCCCCCAGCCTACGGAAGAAGACAAGGTGCGCGGCAAGCCGGAAAAATTCGCCGACCACTACACGCAGGCGGCCCTGTTCTACGAGAGCCAATCGCCGGTGGAGCAGGCGCACATCATTCGCGCCTATCGCTTCGAGCTCACCAAGGTCCAGGTACCGGCCATCCGTGAGCGGGTCGTCTCCCAACTGGTGAATGTCAATGAAGGGCTGGCTCGCGCCGTCGCGGCAGGTCTCGGCATCGATGTCCCGGATGCGCAGCCGCCGCTGGTGCCACGCAACATGCGTCCCGAAGTGAAGCGCTCACCGGCGCTGTCGTTGCTGGCGCGTCCTGGTGACGGACGAATTCGCACGCGCCGAATCGCATTGCTGGTCGCCGACGGCGTCGCGGGGAAGTCACTCCGCCGGCTGCACGAGGCGCTGGCTGCCGAAGGTGCCGTACCCCGGTACGTCGGTCTCAAGATGGGCGAGGTCAAGACCGCCGACGGCGGCAGTATCGACGTCGAGGTCTCGCTGGAGGCGGCGCCGTCCGTGATTTTCGACGCCGTGGTCATCCCCGACGGTGACGGAGGGGTGGCGGCGCTCGCGGCGGTGGGGCTGGCGCCGGAATTCCTCAGGGATCAGTACCGCCACTGCAAACCGATACTGGCGCTGGGAGCCGGTGCCCGCCTCATCGAGGCTGCGCGCATTCCTGACAGGCTGCCCGATGGCAAGGCCGACCCCGGTGTGCTGCTCGCGGATGACGCAGGGGATGCCGTGGAGAGGTTCGTGGCGGCGATCGCCAGGCATCGACACTTCGAACGCTTCAGCGATCCTCCGCGCGTATGACCGGATGACGGTAAGCGCCCGGGTCGGAGCGCTCCTACGATGATCGCTTGTAACTGGCGGGTCCCCGGGCCCGTCCGAACAACTATTGTTAGGACATCTTGGGCTCCAGATATCGACTCAGGGAAGGACTGCCGAATCCTCGCGGCGCGCATTGGGACGGGCGCGGCGTCAACTTCTCACTGTTCTCCGCCAACGCGACTGCGGTGGAGCTCTGCATTTTCGATACGCAGGGCGGTCGTGAGCTCGAACGCATCGTGCTGCCGGAATACACGGACGAGATCTGGCACGGCTATGTCGAAGGCGTGGGGCCGGGTGACGCCTACGGCTATCGTGTTCACGGGCCGTACGCGCCCGAAGAGGGCCACCGCTTCAATCCCAACAAGCTGCTGCTAGACCCCTATGCGAAGCAGTTCGTGGGCGCGCTCGAGTGGAACCACGCCTGCTTCGGCTACAACATTGGCGCGGACAACCACGACCTGTCGTTCAACGAGCTCGACAGCGCGCCGTACATGCAGAAATGCCTGGTGGTCGATTCCAATTTCGACTGGAAGCAGAACACGCGCCCGCGCGTCGCGTGGGACCGCACCATCGTTTACGAGACGCACGTGCGCGGCTTCACCGCGAAGCACCCCGCGGTGGCGGAATCGTTGCGCGGCACCTTCGCGGGGCTGTCCACGCCCGAAGTCATCGACTACGTCAAAGCGCTGGGCGTCACCACTGTCGAGCTCATGCCCGTGCAGAGCTTCGTCAACGACAGCCTGCTGCTGGAGCGCGGCCTCACCAACTACTGGGGCTACAACACCATCGGGTTCTTCGCGGCGGACCCCCGGTTTTGCAGCGGACCGTCGAACGGCGTGCGCGAATTCAAGGAGATGGTGGCCCGGTTCCACGACGCGGGCCTCGAGGTGATCCTCGACGTGGTCTACAACCACACCGCCGAGGGGAACGAGCGCGGACCAACCCTGAGCTTCAAGGGCATCGACAACGCGTCTTACTACCGGCTTGCGCCCGACCGGCGCTATTACATCAACGACACCGGCACGGGCAATACGCTGAATCTCTCGCATCCGCGCGTCATACAGATGGTCACGGACAGCCTGCGCTACTGGGTGCAGGAAATGCACGTCGACGGCTTCCGGTTCGACCTCGGCACCATTCTCGCGCGCGAACCCGATGGCTTCGACAACCGCAGCGGCTTCCTCAAAGTGTGCTCGCAGGACCCGGTGCTGAGCACGGTCAAGCTCATCGCCGAGCCCTGGGATTGCGGCCCCGGTGGCTACCAGGTGGGGCGCTTTCCGCCGGGCTGGGCCGAGTGGAACGACCAGTTCCGCGACACGGTGCGCGACTTCTGGCGGGGTGAGGCCAGCGCCGCCGCGGTGGCGCCGCGGCTCTATGGCTCCGCGGATCTTTTCGATCACCTCGGGCGCAAGCCGTACGCCAGCGTCAACTTCGTGACGGCCCACGATGGATTCACGCTGAACGATCTGGTCTCCTACAACGAGCGGCACAACGAGGCCAATGGCGAGGAGAACCGCGACGGGCACGATCACAACCGCTCGTGGAACTGCGGTGCGGAAGGCCCGACCTATGACGACGCAGTCAACGCGCTGCGTCGCCGGCAGATGCGCAACTTCCTCGCGACTCTGTTGCTGTCGCAAGGCACGCCCATGCTGCTCGCCGGTGACGAATTCGGACGCACGCAGCACGGCAACAACAACGCCTACTGCCAGGACAACGATCTCGGCTGGGTGGACTGGGATCTCGCGAGCACCCACTACGACCAGGTGAACTTCGTGCGCACGCTCACGCACCTGCGGGCGAAGTACCCGATCCTGCGTCGCAGCCGATTCCTCTCGGCGAAGGTGAACGAGAGCATCGGCCTCAAGGAGATCGCCTGGATCAACGCCAGCGGCGCCGAGATGGAAGAGGGTCAGTGGGCCGATGCCAACATGCGTTGCTTCGGCATGATGCTCGACGGACGCGCCCAGCCCACCGGCATCAAGCAGCGCGGCATCGACGCGACGCTGCTGATCGTTCTCAATGCGCATCACGACGTGGTCAACTTCACGCTGCCCGGTCACGAGGAAGACGACCAGTGGACGCTGCTGGTCGACACCAATGTCGAAGGCAAGCTCCCGAAGACCGCATTCGCGAAAGGCGACGTCTACGAAGTGACCGCACGCTCGCTGCTGCTGTTTCATCTCCATCGAGGCGACAGTGCAGGCCCGGGCTGAAAGCTCGGGTGCGCAGTCCCGACGCGAATACTCGTTCGGGCCGCGCTGGCTGGAGGGCGGCGGCGCGCGCTTCCTGATCTGGGCGCCCGCGGAGAGCGCGGTGCAGCTGCGCATCGCAGGACAGCCGGCGCGGGCGATGACACCGCGCGCCGGCGGCTGGCACCAGGTCGACGTGCGCGACGTCGTGGCGGGCGCTCGCTACGCATTCGAGCTCGACGACGGCACCGTGGTGCCCGACCCCGCCTCGCGATTTCAGCCCGACGACGTGCACGGCTGGAGCGAGCTGCTGCCAGGGTCCGAATACCCGTGGAGCATTCCGTGGCGTGGCCGCCTGTGGGAAGAGATGGTGATCTACGAGCTGCACGTCGGCACCTTCACGCCGCAAGGCACCTTCCTCGCCGCCATCGAGAAGCTCGATCACCTCGCGGGCCTCGGCATCACGGCCATCGAGATCATGCCCGTGGCGGATTTCCCCGGCACGCGCAACTGGGGTTACGACGGCGTTTTCCTGTATGCGCCGGACGCGAGCTATGGCCGGCCAGACGACCTGCGCGCGCTGGTCGACGCGGCGCACGAGCGCGGCATCGCGGTGCTGCTCGATGTCGTCTACAACCACTTCGGGCCGGATGGCAACTATCTACCGCGCATCGCCCCGGCGTTCTTCACCGAGCGCCACCATACGCCCTGGGGCGCGGCCATCAACTTCGATGGCGCCGACGCCGCGCCGGTGCGCGAATTCTTCGTGCAGAACGCGCTCTACTGGTTGCGCGAGTTCCATATCGACGGACTCAGGCTCGATGCCGTGCATGCGATCCGCGACGACAGCGAGCTGCACCTGCTCGACGAGATCGCCGAGCGCGCGCGCCGCGAGATCCGCGACCGGCCGCTGCATCTCATCCTCGAGAACGAGGAGAACGAGACGCGGCAATTGATCCGTCAATACGGGACCGATCACGGCCGCGGGCGCGAGGCCGCGGTGCGGCGCTATACGGCGCAATGGAACGACGACATCCACCACGTGCTGCACGTGGCTGCCACCGGGGAGTCCGCCGGCTACTACGGCGAGTATCTCGGTGACACGCACAAGCTCGCGCGCGCGATCGCCGAGGGTTTCGCGTTCCAGGGAGAGATCATGCAGTTTCGCGGGCGCGCGCGCGGATCGCCGAGCAAGGTGTTGCCGCCGTCGGCGTTCGTGTCATTCCTGCAGAACCACGACCAGGTGGGCAACCGCGCCTTTGGCGACCGCATCGGCCGGTCGGTTCCGCCCCATGTGTTGCGCGCCGTGAGCTCGGTCTACCTGCTGGCGCCACAGGTGCCGATGCTCTTCATGGGCGAGGAGTGGAACGCGCGCCAGCCGTTCCAGTTCTTCTGCGACTTTCACGGCGAGCTCGCCGACGCCGTGCGCAAGGGGCGGCGGGAAGAGTTCAGCCGCTTCCCCGAATTCGCCGACGCGCGCACCCGGGACGTCATCCCCGATCCCCAGGACAGCCGCACCTTCGAGGCGTCGAAGCTGCGCTGGGAGGACTGCGCGGTGCCGGAGCACGCCGCGATGCTGCGCTGGTTCCAGCGCGCGCTGGACGAGCGGCGCGCGCGCATCGTGCCGTTGATCCGCGAGATCCATCACGGCGCCGAGTGGCAGGTGGTCGACGAGGGCGCGGTGTTCGTGCGCTGGGATTGCGAACGCGGACGGGAACTGCGGCTGTCCGCCAACCTGTCGGCGCAGGCGCACGAGTTTCCGCATGACGACGGGCTCGTGCTGTGGCACGAAGGCGAGAAGCCCGAGCAGGCGCTGATGGCGCCATGGAGCGTGCGATGGACGCTCGCGGGGTGATCGGGCGATGAAGGCGCCCCGGGCTACCTACCGACTGCAGTTCCGTCGCGAGTTCGGATTCACGGGCGCCGCGGCGGTCGCGTCCTATCTACGCGAGCTCGGCGTGAGCCATGTGTATGCATCGCCCTATTTGCGCGCCCGGCCGGGCAGCACGCATGGCTATGACATCGTCGCGCACGACGAGCTGAATCCGGAGCTCGGCGACCACACGGCCTTCGGCGCCATGCACGAGGCATTCAACGCCGCCGGTCTGTCGCAGATCCTCGACTTCGTGCCCAACCACATGGGCGTCGGCGGCGCGGACAATCCGCTCTGGCTGGACGTGCTGGAGTGGGGCCCGGACTCATCGTTCGCCGGCTGGTTCGACATCGACTGGGAGCCGGCGGCGTTGTATCTCACGGAAAAGCTGCTCGTGCCCGTGCTGGGGGATCAGTACGGTGCGGCGCTCGAAGACGGCAAACTCGAGCTCAAATTCGACGCCGAGGCCGGCAGCTTCGCCATCTGGGCCTACGACTCGCACAAGTTGCCCATCTCGCCGCTGCACTACGCGCAGGTACTGGGCAGCCAGGATGCGGATCTTGAGCGGCTCGGCGATGCGTTCAGCGCACTGCCGGAATGGCGTCCGCAGGTGAAACGCCGCGCCGAGGAGCTCAAGCGCGAGCTCGCGAGCATCGTGGCGAGCCGTCGCGAAGCCGCGGCCTGCATCGCGGAGAGACTGCGCCGGCTCAATGGCGGCGCCGACGCGACGCGTCGCGAGCTCGACGCGCTCATTCAGCGCCAGTACTGGCGCGCCAGTCACTTCCGCGTGGCCGGCGACGACATCAACTACCGCCGGTTCTTCAACATCAATGATCTCGCGGGGCTGCGAGTCGAGCTGCCCGAGGTGTTCGAGCACATCCATCGGCTGGTGGCGCAGCTGCTGCGCAATGGCGTGATCGACGGACTGCGCATCGACCACATCGATGGCCTGCTCGACCCGGGCCAGTATCTCGCGCGGCTGCGCGAGATGGCGCTCGACACCACCGGTGTCTCCCGGCCTTTCTACCTCGTGGTCGAGAAGATCCTCGCCGAGGACGAGCGACTGCCGGCCGAATGGCAGGTGGAAGGCACCACGGGCTACGAATTCGGCAACCAGGTGCTGCGCCTGCTCACCGACGGGCGCGGCGAGAGCGCGCTGACCGCGACCTGGCGCGAATTCAGCGGCGAGCGCGCGACCTTCGAGGAGATCGTGCGCGACAGCAAGATCTTCGTCATGAAGAACGAGATGGCCAGCGAGCTCAACGTGCTCGCGCGCGACGCCGCCCGCGTGGCCCGCCAGAACTCGCGCACCGCCGATTTCACGCGGCGCATCCTGCACCGCGCGCTGCGCGCCACCGTGGCCTGCTTCCCTGTCTACCGCACCTACCTAGATTCGCGCGGCGAGCTCTCGGAGACCGATCGCCGTCGCATCCTGTCC
Source organism: Steroidobacteraceae bacterium (assembly GCA_035525785.1). Lineage (GTDB taxonomy): Bacteria > Pseudomonadota > Gammaproteobacteria > Steroidobacterales > Steroidobacteraceae > CADEED01. The sequence continues at coordinate 499 of DATLDQ010000024.1, read as the reverse complement.
GCATTGGCGGGCGCGCGCCTCCTCGAACGCGATCTCGACCCGAGCGTGTTCGACTTCCTCGAGCTGCTGCTCACGGGCTCGCTGGTGGCATCACCGCGCAGCGGGTTCAGCCGTCACGCGGCGCTGCGTTGCGCGATGAAGTTCCAGCAATACAGCGGGCCGGTCATGGCCAAGGGCCTCGAGGACACGGCGTTCTATCGATACAACCGGCTCATCTCGCACAACGAGGTGGGCGGGGATCCGCGGCGTCTCGCGGGGACGCTCGAGGAGTTCCACGCGGTGAATCTCGAGCGCCAGCGCAGCCAGCCCGCGGGCATGCTCGGCACTTCGACGCACGACACCAAGCGCGGCGAGGACATGCGCATGCGCCTGGTGACTCTCGCGGAGATCCCGGAGCAGTGGGCCGAGCGCGTGCGCAGCTGGCACCGGGTCCTCGGCGAAGAAGCGCGCGCGCTCGACGACTCCGCGCTCGAGTACTTCTTTTACCAGACGCTGCTCG